>NZ_CADP01000122.1 GCF_000285295.1 Komagataeibacter europaeus LMG 18890 | reverse complement strand
CTTATGTGGACGGCCTTTACGATGCAAGAGGTCACATTGATTGCATTGTCGTATCTTTCTTCTGCGTATTTTCGCTCCAGCGAAATGCACTGATACTGTCATGATGTGGAGATCCGGTCAGATGCGCCCTTATGTCCGGCCTGTTTATGCGAAATCCTTCGCTGGCCATCATGGGTGTTCGCTTGCGTGTCAGGCACCAATCTGGATCTCGTGCTCAATGGCACATGGGGACATTCGGTATTGCCTGAACTGCTTCTGATTACAGTCTTTCCCATCACGCGGTCAGTGCATACTGCCGGATCTACCGGAGCTTATTCCGGTATCCATCATCCTGGTGGTACATGTCAGACTATAGCGACACTGCGACCGGCCGGACGATAGATCTCTTTGCGCGACAACAAAACCCAGATGATCCGGGCCAGCTTGTTGGCTAACGCCACGGTTGCCAGACGGCCCGGGCGACGTTCCAGAAGCTTGCAAAGCCATACTCCCGCAGCGCTATCCCATTTCTGTGCGCGGTAAAGCATGGATGTTGCGCCCAGAACGAGCATCTTTCTTATTTCCCGGTTGCCCGTTTTGGTAATTCTGCCCAATCGGGTTTTTCCGCCCGATGAATGCTGGCGCGGTACGAGACCAAGCCAGGCTGCGAAGTGCCGGGCCGTATCGAAGGCCCCAATATCGGTAACAGACGCGACAATCAGGGAGGCGGTTACCGGACCAATGCCCGGGATGGTCAAAAGACGGCGAGCATCTTCATCCTGTTTGGCATGTGTCCGGATACCTCCTTCCAGGTTTTCTATGCTTTCGTTCAGTCGACCATACTGTTCAAAGAGCAGCATGGTTGTCTGTTTCAGGGCATCAGGCAGATTGGATGAGGTTTCGATTTTCGCCAGAAGTTCGGGGAGACGGGCATTTCCAAGGGGAACAATCAAACCGAATTCCGCTGCAAGTGCACGCAACGCATTCACCAGCATCGTTTGCTGTTTGACCAGAAGGGTACGAGTTGAGTGCAGCGATAACAGGCTTTGCTGCTCCCGATTTTTAATCGGGACGAAGCGCGTGTCGGGATGGATCGCGGCAAGACAAATCGCGGCGGCATCAACAGCATCGTTTTTCTTGCCACGTTTGACAAATGGTTTGACCATTTCAGGGGGAATGAGTTTTACCTCATGACCGGTGTCACGGATGACACGAGCCCAGTGATGCGACGTGCTACAGGCTTCGAGTACGACCAGGCAGCGCTCCAGCTTTTCAAAGAATGAGATAACTTCACTCCGCCCGAGTTTCTTCTTGAGCAGACATTTTCCGCTTGCGTCCGTGCCATGCACTTGAAAAACAGACTTGGCGATATCCAGGCCGATTATGGTAACTTTCATCCGGGCGGTCTCCTCTGAATGGTCTTCCGACCTCATCATGGCACATTGATGTCGCATGGAGGCCGTCCACCCCATCTGAATCCCTTTATATCATGGCCCCGGCCAATGTTGAATGACGACAGGTACAGGGCCGCATGCCTGTTTCCCGTTGTGAAGACAGGACCGGGGGGGAGAACCCCGGCCCTGTTCCCGTTGACGTCACGAGACCTTGGGCGTGCCAAGCTTTCCGGTCAGGAATTGCGCTTCCCCGTTGCCAAATGACCAGTCGGCATCCGTGTTTTCAACATAGTTGACCATCACGTCGCTGGACGCGATGCCGCACTTTGCGGTCAGCGCTTCGGTCAGCAGGCGGTAGAAGGCGGTTTTTTCATCGACCGTGCGCGGGCGGGTGGTGACCGAGATGATCATGACATCGTCGGTGCGCGGAATACCCAGCCCGGTATCCTCGATGCGCACGCGGCTTTTCTTGTGTTCATATATGATCTGGTACCGGTCGCGCGGCGGCACGCCGAAAGCGTCCAGCATCGCCTGGTGGGCGGCGTCCAGTATGGCGGTCAGTTCCTTCTCGGAACGGCCTTCGAGCATGTCAAAACGGATAAGAGGCATGTAAGCAATCCCTGTTTCAGGCGACAAGCGCCGGTGTTGACGGTGATCTGGCGGCATTCAGGATCATTGCCGACGCTTTTTCACCGATCATGATACTCGGGGCATTGGTGTTGCCCGAGGTAATGCGCGGCATGATCGAGGCATCCGCGACACGAAGCCCCGCCATGCCGTGTACACGCAGTTCGTGGTCAACCACGGCCTGCGATCCCTGCCCCATGGCGGCGGTGCCCACGGGGTGAAAGATGGTGGTGGCGATTTCCCCGATCGCCTTTTCCAGGTCGGCGTCGCTCTCCAGCGACGGACCGGGGCGGAACTCCTCCGGCCGGTAGCGCGCCAGCGCTGACTGCGCCACGATCCGCCGTGTCAGGCGTACGGAGTCAATGGCCACGCGGCGATCTTCGTCTGTCGAGAGGTAGTTCGGGTGGATCGCGGGCGGCACGGCCGGGTCGGCGGATTTCAGGTGGACGCTGCCCCGGCTTTCGGGACGGACATTGGCCACCGCCGCAGTAAAGGCGGGAAATGGGTCAAGGTCGCCGCCAAAGGCCGCAAGGCTGAGGGGCTGGACATGATATTCCAGGTTGGCCGTCGCGTAACGCGTACTGGACCGGGCAAAGATGCCCAGCTGGCTGGGCGCCATCGACATGGGGCCGGACCGGGTCAGCAGGTATTGCAGGCCGATCCTCGCCTTGCCCAACAGTGACCCGGCTTCGGTATTGAGGGTCTCGACACCGCTGACCCTGTAGGCGCTGCGGATCTGGAGGTGGTCCTGAAGGTTTTCACCCACGCCGGGCAGATCCTTTACAACCTCGATGCCAAATGCCTGCAGCCGTTCACCCGGCCCGATGCCTGAACGCTGCAGGATGGCAGGCGTTCCAATCGCGCCCGCAGACACGATCACCTCGGCACGGGCGTGGACACTCCGCACCACGCCGTTGGCTTCAAAGCGCACCCCGATTGCGCGACCATCGCGGAACAGGACGCGATGGACCAGCGCGCCGGTCTGCACGCGCAGGTTGGGCCGCTTCATGACCGGGTGCAGGTAGCCGCGCGCGGCACTCCAGCGAAACCCGTGTTTCTGCGTGACCTGAAAATAGGATGACCCTTCGTTATCACCCCGGTTGAAGTCGTCGATCTTCGCGATGCCAGCCTGTGCGGCGGCGTCGCGGAAGGCATCAAGCAGCTTCCACCGCAACCGCTGCCGGTCGACATGCAGCGGCCCGCCCACGCCATGAAAGGCGCTGGCGCCCGCAAAGTTATCCTCCGCCTTGATGAAATAGGGCAGGACATCATCCCATCCCCATCCCGTATTGCCCATCTGCCGCCAGCCGTCATAATCGGCGGCCTGCCCGCGCATGTAGATCATGCCGTTGATCGACGAACACCCGCCCAGCAGCCGCCCGCGCGGATAATTCAGCACGCGGTTGCCCAGATGGGATTCCGGATCGGTCCTGAACATCCAGTCGGCGCGCGGGTTCCCCATCGCGAACAGGTAGCCGACCGGGATATGGATCCATATCCAGTTGTCGTTGCCGCCGGCTTCCAGCACCAGCACCCTGTTGCGTGGATCGGCGCTGAGACGGTTTGCAAGTACACAACCCGAACTGCCCGCGCCGATTACAATATAGTCAAAGTCACCAAAGTCATCGGTTCCAGTCGCCATGTGACGAACTCCTTCCCCCTGCCCGGCTCTGCGGCCGGTAGGGAGAGGATTATTCCCCCGCATGCGGCGCGGGAAATGACGTGGACGTGAAAAAAACGAATTGGTTGAATGAATATAAGTCCGATATGGAATAGAATATGGATATCAATACATTACGCCTGTTCATCGCGGTCGTGCGTGAAGGCGGCTTCTCGCAGGCGGCCAAGGCGGTGCTGTCTACCCAGTCAACCGTCAGCAAGGCGGTGAAGCGTCTGGAGGATGAACTCGGTCTTGTCCTGATCGACCGGGCGGCCCCCGGCATCACGCTGACGGACGCCGGTAACGTGGTCCTGCGCCGGGCCCGGACGATCCTGGCTGAACGCGACGACCTGCTGGTGGAACTGCGGGAACTGCGCGGGCTGAAGCGCGGCGAATTGCGGCTTGGCCTGCCGCCAATCGGCAGCGACACGCTGTTTGCGCCCGCTTTCGTCGCGTTTCGCGACCGGTATCCCGGGATCGGGATCCACCTGATCGAACGTGGCTGCCAGGACCTGCAGGATCTGCTGCGCGCGGGTGAAATCGACCTTGCCGGCCTGCTTCTGCCCCTGTCCGATGAATTCGCATGGCAGGATGTGTGCGTGGAACCGGTCGTGGCTGTCGTCGCGGCGGGGCATCCGCTTGCCGCGCGCCGGTCGGTGCCGATCACCGCCTTTGCCGATTCAGCGTTCCTGCTGTTCGAGACAGGGTTTTCGCTGAACCAGATCGTGCTTGCCGCCTGCCGCCGCAATGGCTTCATGCCGAAGGTCACGGCACGCT
Organism: Komagataeibacter europaeus LMG 18890; assembly: GCF_000285295.1. GTDB lineage: Bacteria > Pseudomonadota > Alphaproteobacteria > Acetobacterales > Acetobacteraceae > Komagataeibacter > Komagataeibacter europaeus. Next base: position 2,963 of record NZ_CADP01000122.1, on the reverse strand, counting down.
CAACCCAGGTTGAATTCCTGTTCGACCTGATCGCGGCGGGACTGGGTATCGGTTTCCTGCCGCGCATGATGGTGGAAACCCGACAGCATGACGGCATTCGTGCCATCGCGCTCGATGGGCCGGGCATGCTCTGGCACATGACGCTGGCGTGGCGGCGCGGCGGCTACCTGTCGGATGCGGCCAAGGCATGGCTGGAACTGGCGCGGCGACCGGATTAATACGCCCGCTGTCAGGGGAGCGCGTTATTCATCCACTGGCGTGCCGGGCTGCATGTCATAGCAGGTTTCAACCAGCGCGAAGCGTTTGCCCAGGTTCTCATCATATCTGCGGGTCCATGCGTCATCCATCTGCCTGCGCTGCATTTCGACATTCTGTCCGGGTTCAACGTTGCGATAGGTGTCAATCGTGCCCTCGATCACGCCGATGGTGGTATCGACGACCGGCTTGATGTCAAACTGCCTGTAGGGATAGGCAATGTGTTCGTAATCGAACAGGTTGTCCGAACGGCTTTTGTCCCAGCTTTTCCATGCATCGAAGATACGGTCATTGAAACCCGTCAGGAACGGGCCGGGATTGACCGTCGCCACCGCGACACCGAATTCCTGCAGTTCCTTGCCCAGTGCTTCCGCAATCGCCTCGATGGCGTGTTTCGATGCGGAATAGGCCCCGGTAAACGGGTCGGCGGTCAGCCCCGCGCATGAAGACATGAAAACGATCTTTCCCGCCCTGCGTGTCGCCATGCGTCTGGCGATGGCCTGTGTCAGCATGACCGGCCCGATCACGTTGACCTCGAACTGCCGGCGCAGGTGGGCTTCGGGTATGTCAACCATGGACCCGCCTTCCCCGATGCCCGCGTTATTGAGGAGTACGTCAACATCCAGCATGCTGAACCGCGCGCGGTCCGCCGCATCGGTCACATCCAGCTTTTCAACCTGCACGACCACGCCGCGCTGTTCGGCTTCATGTTCCAGCTGGAAGATCTGGGACGGGATTTCAACGCCCGCGATAACGGTCCATTGCCGCGCCGCCAGCCGCAGGGCGATTTCCCTGCCAAAGCCTGTTCCGGCACCGGTGATGAGGACGGTCCTGTTCATGGTGGCCACTCCGTTTCCTGCATGGGCCGTCGTGCCGTGCCGCGCGGGATGCGCGGTGGCCCATGCAGGACGGTTAATGGCCCAGTGCGCGAATGGTTTGATAAAAAGCAGGACGCGCGCCGGGCCTGCCGCCCCTGTCCCCTGCCGCCATGGGCATTGACTGGCCGTAATCCGCGTCCTGTCGGCTACAGGCGACCCGGTCGATCACATTGTGGTCCGCGCGGGCTGGCGGCCCGGAAGCCTTTGTCGTTTTTGATCAGTGAACGGTTTTCAGGCCGCGTCTTACTGACCGATGACAAGGCAGATTTCCCCTGTCTCCCCCGCCACGTAATGACGGATGTACAAGGGGGTGGAATCATTGTCCCCTGCAATGGACCGACTGTTTTCTTCCGACAGGCCACAGGCATTGCCCCGCAGTCTGGCGACCGCCCACGCATTGCAGTCCAGTTCGGTTGGCGTGCCGGCCAGCAGGCCGATCAGGGTCATGTCCGTATCGCCATCGTACGTGACCGTCAGGCTGGCGACACCCTGGAACACGATGGATACGGTGGCGTCGGCGGCTTCATCATCCAGGCTGACATCAAGCAGCAGCAGGCCGGGATCGGCTGATTTCGGGCCAAGGATCAGGCGGCCCCCATGCGTCGCCACCATGATGCGCACCCACAGGATATGCAGCGCGCCCGTACTGTCGAATTCCACCGTGCCGCCACGCAGCACATAGTCACGCTGGCAGGACCGGGCAATATCGACCAGCGAATTACGCAGCCATGTCCCCGTCCCGATCACCTGCCGTTCCGAAGCGCCGCAATTGCTGTCGAACATGGATGCGTTTCGCGCGATTTCCGTCAGGGTGCGCCGCAGGACAAAAGAACCACCACGAATTTCCTGATCCGGCCGCTTGCCGGGCAGGTCGTGAAGTCTGTCTGTGCGGCGCACCATGAAACCCGGTATCCTGTTTTGCATAAGTTTAAGATTTTTGATAAACTGTATTTCAGATACTCTATTACTTGCCGTTAGTGCAACATATTTCAGCGCATTTAATAAATGCGTTTTTAATTGAATTGTGGGAATATATTCCTTAGAATTACATCACCCTGAAGGAAAATAAAACAGACTTATGCATTTTCGCCATATGACGCCTGTTCACTTTCACCTTTTTTGATTACGACAGGTGATTGGAATTTAATTCTGATTTGATGATAGAATGCTGATCGGTTATGCGCGTGTAAGTACGGATGAATGCACCCTTGACGTTCAGGTGTGGCATTTGCATGACGCGGGCTGTGAAGCGGTCTACGAGGATTCCCTGCTGGAAGATGAAAAGAAGCGGCCCGCGCTGCGTCGCCTTCTGCAGGATGTCACGAAGGGCGATATCGTCATCGTGTACCGGCTCGACCGGCTTGCGCGATCGACGCAGCACCTGCTGGAAATTGCGGAATCCCTGCGGCGCAGGAATGTCGGGCTACGCTCCATCTGTGAACCGTGGATGGACACGACATCGCCCGAAGGCCGCATTGTCATGACGGTATTCGCGGGCATAGCCGATTTTGAACGTGCCCTGATCCGTGAACGCACGGCGATGGGCCGCCTGAACGCCCGCCAGCGCGGCATTCACATGGGGCGTCCGGCCAAGGTCGATCCGGCGGAAAGTGCCGCTATATATAGAATGGTCACGCACGATGGCCTGCCGGTTGCGGAAGTGGCGGATCGGTTCAATGTACACAAGGCGACCATTTACCGCGTAATTTCCAAATACCGCAGCAGGGAAAGCTGAATTCCATGTCCATATTTTATTGGGCTGGATCAATGTCCGGTCCGTTTCATTAAGAGCCTGAATCAGAAAGCGGTTTGATTGATTTTTCGCAGAAC
>NZ_CADP01000123.1 GCF_000285295.1 Komagataeibacter europaeus LMG 18890 | reverse complement strand
TTCTGGTCCGCAGCCATCATGGCCGGCGAAATCCCGCATATGATCCGTGCGTTAGCCATACAGGCACGACATGGGCCGGAACAGTCCGGTTTGGGGGATGGGGCATGACCGAGACATATGATTATGATCTGGTCGTGATCGGCAGCGGCCCGTCAGGCAGGCGGGCTGGGGTTCAGGCGGCGAAACTGGGTCGATCCGTGCTGATTATCGAAAAAAATACCCGGGTTGGCGGGGTCTGTGTGCATACCGGCACCATTCCGTCCAAAACCCTGCGGGAGACGGTCCTCAACCTGACAGGCTGGCGGGAGCAGGCTTTCTATGGCCGGGCTTACCGTGCCCGCAAGGACATAACCATAGCCGACCCGAACAGTCGCCTGCGCAAGACCCTGGATTATGAAGTCGATATGCTGGACCACCAGTTCGCCCGCAACGGCATAGCGGTTGCGCATGGCACGGCACGGTTCGTGGATCCGCACCATATTACGATCACCATGGACAACAGGGTTGCGCGGACCGTGTCGGGTGACAGGATCATTATTGCGGTCGGCACCCGCCCGCACCGTCCGGCCAATGTGCCCTTTGACGGGACGGTCGTGCTGGACAGCGATGAAATGACCAGCCTTGCGCGCCTGCCACGTTCCCTGACGGTAATTGGCGGGGGGGTGATCGGTATTGAATACGCGACAATATTCAGTGCGCTGGATGTGCAGGTGAGCGTTGTCGAGGCACGTGACAGTATTCTGGATTTTGTGGACCGGGGCATCATTGCCGACTTCATGCATCAGTTATGTGATCGCGGGATGCGCTTCAGGTTGGGCAGCCGGCTGGATTCAATCACGGTCGCGGATGGACAACCCGTGGCCGTCCTGGCCGATGGCGGGCAGATCCGTTCTGATATCCTGCTTTATACCGGCGGACGTTCCGGGGCTACGGATCAACTCGGGCTTGATGCATGCGGTCTGCGGGCCGACAGTCGCGGCAGGTTGCAAGTAGACCCGAAGACGTTCCAGACAGGTGTCGCGCATATCTATGCCACGGGGGATGTCATCGGTTTTCCGTCCCTTGCTTCCACATCGCTGGAACAGGGGCGTATCGCAGCGTGCCATGCTTTTGGCCAGACCGTGCCGCCAGCCCCTGAATTCTTTCCTTATGGGATATATTCCGTGCCTGAAATCTCAACGGTCGGCATGACGGAAGAACAGGCAAAGGAAAAATCCATACCGTATGAATGCGGGATCGCACGCTTTCGCGAGACATCACGCGGGCATATCGCAGGCATGCATTCGGGGATGCTGAAACTGGTGATTTCCCTTGAAACCCACAGGCTGCTCGGGGTGCATATAGTCGGTGAAAGTGCCACGGAACTAATCCATATCGGTCAGGCCGTGCTTAATTTCGGGGGAACGTTCGACTACTTTATCGATGCGACCTTCAATTACCCGACATTGGCGGAAGCATACAAGATCGCGGCCCTTGATGCATGGAACCGCATTCCCCGTCGCAGGGGGGACGTGGAGTCTCCATCACCCGTGGCGACATGAAGGATCAGCTTTCCTTGCCTCCGCATTGCATGGCACCGGGCCTGCATGCAGGCTGATCTTCTGGCTGGTGAAGAAAGCTGGCAACATCGAACCTGGCGGAGTAAGGCAACTATGCTCTGTAGTCGGCATCGCTCTGGGCAGGAAAGCCTGGTTGTTCGCCGGTTCCGATCGGGGCGGCCCGCGCGCGGCCGACATGTATTCCCGCATCGTCATTGCAAAGCTCAACGACGTCGATCCCCAGGCCTGTCTCGCCGACGTTCTCGCCCGGATCAACGACCAGCCGGTCTCATGCCTGCACGAGTTCCTGCCCTGGAACTGGGAAAACACCCGTCACGCCAATCATACACAGAGGTGATGCGGCTGATCGACGCCCAGTTCCTGGAAACGTCCTATTATGGCTTACGGCAGATGACATGGCATCTGCGCCGCTTGGAACATGAAGTGGGCCGCAAGCGGGTTCGGCGGCTCATGGCGATCATGGGCCTGCGGGCGATTTACCAGAAGCCGCGTACGACCGTGCCCCATCCGGAGCATCGGAAATATCCATATCTGCTGCGGGATCTGGTCATCAATCGGTCTAACCAAGACTGGTGTTCCGATATCACATATATTCCCAATCGCCTGTCCGGATTGTGTGTATGCGGTGCAGAGAGTCCCAAAAATACGGGACATCTTTGTCCAAATTGGATATACACGATACATATCCATAAGGAGGGATCTCCGATGCTGACCCGTACAACACTCTTTCTATCCAATCGCTCGCAGGCGGTGCGTCTGCCGAAGATGGTCGCCTTCGGGGAACAGGTGCGTGAGGTGATCATCGTGTCCGAAGGTCCACGGCGGATCATCGCTCCGGTCGATGTGGCGTGGGATGATTTCTTTGCGGCTCCCGGGGTGGATCTGGGGGAGCGGAACCAGCCAGCCATGCAGGAACGCGAGGCGCTCTGAATGCTGCGTTACCTGCTGGATACGAACCTCTGTATCCGGGTGTTGCGGGATCGACCGCAGGGGCTGCGTCCGAGGTTCAACAGCTGTGCGGAGGAACTCTGCATCTCGGACGTGGTGCTGTATGAGCTGCTTTATGGCGCGGAACGCTCGTCTGATCCCGTGCACACAAGGCGTGAGGTCGAGCACTTCGCGGCAAGGCTGGCGGTCCTGCCATTCGACAGTGAAGCGGTCGCCCATACAGCGGACATTCGGGCTGCTCTTGAACGGAATGGCCGTATCATAGGTCCGTATGATCTCATGATTGCTGGGCATGCCCGGAGCAGGGGGCTGATTGTCGTGACGGGGAACCTTCGGGAATTCCAGCGGGTGGATGGTCTTCGAACCGAGGACTGGCTGACTGACACGGTCTGACCGGAAAAGACGCAGCGAGACAAAATATTGATAAAAACGACTGCTTATCAATCGACTATGTCATGCAGCGAGCTTCTCTACGAATCCGCTGACAAGCAGCAGTCTTCTTTGGTTGCAGGCTCCCGAAACCAGATATAAATCATTGATTTAAAACAATAAACTCTCCAGAACACGGCGGGTTTTTTATTGTCTGAAATTCCCTGCAGGAAACACATAGGAAACAGATGAAAAGATAATCCGGCGCAATTTTGTCGAAGGTCACATGTGTGTGAATGTGGGGCAGGGTGCCCTGATGCCTGTTTCGGGATATCGTTCCGGCCTCACCGAGTCAGGTTCAGGAAACGCAGTAACAGCCATGGCCGCAGACGAACTCACGGGACTGATCCGTTATCTCGGTCAGGAGGACTGGCAGGACCGTTTCAGCGAAGTGCTCGGCGATCACATCGGTCCGGCGCTGGAAGTGGGTGACATCACCTTCGAGGATCTGGCGGAGATGATCGGTCCCGACGTCGCCATGACATTGTGGGGCTGCGCTTTCGAAGATTTTCTCGGGCAGGACTGGGACGATGGCCGGAACTTCGTCGACGTTTACCTCAAGCGTCGGGGCTGGAAGGAAGGGCCACGTAACAGCGCCTACATGCGTGCCCTCAAGGCTTCGGTCATGAGCCTGTATGAAGTCTCGGACATCAGACCCGGCCAGAGCCTGATGGCGCGTGACCTGCTGCGGGGTGGGGAACCCGTTCTGGTGCATGAAGGCACGGCCACCTGGACACTGAAACAGTGGGACCGGATTGCAGCACGTCTCGTGCCGTCCGATGGAAAGACCATTCTGGCAGGCGGGTTGCTCGCTTATTCGCGGGGTGCCTGTGAGGATCTGGCTGCGAACCTTTACAGGGCTCTGCGGAAAAGACGGGGCAAGACCGAGTTTCCAAAAGTCGATACGCAGACGCTGCGTGAGCTTGCGCCGATGTTCACGCTGACCTGGCTGTTCCGGACACTGGAGGACATGGCCCGGGAGATGGAGGGGCCAGCGCTGTTCAATGGGGACGGAGAGGATCTGGTCTTCCACGAAGTGTGTTTCCCGCTGGCAAAGGGCGTGACGCAGAAGATGGTGGCAGATTCGCTTGACCAGATCGCGGCTTTGCGGCCGGAGAGCCGGTCGTTCTGGAACTGGCTGAAGGAAAAGCACGATGAACCTGCGCTGAAAACCGGGCGTGATGAAAACGGACGGTTTCTGCGCACGGAGATGGACGATGGCGCGATCGTGCTGGGCACGCTGGATCTGAAGGGGCGGCAGTTGCGGCTGCAGGTGAACTCGAAAGAGCGTGCCGAACGTGGTCGTGCCATGCTGCAGGCTGGTCTGGGAGATCTCGTGCGCGCTCCGCTCACGCAGATCATGACGCCGGCGCAGGCGATGGAAGACCGGGGGACGCCTGGACGGGAGGTCTCGCCAGAACTGCAGATCCCGCCCGAGGAGGAAGCCCGGATTATCGGGCAGATGCTGGAGCGGCACTATCGGCAGGTGCTTGATGAGCCAGTCCCGGCCCTGGGGGATTTGACGCCGCGCCAGGCCGTCCAGACAGTTTCAGGGCGTAAAAAGGTGGCCATCTGGTTGAAGGATATCGAAAACACTACGGTCCACGCCCAAGGGAGTGGCGGTGCCATGGCTGCCTACGATTTCGGGTGGATGTGGAACGAACTCGGAATCATCAGGCTCAGGAAATAGTCCGCTTTCGCCTCATGTCGGCCATAAGGAAAGCCGTTGAGGCCCCCAGAAAACGGTCGTACCTTCGCATAAAAATATGGGCATACAAATGCGCATAAACATGTGCTATATGCTGGTTGCCAGTATAATTAGGAGCAAAGCTATGGTTCGCGTGCATTCCGGCACTCCATCACGTCGCCCCACAAATGTGACGCTACCCGCTCAGCTGCTCGAAGAAGCCAAGTCGTTAGATCTCAACATATCGCAGGCCTGCGAGCAGGGGCTTAAGTCAGCTATCGCGTCGATCCGTGCTCAGCAATGGCTGGCAGACAATCGCGCTTCCCTCGAAGCCTCACGGCAGTATGTTGAAGAGAACGGGCTTCCCCTGGCGGACTATCGGAACTTCTAAATGGCCCGTTTTGATGTGTATCGTCTGGCCGGACGGGGAGAAGCACGTTTCGTTCTGGATGTGCAGGCAGATCTTCTGGACGCCTTGGGTACCCGTGTCGTTGTTCCGCTGCTGCCGCAGAGAACCGCACCAAAGCCTGCCAAGAGGCTGAACCCGGTGTTTATGGTTGACGACTGTCCCTTCGTCATGATGACGCAGTTTATGGCCGCAGTTCCTGACCGTGATCTGACGAAGATCATTGCTTCATTGTCGCTTTGTCAGGACGAAATTACTCAGGCGCTCGATCTGCTTCTCGCAGGTTTCTAAAACGCGACAGTGATCGGCTTACGCCTCATGTCGGTCATAAGCGGAGCCATTCGGACTTCCAGAAAGCGGGCGGTCGGCAATAGTTCTCGTTATCCGCCGATATTATCATCCAGACTTCTGATTGCTGCATCAGCAGCTGATCAGGAGAAAGTATCATGGAGAAGACAACTCGTTTTCCAACGCCTACGCTGAAGAAGTCCGTGCCCTGGAATGCAGGAAAAATGGTTGGCGCCAAGCCGGCGCTCAAAGAAAAGCATGTCTGGGCTATTCGGTTCTGGCTCGGGAACGAACAGCGTGTCAGAGACAGAGCGTTGTTTGATCTTGCTCTCGACAGCAAACTCAGAGGCTGTGATCTTGTCAGTCTTCGTATCGGCGACATCGTTACCAGCGGTCAGGTGCGTCACCGGGCCATGGTCGAGCAGCAGAAAACCCGGCGACCTGTGCAGTTTAAGATTACGGAAACGACGCGCGAAAGTGTGCGAGCGTGGCTGGAGCATCGCGGTGGTGGCTTGAATGAGTATGTTTTTCCAAGCCGCCCAAGCTCATCTGAGCACAAGGCAATACGCCCGGCTTCTGGATCAATGGGTTCAAGCGGTGGGACTTATACCTGGTGAATATGGAACTCATTCACTTCGCCGCACGAAAGTTGCCACGATTTACAAACGAACCGGTAATATTCGAGTAGTGCAGATCCGGCTTGGTCATTCAAAACTGGATAGTACGGTTCGATGCCTTGGGGTGGATGTCGAGGACGCTCTGGCACTGTCGGAAGCCACGGATCTCTGAAATCGAATATGCCTCGGGAATTTTTTACCTCCTCCCTGTGTGTACATGCTATGATGACACATAAGGAGGAGACCATGAGCCAGCATCTTTCAGATAACGCATCATCTCCACAGAAAATCGGTGTTCGGGAGTTCCGGGGAAACCTGACGGCGTATCTGCGTCAGGTCAGACAGGGTAGCACGATCCTCGTGACGTCTCACGACCAGGTTGTCGCTGAACTGCGGCCGCCAGCTTCTTCCTATCGTCCCCGTCGTCAACCAGGCGCATTGCGCGGGCGGATCAGAATGAGCGAAGATTTTGATCAGACACCGGCAGATATTCTTGAAAGTATGGAACGCGGCCTGTGAAGGTTTTGCTCGATACGCATGCGTTGCTGTGGTGGCTTTCGGACTCCAACCGGCTGGGTGAGAATGCACGGGAGATCATCGCAGATCCGGCCCACGATATTCTGGTGAGCATCGGGGAGTGTCCTGAAGTCTGTGTATCTGGCCTGGCCCATGGGTTTTCAGATACTCAAGCGGCGAAGCGCTCGCCGAACATTATGGCGAACTGGTTGCGGGCTGCAAACCATTCCCGAACATTCCGCCCGTCTTTCTCAAAGCTGCGGATCGCCAGGTAGATCAGCTTCGTTGCGGCATCGTCGGTCGGGAACGAACCGCGCGTCTTGATCGATTTGCGGATGACCCGGTTCAGGCTCTCGATGGCGTTCGTAGTGTATATGATCTTGCGGATCGCCGGATCGAAGGCAAAAAACGGGATCACTTCTGGCCATGCCCGGCGCCATGCCGGGGCGATCGACGCGTATTTCCCGGCCCATTTCTCCTCGAACGCATCGAGCTCTGCGGCCGCCATGTCAGCGGTCGCCGCCCCGTAGATCCGGCGCAGGTCGGCAGCCACGGCCTTGCGGTCCTTCCATGAGCAGAAGTTCAGGCTGTGGCGCACCAGGTGAACAATACAGGTCTGAACCATCGCCTCGGGAAAGGCGGCGGTGATGGCCTCGGGAAAGCCTTTCAGCCCGTCCACGACCGCGATCAGGATGTCCTGGATGCCCCGGTTCTTCAACTCGTTCATGACCGAAAGCCAGAATTTGGCGCCTTCATTCTCGGCGATCCAGAGCCCCAGAACCTCGCGCACTCCCTCGCGGGTGACACCGAGAGCAACGTAAACCGCCTTGTTTTTAACGGTCCGGCTGTCAGCATCGCGGATCTTTACCCGAAGGGCATCGAAGATCACGATGGGATACATCCGATCCAGCGCCCGGCCCTGCCAC
>NZ_CADP01000124.1 GCF_000285295.1 Komagataeibacter europaeus LMG 18890 | reverse complement strand
TTCTGGTCCGCAGCCATCATGGCCGGCGAAATCCCGCATATGATCCGTGCGTTAGCCATACAGGCACGACATGGGCCGGAACAGTCCGGTTTGGGGGATGGGGCATGACCGAGACATATGATTATGATCTGGTCGTGATCGGCAGCGGCCCGTCAGGCAGGCGGGCTGGGGTTCAGGCGGCGAAACTGGGTCGATCCGTGCTGATTATCGAAAAAAATACCCGGGTTGGCGGGGTCTGTGTGCATACCGGCACCATTCCGTCCAAAACCCTGCGGGAGACGGTCCTCAACCTGACAGGCTGGCGGGAGCAGGCTTTCTATGGCCGGGCTTACCGTGCCCGCAAGGACATAACCATAGCCGACCCGAACAGTCGCCTGCGCAAGACCCTGGATTATGAAGTCGATATGCTGGACCACCAGTTCGCCCGCAACGGCATAGCGGTTGCGCATGGCACGGCACGGTTCGTGGATCCGCACCATATTACGATCACCATGGACAAGAGGGTTGCGCGGACCGTGTCGGGTGACAGGATCATTATTGCCGTCGGCACCCACCCGCACCGTCCGGCCAATGTGCCCTTTGACGGGACGGTCGTGCTGGACAGCGATGAAATGACCAGCCTTGCGCGCCTGCCACGTTCCCTGACGGTAATTGGCGGGGGGGTGATCGGTATTGAATACGCGACAATATTCAGTGCGCTGGATGTGCAGGTGAGCGTTGTCGAGGCACGTGACAGTATTCTGGATTTTGTGGACCGGGGCATCATTGCCGACTTCATGCATCAGTTATGTGATCGCGGGATGCGCTTCAGGTTGGGCAGCCGGCTGGATTCAATCACGGTCGCGGATGGACAACCCGTGGCCGTCCTGGCCGATGGCGGGCAGATCCGTTCTGATATCCTGCTTTATACCGGCGGACGTTCCGGGGCTACGGATCAACTCGGGCTTGATGCATGCGGTCTGCGGGCCGACAGTCGCGGCAGGTTGCAAGTAGACCCGAAGACGTTCCAGACAGGTGTCGCGCATATCTATGCCACGGGGGATGTCATCGGTTTTCCGTCCCTTGCTTCCACATCGCTGGAACAGGGGCGTATCGCAGCGTGCCATGCTTTTGGCCAGACCGTGCCGCCAGCCCCTGAATTCTTTCCTTATGGGATATATTCCGTGCCTGAAATCTCAACGGTCGGCATGACGGAAGAACAGGCAAAGGAAAAATCCATACCGTATGAATGCGGGATCGCACGCTTTCGCGAGACATCACGCGGGCATATCGCAGGCATGCATTCGGGGATGCTGAAACTGGTGATTTCCCTTGAAACCCACAGGCTGCTCGGGGTGCATATAGTCGGTGAAAGTGCCACGGAACTAATCCATATCGGTCAGGCCGTGCTTAATTTCGGGGGAACGTTCGACTACTTTATCGATGCGACCTTCAATTACCCGACATTGGCGGAAGCATACAAGATCGCGGCCCTTGATGCATGGAACCGCATTCCCCGTCGCAGGGGGGACGTGGAGTCTCCATCACCCGTGGCGACATGAAGGATCAGCTTTCCTTGCCTCCGCATTGCATGGCACCGGGCCTGCATGCAGGCTGATCTTCTGGCTGGTGAAGAAAGCTGGCAACATCGAACCTGGCGGAGTAAGGCAACTATGCTCTGTAGTCGGCATCGCTCTGGGCAGGAAAGCCTGGTTGTTCGCCGGTTCCGATCGGGGCGGCCCGCGCGCGGCCGACATGTATTCCCGCATCGTCATTGCAAAGCTCAACGACGTCGATCCCCAGGCCTGTCTCGCCGACGTTCTCGCCCGGATCAACGACCAGCCGGTCTCATGCCTGCACGAGTTCCTGCCCTGGAACTGGGAAAACACCCGTCACGCCAATCATACACAGAGGTGATGCGGCTGATCGACGCCCAGTTCCTGGAAACGTCCTATTATGGCTTACGGCAGATGACATGGCATCTGCGCCGCTTGGAACATGAAGTGGGCCGCAAGCGGGTTCGGCGGCTCATGGCGATCATGGGCCTGCGGGCGATTTACCAGAAGCCGCGTACGACCGTGCCCCATCCGGAGCATCGGAAATATCCATATCTGCTGCGGGATCTGGTCATCAATCGGTCTAACCAAGACTGGTGTTCCGATATCACATATATTCCCAATCGCCTGTCCGGATTGTGTGTATGCGGTGCAGAGAGTCCCAAAAATACGGGACATCTTTGTCCAAATTGGATATACACGATACATATCCATAAGGAGGGATCTCCGATGCTGACCCGTACAACACTCTTTCTATCCAATCGCTCGCAGGCGGTGCGTCTGCCGAAGATGGTCGCCTTCGGGGAACAGGTGCGTGAGGTGATCATCGTGTCCGAAGGTCCACGGCGGATCATCGCTCCGGTCGATGTGGCGTGGGATGATTTCTTTGCGGCTCCCGGGGTGGATCTGGGGGAGCGGAACCAGCCAGCCATGCAGGAACGCGAGGCGCTCTGAATGCTGCGTTACCTGCTGGATACGAACCTCTGTATCCGGGTGTTGCGGGATCGACCGCAGGGGCTGCGTCCGAGGTTCAACAGCTGTGCGGAGGAACTCTGCATCTCGGACGTGGTGCTGTATGAGCTGCTTTATGGCGCGGAACGCTCGTCTGATCCCGTGCACACAAGGCGTGAGGTCGAGCACTTCGCGGCAAGGCTGGCGGTCCTGCCATTCGACAGTGAAGCGGTCGCCCATACAGCGGACATTCGGGCTGCTCTTGAACGGAATGGCCGTATCATAGGTCCGTATGATCTCATGATTGCTGGGCATGCCCGGAGCAGGGGGCTGATTGTCGTGACGGGGAACCTTCGGGAATTCCAGCGGGTGGATGGTCTTCGAACCGAGGACTGGCTGACTGACACGGTCTGACCGGAAAAGACGCAGCGAGACAAAATATTGATAAAAACGACTGCTTATCAATCGACTATGTCATGCAGCGAGCTTCTCTACGAATCCGCTGACAAGCAGCAGTCTTCTTTGGTTGCAGGCTCCCGAAACCAGATATAAATCATTGATTTAAAACAATAAACTCTCCAGAACACGGCGGGTTTTTTATTGTCTGAAATTCCCTGCAGGAAACACATAGGAAACAGATGAAAAGATAATCCGGCGCAATTTTGTCGAAGGTCACATGTGTGTGAATGTGGGGCAGGGTGCCCTGATGCCTGTTTCGGGATATCGTTCCGGCCTCACCGAGTCAGGTTCAGGAAACGCAGTAACAGCCATGGCCGCAGACGAACTCACGGGACTGATCCGTTATCTCGGTCAGGAGGACTGGCAGGACCGTTTCAGCGAAGTGCTCGGCGATCACATCGGTCCGGCGCTGGAAGTGGGTGACATCACCTTCGAGGATCTGGCGGAGATGATCGGTCCCGACGTCGCCATGACATTGTGGGGCTGCGCTTTCGAAGATTTTCTCGGGCAGGACTGGGACGATGGCCGGAACTTCGTCGACGTTTACCTCAAGCGTCGGGGCTGGAAGGAAGGGCCACGTAACAGCGCCTACATGCGTGCCCTCAAGGCTTCGGTCATGAGCCTGTATGAAGTCTCGGACATCAGACCCGGCCAGAGCCTGATGGCGCGTGACCTGCTGCGGGGTGGGGAACCCGTTCTGGTGCATGAAGGCACGGCCACCTGGACACTGAAACAGTGGGACCGGATTGCAGCACGTCTCGTGCCGTCCGATGGAAAGACCATTCTGGCAGGCGGGTTGCTCGCTTATTCGCGGGGTGCCTGTGAGGATCTGGCTGCGAACCTTTACAGGGCTCTGCGGAAAAGACGGGGCAAGACCGAGTTTCCAAAAGTCGATACGCAGACGCTGCGTGAGCTTGCGCCGATGTTCACGCTGACCTGGCTGTTCCGGACACTGGAGGACATGGCCCGGGAGATGGAGGGGCCAGCGCTGTTCAATGGGGACGGAGAGGATCTGGTCTTCCACGAAGTGTGTTTCCCGCTGGCAAAGGGCGTGACGCAGAAGATGGTGGCAGATTCGCTTGACCAGATCGCGGCTTTGCGGCCGGAGAGCCGGTCGTTCTGGAACTGGCTGAAGGAAAAGCACGATGAACCTGCGCTGAAAACCGGGCGTGATGAAAACGGACGGTTTCTGCGCACGGAGATGGACGATGGCGCGATCGTGCTGGGCACGCTGGATCTGAAGGGGCGGCAGTTGCGGCTGCAGGTGAACTCGAAAGAGCGTGCCGAACGTGGTCGTGCCATGCTGCAGGCTGGTCTGGGAGATCTCGTGCGCGCTCCGCTCACGCAGATCATGACGCCGGCGCAGGCGATGGAAGACCGGGGGACGCCTGGACGGGAGGTCTCGCCAGAACTGCAGATCCCGCCCGAGGAGGAAGCCCGGATTATCGGGCAGATGCTGGAGCGGCACTATCGGCAGGTGCTTGATGAGCCAGTCCCGGCCCTGGGGGATTTGACGCCGCGCCAGGCCGTCCAGACAGTTTCAGGGCGTAAAAAGGTGGCCATCTGGTTGAAGGATATCGAAAACACTACGGTCCACGCCCAAGGGAGTGGCGGTGCCATGGCTGCCTACGATTTCGGGTGGATGTGGAACGAACTCGGAATCATCAGGCTCAGGAAATAGTCCGCTTTCGCCTCATGTCGGCCATAAGGAAAGCCGTTGAGGCCCCCAGAAAACGGTCGTACCTTCGCATAAAAATATGGGCATACAAATGCGCATAAACATGTGCTATATGCTGGTTGCCAGTATAATTAGGAGCAAAGCTATGGTTCGCGTGCATTCCGGCACTCCATCACGTCGCCCCACAAATGTGACGCTACCCGCTCAGCTGCTCGAAGAAGCCAAGTCGTTAGATCTCAACATATCGCAGGCCTGCGAGCAGGGGCTTAAGTCAGCTATCGCGTCGATCCGTGCTCAGCAATGGCTGGCAGACAATCGCGCTTCCCTCGAAGCCTCACGGCAGTATGTTGAAGAGAACGGGCTTCCCCTGGCGGACTATCGGAACTTCTAAATGGCCCGTTTTGATGTGTATCGTCTGGCCGGACGGGGAGAAGCACGTTTCGTTCTGGATGTGCAGGCAGATCTTCTGGACGCCTTGGGTACCCGTGTCGTTGTTCCGCTGCTGCCGCAGAGAACCGCACCAAAGCCTGCCAAGAGGCTGAACCCGGTGTTTATGGTTGACGACTGTCCCTTCGTCATGATGACGCAGTTTATGGCCGCAGTTCCTGACCGTGATCTGACGAAGATCATTGCTTCATTGTCGCTTTGTCAGGACGAAATTACTCAGGCGCTCGATCTGCTTCTCGCAGGTTTCTAAAACGCGACAGTGATCGGCTTACGCCTCATGTCGGTCATAAGCGGAGCCATTCGGACTTCCAGAAAGCGGGCGGTCGGCAATAGTTCTCGTTATCCGCCGATATTATCATCCAGACTTCTGATTGCTGCATCAGCAGCTGATCAGGAGAAAGTATCATGGAGAAGACAACTCGTTTTCCAACGCCTACGCTGAAGAAGTCCGTGCCCTGGAATGCAGGAAAAATGGTTGGCGCCAAGCCGGCGCTCAAAGAAAAGCATGTCTGGGCTATTCGGTTCTGGCTCGGGAACGAACAGCGTGTCAGAGACAGAGCGTTGTTTGATCTTGCTCTCGACAGCAAACTCAGAGGCTGTGATCTTGTCAGTCTTCGTATCGGCGACATCGTTACCAGCGGTCAGGTGCGTCACCGGGCCATGGTCGAGCAGCAGAAAACCCGGCGACCTGTGCAGTTTAAGATTACGGAAACGACGCGCGAAAGTGTGCGAGCGTGGCTGGAGCATCGCGGTGGTGGCTTGAATGAGTATGTTTTTCCAAGCCGCCCAAGCTCATCTGAGCACAAGGCAATACGCCCGGCTTCTGGATCAATGGGTTCAAGCGGTGGGACTTATACCTGGTGAATATGGAACTCATTCACTTCGCCGCACGAAAGTTGCCACGATTTACAAACGAACCGGTAATATTCGAGTAGTGCAGATCCGGCTTGGTCATTCAAAACTGGATAGTACGGTTCGATGCCTTGGGGTGGATGTCGAGGACGCTCTGGCACTGTCGGAAGCCACGGATCTCTGAAATCGAATATGCCTCGGGAATTTTTTACCTCCTCCCTGTGTGTACATGCTATGATGACACATAAGGAGGAGACCATGAGCCAGCATCTTTCAGATAACGCATCATCTCCACAGAAAATCGGTGTTCGGGAGTTCCGGGGAAACCTGACGGCGTATCTGCGTCAGGTCAGACAGGGTAGCACGATCCTCGTGACGTCTCACGACCAGGTTGTCGCTGAACTGCGGCCGCCAGCTTCTTCCTATCGTCCCCGTCGTCAACCAGGCGCATTGCGCGGGCGGATCAGAATGAGCGAAGATTTTGATCAGACACCGGCAGATATTCTTGAAAGTATGGAACGCGGCCTGTGAAGGTTTTGCTCGATACGCATGCGTTGCTGTGGTGGCTTTCGGACTCCAACCGGCTGGGTGAGAATGCACGGGAGATCATCGCAGATCCGGCCCACGATATTCTGGTGAGCATCGGGGAGTGTCCTGAAGTCTGTGTATCTGGCCTGGCCCATGGGTTTTCAGATACTCAAGCGGCGAAGCGCTCGCCGAACATTATGGCGAACTGGTTGCGGGCTGCAAACCATTCCCGAACATTCCGCCCGTCTTTCTCAAAGCTGCGGATCGCCAGGTAGATCAGCTTCGTTGCGGCATCGTCGGTCGGGAACGAACCGCGCGTCTTGATCGATTTGCGGATGACCCGGTTCAGGCTCTCGATGGCGTTCGTAGTGTATATGATCTTGCGGATCGCCGGATCGAAGGCAAAAAACGGGATCACTTCTGGCCATGCCCGGCGCCATGCCGGGGCGATCGACGCGTATTTCCCGGCCCATTTCTCCTCGAACGCATCGAGCTCTGCGGCCGCCATGTCAGCGGTCGCCGCCCCGTAGATCCGGCGCAGGTCGGCAGCCACGGCCTTGCGGTCCTTCCATGAGCAGAAGTTCAGGCTGTGGCGCACCAGGTGAACAATACAGGTCTGAACCATCGCCTCGGGAAAGGCGGCGGTGATGGCCTCGGGAAAGCCTTTCAGCCCGTCCACGACCGCGATCAGGATGTCCTGGATGCCCCGGTTCTTCAACTCGTTCATGACCGAAAGCCAGAATTTGGCGCCTTCATTCTCGGCGATCCAGAGCCCCAGAACCTCGCGCACTCCCTCGCGGGTGACACCGAGAGCAACGTAAACCGCCTTGTTTTTAACGGTCCGGCTGTCAGCATCGCGGATCTTTACCCGAAGGGCATCGAAGATCACGATGGGATACATCCGATCCAGCGCCCGGCCCTGCCAC
>NZ_CADP01000125.1 GCF_000285295.1 Komagataeibacter europaeus LMG 18890 | reverse complement strand
GGGCATGGGCATCTGTGGCCGGTGGTAAGTGGGGGCCAGCCACGCGCAGCCCGCCAGCAGCGCAGGCAGCAGGAGGATCGGGATGCGTTTCATCTTGTGGCTCCCTCAACCTGCGGCGATGGCGTTTCCTTCACCTTGAACCACAGCACGTACAGCGAAGGCAGGAAGATCAGCGTCAGCACCGTCGCCACGGCCAGCCCACCCATAATGACATCGGCCATTGGCCCCCAGAATACGCTGGACGCAATGGGCAGCATGCCCAGGATGGCGGCGACAGCGGTCAGCATGATGGGGCGGAAGCGGATCTTGGCCGCATTCATCACCGCATCCCATTCCGACTGCCCCAGATCCTTTTCGATCTGGATCTGATGCACCAGAATGACCGAGTTGCGGATGATCATGCCAATCAGCGCCACCAGCCCCAGCATGGCGATGAACCCCATCGGGTGCTGGGTCAGGAACAGCGCACCCACCACCCCGATCAGGCCAAACGGGGCCACGCTGATGACCAGCGCCAGCCGCCTGAAGTCCTGCAACTGGATCATCAGCACACCCAGCATGACCAGGATCATGAGCGGCACGACAGCCACGACGGATTTCTGCGATTTCGCACTCTCCTCCACCGTGCCGCCCACCGCGACATGGTAGCCTGATGGCAGGCTGGCATTGAACGCCGCGATTTTCGGGGCCAGCGTGCCAACGGCGGTATCCGCCTGCACCCCATCGCGCAGTTGCGCCTGTATGGTCAGCGTCGGCAGGCGGTCGCGCCGCCAGATCAGGGGATAATCCTCGACGTATGAAACACTTGCCACGGTAGACAATGGCACCGTCTGGTCATTGGGCAGGCGGATATCAAGATTGCGCAGATCCTCGATCGACAGGCGCTGGGCATGGTTGGCGCGCAGAACGACATCGACCAGATAGATGCTGTCACGGACCTGCGTCGCCGTAAGCCCGGTCACCGCCGAATTGATGGCCAGCGCAATCGCCCCCGATGACAGGCCCAGACGATGCGCTTCATCCTGCCGCACGTCGATCTTCAGCTTGCGCGCGGGATCGCCCCAGTCGAAATTGACCATGTGCAACTGGTTGCTGTCGGCCATGATCTTCGCCACGTCATGCGCGTAATGCCATACCCGGTCTGGGTCACGGCCGGTCACGCGGTACTGCACTGGCCAGCCCACCGGTGGCCCGAGTTCCAGCGGGAACAGCCCATGCACCACGTCGGGCATGTCGCGGCTCAGTGCACCATCCAGCCGCTTGCGCAGGCGGTCACGCGCCACGGCACTCTTGGCCACGATGACGGTCTGGGTAAAGAAGTCGTTGGGCAACTGCTCATTAAGCGACAGGTAAAAGCGCACAGCCCCGCGCCCGACATAGGAACTCCAGTGGTCGATATCGGGATCATTACGCAGGATGGCATCCAGCCGGCGCGAGACATCCGCCGTCGCCTTGATCGATGCCCCCTGCCGCAGCGACAGGTCAACCAGCAGTTCCGGCCGGTCGGATGCAGGGAAGAACTGCCGGGGCACCAGTGGGGACAGCGCAATGGCCACGACCAGTGCGGCAAGGCTGGCCAGCACGGTCGCACGCGGGCGGCGCATGGTGAACAGTAGCGCCCGGCTGAACACGCGCAGCAGTCGCCCTTCCGGCGGGGCATGGGGTGCTGCCGCCGGGCGCCGCTTCAGGATGGTCACCCCCACCAGCGGCGCCACCAGCACGGCCACGAACCATGACGCGATCAGCGCCATGCCCACCACGGCGAACAGAGAAAATGTGTATTCCCCCGCGACACTTTTCGCGAACCCGACCGGGATGAACCCCGCCACTGTCACAAGGGTGCCGGTCAGCATGGGGAACGCGGTCGAGACATAGGCGTAGGTCGCGGCCCGTGTCAGGGTCCAGCCTTCCTCCAGCTTGCTGACCATGCTTTCCACCGTAATCATGGCGTCATCGACCAGCAGGCCGAGGGCGATGATCAGCGCGCCGAGCGAGACGCGCTGCAGGTCAATGCCGAACATTTTCATGCACACGAACACGACTGCCAGCACGAAGGGAATGCAGAACGCCACCACCGTGCCCGCGCGGGCGCCAAGGCTGAGGAAGCTTATGCCCAGCACGATGACGATGGCCTCGAACAGGGCCTCGGTAAAGTCCCCTACCGCGTCATGCACCACCTTGGGCTGGTTGGCGACAAGGTGCGCCTCGATGCCGATGGGCATGCGGGCGTGCAGTTCAGCCATTTTGGCCGTGATGTTCTTCTCCAGTTCCAGCACGTTGCCACCACTGCGCATGCTGAGCGCCAGCCCGATCGCATCCTGCCCGCCCACGCGGAACATGGTCTGCGGCGGGTCGGAATGGGTGCGGGTGATAGTGGCGATGTCACCCAGCCGGATCTTGCGGCTGCCGGCATAGACCGTGACATTGGCAATGTCCTGCACCGACCCGAACTGCCCGGTGGGCTGGACCTGTATCTGTTCGCGCCCGGTATCGATCACGCCGGATGGTACGGTGGCGTTCTGCGCCAGCAGGGCGGCCGCAATCGTGGCCCCGTTTATGCCCAGCCGGGCCAGGTGGTGGGTGGAGAAATCGACATAGATCTTCTCGTCCTGCGCGCCCAGCGTGTCGATCTTGGCCACGTCGGGCACATGCAGCAGTTCGTCGCGCACCGTCTCGACATAGTCACGCAGTTCGCGGTGGGAAAAGCCATCGGCGGTAAAGCCGTAGATGATACCGTAGGTATCGCCGAACTCGTCATCAAAGAACGGGCCGAGCGTGCCCTGCGGCAACTGGGCCTTGATGTCGCCCACCTTCTTGCGCACCTGGTACCAGATGTCGGGCACTTCCGCCTTGGGTGCGCCGGACAGCAGGTTGACGAAAATCGTGGTCTTGCCCGCCAGCGTATAGCTCTTGACGTAATCGAGGTCAGGCGTTTCCTGCAGTTTCTTCTCGATGCGTTCGGTCAGCTGGTGGGTGGTTTCCTCCACCGACGCACCGGGCAGGAACGCCTCCACCACCATGGTCTTGACGGTAAAGGGCGGGTCTTCATTCCGGCCCAGTCTGAAGTAGGACTGGATGCCGGCCACGCCGATCAGGATCATGAAGAACAGGACCAGCGCACGGTGGCGGATGGACCAGTCGGACAGGTTTATGCCCCCCGGCGCGCGTGGCTCAGGGACGGACATCGGCTTCATCCAGCAGGCTGACCTTTTCTTGCGGATACAGCGCCTGCACGCCTGCCGTCACTACCCTGTCCCCGGCGTTCAGGCCGGATGCGATCACCACGTCATCGGTGGCATAACGGGCAATGGTGACGGGGCGCTGGGAGACGCGCAGCGTGTCGGGGGCCACGATCCAGACCGCAGGTTTGCCGTCCTGTGTGGCAAGGGCGGCGGGCGGCAGATGGACGGTTGGCGCTGATGATATGGACAGATGCCCCGTCACCACCGCGCCCAACGGCATCATGTCCCGCGTGGCGCGCAGTAGCGCCTTGGTATGATAGGTGCGGGTCAGCGGATCGGTATCGGGCGCGATTTCATAGATCGCGGCGGGTGCGCAGGTAGCAGGCGCTGCGTCCAGGCACACCTTCATGGTCATGCCCACGGTCAGACGGGACTGCGCCAGGGCTTCGGGCATGTCGAACTGCCCGTCCAGCCCGCCACCCGCCGCCATGCGCAGGACGGGCTGGCCTGCGGCCACCACCTCGCCTGCTTCCACCAGCCGGTCGGTCACGATGCCGTCCTCGGGCGCCATCAGGCGGGTGTAGCCAAGCTGTTCCTGCGCCACGCGTACCTGCGCCTGTGTCGCCTGCACCTGGTCCTGCGCGGTTTTGTAGCGGCGCACCGCGTCGTCATAATCGTTGCGTGAAATGGCCTCCACCGGCAGCAGGGCTGCGGCCCGCTGCTTCAGGGGGGCAGCCTGTTCCAGCGCCGCTTTTGCCGTGGCGTTTTCCGCCAGCGCCGTGCGCAGCGTCTGCTGTGGCACCGTGTCATCCAGCCGCGCCAGCACGTCCCCCGCACGCACGACGCTGCCTGCGGACACGGAACGTTCCACCACCTTGCCGGGCAGGCGGAAGGCGAGGTTGATGGACTGATGGGCGGAGACCTGTCCCGTCACCACCTCGCCGTTCGTGTCAGGCGTCGGGTCCACAATGACGGATCGGACGGGGCGGACTTCCTCCACTGCCACCTTCTTGTGGCAGGCTGAAAGCAGAAGCAGCAGGCAGAGCAGGATCAGGCCCGGAGCGCTACGCGGTTTTTCCACGGCGGGCGCGGGATATTGGCCCGGCGGGAGGCTGCCTTCCCTGTGCAGGATCGGATGAAGAATGGTAGCCAGGAAAGATGGAGGCTGGGCATGGCCCACGCTTTCATTGCCAGTATGTCTGGTTTGCATGGATACCGATCACCCTCAGTCATGTCCTGAATCCAGCGGCACGACGCAGCCGTTATGGCTTGCATAGACGAGACCGTATCGTATTGCAATGGCGTACAGGTGCTACTGTCGGCTGGCTGCAAACACGCGGGTAACAGGTGGGATTACGTAGGCACACATATGGTGCTGATCCGTTTGTTTTACCTTATTCGGCCCTAAACCGGCCAATTTGGCATGAACCAGCATGAATGAGCGGGTTCAGACATGAGCTCAGATAGGAACAAATTGGGGCGGGCATTCAGCGTTTCCCATGGCGCAATGCTATCAAGCTATTGGAAGGGGATGAAGGCGCTACGCTGGAACACCTTCATATGCACTCAGGAATCCCTCGATATTATCGCTCATCAGGAGCGGCATCCGAGCCCGTATGACCTCCTCTGGCCAGTCCCACCATGCCAGTGCGAGCAGCCGCTCGATGGTTCTCTCGGGGAAGCGGTATCTGATAACCCGGGTCGGATTGCCGCCGACGATGGCGTAAGGCGGCACGTCCCTGGTCACCACCGCCGCCGTGGCAATGATCGCGCCAGACCCGATGGTTACACCTGACATGATGTTGGCCCGCGCGCCGATCCAGACATCATTGCCGATGACGATATCCCCCTTGGTGGAATGGTCATCGGATGCGTCAGCTGCTTCGGGCCAGAAATTGCACTGGTTCTTGAACGGGTAGGTGGTGATCGTGTCCGTGCGGTGGTTGCCCAGGATCATCAGCACTTCGCGGGCAATCGAGCAGTATTTCCCGATCTTCAGGCCGGCATATTCGGCCTCTATGATGATGGGAGAACCCTTGGCGCCATACGTATGGTCCCCGATCTCCCAGCCCCATTCCTCAATCTCGTGGGCAAGCGTGTAGCGTAGGAGCAGCGAAAAGGCATTCTTGCCGTAATACATCTGGGCAGTTTTCTCCCATCATGGTTGAGGTTAAGCGGCTGTCGATATGTGTTTTTGCACATCGGTCACAGGAATCAACTGCCTTGCCATAGTGGACTTGTTAAGAACGAGATATATGAAGCGCTATCAACCTCTTTATTCCTTCCTGATCAGTTCCAGCCCCTCTTCATATGTCATCACGGAAAAATCGGGAAAATGACATTTGAATTTCGTTGAGTCGAAGAGATTGTCCTGCTCGTAGCGAGGCAACATCTCCTTTATTTCCCGCACCTTTTTTGAAAAAATGCCTGCAATGATCAGTGGCCATTTTCCGATGACCGAATAAGAAGGCGTTCGTCCGAAAACCCGGCTCGCCATGGTAACGAATGTCTTATAGGTCGGCCGCTCATCACAGCATGGCAGATGCCAGGTCTGTCCGAAAGCATCCGGTGTATTGCCCAGCGTTGCCAGCGCGCGGCTCGCATCCGGCGTCCAGATAAGGGTCCGGCGGGTGTCATCACGGACAGGAACCAGGGATCTTTTACCAGCTTTCAGCCTGTCAATGATCAGGGCGTTGGTGAAGCTCTGGGTTTTTCCCGGACCATAGAATTCCGGTGCGCGGGCAATGAGCACGGGAATGTCTCCGCGTGCCATTTCCTGCAGCACCATGGTAGCCATTGCCGCGCGCACGCGTCCTTTCCGGCCAACCGGGGCAAAGCGCGTTTCCTCCGTCTGGATCTGGCTGTTCTGCGGATACATGTAGGTATTGTCGAAATAGGCAAAGCAGGCCCCCGCCATCCGGCAGGCTTGCAGGGCATTCCTCAGCATGACGGGAAACTGTTCCTCCCAGAGTTTGCTGTCAGGGGGCAGCCCGGCCGTGAAGTAGACGATCCGGCTGCCTTTCACTGCCTGTGTCGTCTGCCCTGCATCCAGCAGGTTCGCCGCGATGAGCGTATCGTCTTCGTTGACCTTGCGGGGATTGCGGCTCACAAGCCGCAACGCCCTCGTATGATGCTGATGCAATGTCCGCGCCAGTTCCGTGGCGATCTGACCATTTGCGCCCAGTATTGTCTGCATGTGAGGCTGCCTCCATGATGTCAGGTAGGTTTGCCCTTACACCGTTAACCTTGAAGTCAGATTTAATGTCAAACCACAGATTGACCTTCAACCGGGCTTGAACGTTACAGGATAGTGGTCATCTCAGAACCGATCCAAAGAAATGAGCCGGGTACGGCCGGTCTGCACTCCATTCATTCGGCAGCGTTACCGGACACACGCCATATGACACCGCCCACATCGTCTGCCACCAGCAATGCGCCCGACCTGTCAACCGTGAGGCCCACGGGTCGACCATGCACATGCGCTTCGTCGGCTGTCAGAAAACCCGTCAGTACATCAACCGGCGTGCCGGACGGCTTCCCATCGGCAAACGGCACATAGATGACCTTGTAGCCACTCTTGGGCCGCCGGTTCCACGATCCATGCTGTGCGACGAACAGTCCATGGCGCCAGGCGTCCGGAAGCTGGGTGACATCCTGAGAGAAGGTGATGCCAAGGGAGGCCGTATGCGGGCCAAGCGCATAATCCGGCGCGATCGCCTGCGCGACGAGGTCCGGTCGCTGCGGCGAGACCCGTGTGTCAACGTGCTGGCCATAATAGCTGTAAGGCCAGCCATAGAATGCGCCTTCCTTGACCGAGGTAATGTAGTCGGGGACGAGGTCGCTACCGATTTCATCGCGCTCGTTGACCACCACCCACAGGGCACCGCTCTCCGGCTCAAAAGCCAGCCCGTTCGGGTTGCGCAGCCCCGTCGCATAGGGCGTCAGCTTTCCCGTGCTCAGATCGAGCCGGTCGATCCGGGCCCGTCCCTCTTCGACGTCCATCCCGTTATCGGCAACATTGCTGTTGGACCCGATGGTCACATACAAAAAACGGCCATCCGGGCTGGCAAGCAGGTTTTTTGTCCAGTGATGGTTGTAGCC
>NZ_CADP01000126.1 GCF_000285295.1 Komagataeibacter europaeus LMG 18890 | reverse complement strand
ATGAGGTATTGCGCTTAAACGGCCGTCCACATAAGTCGGTCGAGCAGCATCGGATCCTGCAGCCAGCCGCCATCGTCAGCCTCGAACAGATCACGCATGACGTGACCACCTGCCGCCAGATAAGCCTCCAGCCCGACGAAACGCACGCGGCGATCCGAGGCCCGCACGGTTTTTTCCGTCAGCATGCGGCGGATCAGATAGGGTTCGCGGTTGTGGCTCTGGGAGACGACCTCCCAGACCTGCTCCTGCCGCGCAGGATCGTCACTGATCGAGAAGGCCATGAGTTGGTCAAGTTTAATGCCGTCCTGCTCGTAGATATCGAGCAGTTTGTCGGACACGGTCATGAGGCGCAGGCGCTGTTTCACAACGGCCGGCACGACGAAGAACGCGGCAGCGATTTCTTCCTCGGACATGCCCTTCTCCAGCATGTCACGAAAGGCGCGAAACTGATCCAGCGGATGCAGGGCCACGCGTTGGACATTCTCGGCCAGGGAATCATCCTCGGCAAGAATGGTCGATCCGGCCTCGCGCACGACACAGGGTACCGAGGCCATCTTGGCCAGTTTCTTCTGCTTTACCAGCAGTTCGAGGGCGCGGAAGCGGCGGCCGCCGGCCGGCACTTCGTAGGTACCGGTCTCGGCCCCTTCGCCGTCAAGAACGGGACGGACGTTCAGGCTCTGCAGCAGGCCGCGGCGTTCGATGTCGCGGGCCAGTTCCTCGATCGACAGGCCGGCCTTCACACGCCGCACGTTGGACTGCGACAGCACCAGCTTGTTGAAGGGAATATCACGGGACGCATTAAGGGCGATTTTCTGGATGGCGCTCGCCATGGCGGGACACTCCGTGACGGACGGGCGGAAGCCTCTCTCCCACCCCTGAATCCGTCACGAAAACCCCACTTCCCTCTTCCTCTCTTCCGGCCTCACCAGACGCCAGATCGCATCCACGGAACCGTGTAGATACGGCTTTACGGAACGCAGGTCCGTGCCAACCAACCTGCGAGTCGATGCACACCGCAATAAATTGCGACTATTATAGTCGCGTCATCACCGATTTGTGATAGTGCCGACAGCGATAGCCGCGCGTATTCGCGACTATCCCAAAGCCCTCTCCGCACGATCCATCTCTTTGTTTCCATGTATTTTTCTGTTCGCTGACATCCCGTCCGACATCCA
The DNA here is from genome assembly GCF_000285295.1 of Komagataeibacter europaeus LMG 18890. GTDB lineage: Bacteria > Pseudomonadota > Alphaproteobacteria > Acetobacterales > Acetobacteraceae > Komagataeibacter > Komagataeibacter europaeus. The sequence goes on along the minus strand of NZ_CADP01000126.1, from coordinate 6,027 downwards.
CAGTGCCGTCAGAGCTGACCGATGGTCCATGCAGAAAGGACGGGAAGATGGCACGCCAACGCGATACGATAGCGGACAAGCTGCGGCTCGTTCTCGACGTCCCGGACGCCAACGTGACACCATTACGCAGTGGAGCCGATCCGCGGCTGGTCAGTCTGGTCCGGCTTCTGGCCCGTCAGGCCGCACGGGATTTCGTCAATGCTGAAGTGGAGGCCGCGAGGCGACGCGATCTCCAGGATTAGGGAGATGGGATTGTGAAAGTCGCGCTCTATGCCCGCTATTCGTCCGAAAACCAGCGTGATGCCTCGATCGAGGATCAGTTACGCCTCTGCCGGTTTCACGCCGAAAAGCAGGGCTGGACAATCGTCGACAGCTATACTGATCGCGCCATCTCGGGCGCCTCCCTGCTCCGCCCCGGTATTCAGGAACTGATCCAGGACGCCACACGCGGGCGCTTCACGATCGTGCTGGCCGAAGCCATGGACCGGCTGTCGCGCGATCAGGAAGATATCGCCGGCCTGTTCAAGCGGATGACGTTCGCGGGCGTGCGGATCATCACCCTCTCCGAAGGCGATGTCACGCATTTGCATATCGGGCTCAAGGGCACCATGAACGCCCTGTTCCTCAAGGATCTGGCAGAGAAAGTCCGCCGAGGCCTGCGCGGGCGGATCGAGGACGGCAAGTCCGGTGGCGGCAATTCCTATGGCTACGATGTCGTACGCCAGTTTGACGCCCAGGGCGAGCGCATCCGTGGCGACCGGACCATCAACGAGGAAGAGGCACGCACGGTCAGGCGGATTTTCACCGATTACACGCGCGGGAAGTCCTCGCGCACGATCGCGATGGAACTGAACCGGGATGGCGTTCCAGGCCAGCAGGGACGCGAATGGGGACCGTCCACCATTCACGGCAATCGGGAACGCGGCACCGGCATCCTCAACAACGAGATGTATGTCGGGCGCCTGGTTTGGAACCGACTGCGCTACCTCAAGGATCCCGATACCGGCAAGCGCGTCTCCCGCCTCAATCCTGAATCCGAGTGGGTGGTCCAGGATGTGCCAGAGCTGCGGATCGTCGAGCAGGATCTATGGGACGCCGTGAAGACGCGCCAGGCCGAAACGACCTTCAGCCAGCCGGAACGGGGAAACGAAGCCCTCAGTGAGCGGCGGCGTCCCCGCCATCTCTTTGCCGGTCTGATCCGCTGCGGCTGTTGTGGTGGTGGCTACAGCATGATCTCGAAGGATCTTCTTGGCTGCTCGACGGCGCGCAACAAGGGCACCTGTGACAACCGACTGAACATTCGCCGCGACGCATTGGAGGCCTCGGTCCTGAGCGGACTACGCACGCATCTGATGGAACCGGACCTGTTCAAGGAATTCTGCAGCGAGTTCACCCGCGAGGTGAACCGACTGCGCATGGAGCACGGTGCGGACCTCGCGGCGCGTCGCAACGAACTCGTCAGGGTCGAAAAGCAGATCAGGGGAATCATCACCGCAATCAAGGACGGCATGTACCAATCCTCCATGAAGGCAGAAATGGAAGCCCTTGAGGCCCGCAAGACGGAACTGACATACCTTCTGGCCAACATCGAAGAGCCGCCTCCCCTTCTCCATCCGAACATGGCGGAAATCTATCAGAAGCGGATTGCCAGCCTGTACGAGAGCCTTCAGGCAGAAGAGACGAAGACCGAGGCGGCCGAACGCCTGCGCACGCTCATCTCGCAGATCACGCTCCAGCCAGCCGATGGCGAATTGGCGATCATCCTGCGCGGTGATCTCGCGGCGATCCTGCAGTTCTCGGCACATAAGAAAAACGCCACGGTCCATCCGGACAGTGGCGTTCTTGATGCGTTCGTATCGCAAGTATCGTTGGTTGCGGGGAACCGCACGCTACGATCTCGGCGAAATGTGACGAATGGTCATTCGCAAGCGTCGTTGGTTGCGGGGGCAGGATTTGAACCTGCGGCCTTCAGGTTATGAGCCTGACGAGCTACCGGGCTGCTCCACCCCGCGGTGGTGAGGGGTGACTGGAAGACCTGGCGGCGACCGACTTTCCCGTGCCTTAAGGCACAGTATCATGGGCGCTGGGGTGTTTCACGGCCGAGTTCGGGATGGGATCGGGTGGATCATTCCCCGCCATGGCCACCAGGTCATCCAGTCATCCCTTTGGGAGGGGCTGAGAGGATGTGATGGGTTGGTGCTGTATGGTGTGTTGAAGAGTGGATGACTGCTGTGCATGTATGTTGCCACGTTATGTGGCGATGGAATGAGCCTATTGGGCGATTAGGACCAGTTAGCTGCACGCATTGCTGCGCTTCCACACCTGGCCTATTGACGTGATGGTCTATCACGGCCCTCGGGGAGACCTTGTTTTGAGGTGGGTTTCCCGCTTAGATGCTTTCAGCGGTTATCCCGTCCACACTTAGCTACCCGGCTGTGCCGCTGGCGCGACAACCGGTGCACCAGAGGTATGTTCATCCCGGTCCTCTCGTACTAGGGACAAATCCTCTCAAGTCTCCAACACCCACGGCAGATAGGGACCGAACTGTCTCACGACGTTCTAAACCCAGCTCACGTACCACTTTAATCGGCGAACAGCCGAACCCTTGGGACCTGCTCCAGCCCCAGGATGTGATGAGCCGACATCGAGGTGCCAAACCTCCCCGTCGATGTGGACTCTTGGGGGAGATCAGCCTGTTATCCCTAGAGTACCTTTTATCCGTTGAGCGATGGCCCTTCCACGCGGGACCACCGGATCACTATGGCCGACTTTCGTCTCTGATCGAGCTGTCACTCTCACAGTCAGGCGGGCTTATGCCATTGCACTCGACAGTCGGTTTCCGACCGACCTGAGCCCACCATCGCGCGCCTCCGTTACACTTTGGGAGGCGACCGCCCCAGTCAAACTGCCCACCATGCAGGGTCCCGGACCTGGCTAACAGGCCTCGGTTAGACATCAGAAACAGTCAGGGTGGTATTTCAAGGATGGCTCCACCGGAACTGGCGCCCCGGTTTCAAAGCCTCCCACCTATCCTACACAGAATGTCTCTGATGCCACTGCAAAGCTGCAGTAAAGGTTCATAGGGTCTTTCCGTCTGACCGCGGGTACCCCGCATCTTCACGGGGAATTCAATTTCGCTGAGCCGATGCTGGAGACAGCGGGGAAGTCGTTACGCCATTCGTGCAGGTCGGAACTTACCCGACAAGGAATTTCGCTACCTTAGGACCGTTATAGTTACGGCCGCCGTTTACCGGGGCTTCAATTCGGTGCTTGCACACCTCCTCTTAACCTTCCGGCACCGGGCAGGCGTCAGGCCGTATACGTCGTCTCTCGACTTCGCACAGCCCTGTGTTTTTACTAAACAGTCGCTACCCCCTGGTCTGTGCCACCCGCCAATGGTTGCCCACTGACGGGTCTTGCTTATCCCGAAGTTACGCAAGTAATTTGCCTAGTTCCTTCAGCATCGTTCTCTCAAGCGCCTTGGTATTCTCTACCAGTCCACCTGTGTCGGTTTCGGGTACGGTCTATATGCCAGAGCTATTTCCTGGAATGCGCCAAAAGCCGGATCAATCCGATAAGACCCGACAACATATTGCATTCGTCACTTCTGGCAGGCCCGGGAATATTTGCCCGGTTTCCATCGACTACGGCTTTCGCCCTCGCCTTAGGGGCCGGCTCACCCTGCGCGGATTAACCTTGCGCAGGAACCCTTGGACTTTCGGCGACAGTGTTTCTCGCACTGTTTGTCGCTACTCATGTCAGCATTCGCACTTCCGATATCTCCAGAGAGGGTCACCCCGTCTCCTTCACAGACCTACGGAACGCTCCGCTACCGCGCATACATAGTATGCACCCACAGCTTCGGCACGTGGCTTGAGCCCCGTTACATTTTCGGCGCAGGGTTTCTATTAGACCAGTGAGCTATTACGCTTTCTTTAAAGGATGGCTGCTTCTAAGCCAACCTCCTGGTTGTTTTGGAATCCCCACATCCTTTCCCACTTAGCCACGATTTGGGGGCCTTAGCTGGTGGTCTGGGCTGTTTCCCTCTCGACAATGGACCTTAGCACCCACTGTCTGTCTGCCGAGCTCATACTTCCTGGTATTCGGAGTTTGGTTAGGTTTGGTAAGGCTTTGGGCCCCCCTAGCCCATCCAGTGCTCTACCCCCCGGGGTAATACTCGACGGTCTACCTCAATAGATTTCGCGGAGAACCAGCTATTTCCGAGTTTGATTGGCCTTTCACCCCTAGCCACAGCTCATCCCCGACTTTTTCAACAGGCGTGGGTTCGGCCCTCCAGTGCGTGTTACCGCACCTTCAGCCTGGCCATGGCTAGATCACTCGGTTTCGGGTCTTCTGCCAGCAACTCGTCGCCCTGTTCAGACTCGCTTTCGCTGCGCCTACACCTAACGGCTTAAGCTTGCTGCAAACAGAAACTCGCTGACCCATTATACAAAAGGTACGCCGTCACCCCATAAGAGGCTCCGACTGCTTGTAGGCATTCGGTTTCAGGTCTATTTCACTCCCCTCGTCGGGGTGCTTTTCACCTTTCCCTCACGGTACTTGTTCACTATCGGTCACCAGGGAGTATTTAGGCTTGGAGGGTGGTCCCCCCATGTTCAGACAGGATTTCACGTGTCCCGCCCTACTCAAGGATCATTCCTGACACTACGCATACGGGGCTATCACCCGCTATGGCCGGACTTTCCATTCCGTTCTGCTTCTTCAAAAATGAACACTGGCCTGTTCCGCGTTCGCTCGCCACTACTAGCAGAATCTCAATTGATGTCTTTTCCTCCGGGTACTTAGATGTTTCAGTTCCCCGGGTTCGCCTCATGTCCCTATGTATTCAGAACATGATACCCATCGCTGGGTGGGTTGCCCCATTCAGATACCCACGGATCAAAGCCTGCTCGCGGCTCCCCATGGCTTTTCGCAGCGTGCCACGTCTTTCATCGCCTCCTGGTGCCAAGGCATCCACCGAATGCCCTTATCGCGCTCATTGCCCACACATGCACAGGAGCCATCCACTCAAGCCACCAGCCAGATAACCAGCCGGCAGATCGAGCAACAACACCCGCACAGAGAAAGTGCAGTGCATCGCACAATTCAACACTTAACTCGTTCATGAACGCATGCGCCTTCATCACTTAGCATGGATACTCCGACTGCTCGGACCATCCACGGGCCAGACCAACCCGTGACAAAGGCACGTCCACGAACGCACCAACCTATTCACATTATCAAAGAGCAAACTTACCAGACCGCAACACCCCGTGCACCGCCAACGCGGTTCCACAAGGCATCCGTCCGATCTCCATTATCTTCCGGCGACAATCTTTCCAGTCCAGCGCTTCAGCCCATGGGGCTTCCAGCCATTCCCTACCCTCTCGACACCAGTCATTGGTGGAGGCGGACGGGATCGAACCGACGACCCCCTGCTTGCAAAGCAGGTGCTCTCCCAGCTGAGCTACGCCCCCATCAGTGCATGCCATCACACGCACGCAGCAGAACTGGTGGGCCAGGGAGGACTTGAACCTCCGACCCCACGCTTATCAAGCGTGTGCTCTAACCAACTGAGCTACTAGCCCCAAAAGGGTCCATTGATTGTCGCTGGAAGGGATATGTTGACGGCGCGTTACACCGAAGTGCAGGCAGCCTACCTAGCTGTGCCTTGCCCGATCCTGCAGGCAAGGACTTTATATAAGAAGCGTTCCAAAACAGTCCAGTTACCCAGACCATCCTCAGAACACATCCTTGAAAGGAGGTGATCCAGCCGCAGGTTCCCCTACGGCTACCTTGTTACGACTTCACCCCAGTCGCTGACCCGACCGTGGTCGGCTGCGTCCTTGCGGTTCGCTCACCGGCTTAAGGTCAAACCAACTCCCATGGTGTGACGGGCGGTGTGTACAAGGCCCGGGAACGTATTCACCGCGGCATGCTGATCCGCGATTACTAGCGATTCCACCTTCATGCACTCGAGTTGCAGAGTGCAATCCGAACTGAGACGGCTTTTTGAGATCGGCTCGG
>NZ_CADP01000127.1 GCF_000285295.1 Komagataeibacter europaeus LMG 18890 | reverse complement strand
TCTTGACTGGCACAAAACGCATGGTTGGACGGCTCATCGCCTCACAGAGGGCCTCGGCATCTGCCGCATCATTCTTGCTGCGCCTGACGTAAGGTTTGACAAGCTGTGGCGCCATCAGCCTCACTTCGTGGCCGAGCGCGCCAAGGGTTCTGGCCCAGTGATGGGAAGCCCCACAAGCTTCAATGCCAATCACTGTCGGCGGCAGTTTCTCGAAAAACCGGATCATCTGATGTCGGCTCAGTTTCCGGCTTAGCGCAACCCGCTCTTCGGCATCCACGCCGTGGAGCTGAAACACTTTTTTCGAGGTATCCATGCCGATACGGACCAACTGACGCATGATGGTTTCCTTCACTGACATTCAACTCCTCAGCATCCTCTCAGGACCACAGGGAGCCGTCCACACCATCAGTCGTCCAATTTCAGCCGAGATCACCCGGATCACGGGGATCACCAATGCCATGGTGGCCGGCCAAAAGATTGACATTGCAGAGGTTGCTGCGTTTGTCAGTTCAGCCGCTCTGGTGATCGCTCACAATGCCGGGTTCGACCGTCGCTTTGCGGAGCGGTTGAGCGACGTATTCACCACCAAGCCATGGGCGTGTTCGATGTCCGAAATCGATTGGGCAGCTGAAGGTTTTGAGGGCACAAAGCTGCACTACCTAGCTGCTGGCGCAGGCTTTTTTTATGACCGACACCGGGCGGAGCATGATTGCCGTGCCGTAATCGAGTTGCTCGCATCAGTCCTACCGGTATCGAACAGAACTGCACTGGCAAGCCTGCTCGACCGGGCGCGTCAGTCTACGTGGCGGATCTGGGCAGAGAATTCACCTTACGATCTGAAGGAAGTGCTGAAAGCGCGCGGATACCGCTGGAATGGTGATGGCAATCCAAATCCGCGTGCTTGGTACATCGATGTCGACGATGCACGCCGCGAAGCGGAGATCAGCTTCCTTCGTAAAGAAATATATCTGCGCGACGTCGACCTGCTCGTGCACCGGATGGGTGCCTATAACCGCTTCTCGGACAGGCAGAATTAACAGGCTCTGGTTTAAACGGGGGTAAGTCGTTCGTGCATATTTCAAGGTTGCAATTGGTCAATTATCGGAATTTCCAGCGTGCGAATGTCGTCTTCCACAAAGGCATCAACACGATCATCGGCGAAAACGGGTCGGGCAAAACCAACCTGTTCCGGGCGCTGCGCCTTCTGCTTGACGATACGTTGCTACGCTCGGCATATCGGCTTGACGAGAAGGACTTCCACCGGGGCCTTGGCGACTGGCGTGGTCACTGGGTGATCATCAGTCTCGAGTTCGATGAGGTGTCCCAAGACGAGGCGATCCAGTCCCTCTTCCTGCATGGGACCGGCAACATCGCCGACGGCGAGATCGGCAAGGCGACCTACAATCTTATATTTCGGCCAAAGGCAGCAGTCCGGCGGATCATGGCCGACCTTGCCGTCGGTGATGTCAGCGGCCTCGCCGAGGCACGTTCGAAGATTACTATCGCGGACTATGAAACGATCTTCACCGGCAAGAGCATCGCGGATTTCTGCAACCCCGACACCTATAGGCAGTTGGTCGGCGACTTCGATGCGGTAGACTTCCCCCAGGAACTAACGAACCCCGCTATTGGGGGCATCATCCCGGGCATGCTTTCGATCTCGCGCGAAGTGTGTTTCACCTTCGTGCAGGCACTGCGTGATGTGGTCGCCGATTTCCAAAATAACCGTACCAATCCACTGCTTACCTTGCTCAAAGGCCGGAGTGGCGAGATTGATCCGCAGAGCTTCGAGCCGATCAGCGCACTTGTCAAAGGACTCAACGACGCGATTGAGAGCCTGCCCGATGTCGGCATCATTCGCACCGATATCCGTGATACCATCACCGATGCTGCAGGTGGGACCTACTCACCACGATCGCTTTCGATCCGTTCCGACCTGTCCGACGAGGCCGATCGCCTGTTCCAGTCGCTCAAACTGTTCGTCGGCGAGAGCGAGGAGCAATATGAGGGAGCGATCCACGAACTGAGCCTGGGCGGCGCTAACCTTATCTATCTGACGCTCAAGCTGCTCGAGTTTAAATATCAGAAACAGAAGGAGGCCTTCGCCAACTTTCTTGTGATCGAGGAGCCTGAAGCGCACATCCACACTCATATCCAGAAGACGCTATTCGACCGGCTAAACTATGACGATACGCAGGTCATCTATTCGACCCATTCAACTCACATTTCCGAGGTGAGTAACGTCGAAAACATCAACATCCTCGGCAGACAGGGTGGACGATGCGAGGTCTTTCAGCCGTCTGCAGGTCTCGACTCCGGCCAGATCGGCAACATCCAGCGCTACCTTGATGCGGTCCGCAGTAACCTGCTTTTCGCCAAGAGCGTAATGCTGGTCGAGGGCGACGCCGAGGAGATCCTGATCCCGATCCTTGTGAAGAAGGTCTTCGGACTCAGTCTGGACGAACTGGGGATCAGCTTGATCAACATCCGCAGCACCGGTTTCGAAAATGTGGCAGTACTCTTCCATGACGATCGCATCAGGAAGCGCTGCGCAATCATCACGGACCTTGACCGCGCGTTTATCGACACGGCTGAGGATGTTCTCGACAATAAGGACGAGATCGCCACGAAGAAGAAGGCGTTGGCGTCACAGCGCGCAGGACTTCGGCGCGAGGCGGCGCTCAAGCAGATGTGCAACGGCAATCGCTGGCTGACGGCGCATTTTGCTGATCACACCTTTGAGGTCGATTTCGTCTCCACCGGCAACGCGAGCACAATCGTTTCGGTTCTGGGCGATGTCTACAAAGACGCAGGCACCATAGCGACGTCGAAGGCGGAGTTGGAATCCGGCGATATCGCTCTCTTCGGCACGCGCGTGCTGACGATGGCACGTAACGCCGGCAAGGGTTGGTTCGCACTCATCCTCGGGCGTATGATCACGCCAGAGACCGTTATCCCGGATTATATCCTCGACGCGATTTTTGAAGTGCATACCCCGGTTTCGAGCCAGACATGGGCGAGTGTGCTAGACTACCGGCTCTCGGTGCTCGCTGCGTCTCATCTTCACGCGCCGACGGACATAGCAGCGATGCGTGCACATATCGGTCGCTACCGTCGCGACGAGATCGACTTTGCCGAAATCCGGGCCGAGATGCTCCAGGCATTCCCGGCCGACGGTATCAACGCGATTCTGGCGAGCTTCTGAAATGTTCGTCTGGGACAGAAAGGATCTGAACAACGCCCAAGTTGCGGCCATCGAGCATCCCGGCAGCGTTTTTCTCGTCGCATGCCCGGGAAGCGGGAAAACGAGGACACTCACCTACAAGATCGCCCGCCTGCTATCGCAGCTCAAATCGGACAAGAAGCGCGTGGTCGCGATTACTTACACGCACCGGGCTGCGGATGAAATCCACGAGCGCATTGAGCAACTCGGCGTTGACACGGGCCAGTTGTGGATCGGCACTATCCATTCCTTCTGTCTAGAGTGGATACTCAAACCCTATGGGATATATCATCCGGCGCTCAAGCATGGGTTTCGCGTAATCAACACCCATGACACTGAACGTATACTTGAGGATCTGTGCAGCGCGGTACAGGGCATCAAGCTCACCAGCTTCGACTGTGGTTATTATTTCAAGCCGAGCGGCTATGTCCTGACCAGCATCAAGTCGGATAAGCATGAGGCGATCAATGGAGTCTTGAGGGCCTATTGGCGGACGCTTCGCGTCCATCGACAAGTCGATTTCGAACTGATCCTTTTCTATGCATACCAGCTTATCGATAAGAACCCCTCAGTCAGCGTGCTGCTCGGGTCGATCTTCGAATGCGTGCTCGTCGATGAATTTCAGGACACGCGGGAGATCCAATATGCGATCCTCGCGTCGATCCTGAAGGCGTCGAAAGGCCAAGCGTCCGCCTTCGTCGTTGGAGACCCAAATCAGGCAATCTACGGTTCGCTTGGCGGCTACGCGATCACGGCGGCGGATTTCGGGCGGCAGTGTGGGATAGCGTTCAAGGAAATGAACCTATCAGACAATTACCGGTCGTCATCCCGCATCGTAAGCTATTTCTGCAACTATAACGTGTTGCCCGTGAAGATCGAGGCGGTCGGCAAGGACAAGAATTATGCGAGTGTCGTGTCGTTTGACCAGAAGACCCGCCGCGATGCGCTGGAAGATGAACTTGTAAGGCTCATCAAATTCAATGTTGAAACGCTCGGTATCGCTCCGCACGAGGTCTGCATCGTCGCACCTTGGTGGGTCCATCTCGCGAGCATGACGCGCCGACTAGTGGCAGCTCTTCCGGCCTATTCGTTCGACGGGCCAGGCATGGTGCCTTTCGCGTGCGACGTCGATAATTTCTGGTACAAGCTTGCCCGAATCATCCTGACAGAGGCATCCCCCCAACTCTATGTGCGTCGGATGCGGTGGGCTGGCGAAGTGATTGCCGGTCTCAGCGAAGCAGGCATCGAGATTCCGGGCTTGGACCGCAAGGCGCTGTTGCGCAACTGCAATGCCATCACCATCCCTGAGACCGATGGCCTGGTCTTCCTCCGGGCGTTCTTCGACCAGTTATGCGCCGTTCTCGGCATAGACCGCCGTGCTTGTGCCTTGCTCAAGGAGCATTACGACGCCTTTTTCGAAAGCTCGCAGAAGCGCATCGATCGGCTCGTTAAGGAGGGCTCCGAGGCTATCGCGGAACTGGCAATGTTTAGGAAGGTCTTCGCGGGCCGCACAGGTATCACCGTATCGACGATCCACGGGGTCAAGGGCGCTGAGTATGATGCGGTGATCGCCTATGGATTGCTGGAAGGCATGGTCCCACATTTCAGCGATCCAGATCCGGTCGAGACAGCAAAGAAGCTTATATACGTGGTATCGTCGCGGGCCAGAAAGAACCTGCATCTGATCTCCGAGCGTGGTCGAACCCGAGGTTGGAGCGGAGACTATCAACCGACCGAAGTCCTCACCGGATGTGCATTCCGGTACGACCAGCTTTTCATCTAAAGTAGAGCTTTGCCCGCGCGATTAAGGGTTACAAGGATGCACTTTCACGAAGTGCTCCATAGTCAGGGCTTTATTGGACAGCCCACAGGTTTACCGTTTTAAAACCGTCAACGAGAGAAACGTGTTAGCGGCGGGTTTTGATCGGGTCTGTCGTTCAATTCTGGATAGCCAATTACAGGAACTGGTCGACACCTGTTACAAGCGTAAACACTCGAATGGCTGCTTTCGGTCGCACCTTTTCGATAAACGACTTTCTGTTCCCCCCAAAGCCCCCTGTCGGCTCAACAGCAATAGAGCAGGCAGGCGGCAATCGCCCTCATGTCGGTCGTTTGGACCACCAGGTTGTTTGCCAAATAGCGGACATCAGCGCTTCAAAGCCTCGTTGCAGAGATTGTCTGGATCTCACTAATTGTACCTCTTGAATGATCCCAAGACACAGACGGGCAACCCATGGACGTTGCGATGAAAATTTCAGCGATACGGAATTGTGATCGGATCATATGACAAGCACGCCCTTATATCCTCGTCATACTGCCCTATAGTATGACAAGGATACTCAAGGGTAGTATATTCGGGAGTAAGCGTTCGTGCCGCACACACCAGCTGAGAAAAAGCGCGTTCTGACCCGCGTGCGCCGTATTCGCGGGCAACTTGATGCGCTGGAACAGGCTTTGGAGAAGGGAACTGATTGCGGTCCGGTGCTGCAACAGGTGGCGGCTATCCGGGGAGCGATCAACGGATTAATGGCCGGTGTTCTCGAAAGCCACCTGCGGGAAGAATTTGTTGAGTGTGCCGGTGATCGTGATGCTGCCAGTGGTTCGATCGAGAATGTGGTGTCACTCGTTCGATCCTATCTCCGGTAATGCCCTCGATGCTGGCTGATAGGTTATTTGGAGAAAAAATCATGAAATCACGGGCCGCAGTTGCTTTCGAGGCGGGTAAGCCCCTTGAGATTGTCGAGATCGATGTAGCGCCTCCTCGTGCTGGTGAGGTGCTCGTGCAGATCACGCATACGGGTGTGTGCCACACTGATGCGTTTACCCTGTCAGGGGATGATCCCGAGGGACTGTTCCCAGCCGTTTTGGGTCACGAAGGCGCGGGAATTGTCATCGAGGTCGGAGAAGGGGTCACCAGCGTTGCCCCCGGCGACCATGTCATTCCGCTTTACACGGCGGAATGCGGTGAATGTCTGTTCTGTAAGTCGGGAAAAACCAATCTCTGCATTTCAGTGCGCGCCACACAGGGTAAAGGTGTGATGCCGGATGGCACGACACGCTTCTCCTACAAAGGTCAGCCGATCCATCATTACATGGGGTGTTCGACGTTCAGCGAATACACGGTTGTCGCCGAGGTTTCTCTGGCAAAAATCAATCCCGCATCCAATCCAGGGCATGTCTGTCTGTTGGGATGTGGCGTCACCACAGGGATTGGTGCGGTACACAACACGGCCAAGGTGCAGCCGGGAGATACGGTTGCCGTCTTCGGTTTGGGCGGGATCGGTCTGGCGGTCATTCAGGGAGCGCGACAGGCAAAGGCTGGCCGGATTTTCGCTATTGATACCAACCCGGAAAAGTTTGAACTTGCCAAAGCATTCGGCGCCACGGAGTTCCTTAATCCTAAGGATTATGACAAACCGATTCAGCAGGTTCTTGTGGAAATGACCGGCTGGGGTATTGATCACACCTTTGAATGTATCGGAAACGTCAACGTCATGCGCGCGGCGTTAGAAGCCGCGCATCGTGGGTGTGGGCAGTCGATCGTCATCGGGGTGGCAGGGGCCGGTCAGGAAATTTCGACCAGTCCCTTCCAGCTTGTGACGGGGCGTTCGTGGCGCGGCTCGGCTTTCGGTGGGGTCAAGGGACGCAGCCAGCTTCCCGGCATGGTCGAAGATGCCATGCGTGGCGATATCGAACTTGCGCCTTTCGTAACCCACACCATGCCGCTCGAAGACATCAATACGGCCTTCGATCTGATGCATGAAGGAAAATCCATCCGTTCCGTCATTCATTTCTAAGAGCCTGAATCAGAAAGCGGTTTGATTGATTTTTCGCAGAA
>NZ_CADP01000128.1 GCF_000285295.1 Komagataeibacter europaeus LMG 18890 | reverse complement strand
CGGTCCGGGACCTGCGGAAAAAAGGCATCGATCCGCTGGTCGCCATTGGACGGCCCTGTGCCCGCAGGCCATATGATTTCCGGCCACTTCCTGAAAGCAGGGAGCCACGCCGGATAACCGAACCCTGGCGGCTTGCCATGAAGGACAGGCTGGAAACCACAGAAGCCGGAGATGTTTACAGACTACGAAAACAGACCGTTGAACCGGTCTTTGGAATTATCAAAAGCATCATGGGGTTCAGAAGGTTCAGCCTGCGTGGCCTTGCAAAAGTCACGACCGAATGGACCCTCGTTGCACTCGCATATAACTGCAAAAGAATGGCACGGCTTCAGGCGGCATAAGCCGGGTCAGCCTCGACCTTATAACCCTCAAAATGGCCAACCCGACAGACTGTTAGACGCTGCTTTTCTCAATGCGCAACTTTCAGTCTTGATTTCCGGTTCTCCTTCGATGGGATGCTGGCCATACGATTTCTGGGTGTCTTCGCATCAAAAACCGTTGCGGATCACGACATCCAGCGCTGTTCAACGAATTAATGGGACTTGAGCCGAGCCAGTTCCGATGCACGCCATATCTCCCAACGGCGAAGCAGTCGGTGGTATGGTTCACCTGTCCGCTCATCCAGCTTTTCTACTACGGTTATCCGGTCCGTACGAAAATGACGGAAGTCCTGTCGCAGTTCGCACCAAGCGATCAGTACGCGCGTGGTATCCGAATAGCCAAGAACCACTGGCCATACCGTACGCTCGGTTAGCGTACCCCGTTGATCGCAATAATGCAGGCGCAATTTCATTTCTTTACGTATTGCAGATCGAAAGTCCGCCGCGTCCACCGTATCCTCGGACGCATCAAGAGGCAGCTTCGCCGCAGTGCTCGGCGCAATGATAAATGGCTGCAGGCGCTCGGGCACGACTGCCGCAATCTTGGCAAGAACGTCCAATGCCGTACGTGCAAGCATTTCATCGCCATGGGCTGCTACCCACTGCGCGCCCAGAACGATCGCCTCAATTTCCACCGGGGTCAGCGCAAGCGGCGGCATGTCGTATCCGGAGCCGAGCACGTATCCAACGCCAGCCTCACCTGAAACGGGCACGCGCTGCCCCATCAGATGCGCGATATCGCGGTAGATCGTGCGCGTAGAGACCTCCAATTCCCCAGCCAGCGCCCGCGCCGTGACGGGGCGCGACGACCGGCGCAGGATCTGGATGATCTGAAAAAGGCGATCGGTACTGCGCAAGGGCTTTGCAATCATGCTGACAGGATGCTGTCAGCATGATTGTGCCAAAAGACGGCAAACGCAACCTTATGGAGGAACCGCCCGATGAAATTTGCCTCTACCCGCCTGATTGCCGCTGACATCAACGCCATGGTTGCATTTTATGAATTGGTGACCGGACAGCCTGCCGAATGGCTTGCACCCCAGTTTGCCGAAATCGTCACCCCTGGCGCGACACTCGCGATCGGTAGCGCCGAGACGGTCGCCCTGTTCAGGGAAGGAACTGCCGAACCGGGGGCAAACCGCACCGCAATTCTGGAATTCAGGGTTGATGACGTGGATGCCGTATTCGCACGCCTGAAAAACAGGGTGGACGTTGTGATTGAGCCAAAGCTGCTACCATGGGGCAACCGCACGGCCCAGTTTCGCGATCCCGAGGGCACGATCATCAGCCTGTTTACGCCGTTAACCAAAGCCGCCCGCGCCCGTTTCGGAACCCGGTGACAACGGGTGGCCAACCGGTCTGTTATTTCTATAGACAACATACAGGAAAGCGGGGGGAGGGGAGGCGAACGACCTAGTTCTGGAAACTAACCTGAAGAAACCGGTCATTTAGGCCCGGTGTCTCGGTTTCGTGACAGCTTTACGTCGTCCTAGTTCAAAGCAAAACGGCATATGTAGCAGCGTGACCTATCTCTCACTTCTTTCATGCCTTGAAAAAGAACGTCGATGATCCGCTTGTACCGTATCGTCATCTCCACATGATTAACAGGTCGGCCTCCTGAACATTCGAGGATGAGCGCCATGGCAGCGTCCTGGTCTATCCCGATGCTGCGATCCGTCTTGCTGTCATAGGCTAGAGCCGCCAAGGTGCGGCAATGCGCAGTCTTACCATGTCCAGCGAACGTCTCACTGCAGCGAGTACGTTCCATGACGATCTTTCGGATGAAACGCCGGCCACATGAAGACAGCGGAATTGGTTGCTGCCCCCTCATCGACATAGCACGCCTTGCGATCGCTCGCAGTGGACGATGAGGAAAAACGACGCATTATCCAAGTCCCCAGCCAGGGTGAATGCATGTTCGATAGGTTTCCTGAACTTGGGGGGAGTGCAATCAAGGAACCGACCACGATCTCGATGACCAACGACGTCCAGAACCACTGCTCATAAAAATCCGGTACGCGCCATCTGATGTTCTGACGTCCGAACATTGAGCATAAGGATGAACTAGAACCAGAAGACTATCGTAACACGTCGCACAGCAAAATATCATCCTCCATTATATCTTTGATCGCTATCTCCTCGGCTGATTTATGCCTCGTTTTAATGCTTCGTCCGCTTTGACAAAGCCTCATTCAAGACACAAGTAATCTATAATATGGTCCTAAGTTGCCACTTCAGCCATGCCGCACCTGGGCCGGATTAGATGTTCGACGAGAAGCAGGCAACATTGATCGTATCTCTCGAAGACCAATTTAGGGCTTCATATCAGCCCATATGCCGTCGATTTTTTCCTTGACAAGAAAGACTGATAACAATCAACATCAACCATCATCGTTGATGTTGATGCTATTTTACGCATCAAAAGTCTGTCTGGGGAAGCCATAATGAACGGTCAAACATTTCGAAATAGCCGACTGACTTTGCGATTAAGTCAGGCCGACATCAAAGATGAACTCAACCGCAGACTTGGCCGAAGCTATGATAAGCCCAAGATTAGCCGGTGGGAAAACGATAAAGAACCAATCCCGGATGATGTCGCCGAGGTGATACGTAATATGGCTGGCGCAGTTCAAGATTCTGCAAGAATACTTGTGCTGGCAAACCAAAAAGGCGGCGTTGGGAAAACAACGTCATCGCTCAACCTCGCATACGCGTTGTCATCACTGGGAGGGCGCGTTCTTCTCATTGATATGGATCCACAAGCCACAGCTACAGCCGGGATACTCGCTGGCGCCAGTGTTGAACTTTATCATCAAGCCAAAACGACCGCTCATCTCATCCTTGGTGGAAAACCCCTTTCTGAGATCGTGGTTGCGGCGGGCACGCTACCAGACGGACGCGAACTGCCTTTCGATTTCATCGCCAGCCATATTGACCTAGCCGAAACGGACGGCCGGAGAGAACCCGGTTTTGACGCCGCGCTACGGGAAGCCATTGATCCTGTCCGTGAGGACTACGACTGGATCGTGATCGATGCACCTCCCAATCTCGGCATGCTTACATGGATGAGCCTTGCTGCTGCCGATGATGCAATTGTCCCTGTGAGAACCGAGCCTTACGACACAATGGGCGTTGGCCTGATTATCGGCACCATCGGCAAGATCCAGCGTCGTCTGAATCCAGGGCTTCGACTCCTTGGTATTTTACCGACCCAATATAACGCACGCAAATCTGTGGACCGCGAAGTCCTTCAACACTTATGTTCCATGATGAAAGACCGCGCTCCAGTTCTGGAACCCGTGCCTTCAAGCGCTGTGTACGGTCATGCTGCACGCGCAGGCAGGATTGCGTTGGAGTCCTCTTCTTCAGCAGCCGCAACGGCACCATACCTTCGACTGGCACAAGCACTCCAAACGAAGACAGATTTTCCGCTTGCAGATATCGAACAGCCTGAAAGTAATGCGTGATGGCAACCCGACGCAAAACAAAAGCCCCGTCTCCTATTCTCGGCGTAGCCGCTGGTCTCATTGACGACGCCAGCAACAGTTTCGTTCGCCAGGACGGCAAATTTCGACATACATTCGAAGTTCCTTTGACAGAAGTAGCGCCAGATCCGGACCAACCGCGAAAAAGTTTCGACGACGAGAGTATCGCAGCACTAGCAGAAACCATGGTCGCTGAAGGACAGCTTCAACCCATTCTTGTACGTCGTGTCACGAACTCACAATCCGACAAACGATGGGTCATAGTCGCGGGCGAACGCCGTTGGCGAGCAGCGCAACATGCTGGCTGGTCCAGCATGCTTGCAATTGAACACGACGGTGATGCTGAAGTCGCAGCGCTCATTGAGAACCTTCAGAGAGTGGACCTAAACCCTCTGGAAGAAGCAACCGGCATCCAACGACTGATTGAAAAAAGAGGCTGGAACCAGAGCCAGGCAGGTGAAGTTCTTGGAAAAAGTCGCGGCGAAATTAGCTCTATCCTGAAAATCCTGACGCTCCCAACCGATATCCTTGAAGAGTTGACGTCAGAGCGAGGTGTGGCACGAAATACCCTTGTGGAACTCGCACGAGTCCCGGATCCTGTGAGACAACAAGAGCTCATTGAACAAGCCAGAACCGGACAACTCACAGTAAAAGCTATTCGACTGGGTCGAGCTGACCTCGAACGGCCAGAATCCGCACCGACCCGCAAACCTTCTGGATTTACGTTTACATCCGTAGACAGGATGGCCCAGCGTCTAAGTGAAGTCCGTGCCCAACAACTCCCGCTTAATTCGGAAGACCGTGAACGCTTGCGAAGACTCCGGGCCGAGATTGATCAGGTGCTGGGTGATGAAAATACGTAACACTGACGAGAGAATCATTGACCCTGGCTGTATTAACCGGTTTGTTTGCATTCGGAACATCGCGCACAAAAGGCAAGGCTGGGGTAGATAATGGCTAGCAACGAAGCTGACCTGTTTGTCGACTCCCTAATAGGGGCTCCGTTAAAGGATGACAGAGCCCTTATGGAATATCCGTTCTTCAGCATCCAGAAGCAACCGCGCATGGAGCCTCTGGTATATGACGACGGGAAAATACAAATTACCATAGAACCTGGCCCAAAAGGGCTTGCGACGATTTGGGATAAAGACATACTTCTTTATGTCGTCTCTCTTATCAATGAACGCATTGAGCGAGGAATGACTGTCGACCATACAGTCCGCTTCGCTGCGCATGATCTCCTGCGCGTCACCGGTCGAGGAACAGGTAAGCGCAGCTACGACCTTTTGCTCGATGCGCTTCATCGTCTGAGATCTACAAATATCATGACAACCATCGAATCTGCAGACGAACGCGACCGGCGCGGGTTTGGCTGGATAGAGACATGGCGCGTAGTCGAGCGGAAAACATCGACTGGACGTAAAATTATGGCAGCCATTGAAATTACGCTCAATGACTGGATGTTTCGTGCCCTCGTCAAGGAACGCAGGGTGCTGACAATTAACCCCACTTATTTTAGTCTCGATAGTGGCTTGGGGCGCCGTATTTATGAAATCGGACGAAAGCATCTTGGTAACCAGGAAATATGGAAAATTAGTCTAGATAAACTCGCCAAGAAAATCGGTACTACACGCGAATTACGATTTTTCAAAAGAGATCTTCTCAAAATTATAGGCGATGACGTTATCCCCGATTATCAGCTATCCCTCGAAGTAGGTCCAAGGGGAGGGCGTCCCGTAGTGATTTTTGAACATCGAGAATCACAATCTTAGCGATAAAATATGAGCAGGACATGTGCGCGATGTTCCGAACCATGAGACGCTGTCGCGTTTGTTTTCCTAGGCTGCTGTGAAGCGCAAAATACCTAAGATATCAAGCCTGCTACTTATCGGATGCCATAACTTGTCATCGCCCAAGGAATCACACGCACGGACGTCCGAACGCCAGAGACCTACCTTAAACGTGCGCGATGTTCCGAATTCATGGCGTTTGGGCAGAGACTGCGCCTCATAAACACCTTGGGCAACTATCGGCGTGAACTTGATGACCGAATTAGCAAGGTGAAGATCGTTAATGTGCGCGATATTCCGAATATCTGGCCTAATGCCTTTTCCGGCGTGCGCGATATTCCGAAGTTTTCTCTTCCCTATATCCATTCTCAAGAATTGGAGGCCTGTTGCAGTTGTTCTTGACGGTCGCAAAGTATGCCTTCTGCCCTGTCGACGATGATTACTCCCATTATTCACAGCAACGCGATTCTCGTTCGGAATATCACGCACGTCTTATCGGAACATCGCGCACATCCCAACGGAATATCGCGCACGCTTTCTTTCGGAATATCGCGCACGCCTTATCGGAACATCGCGCACAGAAACAGGCCCTAACCAAATGATATTAAACGCGCTTTTCGGCCTTTAACTTTTTAACAGTTTAAAAATAACCTTCTAACTCGACCGTTGGGGATAAGTCTGCCTTCCTTGCATTCCATCTTCAGTTCGCGCTAAGACGCATTACCTTCCGGTATGAAAGCAGCAGCTTTCCCCCCTTGAAGAAGCAGCTTATTCGACGTTGAATTAACGTCGCAATCTCTGCAACTACACCAATCGAGAAACACCCCTTTAGGGATATGATTTAGATTCGAGAATCCAAAAGCTAATAAACCGAGAATAAAAGTAAGCTCCCGGCGACTCTTGCAGTTACCCACAAATCTGCTGTTCTTGAATTTTGTGCTTGATGCAGATGAATCTGTTGTGATTCCTTTTCTGTCACCTTTATGCAGGCGGGGTGTGAGAATGGTACAGGATTGGGTCATACAGGAAATATCCGGATCTGACCTTGGCGACGAGCGCCTGAACAGGCGTCTGGGCACGATGCTCGCGGCACTTGCTGAACGACCGGGCAAGTCTCTCCCGACGGCATTTCAGGATTGGTCTGCGACCAAGGCAGCATATAGATTTTTTGCAAATGCAAATGTAAGCGAAGACAAAATCCTTGAAGGGCATTTTTCTGCTACCGCCCAGCGTTTCGATGCGACTGCAGGGCCAGTCCTGATCCTGCAGGATACAACGGAGTTTTCCTTCACCCGAGCATCTCCCGAAAAGATCGGGTTTACCAAGGTCTCTACGGGAGGCAGGGAAAAAA
>NZ_CADP01000129.1 GCF_000285295.1 Komagataeibacter europaeus LMG 18890 | reverse complement strand
ACGACCGCAGGCCGGCTCGCAAACTGTATCGCCTTATGCTGCGTGGTGGCCTGGCGTATCTCATGGATAACAATGCTCAGGCGTGAATTACCAGGGACGTCGCCTTCTACCGTTTTTACAGATGTGGAACGCCAAATACTCGAACAGTTCACACCCATACGCAAACTCAGCACTTCACCAGACCTGGATTTTTACATCCGGGCAGTCGCCAGACTGGGTGGTTACCTTGATCGCGCTTCCGATGCTCCGCCCGGAACAACTGTTATCTGGAGAGGAATGTCTCGCCTGGCAGATATCGTTACAGGTGCTCTCTCCTATCAAATTACAGAAGAAAAAATTTATGGGTAACTGCAAGTCTCGCCGGATGGTTACAACTGAACTTCGGCTGCCCGCATGGCATGTCCGAACGCAACATGGGTGCAGCCGTGGGGCAGGTGCCCGAATATGTCGAAATGGTCACGCGGTGGTGCAAGCAGAACACCCGCATGCCCGTTATCGTCAAGCTGACCCCCAATATTACCAATATCCTCATGCCCGCGCGCGCCGCCCTGCGGGGTGGGGCGGATGCGGTATCCCTGATCAATACCATCCAGTCGGTCATCGGCGTCGATCTGGACCAGATGGCGCCCATGCCCGTGGTGGACGGACAGGGCACGCATGGCGGTTATTGCGGCCCGGCGGTCAAGCCCATTGCATTGCGCATGATCGGGGATATCGCGCGTGAACCGGACACGGCGGGTCTCCCGATCTCCGGTATCGGTGGGATTGGGTCATGGCGTGATGCTGCTGAATTTCTGGCCATGGGGGCAACCACGCTGCAGGTCTGCACCGCCGCCATGCATTACGGTTTCCGCATTGTCGAGGACATGAAGGATGGTCTTTGCGCATGGATGGACCACAAAGGCTACGCCACGATCAATGATGTAACCGGGCGTGCGGTCAGGCAGTTCGTGCCGTGGAACCAGTTGAACATGAAGTTCAGGACCATCGCCAGCATTGACCAGGATGCCTGTATCAAATGTGGCCTGTGTCATATCGCATGCGAGGATACGTCCCATCAGGCAATCGCGAAAAGCCGCGTTGATGGGGAACGGCATTACGAAGTGATTGATGAGGAATGTGTCGGTTGCAATCTGTGTGCGCATGTATGCCCCATAGATGACTGCATCACCATGCAGCCGCAGCCTGTCGAAGGCAGGCTGACATGGCCCGAACATCCCGATAATCCGGCACGTGTCACCGTAGGGTCGTAACAGGGACGCAAGGGTGCCATCCGGCGGGAAAGGAAGCCCCTGACACAGCATGCGGCCACCACGACACGCAGCCGACGGGTGTACAATGTGGCGGCAGTCCCGGGCGTGCGGTTGCAGCGTCCGGCGCATCGTATCCGGCCCCGAACAGGATATTCGTTCCCTGTGCCGATGACCTGAACCCGGTGGGAACGTCGTGCCATTGAAGTCCGTTACGGGTCACATAAATGATCATCGCTGGTAATTCGGCGGTCATTCACAATGAATGGCAGCTGTTTAAAAATGCCTAGGATGCAGATGTCCATCCCGAACCGGGCAATCCATTTCCGGGTCTGTCCTTATCAAGGGCTTCCATAAGTTCAAATGCATTCCGTGTGGCCGCGCCATAGGTTGTATTGTCATAGATCGTCCAGACGTCGATGCCGCGCATGGCAAGTGACGTGACGATTTCCGCATGGGTTTCAATGGTTTCTTTTGTATACGTTGATTCATAGATGCGGGGAGAACCGTGCAGCCGAAAATAGGCAAGGTTACGCCAGCCCCCGGGCTGCGCCGCGGCTGAAAACCGGGCCGGATCGGCCGCAACCCGCGCGATCTGCAGCCTTTCCAGCATATGGCTGACTTCGGGTGTGAACCAGCTGGCATGTCTTGGCTCCACAACGACAGGCCCGGTGATCGCGGCTTTCAAATCATTGAAGAACTGTTCGGCACGCTCACCGGGATAGGAAAAGCTTGGGGGAAGCTGGACCAGTATGGGACCACGTTTGTCACCCAGGCCGCCGGTTTCCTCGGCAAAGCGTTCGACAAGTGCCTGGCAGTCAACGAAACGGCGTTCATGTGTGATCGTTTTGGGTAGCTTGACGGAGAAGCGGAACGCGGGCGGCACGCTTGCTGCCCAACGCGCATAGGTCGCGCGCCGGTGCGGTCGATAGAAACTGCTGTTGATCTCGACAGCCGGGATGCGCGCGCCATAGCGTTCCAGATGTGTGCCGGCCGCTGGAAACCGGCTGGCCAGTGCGGAGGGAATTGACCAGCCGGCGACACCGACGCGAATGGACATGAATGGTTCCTTGCAAACACATTTTCGATCAGATGGCATTTCTTTTACAGATGCCAGTTGCACGGTGGTTCCGCTTTCCGGTTTTTCTTTGGCGGGATACAGGTTGTGATATTCCGCCCCTTTTACGGTGCCACCGTGAAATCCAGTTCGTAAGTGGACTGGTTGACCGAACGCTGCTGCCGTTCGACATGAATGGCCGGATCATGGGGCAGTAATCCGTTGACCAGATAGACCGTATCCGCGTCCATGCCATGATTGGCATAGGTCAGCCGATATGTATCCGGCGCCAGCCTGGTCGCTATATGAAAGCGCAGGCTGATCACACCGCTGCCCGTCCGCAGGGTCGCGACCGATGGAAACGCAGCGCCAGCGGTGGTGAGGACAGCCGGGTTGCCGTTAATGGCAACTGACAGTCCCTGCCTGACCCGTGCAACATAAGCCTGCTGTTCCTGTGGTGACAGGATGCCGTCCCCGTTGCCGTCAATCTGATGAATGACACCGGATGCCACGTCCACGCCGGGCGTAAGCCGCAGGGTCACGGCAATATGCTGCCGTGTGACATCAATGACCGTGGCCTGCAGGTATTCATCCAGCCGGTGCGCATGCGCCGGGCTGCCACCTGCCGCCAGCCCGACCGTTGCGAGCCACAGGAACCTGGCCCGGTTCATGGCATGGTATACCGGTTGCCATAGCTGTCGGTCGGATCACGATAGACGGTATGCACATGCATGGTCGGGTCATCACCCACGCCCTGTGGTGAAAATTCGATCAGCAGTCGTGGCCCCTGAATACGGTAATAGGACGATCCGTTATGGTCCGGGGCATGCGTGGCGGGGCCACTCCATGCAAACCATGTATTGTCCAGATCGTCCCTGATTTCCTGCAGGCGCGGGGTGGCATAGGCATCGTTTATGATTCCCGCCCATTCCCCGATTACACCCATCAGCAGGTCCTTCTGTGTCGCGGTCAGGGCGGATCCCTTTATCCCTTCGGGAATGAGGGTTTCCCCGTCATGGCCCGGCCCCTGCACCAGGTCCTCCACCCTGTACGAAAGGATGGCCTGCTGGCGCTGTTTTGCATCCAGGGCGTCCAGCAGGGCAAAGGCACGGTCATTTTCTCCCGCCAGGACGCGCACCGTCCTGCCGTCCGCCTGATAGATTGCAGGCTGTGCGCCCGTCAGGGTCGGGGTCATGACGCCATGTTGGCCGTCAATGACAATGTTAAGCCCCAGATGATGGCCACCAAACTGCACCATCCATGGGCTGGTCGTACCCGGAGTGCCGAAAATCGCGATGGTGTAGACGGCCTTGCCTGACGCGAACGGCGTGCCGGCATCCGCCAGCGCCTGATCGCCCCCCATGATGTCCATGACCTTCCGGTAGCCTTTCGGGCTTAACACGGTCTGCAACAGATGGAATGCCGCAGCGCGCTGGGCAGGTGTCAACTGGCCCATCCGTAATCCCGGTCGTGGCACGTCACTGACCGGGAAGTTGGACCACACCGACATGCCATAGCGCTCGCCAATGAAACCGCCGGGCGGTCCCATGCCCGGTCCGCGCGCGGCTGGGGTGCTGGCCTGCGCGTCCGTTACCGGCTGGACGGGCCGGTCGGGGGCGCTGCGCCGGAAACGGGCAGGTATGCCGGATTTTTGTGTAACAAATGGAAACTGTACTTTCGCACGGCTGGTGGCATCAAATGTCGCAAGAAAGGACCGTGCGGCGCTGGCGACGGCCTGTGTCTGGCTGGCGGCCATATCGGTCCCCGCGCCGGGCGAAGCCACGGCTGCCATGGCCGGGACCGTTCCGGCCATGATGGGGTGTGTGGCCAGAAACAGTCCAGCAGCCATCAGGAAAATCTTTCGCATCAGTCCTCTGCTTTTCGCCGTTGCATGGGGTCGCTGTCGTGTGGCCGAACACTGCCCGCCTCCCGTTGCGGGATCAAGGGCTTTCCCTTTTGTGGTTTTCCTGTCCAGAATATGGCCTGTTGTCATGGTGGTATCCGTTTTACCGGACTGTCCGGCATGGCTGCCGCCCTGTTGCAATGACCCGTCAGGAAACCGTCATGTCCTGTCCTGCGCCATATTCGAAATCTTCATGCGGGCTGTCCCGCCTGCTGTCCCTGCTGGTCGCGGGGACGGCCCTTGCGGTGCCGCTTGCGCTGCCGGGAACCGCAGGCGCCCATGCCATGGACTGCGCCGATCTTGCCCACCGCGCCATGCCGGATGCGACCTTCACCACGGTGGAGACCGTGCCCGGCCGGAAGCTGGCAGCCACCACAGGACCAGTTGACCCGCATCATGTCGGCGCCGGGCATGAATGTGGCGGGGCACCCGACACAGGCCGCCAATCCCGCATTCTGCCGTGTGGCCATTACGCTGCATCCGTCATCTGATTCCCATATCCGCACGGAAGTCTGGCTGCCGCTCAAGGGCTGGAATGGCAAGCTGCTGGGGGTTGGCAATTTCGGCTGGGCCGGTTCGCTCATGTATTACGGCATGGCGACGGGGGTGGCCGAAGGCTATGCCGTCACCAGCACCGATACCGGGCATGACAGTTCCACCCCCGACGGGCAGGGGGGCCATTTTACGCTGGATCATCCGGAAAGGATGATTGACTACGCCTATCGTGCCGATCACCTGATGACGGTGACGGCAAAGACGCTGATCCGGAACTTCTATGGTCGGAAGGCAGCGCATGCCTACTGGATCGGCTGCTCGCTGGGTGGGCTTGAGGGACTGATCGAGGCCCGGCGCTACCCTGAGGACTATGACGGGATCGTGGCCGGTGCGCCGCCCAATCCGATCGTGAACTTCAACGCCGAACAGCTATGGGCGGGGTGGATGAGCTCCCATAACCCGGCCCTGCGTGTATCACGTGACAAATTCCATCTGCTGAACACGGCGGTCATGAATGCCTGCGCGTCACCGGTTGGCAGGAAACAGGGTTTTCTGGATGAACCGGACAAATGCACCTTCACCCCCGAACAGTTGCAGTGCAAGGGCAGGAACACGGCAGGATGCCTGACTGCGAACGAGGTGCAGGCCGCCAGTAATATCTATCAGGGGCCAGTTGACCCGCAGACGCACCAGGTCATTTTCCCCGGCCCGGCAAAGGGGAGCGAGGACGGGTTCGCGGCCGATGGCAAGCCGTTCCCCGTTGCCCTGGACCTGTTCAGATACGCGGCCTTCCAGAACCCGGACTGGGACTGGACAACCCTGAAATGGGACACGGACATTCAGGAAGCCACGCGCAGGGTCGGGCCGCTCCTGCATGTGGATGACAACCTGACACCTTTCTTCCGTCATGGGGGTAGGCTGCTCATGTATATCGGCTGGAACGACGGGCATAATCCCGAACAGTTGGCGGGATATTATCAGGCGGTGCAGCGCAACGCCGGGCCTGCGGGCACGGATGCGGTGCGGCTGATAACCATTCCGGGCATGGGTCACTGCTATGGCGGGGCAGCGTGTGACACGTTCAGCAAGCTGGGTGCGATTGATAACTGGGTCAGCCACGGACAGGCGCCAGAGCAGATCATTGCCGCACGGGTGGATAATGGACAGGTCGTGCGCACGCGGCCGCTATGCGCATGGCCAAAGGTCGCGCGTTATGATGGCCATGGCGATATGGATAATGCAGGCAGCTTCAGTTGTGTGTCGCCGAATTGAAAGTAAAATATTGCACGTATAAAATACTGTCTGAAAGTAAAAGGTCTTGGGTGCCGTCTTTTTTAAGGCGGCGTTTCCTGCGCGGTCGTGAAGGGCAGGAAAGCCGCGGTCATCGCCGCCAGTGGCATCCGGTCGTGACATTATAAAGAATGGCCTCGATAACATGTCGCAGGCCCATCAATCATAATTGACAGAAATCACGCAATGCATTTTTGACCCATCTTTAAAACATTCTGAAAATAATAAAGAAGTTTTTGGCGAAGATTTTTTCAAAAAGCTTCAAAAGAACGCCATATCAAAAAACAGTACCAAGAACATGTTGTTATTTTTTATCAATGATTTTTCCAGGCAGTTTCCTCTTTCTGGATATGCCGGATCAGGCCACATGCCGGGACATGATGTCTTCAATAATGTTTTCGACCACATGCGTGGTGCGTGAAAGCTGGCGCGTGCGGTCATGCACGAGCGCCAGCGTAAGGTGCGGCACGTGCGTCCCCACCAGTGGCACAAAGGCCAGTTCCCCCCGCATCACTTCGGACATTACGTCCAGATAGCTCAGGAAACCGATGCCGATCCCGCCCGTGACAAGGGAAATGATCATCTGGACGTTATTCGCCCGTGCCGCAACGTCGGGGATAATGCGGCGGGCATCCATAATACCAACCATTGTTTGGCCTGACTCACGGGGTACCCATCGGTTTAAAAATGTGATTCATAGGATGCAGACCATTCTCTGAAGGAGGCATTCTGGATGGGCAGCCCTCTATCCCTGCGTGACGATCATGATAGTTCGGAGTTGCGACGCCTTGCGCGCAGAAGCCGGCATGCGGGTCAGTCGCGTCGCCTGTTGGCGCTTGCGGCGATTTATGATGGCGCCTCGCGCGGCGAGGCGGCCCTGCTTGCGGGGACAGACCGTCAGAGTATCCGTGACTGGGTGCTGCGTTTCAATGCGGATGGCCCGGATGGCCTTGTGGATCGTCATGGCGGGGGACAGAAAGCCCGCCTGACACAG
>NZ_CADP01000130.1 GCF_000285295.1 Komagataeibacter europaeus LMG 18890 | reverse complement strand
CAGTCGCAGCAAAAATGGGCAGTGCCGCGTCCAGTTCGATCCTGACCGGCTGACGAGGAGTCCAGCATGAGGTTTTCCCACCGGGCCGCGATCCTTGCGGTCATCACCTGCAGCATCAGCCATCCGGCCTTCGCGCTGCACAGAACCCCGATGCGTGCGCTCGACGGGTACAGATGCATGGCCCTTGATGCGCCGGAACGGGTCATGATGGATTTCAGGCATCCGATCCCGCTGCAGAGCGAACCACGGGACGGTGCCCCGAGCCTTGCGCCTGCGCTGGCGGTACTCCCGGTCGCCACGGACGCACCGCCTACGAACGGCTACGTCCGGAGCATGACCCTTGCATTGCGTCCCGGCTGGGTCTCGACAAGATGGCTGAAACCCTACGACGCGGTCCATCCCGGCATGACCTGCACGCCCTACGTCATGAATGACGGCAAGCTTGGCTTCGTGTTCGGCAGGGCGACACAGTAGATTTGTCATCTCCACAGTCCGGCATGCTGCATGACCGACATTGTTTTTCCCGGGAGCGGAACAGGGAAGGCCGCTGCCCGCGGGGAGGGCTGCGAGGCGCCCGGGTCAAGCCTGAGGGCATGCCCCTGAGGTGAACCGGGTTGCCCGGAGCGCGGGGCACCGCCCTGCGATCCGGGCGGCCCTGTTCACTGAAAGGAGCGTGTCCTCACCGCGCGAAGCGCGGCGCGCAGCGGGCTTGAGGCGGGCGCCTCGCGGCGGCATGCTGGTTTCAGGGCATTTTTTTGCAAGCACGATGGCGGCCCCGGACACCAGAAGCAGGAACCCGGTTTCCGGGCTCCTGCGGCGTGGTCTCTCAAGGCGTCGGATCGTCGGGCCACCAGGGGTCGGGAGCGTCCGCAATCTCGCGCGCTTTCGCTTCGGCTGCGGCGATGGCTGCGGCCCTTGCAGCCCTTGTCGCCTCCCGCCATGCGTCGATGCCGTGGTCGGCAATAAAGTCATGCGCGCCGTCATCTTCGGGATGCGGCATTTCCGGGCCATGATAAAAAGGATTGCGATGCCAGACGTCCCGGTCCGTCAGGACCCATGCGTGGTCGGGCGCAGCACGCGAAAGCGCAAGGGCCTCGTCGCGGTCTGCCATGGATTCATATTCGCTCATGCGGGTCGATCCTTGCGGAAAGGTACCTTGCCGTGGGTGGCCGGACCCGCCGTGGGTCCGGCCGGGTCGGTCAGAAGCCGAGGGCGTCCATCTCGGCAGCTGCGGCCCGCTGGTCGATGGTGCGGGCGTTGCTGGCCGTGTAGGGCTTCCACGGAGTGCCAATCATGTCCTCGTAGGCCGCAAGGGCCCCGCGGGCGGACGCGACCAGAGCGGCGGCCTTGATCCCCTGCTCGGCTGCGAAACGGCGGGCGTTGGCCGCCCTGTTTTCCAGCCCGTCGACGCCCATCCGGTCCTCTTCGCGATACTCGTTGAACTGTGAGGACAGTTCGCGGGCCTGCGCGCGCTTGGCGTCATAGAACTGGGCGGCCCCGAAGGCGGACGCGACAGCGGCACCAGCCATGCGCTGGAGGTGCATTTCCAGCCCCTTGTCGTTCTGCTCCCCGTTCCATGTGGTCACGACCAGCACGGGCGAGAGGCTGCGGGCGATGACGGTGAAAGCCTGCCGGGCCGTTTCCGCGAGGGCATCGGCGTCGAAGTCCTCAAGGCCGAAATGGGAAACGATCTTGGTGATCTGGTCGGGAACGGGGATCAGGGCTTCGGCGGCCTCGATGGTGATGACAGGCACGCGCCGGGCCGCTTCCTCGAAACGGCGGGCGGCGGGGGCCTTCTGGCCCGATTTTGCCTTGCTGGCGGCTTTCTTCTCTTGCGCGGAAGCGAGGGCGGCGGTCATTGTGTTGGTAGCGTTGGACATGAAACTTGACCTTTCTGTCTGGCGTCAGCCCTGTCCGGTGTGTCAGCACCGGGCGGGGCGTCTGTGGCGGGAACCATTTCCCTCTCCACAAATAAAGAATAGTACAGACAGAATATAAATACAATAGAAAAGACAATATATTATCAGTAAACATTAGTTTACTACTGTTTTTATTCCCTTTATTTCCTTATGCCCCTTTTATTAATCGCAGTATTATAAGAAATCTCATAAGTATTCATCCTGAAGAACCCCAGGGCGAGCGGTCGAACCGTTGCGCGAAAGCGTGGAGACCCCGCAGGGGGCTCCAGTGAGGTTAGCGGCGCAGCCGCTTAGCGAACCAGAGTGAGAGAACCCCGAAGGGGCCGCCCCTGATTTTCTTTTTTCCTGTTGAACAGAGATGTTTCCCGGACCAGGTCTTTCGGGAAAGGAAACCGTCTCCAGATGCCCTGGGCTTACGCCGCGTTTTGCGGGCATGCGCTGCAGGGACACAGATCCAGTTCATCTGTGACCCGCGACATGACTTCAGATACTCTTGATGAAGCCGGAAGGCGTGCCTTCGGCAGGATCGACGAACACCACGTCATCCGGTGCCCGGCGCGGTGTGTCGATGGCAAGAAAAGTGACAGGATCACGCAGGATACGCGGCACCGCATGCACCGCACGCCGCGGAAAGACCAGCAGGTGCCCGGGAACAAACGGCGCTTCTTCAGCCGGATCATCAATCCAGAATGTCCCTTCGCCGGAAAGCACATGGAGGACTTCATCACACTGGGTATGATAATGCGGCGGCACGTCCCGATAGATCCGGAACACCCTGATACTGGCTTCCGGCCTGTCGGTCAGATAGGTATCCAGCAGCATCGTATCCGCAGTGTGCGGGAACGCTGCCACAATCCTGTTGAGATCGAACCATCCACCGGTACGGTTCAGGGTCATCAGATGCTCTTCATCAGTCATGAGGCCTGTTCTCCGCCCATGTTCCACACCATGTCTCGACGAGCGCTTTTGCGGATTCAGTCATGGTCTTCTCCATTTCAGCCAGGAAAACCTTCGAGCACGATCTTGCCCTTTGCCTGGCCGCTCTCGATCAGGGCATGGGCCTGCCGCAGGTTCGCCGCCGTGATCAGGCCGAGGTTCCTGCCAAGCGTGGTGCGGATACGCCCGTCATCCACGAGGCGTGAGACTTCGTTGAGAATCTCGCCCTGCCTGCCCATATCGGCTGTGCCGAACAGCGGGCGGGTGAACATCAGCTCCCAATGCAGCGACAGGCTTTTCTTCTTCAGCGGCAGGGCGTCGAGCGCGGCCGGGTCATCAATCAGGCCGAAATGCCCCTGGGGCGCGATCAGCGCGATAATCTCTGGCATATGCCGATCGGTCTGCGTCGTGGAAAAGACGAAGCCGGGCGCGCCGGTCGGAAGGGCGGCGACCTGCGCGGCAAGAGGCCTGCTGTGATCCACCACGTGATGTGCCCCGAGGGATTTTACCCAGTCGCGCGTTTCTGGCCGGGAGGCGGTGGCGATGACCGTGACATCGGTCAGGACCCGCGCCAGCTGGATGGCGATGGAGCTGACGCCGCCAGCGCCGCCGATAATCAGCACGGCTGGCTTCACGCCGGGGACTGACCGACGGATATCCAGGCGATCGAACAGCATCTCCCAGGCGGTGATCGCTGTCAGCGGCAGTGCCGCGGCTTCAGCCCAGTTCAGGGAACGGGGCTTACGGCCGACAATCCGCTCGTCGACCAGGTGGAATTCGGCATCGGTTCCCGGAC
This sequence comes from Komagataeibacter europaeus LMG 18890, assembly GCF_000285295.1. Taxonomy (GTDB): domain Bacteria; phylum Pseudomonadota; class Alphaproteobacteria; order Acetobacterales; family Acetobacteraceae; genus Komagataeibacter; species Komagataeibacter europaeus. The sequence goes on along the minus strand of NZ_CADP01000130.1, from coordinate 3,311 downwards.
GATCGAGCGCGCCTGCGTAGAAAACCTCATCCCCGATGGCAAAATCCGTGACTTCAGGTCCGGTGCCGACAACGATCCCGGCGGCGTCCCAGCCCAGGACCCGCCACTGACCCGCGTCCGGCGCGGCGCTGCGACGGACTTTTGTATCGACCGGATTGACCGACACAGCCCTGATTTCCACAAGGAGATCCCGCCCTGAAGGAACAGGCTTCGGCAGATCGATGTCCTGAAGGGACGCGGGATTGTCGATCGGGAGAGGCGTCTGGTAACCGACGGCGCGCATGATGTCTGCTCCTGTGTTGATGAAGGAGAACAGTGAGCATTATGCTGGGTTCGGACAAGAACGCACTTTTAACGCCCATAGTATCGGAAATGATACCGTCATGGCCCGTATCCGGCATAAATCACTTGATTGCAGTCCCGGCTGTGCCGTTGAAGCGACGCTTCAGCTCATCGACGGGAAATGGAAAGGGGTGATCCTCTACCACCTGCTTGAGGGAACCCTGCGCTTTAACGAAATCCGCAGGCGCCTGCCCAACATCACCCAGCGCATGCTGACGGCGCAGCTCCGCGAACTGGAACAGGACGGGTTTGTCCTGCGGACAGTCTACGCCGAGGTGCCCCCGAAGGTGGAATACAGCCTGACGCCGCGGGGACGGACCCTGGAGCCGGTCATCATGGCCCTCAAGAAATGGGGGGACGAGAATACCGGGTTCAGGCGGGATCCCGAATCCCCTGCGGACCTGGACGAGCCTGCCGCCGATTGTCCGATCTCCTGCGTTCAGGCTGGCGGGTGAGCGGGCAGTATTGGTGATCCGGATCCGCGTTGCGGACATGCACCCGGACGCTCACCCCGAGCACGCATGGTTCCCGGCATTTCCCGCCCCAGTCGCATGACGGACAGATATATGGGACACGTTATCGGGCCATGGAACTACAGGGGGAGACTGCGTGGTAAGACTTCGACGTCATCGCGTGAAGCCTCCCGGCAGCTGCCGCCTGACGGCCCATGAGGTGCAGGTCTGGCGGTCCTTTCGCGCCGCCATCCAGGGCGAGAAAGGAGAGAGCGCCGTAGCCCACGTGCTCGACCGGAGCGGCCTGGCCGTGCTGCACAACGCCATGCTGCCGGCAGGTGACAGCAGGACCACCCAGATTGACCACCTGTTCCTCAGCCCGAGGGGCATCCATGTCGTGGAGACCAAGCGGTATGGCGGCGAACTGACCGGACACCCGGAAGATGAACGGTGGCGACAGCGTTTTGCGGGCGAGGCGCCCGATGCCCCGCCCCGGCTGATTTACAGCCCGGTGATGCAGAATGCCGCCCATTGCCGGGCCGTCTACGCGCTGGCCCGCCTCGTGGACCCGACCATCCAGGTCTTCAGCCACGTCGTGATGACGGGAACTGCGGTCCTGTCACCGGCGCTTGTGGCCTGCACCCTTTCCCTTTCCGGGTTGGAAACCCTGCTGCACGATCTTGAGCGCAACGTGCCGCAGGGCACACTGATTGACGCATGGCGGCACATCGGGCTTGCCTGCCATGCCAGCGGGCATCAGTAAGCGGCCTCCCTGTCGAGAAAATCGAGCAGTTCCGCGATTTCCCCGGTTGAAAGCATGCGCCCGCGACAGGCCTCGCTATCGCGGGGAAAATCGAGCGGCTCACCACCATGGTCACGGTTGCCGGCACTGATCCAGAGTACCCGCTCCGGCTCCTCGGGGTCATAATCGAGGCGAACCCCGAGGCCATCTCCCAGGTCGATAAAATCGGAGAACAGGTCATCCTCACACCGAAGCGGAAGCGTGCCGATTTCCACACCGACCCACCTGTCGGGAAATCTGGCCCGAAGGAGATCGGTGAGCTGGCGCGTATGGGGCCTGAGATCCGTCGGGTCCCGGACGGGCGGCGGTGGCTCCAGAGGCTGCAGGAAACCCGCCTCGTCATCATCCCAGTCATCGGGCTCAATCGGCGGCACTGGCTTTTTCGCCATAAAGCAGACGTCCTTCGACCAAAAGAAAAGCAATTTAAGACCGAAGCGTCGGACGGAACCAGCCTGTTTGGTGCAATGCCCCGGCCGCGCGAACGCATGTCGCCGCTGCCGGAGCATGCATTGTCCGCATTCACAAGCCAAGCGCATTCAGTTCTTGATCAATCTGCCTCCAACGACCGTCAGACTGGCGTGGTTCGTTCCTGCCGTGATTCCAGCTGCTGACCCGGTTCTCGAGTGGAATTTCGTCAATGAACCGGCTCGGACGGGAAGATCCGCCCTGGCGATAATCACAGAACGTGATCGTGGCCTGCTCCATAGCCCGGGTCAGCGCCACATAGGCAAGGCGACGCTCCTCTTCGGGATTGCGCGACATCGCACCGGGGAAAATCTCCTCTTCCCACGCAGGAAGAAAGACGTGCCGGAATTCCAGTCCTTTCGACCGGTGCATGGTCATGAGCTGAACGCGATCACGACCTTTTTCGCCAGGTGCTCCGCCTGCCAGTGCCGCGTGCTCCAGCAGGTGTTCCGCGCGCCGGAAACCTTGGGCCAGTTCGATCAGTTCCGCGAGGTTCTCCCGCTGGGTTGCCGCTTCATCCGAATCATCAGCCCGCAGCATGTCCAGATACCCTGTTGCCTCGAGCAGGCCGGTAAGGCGCTCCCCAAGGCTTTCCCCTTCCCGACATCCGATCTGTCTGAGGATCTGGACGAATCCCTGCAGCGCCACGGCACATCTCGGGGGCAGCCGGGTCCGTGTGGCCGCCGCGCATAGCGACAGACCACCCGCCGAAGCCTCCATCTCGATTTTCCCCAGGCCCCTGGCGCCAAGGCCCCGCGGGAGCCGGTTGGCCATCCGCCGAAAAGCTTCATCCGACCTGCGCTCATCAGGCCATGCGCAAAGCGTCAGCAGGGCCAGAGCATCCTTGACGGCGGTACGCCGATAGAAACCCACATCTCCGATGATCTCGTAGGGGACACGGGCGTGGAGCAGTGCTTCCTCCAGCGTTCGGGAGAGCCTGTTCTGGCGGTAAATGATAGCCATGTCATGCCAGGCGACGCCGGTCGCCGCGCGGCGGCCAATCTCCCGGATGAGCGCCGCAGCTTCCTCGGTGGCGTAGGAGAACCCCAGAACCTCGATCGGGAGGCCCTCGCCCCGACGTGTAAACAGTCTCTTTTCGATCCGCGACGGGTCAAATGAAATCACCGCATTCGACGCATCAAGAATATGGCGGGTGGAACGGAAGTTCTCCTCCAGCTTGAACATCTTCGCATCAGGAAACTCATGCGGGAAGTTCCGCAGGAAGCCGACTTTCGCCCCGCGCCAGGAAT
>NZ_CADP01000131.1 GCF_000285295.1 Komagataeibacter europaeus LMG 18890 | reverse complement strand
AAGCTTGAAGAGCTCCGCCTAACGACCGCAGGCCGGCTCGCAAACTGTATCGCCTTATGCTGCGTGGTGGCCTGGCGTATCTCATGGATAACAATGCTCAGGCGTGAATTACCAGGGACGTCGCCTTCTACCGTTTTTACAGATGTGGAACGCCAAATACTCGAACAGTTCACACCCATACGCAAACTCAGCACTTCACCAGACCTGGATTTTTACATCCGGGCAGTCGCCAGACTGGGTGGTTACCTTGATCGCGCTTCCGATGCTCCGCCCGGAACAACTGTTATCTGGAGAGGAATGTCTCGCCTGGCAGATATCGTTACAGGTGCTCTCTCCTATCAAATTACAGAAGAAAAAATTTATGGGTAACTGCAAGTCGGCAGCATGCGTCCAAGCACTTTGTCTTTCAGGACAAACTGATGAAAAAGCGCCGCCGCGCCATGGCCTGTCGCAAGACCCATAATCAACCAGGCGTTCCAGTAATGTAGCGTCTGAAACCACGTCACGGTTTCCGCCGGGAACCGCGCGAACGGGGATGGAATCAGGAGGCCGAAAAAACTCATCGTCTGCCCGGCACCCCATCGCCAGAGATAGCCCAGCAAGATTTCCGCCAGAAGCAGCACATAGAGCGTGTACTCTGCTCCAAGGGCGAATACCCGGTCCACAGGCACGAGAAGGTCCGACAGATGCCGGCCTTTCGTCAGACGCCAGACAATGCGGAACACCATAATTGCGGTCAGCAGGATGCCGGCTGTCAGATGCGCGACCACCATCAGATGATGGACGGGTTTTGTTGGCCAGTTCCAGGTTTCGCCAAGAGCAAACTGAAGCAGCACCAGAAAGGCCGTCATCCAGTGAAGGATGATCGTCGGCCTGTCGTAACGCAGCAGGCTATCCGTGATGTCCGGCGTTGAATAAGGCATATACGTCTCGGCAAAAAAGAACCCTGAATCCACTTCCGTATCATGCTTACCTGACAGGATTCTGAACAGAACAGATTTTCCTAAACCATAAATAATATTGAAAATAACTCGCAATATCAGAATGAAATATCTGTTGTCGCGGCAAATGATGCATCTTAATCTTTATTTGTATTCACCAGAAGCAGCAGGTCATCTTATGTCGCGTCTCCATCCTTTGGCCGAACGTCATGCCGTCGAGAAACTGGGATGGCTGCGTGCGGCTGTTCTCGGCGCCAATGACGGAACGCTGTCGACCGGCAGCCTCATCGTCGGCGTTGCCAGTTCTCATGCGACACGCGGCAGCATTCTCGTCGCGGGACTGTCCGCGCTTGTCGCGGGCGCCCTGTCCATGGCGGCGGGCGAGTATGTCTCGGTCAGTTCCCAGGCCGATTCCGAACACGCCGACATCGCCCGCGAGAAACAGGAACTGGTCACGGACTGGGAGGGCGAAGTCACCGAACTGGCCGGGATTTATCAGAAGAGAGGGCTGGATAAAGACCTCTCGCGCAAGGTCGCCGTTGCCCTCATGAAGCATGATGCGCTCGGTGCCCATGCAAGGGATGAACTGGGTCTGTCCGAAGCCACGGCGGCACGACCCATACAGGCGGCATTCGCCTCGGCAACCGCCTTTTCATCCGGAGCCTTGCTGCCCGTGCTCGCGGCGGTTCTGACCCCCGTGGCGTGGGTATCCTGGGGCGTGTCCCTGACGTCCGTCGTGGTTCTCGCTGTTCTGGGCGTCGTTGGCGCGATTGCCGGCGGTGCGGCGCCTTTGCGTCCAGCACTGCGCGTGACGTTCTGGGGTGTTGTTGCGATGATCGTCACGGGCGGGATCGGCCGCCTGTTCGGTGTGTGACACCGCTCTCCAGGTTCTGACCGAGATACGTCCTGGGTAGCCTTGACTTCATCCAATACATCCATGATCGTCGATTTATGGATACAAAATCTGCCCTCGTGACCCTGACCGCCCTGTCGCAACCTACGCGGCTGGAGATCTTTCGTCTGCTGGTACGCCATGAGCCGGACGGGTTGCCTGCCGGAGACGTCGCGCGGCATCTCGATGTCCCACAGAACACGATCTCGGCTCACCTCGCCACCCTGACCCGTGCCGGCCTGCTGACCTCGCAACGCGATAGTCGGCTGATCGTCTATCGCGCCTGTCTTCCGCGCCTGCGTGACCTGCTGCTTTTCCTTGTCAGGGATTGCTGCGCGGGCAGTCCCGAACTCTGCGCGCCCCTGATCGCGACCCTGTCCTCCTGCTGTTCGTCCCCGGAATCCTGCTCATGACCATCACAATCTACCACAATCCGGCCTGCGGCACGTCGCGCAACGTACTGGCTCTGATCCGCAACAGCGGCGAGGAGCCCCGGATCATCGAATATCTGAAAGCACCGCCGAACCGGGCTGAACTAATCGAACTGATCACCCGTATGGGGGTTCCGGTACGCTCGGTCCTGCGGGAAAAGGGCACGCTCTTCCACGAACTCGGCCTTGATAATCCGACCCTGACGGACGATACGCTGATCGACGCCATGATCGCACACCCGATCCTGATGAACCGGCCGATCGTCGTCACCCCCCTCGGTGTTGCGCTCTGCCGTCCGTCCGAGGCGGCTCTGGAAATCCTGCCCAACCCGCAGCGGGGCGCTTTCGTCAAAGAGGACGGCGAGAAGATCGTCGATGAATCCGGAAAGCGGATCTCCTGATGCTGGCTCTTCTGCTTTTCGTTGTCACGCTGGTTTTTGTCATCTGGCAGCCTCGGGGGCTGGGCATCGGCTGGAGCGCAATGGCAGGTGCCGCCGTGGCCTTGGCGGCTGGCGTGATCCACTGGCATGACATTCCTGTCGTCTGGCACATCGTCTGGGACGCGACCTTCACCTTTATCGCGCTGATCGTCATCTCGCTGTTGCTGGATGAGGCAGGGTTCTTCCATTGGGCCGCCCTGCACGTCGTACGCTGGGGCAAAGGGCGAGGCCGGACGCTATTCCCGCTGATCGTGGTGCTGGGAGCGGCCATTGCAGCGGTTTTCGCCAATGACGGCGCGGCGCTGCTGCTGACGCCCATTGTCATCGCTATCCTGACGCAACTGCGCCTGAGCCATGGCGCGGCGCTGGCCTTTATTATCGCCACTGGGTTCGTCGCGGATACCACCAGCCTGCCGCTTGTCATTTCCAACCTGGTGAACATCGTCAGCGCCAATTTCTTTGGCATTGCGTTTGATCGCTATGCCGCGATCATGGTCCCCGTCGATCTGGTGGCGCTGGGCGCGACGCTGGCTGTGCTTTGGCTGTGGTACCGGCGGCAGGTGCCTGCGACCTATCCCGTCGCCGAACTGCCAGCACCCGCTGCGGCAATTCGTGACCACCATGTATTTCGGGCGGCATTTCCGCTGCTGGTCCTCGTTCTGGCGGCCTATTTCCTGACAGCGCCGTTTCATATCCCGGTCTGTGTTGTAGCCTGTCTGGCCGCCGGAACCCTGTTGCTCGTCGCCGGATATGGCCGGGTGATCCCTGTTCGCAAGGTGCTGATGGGCGCACCATGGCAGATCGTGATCTTCTCGCTGGGCATGTATCTGGTGGTGTATGGCCTGCGCAATGCCGGGCTGACCGACTACCTTGCGACCGCACTGGTCTGGCTTGGCCATCAGGGGCCGTTCATCGCCACCATCGGCGCCGGCTTTCTGGCGGCTGTTCTGTCGTCCATCATGAACAATATGCCGAGTGTGCTGGTCGGGGCACTGGCGATCCAGCAGGCGCACGACATCACGCCGCTGACACGCGACCTGATGGTCTATGCCAACATCATCGGCTGCGACCTCGGGCCGAAATTCACGCCGATCGGCAGTCTCGCGACACTGCTCTGGCTGCATGTGCTGGCGTCCAGGAACCATCGGGTCACGTGGGGGCAATATATGAAGGTGGGTCTGGTGATCACACCTCCCGTCCTGCTGGTCACACTCCTGGCGCTGGCCCTGTGGCTGCCTCTAATCAGCCAGCCGTAATGCATGAATGGACCGATATCACAATGACTGAACCTGACTTGCCGGCCCTTCACCCCGAATATCTTGAACAGGTCGATCTCGCGCGGCTGGAACCGCAACCGCGTGTGGACCATCCGCCGCGTATCCTTCTGCTCTATGGCTCTTTACGCCCCCGATCCTTCAGCCGGTTGCTGGTGCTTGAGGCAGAACGCATCCTGAAGGTGCTGGGGGCCGAGACACGGGTGTTCGACCCGACCGGCCTGCCGGTAGCGGATTCCGTGCCCGCAAGTCATTCGAAGGTGCGGGAACTGCGGGAACTCTCGATCTGGTCTGAAGGCCAGGTCTGGTGCAGCCCCGAACGGCACGGCAACATCACTGCCGTGTTCAAGAACCAGATCGACTGGTTGCCCCTGACCGAAGGCTCGATCCGCCCGACGCAGGGCCGCACGCTGGCGGTCATGCAGGTTTCGGGCGGATCGCAGAGCTTCAATTCCGTCAATGCCCTACGGGTGCTGGGCCGGTGGATGCGGATGTTCACCGTCCCCAATCAGTCCAGCGTGCCGATGGCCTATACCCAGTTCGGTGACGATGACCGGATGAAGCCATCCCCCCTCTATGACCGGATGGTAGATGTCATGGAGGAGCTGATGAAGTTCACATGGCTGCTGCGCGACCGGGCCGACTACCTCGTTGATCGCTACAGCGAACGCAAGGCGGAATTCCGTCTCCCGGAAAGTCTGTGAGCCGGGCAATGGCGGAACAGTTCGATGTTGTGATCGTGGGAGGCGGTCAGGCGGCCCTCGCCGCGTCGTATTTTCTACGACGGACCGGACTGCGTTACGTCATTCTTGATAACGGGACGCAGGCGGGTGGTGCATGGGTGCATGGCTGGGACTCCCTGCATCTGTTTTCACCCGCGTCCTACAGTTCGCTGCCCGGCTGGCCGATGCCAGACACGCCGGATGGCGGCTATCCGACCCGTGACGAGGTGTTGGACTATCTGCACCGCTACGAGGCGCGCTATGCGCCGCCGATCCGCCGTCCGGTCATGGTCGAGTGTGTGGAGCGCGCGAACGGAAAACTTCTGACTGTCAGAACCAGCGCGGGTGATTTTCTTGGCCGTGCGGTTATCGGGGCGACCGGTACGTGGTCAGCCCCCTTTGTTCCCGATGTCGCGGGGCGTGACCTCTTCGGCGGGACGCAGATCCATTCCGCGCACTATCAGATCCCCGCACCTTTTGCCGGTCGGCGCGTGCTCGTGGTCGGTGGCGGTAACTCCGGGGCGCAGATCCTGGCGGAAGTGTCACTGCTCGCGAACGCAACGTGGGTGACGCTGCATGCCCCGGTATTCCTGCCCGACGATGTGGACGGACGGGTTCTGTTCGAACGGGCGACCGCACGTGTTTTGGGCAACGCCGGCGCCATGCCGACAGGAGGCTTTGGCGATATCGTCATGGTGCCGCCCGTACGGGCCGCCCGGGAGCGCGGTGTCTTCCACGCGGTGCGCCCGTTCGTGCGCATGACGGCTACGGGCGTCGTCTGGCCCGGCGGACAGGAAGAAGCCATTGACGCGATCATCTGGTGTACAGGCTTCCGTCCCGCGCTCTCTGCATTTGCACCACTCGACGTGATCGAGCCGGACGGGCTGATCCACGTGAACGGGCAGCAGGCCATCAGGGAGCCACGCCTGTGGCTGCTGGGATATGGCTCCGGGTGCGGTCCCGCATCCGCAACCCTCCTGGGGGCGGGCCGTGTCGCGCGATCCATGATCCGGCAACTCACGGACTGGCTTGCGTCGCCGACACAGGATGTCCGCTTACCAAAACCTTGAGCGACTCTCTTTACGACCGACATGACGGCGACTGCCGCCTGTCTGCTCCTACATCACTGAGCAGACAGGCGGACTAGCGGGGGTAAACGGAACGTCGGCTTTGCCTAGAACGATCGGTAAAACCAGCCATTTAAGTGGATGGTCCTCGCGGAGGCTTTCATCCTATTCCTGTCCTTTCAAGACACTTTCCGGAATTCTCTATATTCTTACGAAGCGGTTAAAAGCCTACCGATCGATTCGGTATAGGTGTTCGAAACCCACTTGGTCTGCCAAACACCGCCAATTACCACCGTGATGCGATATGGTCGCCGATGGTCTCATGCACCATTCGGTAAAGGGGAGCCGTTTCCACGCTATTGCCCGACGCGCGCAAGCCTGAAGTGGCTTTGGCCTTAAACTGTTTATCGTTCCGAGGTTCTGACGATCCTTCAATCTCGTTCCAGGCCCTCTCCAGAGATTGACAACATTCCGATCAAGCGACTACCCGCTCGGTTCCTTTATTTAGAAAGACCATGATGACAGACGAGAAATTGGATGATTACGATGTCCGACTGGCGCAAGCTCTAGAGAAAGGACTGATTGATGCTTTCTCGAAAGTTCCCTCGCGCAAAGGTAGAGTCCGGACAGAGGCGACAATCACTGGCTTGCTCAATGGATACCGTGAAGCTAATCCGGGCGCCAATAACTTATACCAAAGGACGTAGCCACTGACTCGTGTGTGAAGTGACAAACGGCGCTGGCTCTGATTCTCTTGATGCGGGAGGATCTGGCTGATGACGAGGGCGGTGAAGCTACGGGATGACTATTCGGCCTCTGATCTGAGGCGACTTGCGGCGCGTAGCCGGCAGGCGAACGCTGCGCGCCGGCTTCTGGCCCTGGCAGCAATCCGTGACGGGGCGAGCCGGACGGATGCGGCCCGCGTGGGCGGCATGGACCGCCAGACGCTGCGGGACTGGGTCCACCGCTTCAATGCTGAAGGGCCGGATGGCCTGCGCGATTATCAGCATCCGGGACCAGCCTGCCGTTTGAACGGGGCACAGCAGGCCGAACTGAAGGCGCTGGTCGAGGCCGGGCCCGATCGGCAGCG
>NZ_CADP01000132.1 GCF_000285295.1 Komagataeibacter europaeus LMG 18890 | reverse complement strand
CCTCGTGCTCCCTGTCTGCAACCTGCACGGCATGCAGCTCCATCTCGCGGAGATTTCACGCACGGTCGCGCAGGGCGCTCACGCCGTCCTCATTGTGGATCAGGCGGCATGGCATACCAGTCAGAAGCTGGATGTTCCCTACAATATCACCATTCTCCCGCTGCCTCCCCGGGCTCCTGAACTGAACCCGGTGGAAAATCTCTGGCAGTTCCTGCGCAATACATGGCTCTCAAACAGGATCTTCAGAACCTATGACGATATCGTTGATATCGCCTGCCATGCCTGGAACCAGCTCGTCGATCAACCATGGCGCATCATGTCAATCGGACTGCGCAAGTGGGCTCATAGGTTATAGCAATCAACGGTTGGTATCAGCCTCTGCTGCGCACATGACGGGCACAACACCTCGTTCCGGCACTTCTGTCACTACATCAAGTATAGACGCATAATTCCGCCGCATCCCGGCAATCTCCAGTACAGGGGGCCTCATCCTGAACCCGTCAACGGTCATGGCTTCTGACAGACCATGACTTCACACAAGATCAGGAGAGGCGACGTACGCTCCCTGTCGGGGCCAGACAGTCTCCAGATCAGAACTTCAGGCGGAACTTCCCACGAATACCAGTATCCCTGGAACGTTCACCGTACTGCCCGATATAGGACACCCCCACATCGATGCGGTCGCTCATAACCGCTTTCAGGCCGGCATCCACCACCGCTGCATTTTCAGACAGCGGCACGCCCGCGATATCGAATGTCGTCCCGCCACCTTGCGCGAAATATTCCCGCGTGGTGGGCGTCAGTTCACCAAAGGTATGACGATAGGCAAAGCTGGCGTTAGGCACCAGCATGACCGCCCCTGCCCGCAGGCTTGATGACATCCGTAGTCCGAAGGTGGAATAAGTGGTGCCGGTGTCCATCGCGCGCCCCACCAGCGCGGCATTGCCACCATGTTCGTGGAACCCGTCGGTATGCAGGTTGACATAGGCGACGTTGGCGAACGGCTCCAGTGCAACCAGGCCTGCATTGAAGCGATAACCAAGATCGCCAAATCCCTGTGCCGTGCCCACCATGTAGGCACTGCTTTCACGTGAGGAATATCCCGCGAACGCCACCTGGCCGGTTCATGCCCAGCATGTCCCACGAATATGTCGCCCCGATCCGCAGCGCCAGCCGCCCCCAGTGCGTGCCCGCGTAACCACCCACCGACACGGTGTTGCTGTGGCCCGAGGAATCGCGCCCGCCGACGTCAAAGGCCGAATGGCCATAGCTGACCAGTCCGCCAACACGCCACGTACCGAACACCGGGGTATCCGCACCAAGGATGAAGCCACCGACACTGTGATGCATGCCCGCGGCGTTCCCGTCGCCTGAATTGTGACCCCATCCGCCATAGGTCTCGCCCCACAACGCGGCGTGCTCCTGCTGACATGTGCCATCGGTGCGGCGACCATGCAGGTTGGCAGTCGATTGCGGTCCCGCCCCCGGATCACATGCCGCGCCACGCAGGCGGTCGATTGCCGCGTTACGCAGGTAGAAGCTGTCCTGGATCAGTGCGGTTCGGGCTGAGGCATGGATTTCACCCGATGTCGCATTCAGCGCCTGCCGTGCCTGCGCATCGCTGCCGACAAGCCCGACCGCACTGGCGATGCCGCTACTTGCCAGTGCATCCAGCGCCCCGGCGGTGGCCCTCTGGTTGCGTGTCACCGCCACGTCGGTAAAGGCACGGGTCTGTTCGGTGCGCAGATAGACATCATTGGCGTCATATGCGTCTATTATGGATTCAAAAGACGAAACCTGCGTATCGCCCTGCAGTGCATAGGTTCCGCTCACGCCATGCGCTGCGCTGAGCACCCGGTACCCGTCCGTCCCTGCATTCCGCAGGCCGCCCAGAACGCCCTGCGACATGACCAGTTGCGCACCCTGCGCGATTGTCGCGCTACCCGTAACCGACACATGCCCGCCATTGGCCACCAGAGCCGAACCCGCCTGCTGCTGCAGGTCACCGTTCACCGACAGCGTGCCCGTCCCGTTCCGGCCACCCTGCAGGACCGCGCCCTGATCGACGACAACGCTGCCGACCTGGCCGCCGCCTTCCAGCATCGCACCTGATTCGACCGTCACCGGGGCAGAGGCCAGATTGCCGTCAACTGCCAGCGTCCCGGCCGTTACATCGGCCTGCCCGCTGTAACCCGAACCGTCACCGGTATAATCCAGCAGGCCGGACCCGGCTTTCGTGAGGCTGCCGCTACCGATAAGGGTATTGGCCATCGTGTAATCGGCATCGTTATGGAATGTGACCGCACCATAACTTTCGATATTCCCGTGGATTTTCGAACCGGCATACATATAGATATCGTATTTGCTGTCCGGCCCCATGAACAGGGCATCCTGTTGCGGGCTGCTTATCGTTCCGTAATTGTAGAGGGTAATGTTCGCCGGGCCGACATATGTCTCGAAAGCATGATAATCGCCGGTAATACTACCATAATTGTATAAAGTAGTTGTGCTCATGGCGCTGACGCCAATGTCCGTGCCGTGGATCGTCCCGTAATTGTAGGCGACGAAAGGCGAGAGAGTGCAGCACAGGGTCACCCCGACCTGAACAGAACTGATGACGGCGTCTTTCTCATTTATGATGGTGCCGCCACCGGTCAGGGTCAGTGCTTCGGATATATTGAGGCTGCCGCCCTTATCAACGCCCGCAGCACCTTCAGCCTTGATGGTTCCGTAATTGTCAACGGTGGCATAACCGTCGATATCCACGCCATCTCCATCGCCGGTGCCCGATCCGTTGTAACCGCCAATGATGGTGCCGTAATTGACAACCTTGCCGGTGCCATCGGACCCGACGCCCGAACCATTACGGCCTATGATCGTCGCCCCCGCGGCGTTATAGACATCCACGTACCCGTCGGTCGTGATACCGTGACGTTCGCCGGAGATCAGTCCCCCGGCCTGGTTGATGACAGTGCCGGTCGGCGCTTCCTGGAAATCGACGCCATCATGGCTGTCGCCCAGCGCACCATCGGAATAGATCGTGCCCGCATTCACCACCGTGGCGTTCGCACCCGGGCGGATGCCATCGGCATCGTCTGCCTTGATCAGGCCACCTGCATTGTTGGTAATGGTCGTCTTGTTATCGGGCCCTACAAAATCATTCAGGTCGATCCCCTGGCCACCCTGCGTACTTTCAATGGTGCCGCTATTGGTGATGGTCACGGTGCCGGCAGTCGCATTGCCACCGTGGATACCATCATCAGACCCGACAACCTTTGCCCCCGCACCGATATCAACAGATATATCGGTCGGTTTCTTGATCGACAGCGCCTTGTCATCATCGACCACCAGGGATTCACCCGGCGCAAGGGTAAAGTTCTCCGTGCCAGAGACATCGTCCGCCACGGCAACAACACACGTGTCCGTCAAAGCCAGGATGACCGTTGAAACCCCGACAGAAATCTTCAGAAGCAGCCCGTTTTTTTTCATAATGCCAAATTTTTCATAATATTTCTGGATCAGATTGGAAACCTTTCAGTATTTTTAGGATATATGACAGGTAATATGCAAACCCTATGATGCAGGTCGGTTAAGGAAAAAGCGTTTTTTAACCGCAGGATTCCTTGATCCGGGACCACAAAACTGTTTCAGGCACCATGAGAAGACTGAAGACGATCAGCCTGTACCAATTGACAAGCATGTCTGTAGTCATATTTTGTTAAGAGTCATCTAAAATGTTCGGGCAAAAAAGGAAGCCATGATCGACAGACATGGCTTCCTTCAGCACAAATCATACAGATCATTCACTACCGGATACCGGCAGGGAAAGACTGGCTTATGGGAGCGGCTGTTTCTGCTGGTTCAGGCGCAGCAGGAGCTGATGTCGGGCTGCTATCTGCTGGCCCCGCGTACCGCATGTCAGCCGATCAGGACAGATCGTGTCGGGGTAAACGCCTCGCCGTCGTCATTTCGGAGGCGACGGACAGACGGTTAAACTGACGTATACCAGACAGGGAATGTGAAGCGAAAAGCCTGCCAAGACGGTACAGGTCCGTGGGAAAACCTTTGAGGATGCCATGGCGAAAGGGCGCGAAACGACCTTTCGCGTGCTTCACGCTCAGAAAGAGCGTTATACGCGTTCAAGGCGCATAACGTCCCTGACGATCACGGGAAGGATAACAGCCGGACCTTTACGTTATCCGTGTCGATTTGGAATATAGATTTCCCATATGTCTTGTTAGCGTGAACTTGGAACCCCTGAAAAATACTTAGGCGTTTCTTTTAGTTTCTACGTTTTATTTTTTAACAATACCACAATGGAATTAATAAATAATTTTACAATAATATTATCCGGTATTGTCAATTTATTTCCATAACATTCTGATAAAATTCGACTTTAAATATTATTATATATTTTTATAAAATAAATTCATAATTGATTTTATCATTATTGTTTATTATTTTTTTTCACACAACATACGGTATGCATATAGAATAAATATATCTATCATTGTCCACATGTTCATATTTATTAAAATATGTCCTTACTTCAGTGGTGTCGGCAATATGGAATTTTCCCACCTTAATACCAATATATTACTTTATACATGTATGGCAATCATGATAATACAACATAAATTCTGAAAAATTTATTTTATCAATAGTCTATCGATTCCTGGTATGGGTTTATTTCGCAATACCTTGCATCCATTATATTATCAGGCGGCACATCTTCAGTCAGGCCAAAATGGAACCAGTCGCTATAATGAAAAGGCAGGATTTCGAACATATACGGATCAAGCGTAAAGAATTCTGAAATCAGGATACGCCGCTTCAGACTGCGAAACGCGCGCCGCAGAAGGAGCCTGATTTTTAATATAGAAATCAATTCGTGTTCTCAGAACATATTTCGTATCAACACGTTCCAGCCTGGCTTTTGCTGATTCGATCTGCAGGTTGCAGTTATTGTTTCCGTCCCCCGTTTGACCGGTGGCATGGAAACCGCCGCGCCAGACAGGGTGATAACGTCACGGCATTCTGCAATCAGTTTCGGGGGTGCCGTCTTTTGTCAAAAAGGCGGCGTTTCCGGAGGCTTTCTGAAAAGGCTTCACCAGAAACTTCTTTATAATGCGCAGGCTGTCATCCCAGTTCCTTAACGACCATGTGCGGCAAGTTGCATGACAAGGTCGATCAGCGCCGCCGCCAGCAACACGACCGTTACCACACGCAGGCCAATGCGCAACATACGCTCGCGCCGCGTGGGGGGCAGTTCACGACGATGCAGGACGAAGGAGTCCTGCGGACCGGGATTTCCTGAATCAGGTTGCTCGGCCATTGCCCTGCCCCATCAGATGTTTCATGGATAGACCCCGTTTTACCAGAACAGATGGATAACGCCAGACCGTGTCCCGACATTGCCCTGCCTTTCGCATGACACGGTATGTCCTGCCCCTTCTGGTCTGGCTTGTGACCCTGTGCCCGCCTCATGCCGCCTACGCCGAAGGGTGCGCGGAACTGGGCGCGGGACAGCAGTTGCCAACGCTGGACAACGCAAAGCTGTCGCCCCGGACACAGCTACTGTGCAATGCCCGCTATGCCGTGCTGTATTCCGGCCTAGTGTCCTGATCGAGAAGTTTATATGATTATCCTGATGGCAGGGGTAATCGAATGGGACGTGTAGCGGTTGCGATTGAACTGACGGCATTGGAGCGTCAGGAACTGGAATCTCTGGCAAGGGCGCGCAAGACGGGCCAGGCGCTTGCGCGGCGAGCCCGTATTGTCCTTGCCGCAGCCGATGGGCATGAGAACAAGGCGATCCGTGACCTGACGGGCGCGGACATCAACACGGTTGGCAAGTGGCGCCGGCGTTTTGCAACGGACCGTCTGGACGGGCTTTACGATGAACCCCGGCCGGGGACACCACGCTCGATCGGCGACGGGGAAATCGCGGAGACGATCCGCCGGACACTGGAAGAAACCCCGCGCGGTGCTACGCATTGGTCGCTGCGCTCGATGGCACAGGCCGTGGGATATGCACCGTCAACGATCCATCGCATCTGGAAAGCGTTCGGGTTACAGCCGCATCGAACAGAGACCTTCAAACTGTCGAACGACCCCCTCTTCGTGGAGAAGGTCCGCGACATCGTTGGTCTGTATATGGCACCGCCGGAGCGTGCGCTGGTACTGTGCGTGGATGAGAAGAGCCAGATCCAGGCGCTGGATCGCAGCCAGCCCATGCTCCCGATGCGGCCCGGCCAGGTCGAGCGGCGGACACATGACTATACCCGCCACGGTACGACCTCACTGTTCGCAGCTCTCGACATTGCCACCGGCACCATCATTGGAAAGTGTTATCCGAAGCACCGATCCACGGAATTCCGCAAATTCCTTGACCAGATCGAAACCAATGTGCCGACTGACCTCGATATCCATCTGGTGATGGATAACTATGCCACCCACAAGACGAAGCTGATCCGTGACTGGTTGGCCAGGCGCCCGCGCTGGCACGTTCATTTTACGCCGACCGGGGCCTCATGGATCAATCAGGTGGAGCGGTTTTTCGCTCTCGTC
>NZ_CADP01000133.1 GCF_000285295.1 Komagataeibacter europaeus LMG 18890 | reverse complement strand
TCTTGACTGGCACAAAACGCATGGTTGGACGGCTCATCGCCTCACAGAGGGCCTCGGCATCTGCCGCATCATTCTTGCTGCGCCTGACGTAAGGTTTGACAAGCTGTGGCGCCATCAGCCTCACTTCGTGGCCGAGCGCGCCAAGGGTTCTGGCCCAGTGATGGGAAGCCCCACAAGCTTCAATGCCAATCACTGTCGGCGGCAGTTTCTCGAAAAACCGGATCATCTGATGTCGGCTCAGTTTCCGGCTTAGCGCAACCCGCTCTTCGGCATCCACGCCGTGGAGCTGAAACACTTTTTTCGAGGTATCCATGCCGATACGGACCAACTGACGCATGATGGTTTCCTTCACTGACATTCAACTCCTCAGCATCCTCTCAGGACCACAGGGAGCCGTCCACACCATCAGTTCTCAGTGAAAATCAACAAACGGGCTTTCTCCCGCGCCAAAATATGACTGTCTGCCCAGCTCATAATAAAAAATACCCATCATGTTGGGTTTGTGATAGCATGCGCCATGCCAACAGTTTACCGAGTGGGCCGCTTCCGGTTCATGATCTATGCGAATGACCATGATCCGGCCCATGTCCATGTGTTCTGTGATGGCCGTGAGATCATCATCAACCTTGGGGAAGCCGAGGCAACGATCCGGGAGATTGCCCCCGGCGTGAAGCGGGCAGACGTACGCGAGGCGTTCAGGATCGCGGTGGAACAACGTGAAGCCCTATTGGCCGCATGGAGGACGATTGATGCACAACGATCATGACATCGAGAAGCAGATGGATGCCGCTTATGAACGTGGTCGCATCCGGCGCGAGACGGTGCCCCAGGCGATTGCCGCCGGTTACGATGCCACGACAGGCCGCGTAACCGTTGAGCTGTCCAACGGTACCCGCTTTGAATTCCCTGCCTCACAGGCTCAGGGCCTTGAGAGAGCAACACCAGAGCAGCTGGCCCAGGTAGAAATCATGGGTGGCTACGGCCTGCACTGGGAGGCACTGGATGCTGACCTATTGGTGCCGGAGTTGATGGCGGGTCTGTTTGGATCCCGCGCCTACATGGCGGCAAAAGCAGGGAGGCAAGTATCGCCTGCAAAAGCGGCGGCAGCACGTCGGAATGGTGCCAAGGGTGGCCGACCAAGGAAGGTGGCGTAATCTACGACCGGTCAGGCCGTTATTCTAACAATATCGGTACAGGCGCGGCATCTGTCAGCCCAATATCAGAAGCCCAAGACGAGGCAGGATAAGTGAGGTGAGTCCACATCACATTCCTACACGTTTGGGGAATTAGGTTGAGTATATGGGAAACCGAAAAATCATCTGGAAGGCATCGACTCACATCCAGAAAATTATCGGCAACCATTTTCTCAATTCCAGCCGCTTGGATTGCAAGCGGCTGGAATGACATCCCATCTTATTTGAAGGGATTTTTGATGGTTGTTACTTTATCGACCACCAAACCATGATGCATGTCCTTGCTCCAAAGGATCGGACAACCATGGTGGACAGCAGCTGCAACAATCAAAGAGTCCCACCAAGAAAGGCGGTATCTCTCCATTATATCCAACGCATCAATATGCGTAACATCAGTCACTGGGATGACAGTGAATCTAGACCTAACAGATGCTGCAAAAGTTTTGACCTTATCCATATCCCAACCAGGAACGCCTGTATTCGCCCACTTTCGTGTAACCGAAACTAATTCGTTCAGAGTTTGGACACTTACAATGCCACCTGTGGAAAATATTCCATGCAGGATTTTTTCTTCTTTCGAACCTGCCACCAGATTTGGTGACATAATTTCTAGAATAATGTTAGTATCAATACAGTTTTCTTTCATTTACTTTTTCCCTATCAAATACAAAGCCATCAGGCATTAGATTTCTCATTGACATTAAATTGCTAAGAGCCTCATTACGGCCCATTTTTCTCTCGACGCGGAAAGATCCAACGCCGTTTTCAAAAATATCTACATCGTCTCCCTCCTTTAAATTGAGTGCTTCTACAACCTTCTTAGGAAGTCTAAGCGCTAGGCTATTGCCCCATTTCGAAATCAGCATGCGATTTTTACCTAATATTTAAGGAATTACAGAAGCCAAAGAGGCTTGATCTTAATAATGGTGTCGATGCCAATATCGACTATATGATACGTGATAAACGAATGTCAAGGATAATATACAAAAATAATTTTATGATATCATTTTTATGGAAATGATCTTAACAGGCACCCCCACCCCACGACGATATGGAGGGCGTTCACGCTGCCGCGCTCAAGTCGGCCTCAGCCGTCGAGACTTCCATGACCGGCACAGTCCCGGTCGGCGGATGGCAGGCCCGGCAGCGCCACCCCTGCGGGCGGACCGCGCTTCACGCCACCATAGATGCCCCCTGGCAGGACCGGCAGGTTGTCCCGGCCGGAACGGGCTTCCCTTCCTTATCGACCCATGACGCTGCCCGCCTGTTAGTCACATCGCCCATGGCCCATGATGATATTTCAGTAGGCAGCCATCCTCCCAGGGTGTCCCACAGTCATAGAGACGGATATTCCGCTACACATGCCTGAGTGCGTCTCTGACGGGCTGTGGCAGGTATCTGACGAGGAGCCATCCCCTTCCGGCGGCCCCATGAATATTACTGGTAATCTTCAGCGCGGGAATGAGAGATCATTCCCGCGTTCTGTTTCTGCCGGAGTTGAGGCACGATCATTCTACCCCCGGCTGCATTATGGGAGTTCAGAGCCAGCACGCGATCTATGGAATGCCAGGGTGCGTGGTCTGCCAGTCATCATGGGCCGCCTGCATCCTGATCCACAGATCAGGGCCATTGCCCAGCAGTTGACCCAGTCGTTCCGCCAGTTCGGGTGTAATGGGTTTTCGGGTCGCCAGGATCTCGTGGAGATGCGGACAGGATATGCCAGGGGCCTGTGCAATTTCTGACGTCTCCATGAAGCCGGCAGGAATGACGTCCAGCCGTAGCAATTCCCCCGGATGGGTGGAGCAACGGTGCCTGTCCCGTGGCATCATGATCTCCTGGCGTGAGGCTTGGATGAGGGCAATGGCCTATGCATCAGCGTTCCCCCTTCTGCTGGAATGGGACCATCCTATTGGCCCGGTTCTGGCATGGGGAGCGGGTGATCGGTGCCCAGGCTGTCAATCCAGGCTATGGCCGCTTCCGCACTGACCACACGGCCCGCTGCAATTTCTGCCAGTGCCTGACGCGTGGCTGCGTCCTTTTCCGCTTCCCGGTCGCGGTCGAACCGGTTTGTATCCGTCGCCATGTTCGTTCCCTTTCCAGGCTGCGGCCTGTTGCAACGATTATGAGCCACTTTCCTCAACGGGCATGAGGAATTCAACAGGGGAAATGTCCAGCACGCAGGCCAGTTCATAAAGGGTGACGACCGTTGGATTGCGAACCCCTTTTTCCAGGCCGCTGAGATATTGCTGGCTGAAGCCTGACCGCTCGGCAACCTGTTCCTGTGTCAGGCCTTTATTCCTTCGGATGCGGGAAAAATTCCATCCCACAAGGCGTCTCATGTCCAGCAGGACATGCTGGCGTTTTACATACTATATTTTTATCAACTATAGTATGTAAATGCCCATTCAATGTCGTTCCCTTGGATATAGAGAGGCCAAGATGTCTGACTGCCACCCCGTTTCTGCCCCACGGATCTGCGTCCTGTCAGCTGCCGGTGGGTGTGGGAAAACCGTCATTGCCTTTCATCTCCTGGCACCTTTCCTCCTCAATCCCCTGCTGGTCTGCGTCAAGGAACGGATCGACTTTTCTGGTGGCCTCAGCCCGGATAACCTTCTGCTGGTCCGAAATGGGGACTTCGGGGTGGTTTTTGAGGAACTCACCTTGAATCAGGGCCGGCCCATCATCATCGATATCGACATGACCGCCCTGGAGGCTACTTGCACGAAGATGAAGCGCTTTTCTGGTGCTGACGAAGACATCGACGTTTTCCTGATTCCATTCACGCCGGAAGTCTACAGTATACAGCGGATGATCTGGACGGTTCGGAAGCTCCGGGCCTGCGGTATTTCCGGACAGAAAATTATCCTGGTTCCCAACCGGCTGCAGGACAGGACAGTGTCCTCGCCGATCGAAGACGTGATGAAAATCTGCGAGGGGCCTGATGCTCCGCGTTTTTTCTGGGATGTCTTCGTGGAAGAGGACGAGATCTATAACCACTTCTTCAGGAAACAGGCTTCCTTCAGGTCGCTTCTGCCTTGCGAATTCTATCGTCAGAAGGCACGAGACAGGCACGCGACGCTGGAAGACCGTCAGAATTATGCATCCTATGCCGCTCTGGCCGCCAGGGCCGAACGCGTGGAACCCCGGCTGAAACAGACCTTTGCCCGTCTCATGGCCCATATCTCTCCAGGGCTGGCTGCAGCAGCCTGACAGACCACCTCATTGGCCCAGAGCAGAGCGATCTTCTATTGCCATGGCTTTGGCAGGGGGAGGGGGTTATCCGTCGCGAAGCTGGCGACCCATGCCTTTCATGGCCTCCCCACGGATCAGCAACCCGGCCTCTCTCCGGGCGAAAGACCATCGCGGACAGATCTTAATTCCAGACATGTTTTCGACGTTTGCGGCCATTCTATCGTATCGGTAACCAGACTATGGTCAGGACAGGCGTGACATGGGGATGGGTTCATTCTGTCAGAAGTTCGCAAATCGGCATTCATCAGGCGTGGCACCAGTTTCTCGTTTGGGCAGACAGCCTATCCCGACGGGGGAGAATTCCGCGTAACCAGCCGCGCTTATGCCTGTCTGCTCCTGCTGGAGACAGGCACCATGAGCACCGTGATCGATGGCGGCAGGCGGGAACTTCATGCCGGGGAATGTGGCATCTTCATCAACATTACTGGCCGGCGTTCCACCTATGCACCGGGCAGCCAGGTTCAGTGGTGTGAAACGCCGCTGCGGGAGTTACCTGCCCCTATAGAGCAGGATTTCCTGGGTGACCGGATCCGCGCCTCTCCGCGCATCCGGACGCTTTTCCGGGAAGGGATCGGGTGTGGTCCGTACGTCTCGCCAGCGCTCGATATGTTGCGCAACGCCCTGGGTGAAGCCCTGTTCGCGGCATGGCGTATCGAGGCGGGAGAAGGCATGGCCGGACACATGCCCGCGCCGCTTCTCGCGGCCAGATCCTATATCGATCTGCATTATGCCGAAAAGCCGGACCTGGAAACACTGGCCGCTATGGCCGGCATTACGCCACCTTACCTGATAGACCTGTTCCGTCGGCATCAGGGCACCACGCCCATGCGCTACATGCGGGCCGTGCGTGCACAGGCTGCGCTGCGCCTGATCCGGCATACCGACATGTCACTGGCCAGCATTGCGGACAGTACGGGCTATGGCTCTGCCTTCCACCTGTCGCGTGAGATCAGGCAGTTCCATGGCCTCAGCCCGCGCCAGATACGCCAGCAGGGCACTCATTCCAACCCGTCCACCCAGGCGGGTGACGCCGGATGCCTGCCTGCGGATAACCGGTTTTGTGCCGGTCCTGAGGTAAATAGGAGCCGTCCCATGACCCATGACATTCCTGTTATCGACATTGCCCCCCTGCGCCAGGGTAACGGTGCGGAGCGGGAGGCCGTGGCCAGCGCCATCGGCAGGGCCTGCCGCGAGACCGGCTTTTTCTACATTACCGGCCACGGCGTATCTCCCGATACGATAGCAAAGCTCTTCGAGGCCTCGCACACGTTCTTCACCCAGCCCGCCGCCGCCAAGGAAGCCGTGGCCATGAGCCGCGTGGGCCAGAACCGGGGCTATGTGGGGCTGGGGGTCGAACGGCTTGATACGACTTCCCTGCCCGACCGCAAGGAAGCCTTCAAGGGGTCGTTTGCGGGAGGGGGCGAAATCCTACGCTAAGGATTTAGGCCAGCGATATTCGCCGGTGAGGTTGATGTGTTCCCATCCCAGCGGTGAGACATGGGCGAGGAGATCAGGCGGGATGATGATGCCGTCCACGGCGCGTCTGTCCACGACCTCCCCGAGTTTCATGGTGTTCCAGAAGATGATGATGGCGGCGAGCAGGTTCATGCCGGCAATACGATAGTGCTGCCCTTCGCCTGAGCGGTCGCGTATCTCACCTCGACGATGGAAGCTGATGGCGCGCTTGAGGGCATGATGGGCCTCGCCCTTGTTGAGACCGATCTGAGCCTGGCGCCGGAGACCGGCGTCGAGAATCCAGTCGATCATGAACAGGGTGCGCTCGATGCGACCGATCTCCCGCAATGCGAGGGCCAGCTCATTCTGGCGCGGGTAGGAAGCGAGCTTGCGAAGAATCTGGCTGGGGGCGACGATGCCCGCTGCGATCGTTGCCGTGACGCGCAGGATGTCGGGCCAGTTGCGCTCGATGAGCGGTTCATTGATTTTGCCGCCAACCAGCGCTCGCACATTGGCGGGCGTCGCGTTGGGCGTGAAGGCATAGAGTCTTTTCTGAGAGAGATCTCGGATACGCGGTGCGAACCTGTAGCCGAGCAAGGAGCTGGCGGCGAACACATGATCGGTAAAGCCACCCGTGTCGGCAAAATGCTGGCGGACGCGGCGGCC
>NZ_CADP01000134.1 GCF_000285295.1 Komagataeibacter europaeus LMG 18890 | reverse complement strand
TTACGGCATCATAGCTTCCTTCATATCCTTCCTCACGCAGCAGTTCGAACAGACGGATGAGGCTCAGCCGTTCGCGGGCCGGACGCGCCACGTTCTCCTCAAGAAGAGCGCACAATCTTCCCTCCCATGGACCAATCCGGGGAAGAGGCTGTCGTTCTCGGTGATAGTCAAAAGACGTCTGTCCCGACCGGATCACCTTGCGTACCGTCTGCCGCGATATCCCAAGGTCCCGGCAGATCGCCTTGATCGCCTTTCCTTCGACAAAATGCGCGCGACGGATCTTTCCAATTGTTTCCACAACAAGCATCCCAAACCGGGCCTCCATTCAGCATGAAGGCCATCGTGAACCCGTTTCTCAGAAAGGGGTCGTTTTTGGCTGCCTGTCCCCCTTCCGAAGGGGTCACTTTTCCATGCCGCTTAACAGGCATTGTTGAGCAGGGATGTGCCAGTGTTCATCGTCTGATTGCCTGCGTTCGCCTGATCTCCCGATGCACTGACCTCATTGTTCAGGGCGTTGGTCTGCGTCCCGTTCAGGCCCACATAGGTGTTGAACTGAGAGGCGGTCGGGTCCTGCTGGGTGTTGTAGAGGTTATTCGCCTGCCCAAAGATGTTCTGAATGTCTTGCTTTTGCCAGCTCAAGGGCTGGGTCGTGGAGCTACCCGTTGTGGTCGATTTGCTGCTACCCACTGTTTCCTTATCTGTGTTGCTGTTTCATGATTTGCCACCTCATCCATTTAGGCATGAGGCGTGCCAAGGTGCTACACGTTACAGGGTAGAGCGTTGACACGATCGCGCTCTCATCGGCCACACATGATATGAGAATGTGCGTGTGGTCGGTGACAGGCGGCCCTGCCCCTTATTCTTCACTTTCGGGGACGCTTCTCTTATACGAGTGCTATTTCGGATATTTCATTCTAACTCATTGATACAATTTATCTTTTCGACAATTTCAACCACTTGTTTTCTTGCTCCCTTTGTAGCCGTAGGCCGTCAGTGGGCTGAGGCTTACCAGTGCCTCCCCTCGCTGCGCTTCAGGTAGTTTGCTGATCTGCTCGCGCATCGCTTTCATGCGGAGCGATGGGGATCAGCCACCCTCTCCATCTTTGGCGGTGTCTCTAATAGGCGGGTTAATTCCGTCACACCCGACCAAACTGCATGACATGGGTATATGTAAACGCTGAGTATGATGGTCGTATCATGGTGGTGGATCATGATAACGTTGTCCTGAAAACGCGGCCCATACCTCCTGACTTTTTGGCCGCTTCTCTTATACGAATGTTAATTCACCATTTTCATCATAACCATTTGATAAGATTGTGATAATTTTGATATGGTGGATAATGTAGGGTGATTGGTCATAAATACGCCCCTCAAGGCGTCCTGTGGGGATACCTCAAGGGGACTCCGGTAACGGGGTTACCCTATATATTACTTGCAGGTGCCATTTTTCCGGGGCCGGTTGCGTTTGATCGTCCTCAGCCCAGCTCCGCTCAGGTCTGCTATGGCTTTATCGGGCAGATATCCGTGGTGACTGAATAACCATGTGGCCTTGCCCTTCTTGGTGGGTTGAGCATCCACGCCCTCCGTGATCGTGTCCCAGGCCAGCGACCAGATTATATCCTCCACATGCTCAGGGCTGAACACGGGGAACGGAACGCCATGCAATCCTGCGGTAAGGTTGGCCCCGTATCCTTTAAGAATGACCGCATCCGGCACTAAGCGCCGCTGCTGGCCTCCCGCATAAGGGGCCAGGTCCAGCCACCCATTCGCTTCTAACAGGCGCGTGGTCGTCTCCTTGTCCATCCCCATACGGGCCGCGATGTCGGCTACCGTAAGGCCCTCTGTGATTGGCTCAGGCGGCCTTGCAGGGGCTTTGCGCTGGTTCATAGCCTGATAAATCAGACTGTGACTGGCCGCCACTCCGGTGCTTTCTGGACTGCCGAACCTTGAGCCATACGCCATGTCTAGACAGCGGGAACGGTCAGGATCGGACAGCCTGCCAAAGAACGTGAGCGGCAGGCCGCTAAGGTTATCCTCACCACCGATGCCAATACGGTCGGCCACGTCCATCATCTGCAATGTGTGGCTGATTTCAGCATCGGTCATGTTTCGTGTTTTATTGGCTTGCATCGTCCTTCCGGCTGTCAGGTAACGGGCAACCATCCCGCGTGGGAAAGGCGATACATATGCGGCGTTGAGTATGGGCATCTCCTTCTGTGATTGAGGTAGGTCATGATCGTGAGGGACTGACCCTCATGAGCATCCCTCCCTATGTATATACCTTAGCGGCGTGTCTCTAATACGAGTGCTATTTACCCAATATCGTCGTAACCCATTCAAAACATTAGATAAATGGTAGTTATCCACAGGATGTCCGTTTGGGCCTCAAAGGTATCCATAAAAGGGGACCCCAAAACTCCGCATAGGATTTCCCCGTAGCGATTTCTCTCTGCGTTACGCTGAACAACAACAACGGCTTAACCCCCGGTTTTGGAAGTGAGACCGGCTGAGGTTTCGGGCCATCTAGTGGACCGTTTGGAGTCCCGAAAAGGTATCCAGAACACACGGCCCGATGCACCAGCGGCATGCGCCTGTCGTCATTCATTCAATCAACATCATCTGTGTCCGGTGCCTCTATCTGGTGTGGACGGGATGGTAGGGATTGCTCCTTTAGGGCTTGCTCTATTGGAGCGTAACGGATGAAGCACTTTTATGCTCCTTTAGGGTTGACTTATGACATTGTGGAGCGCTACGCAGGGAAAGCCTAGACCCTATTGGAGCAATTCTCCCATGAAGATTGGTTACGCACGCACCAGCACGACAGAACAGCTTGCCGGACTGGAAGCGCAGGACCGCGACCTCCGGGCAATGGGCTGTCAGCGTGTGTATTCTGAACAGGTAAGCGGTGCCCGCACAGACCGGCCACAGCTTGCCGCTGCACTGGATCACATGCGGGAGGGTGACGTGCTGGTGGTGACCAAGCCCGACCGCCTTGCACGGTCCACAGCGGACCTCCTGGGGCATGTCAGGGACATTACGGCCAAGGGCTGCAACCTGATCGTGCTGAGCATGGGCGGCCAAACGCTGGACACCAGCAACCCTACCAGCAAGCTCATGCTAACCATGCTTGCCGCTGTGGCTGAGTTTGAGCGTGATTTGATGAAGGAACGGCAGGCGGAAGGTATCGCCAAGGCAAAGCAGGACGGGAAATACGCTGGCCGCAAGCCCACAGCCCGCAACCGGGCCGACGAAGTCCGCAAGCTACAGGCTGAAGGAATGGGCGCAACAGAGATTGCCCGGACGCTGGGCATGGCCAGGAATAGCGTCTATCGCTGCTTGGGTAAGGCGTTATGATACATCCATATTATAAATGTGTTATATGTAATTTATCGAGATTTCGTTGGGTATGCGCATATCAAGGGCCGTAAATAAATCGAGCAATCGCGGTGGCCAGCATCCCACCCGAGGATATGCGACACAGCCCTCTATTGGACTGGGATAGCCCATGTAGTCCTGCCGACTATCCGCAAGAAAAGTATTTATGTCCATGACGAGGAAAAGGTAGCTATCTAGCTTCCTGCTGTCACCCTATGGCGATAGATAGTATTTAGACTCATGTATAGCCTCGCAGGATACGCCTAAGAATGTCAGCCAATCGACCCAGCAGAGGGAAAGTCTCTCGCCAATTTAGCGGCACAGCAGATACAACTGCGGATGCATTTGTGGCGGACAGCTTACCATATTATGATTGGGTTTATTTTTCTGGGCGTTTACCAAAAGGCGTAACGCGCCGTGCATTACCTATGCTGTCCCCTGAATCACAAATGGTTGTGGCAGACTGGTGGTTTCTTGCCAATTTTGAACCTTTTGACCACGCTAAGGGTGGTCCCTATTTTGGGTTTAGCAAGGACTCGGTGGGCTTCGGACAAGCACCATTCGCCCCTGTCCCGCTGACAGCAAGCACAATCCTTAATGCTGAGTTCGCGGACGTTGTGGATAACGCTATTCTCGAGGGATTAGCAGCACGGCATCCCGGCGAATGGATGCACATCACCAGTCCACCGGTGTCTTTTCAGAATACACCGCAGACCGAAGAAGCAATTCGTCAGGACATAGCCAGGCGCCTTGAGGTCTTAGAGCAGCAAATCCAAAGTCTACCTATACGGCCCGAAGCTATTAACCGTCATGGGATAGGAGGAAACTATCCCCCGTCTCCCGTCGATACGACATCGCCTCGGTTACTTCTAAAAGCCGAAAAAACCGAAGCCCTCGCGCTTATATCAGAATGTCGGTCAGGCATTTCATCTGGTGCATCATCTAAGGCAATCGCTGGGCTATGGGAAAAACTCAAACCATACATAGCAAGTCTTGGACTATTCGCTGCGGTGCTTTTGGGAGAAGCATTAAAGGGCGCAGTCAATCAAATTGGCTCCGATCTTATCCAGCACCTCCCTGACCTCGTCCAAATGTATGATAATGGAGCGAACATTTCCCAACTCATAAAAACACTGGTAGGGCTTGGATGATCTCAAGCGCTAATTGCCAGTGCACTGGATCGAATTGGCGAAGTTCTGGCAGTTTGCAATCTGCCCATGCGGTCCCGTGATAGTCTCTCCGTTGGTCCATTTATTGACTGTGTAGGTCTGCGGCATAACTGGTGGGGGTGTTGGCGCGGACGGAATGGCCCACGCGCCCTGAGAGGCCGCACTTGCCCGAGAAATGCCGCCTAGGACATTGCCCCAACGCGCTCTAGATTGGGCTGAGTGGGCCTCCCGCTCTTGATTGTCTTGCGCCTCGATATCGAGGACGCCAGCCCGTATCATATCAATTCGGTGGTAAAATTGGTCCTGATTATAGGCACCAGCCGCATACTGCTGGGCCGCTTGCAGCTCGTAAGAAGCGCCATCTAGCTGTGCCGATGCATGCCTTCCGTATGCCTTACGACCATGCTTCTCCATTGCCGTCAAACGGCAGTTCATGACTTCCACGATATGCGTCGGCGGCACTTTCCCGGATGCATCTCTAAACCCGTCAGCGCACGCATGTTGAGCCTCATGGAGTGCACGTTGCCCCTTGACTGTCCCATCACCGGCCCAAGCTGGGGACGCGAAAGCCAGCAACGCGAAAGCAGGAAATGCGAGGGTTGGGGCTGATAGCAGCGCCCGACGGCCATTCTGAAATCTTATCATCGCCCAAAATACCGCCACCACGACATGCTCAGGCAAGAGCTACCGACGCGGGCCACACAAGCAGCTTATGGCGATTGCCCACCCGGGCAGAATATGAGATTATCGACCCTCACACTTCCGCAACCGCTGTAGTGTGTAACGACACAAGACACCGCTGTAGTTACATATTTTGTGGCTGAAAACTGCGGAAAATGGCCAAACGGTTGAGAGTCCCACTCTCTCCGCCATGCTTTATTTTTCCCTGTAAAATAAATTATTTAGCTACATCCAACGTTACAGTTATGCATGGTGTAGTTACATGTGCAGCGTTCCATATCGTAGAGTATGGATGACGTGCACGATATATCTGGAAAATGCACTTTCATGCGTAGCGTGGAAGCCATCAGAGATGGACAGAACTTATGATGTTCAAAGCAGGCACAAGGCACAGGGCTGCTGGGACATTGCACACAACCGGACCAAGGCCCGACCCCGCCGTCCAGGCATATGCCACCCTGCATGACGGCTCCTGCACGCTCTGCAGCGATACCCAGTTTACGGCGCCACCCCATGCAGGATCTTTCATCCTTTTCCGATGATCTCCTGCCTGCCTCCTGTGGCATGTGCCTGCGTCGAGCGCAGCAGTCATACCCATTCGTCCCCGATACACGACCCTTTGCGATCGTCACGTAACCGGGGACTGCGCATATTCGACCGGCGATAATCATTGTATTGATTTCGCAGCGCCTCATGCAGTTGGCCCGCAAATCTTACTGACCTGATTTGGTACCTGACTTTCTAAATCACCCTTGATGTAATTCCGGCAAGATAAGATCAGCAACGTAGTCACGATGCGTTGGACCGATATAGATCGTTCCAAAGCAGGCCATCAGTTTAACAGGTTGAATTTAAGAGAATTTTTGAAATAGTCTAAAAATTATAAATAAAGTTTTTGGGTACCGCTTTTTTTCAAAAAAGTGGTGTTCTTCGAAGCTTTTTGAAAAAAGCTTCACCAAAAACTTCTTTATGATTATTGAATGTTCTCCGGTATAATTTTTCAAACAGTATCTTAGCTAATATTAATAATTAAAAATAAAATATCATGAAATTACTGTCTTTATTGGTCTGGCGCAGGGGCAAAGCGATAACTCTCGATCTGTCGCTCCGAAGCACGGACCGTATCGTATGGCATGGTTATCTTTAGAGCCTGAATCAGAAAGCGGTTTGATTGATTTTTCGCAGAACTCTGCGGATATGGGCAATCATCAACCACGCGTGGGATGAAGAGATTGTTGCCTCGACATCCTTCGTGAGGCGACGGCAGCGTCCGAGCCATGCAAAGCT
>NZ_CADP01000135.1 GCF_000285295.1 Komagataeibacter europaeus LMG 18890 | reverse complement strand
TGCCCCCGCAACCATCTGAACTTGCGATGCGAACGCATCACGAACCCCAGTCCGGAAACGGGCTGGGGTTTTCGTTTGTCCGCCTGATGCCACCATCAGAATGCCCGCGAGATCGCCCCGGACATTGATCTGGAGGCCCTTGTCGGACGGCGTGAGGATGATCGCCTCGATCAGAGAGCGGATCACCTCGGCCGCCTCCTGGCGCTTCTCGTCCAGCTCGGAATGCAGCATGTCGTGCCGGCGCGCGAGTTGCCGGTGGTAGAATTCCGCCATCTGGGGATGGAGCAGGGGCGGGGGTGCCTCGGCAGTCGCGAGGAACTCCGTCAGCTCCGCCTTGCGGGCCTCGAGCTTGGAGCCGCGCTCCTTGACCGTTTCGATTGAGATGGCTTCCGAGAGGTAGAGATCCATCAGGCGCTGGATGTCGCGCTCGACCCGCTTCAGTTCTGACTCAGCCGCGCCGATGTCGGCGGACGCCTCCATGCGCAGTCGGTTCATCTCGTCTGTGAACGCCGTGCAGAACTCCGCGAACAGGTCCGGGTCCATGAGATGCTGGCGGAGCGCGTTGAGGACGCGCCTTTCCAGTTCCTCGCGGCGCATATTGGTCCGGTTGTCGCAGGTGCCCTTGTTGCGCGCCGTCGAGCAGCCGAGCAAGGTGCCGGAGATCATCGAATAGCCGCCACCGCAGCAGCCGCATTTGCTCAGGCCGGAGAAGAGATAGCGGGGACGGCGCTTCTCGCGGAAATGATCGGGCGATGATGTATCGCGCGTGTCCCGGCTGGCGCTGACGCTGGCCTGCCGCGCCTTGACCGCTTCCCACAGATCCTGATCGACGATCCGTAACTCCGGCACCTCCTGGATTACCCATTCGGAGTCCGGGTTGGGGCGGGCCTGGCGCTTGCCGGTATCGGGGTCCTTGATGAAGCGCTGCCGGTTCCACACCAGCTTGCCCACGTACATCTCATTATTGAGGATGCCGGTGCCCCGTGCGCGGTTGCCGGTGATGGTCGAGAAGCCCCAGGCGCCGCTGCCTGGGGCTGAAATGCCTTCGTCATTAAGACGGAAGGCAATCGCGCGCGGTCCCAGACCTGCCGCGAAGTCACGGAAGATGCGACGGACGACCTCTGCTTCTACCACGTTGATGGTCCGGTCGCCCCGGATGGGCTCGCCATTGGCGTCGAGCCTGCGCACCACGTCATAGCCGTAGGCGTTGCCGCCGCCCGACTTGCCCTGTTCCACCCGCCCGCGCAGGCCGCGATGGGTCTTCTCAGCCAGGTCCTTCAGGAACAGCGCGTTCATTGTGCCCTTGAGGCCGACATGGAGGTGAGAGACCTCACCCTCGGAAAGGGTGACAATCCGCACACCGGCATAGTTCATGCGCTTGAAGACGCCGGCGATATCTTCCTGGTCGCGGGAAAGGCGGTCCATCGCCTCGGCCAGCACGATCTGGAACCGTCCGCGCTGCGCATCGGCGATCAGCGCCTGGATGCCGGGCCGCATCAGCGATGCGCCAGAAATGGCGTGGTCGGTATACTCCTCGACGATGGTCCAGCCCTGTTTCTCCGCGTGGGTGCGGCAGACGCGAAGCTGGTCGGCGATCGAGGCGTCGCGCTGGTTGTCGGAGGAATAGCGGGCGTAGAGCGCGACCTTCATGGTGAGGTATCCCTTACGGTCCGGAGCGGCGGCGCTGCTCCTGTTGCTGCGACCGGAACCAGTCCCGTGCCGCACGACGGGCCATGAGGCGGACGAACGCCACAAGGCGCGGGTCGGGGGCATTGGGGCGCAGGATGAGCCGCAACTCGGGCTCTGGCGGCCGATATGCCGGGGCAATGGACTGGCTGGGTCTGTCCGTCATCGTCGCTCTCTTCCGACCGTAAGGCAAGGAAAACAGACACACGATCCGGGCAGATGACTGTTATTTCAATGGAAAACGGTAATACGAGAAGGCGTGCATGCACGTGCTCCAGAGTGCGGAATCGTAGTTATGGGTAGTCCCGGATAGCGGCGCGTCGTACAAATATTGGCTTACGGCGGCATCACGGAAGGGGAGGGCGAGTCATGAACGATACGGGAGTGCCGTTCTTCCGGCAGGTCGGATGAGCGGGCGCGCCATCGACTCTTCGCCCACGGAAGCGCTGGCTGGCCTCGTGGAGCGGGTGACGTTCCACAACGCCGAGAACGGCTTCTGCGTCCTGCGGGTGAAGGTGCGGGGGCAGCGCGATCTGGTCACCGTTGTCGGCCATGCCGCAATGATCTCGGCAGGCGAGTTCGTGCAGATGTCGGGGCGCTGGTTCAACGACCACACCCACGGGTTGCAGTTCAAGGCGGAGTTTCTCAAAGCCAGTCCGCCGACCACGGTTGAGGGGATCGAGCGCTATCTTGGCTCTGGCATGATCCGGGGCATCGGTCCGGTCTACGCGAAGAAGCTGGTGAAAGCGTTCGGCGAGGCGGTGTTCGATCTGATCGAGCAGGAACCTGGACGCCTGCGGGAGGTGACGGGCATCGGCCCCAAGCGTGCCGAACGGATCGTCGCCGGTTGGGCGGACCAGAAGGTGATCCGCGAGATCATGCTGTTTCTGCACAGCAACGGCGTCGGCACCTCGCGGGCTGTCCGGATCTTCAAAACCTACGGGCAGGACGCGGTCCAACTTATCAGTGAGAACCCGTATCGGCTGGCGAAGGATATTCGGGGGATCGGCTTCAAAACCGCTGACCAGATTGCCCGGAAGATGGGGATCGCACCCGACGCAATGATCCGGGTGCGGGCAGGGATCTCCTATGCGCTTGGCGAGGCCATGGATGAAGGGCATTGCGGTCTGCCTGTGGGAGAGTTGCTGACCAGTACCGCCGAACTGCTGGAGGTCGCCACCCCTCTGATCGAGATGGCCCTCGCGCTGGAACTGGAAGCGGGCGACGTGGTGGCCGACAGCGTGGGCGATACGGGCTGTATCTTCCTGGCTGGTCTCTATCGTGCCGAGCAGAGCATCGCCGAGCGGTTGCGCGCCTGTGCCATTGGCCGTCCACTCTGGCCTGACATCGACGCTGAAAAGGCCATGACCTGGGTGGAAGGCAAGACCGGGCTGGCTCTGGCCCCCAGCCAGCAGGAAGCAGTGCGTCTTGCCCTGCACAGCAAGGTGCTGGTGATTACCGGCGGTCCTGGCGTCGGCAAGACCACGCTGGTCAATGCCATTCTCAAGATCGTGACGGCCAAGGGCACGGATGTGCAGCTTTGCGCCCCGACGGGTCGCGCGGCGAAGCGCCTGTCGGAAAGCACGGGGCTGGAGGGCAAGACCATCCACCGCCTGCTGGAGACCGATCCGGCCAACGGCAGTTTCAAACGGGACGATACCAACCCGCTGACCTGCGATCTGCTGGTCGTGGACGAGGCCAGCATGATGGACGTGCTGCTGATGCGCTCCCTGCTGCGCGCGTTGCCCGACAACGCCGCGTTGCTGATCGTCGGCGATGTGGACCAGTTGCCTTCTGTTGGACCGGGACAGGTGCTGGCCGACATCATCGACTCCGGCGCTGTCCCTGTGGTGCGGCTGACCGAGGTGTTCCGTCAGGCGGCACAGAGCCGCATCATCACCAATGCGCATCGGATCAACGAGGGCAGGATGCCCGAACTGAGCGCGGAAAAGGGATCGGATTTCTACTTCGTGGAGGCGGCCGAGCCCGAGGTCGGGCTGCGCAAGTTGCTGGCCGTAGTGAGGGATCGCATCCCGGCGCGGTTCGGGCTGGACCCTGTTCGCGACGTGCAGGTGCTTTGCCCGATGAACCGGGGTGGCCTTGGGGCGCGGTCGCTGAATATCGAATTGCAGCAGGCGCTGAACCCGCCGGACGAGGTGAAGGTCGAGCGGTTCGGCTGGACCTATGGTCCGGGCGACAAGGTGATGCAGATCGCCAACGATTATGACCGGGATGTCTTCAATGGAGACCTCGGCGTTATCGGCAGGATCAATGTGGAAGAGGGCGAACTGACGGTCTCATTCGATGGTCGGGATGTCGTTTATGGCTTCGGCGAGTTGGACGAACTGGTGCTGGCCTACGCCACCACCATCCACAAGAGCCAGGGATCGGAATACCCGGCGGTGGTGATCCCGCTGGTGACCCAGCACTACGCCATGCTGGCGCGGAACCTGCTCTATACCGGCGTGACACGGGGAAGGAAGCTCGTCGTATTGGTGGGGCAGAAGAAGGCGCTTGCCATCGCTGTGCGCAACCAGGGCGGGCGGCGGCGGTGGTCGAAGCTCAGGGAATGGCTTGCGGGTAGTTTTGCATGACGGAGCGATGCCTCCATGTCGGCTTCCGCCTTCAAGTCAGACATTTAATTGACTAAGGCCGGCCCCATGAAGCCGACATTATGTATATCTCATGCTACAATATCTGAGCCGCTGCCATCTGTGATAGGTGATGTTGTTCGTATCTAGAAGTCTGACCGTATCTGTATAGAGTAGGTGAAATCTTGCATCAAAAAATAGATGGCAACGTTGCGGGATAATTTTCCACAATATAAGTATAAAAAAATGCGCAATGAATCGTTCTCTATAAATGATCTTATTAATAAAATTTATTATTTAAAAAATATTACTGGCACAGATATAACATATGTATCAGGATGTATACTTTCAGTTGATCTTGATGTCCCATTCTGTCTAACAACGTTTCCTAAAGAATGGCTAGATTATTATCATCAGCAGGAATATATCCATGTTGATCCGGTAGTTAGCTATGGCCTTGGTTCTCTGAAACCTGCATTATTCTCTGATATATCATCACCATATGCGAAATCGAGAGAATTGCGTTTACATGCTGCAGAGCGAGGTATTTTTAGAAGCGGTTTTGTTGTCCCATTGAGAGGCCCCCTCGTAAACCTGGCGATGGTCTGTTTTTCCAGCCTTGAAAGGCCAGAGCAATGGAAATCCACCTGCGTTTCATTACAGGCCCAATTTATTCAGTTAGCGCGTGAGTTACATGAAAATGTCCTTGCCATCGGCCATTTTCCGCAAGCTGAAGTGGCATTAACGGCGCGGCAGAAGCAATGCCTGAAATGGGCATCTCTTGGAAAAACTGCTTCAGAAACAGCAATGATTATCGGTATCACAGAACGAGCTGTACGTGCGCATCTAGTTAGTGCCCGTTCAGTGCTGAATGCTAGTAATATTACTCAGGCGGTCGCTAAAGCGACAGCGTTGCACGTGATTTTTTAAGTTTCAATATGGCAGATCTTACACGTTTGGAAAAATGTGGAACTCACTACGATAACGGCGAAGGCATTTTTTTAACTATATGAGATCGTCGGATTTTCGGATCACATATAGAATCCAGATGAAAGTCGTAGCATGTCCACATCGAATTCGAGCCAGTATGCGTCCCGTTTCCATCAGGGACAAGGATTTTACAGCTTCTCTTTGGGGAATCTCACAGTCACTTCGGTAAGTGATGGCTTCCTCGTATTTGATGATCCTCAGGCAGCACTTGCGCCGAAGGCGGACAGTCAGGAATTTGACACCATGCTACGAAAGAAATTTCTGTCATCTGACACTGCATACACGCATATCAATACGTTACTTATAGAAGGGAATGGGAAGAAGGTTCTCATCGATAATGGATGCGGTGATAGTTTAGGGCCAAGTGCGGGTTTGCTCGTAAAACATCTGGCCAATGCTGGAGTAAAAGCTTCCGAAATAGATATCGTGCTCGTTTCCCATGCGCACCCGGATCATATTTTTGGAACGATAACGCGGACAGGCGAGCATGTTTTTCCTAACGCGCACTATATGATCAGCAAAGAAGAGTGGGATTTCTGGACCGCCCCAAATGTCAAAATTTCGAGCCCCTTTGGTGATGACATGGCACGCGCCGCGATCCTCGGTGCACAACGTCATCTGAAGGCTATTGAGGATCGTGTCTCGTTTTTTGATAATGAACAGGAAATCATGCCTGGGATTCGTGCCATTCGTGCATTTGGTCATACCCCAGGCATGATGGCGTTTATTATTACGTCAAATCGTAAAAGACTCATATATACTGCAGACGCGCTACATCATTTTGTAGTTACACTTGCTCGGCCAGATTGGGAACTAGGGCCTGTTAGCACTTGATCCAGTCTGCGGCGGCAGCGATGTGGATGACCGCGAGGAACGAGGTTGCTGTTTTTTCGTATCTGGTTGCGACAGCGCGCCATTCCTTGAGACGAGCCCAGAGGTTCTCCACAAGATGTCGGCATCGATAGGCCCATTTGGGACAGGCGACCGGCGCATCGCGTCGTTTCGCGGGAATGGCCGGTCGGGCTCCCATGTCCCATATCCGTTCACGAAAGGCGTCTGACGCGTAGCCTTTGTCCGCCACGACCCACAGGGGAACAGAGGGGAGATCGTCGAGCATGGCTGGCGCCAGTGGCAGTTCATGGGCCTGTCCGGGTGCCAGAGCGAAACCAATGGCTTTTCCGTGTCCGTCCGCGATC
>NZ_CADP01000136.1 GCF_000285295.1 Komagataeibacter europaeus LMG 18890 | reverse complement strand
TAACCCGATGGGTACCCCGTGAGTCAGACCAAACAATGGTTGGTATGAGATCGTGTCTTGCCGTGCGGGCGAACCGTCTCAATCAAAGGCTCCCGACCAGAGGCCCGGAAGCCGCGCCGTCAGAATGGCGGCATGACATCGACCGGGTCTATCACTCTTTGTTGTCTGACTGGTCCTGCAATGAAAATATAGGTGTCCAGGCCGCAAAAGAATCTCTGCAACCATTGGCATCATGATCTTTTTTTTGTAACCATATATTTGAAAATTAAGATTATAATTTCGGGGCGTCCCTCCATGTTCAAAAAGTTGCGCAAGAAATTAAAATTCATAATCAACATCAAAAAAGAAATTAAATATCAACATTATAAGCTTGCGCGGGTATCTTCCAATGGACTGAAGGGGTTTGCTTTCCACAGACTTGAACCTTCAACTGAAACCGGAGCAGACAAAAAGCTTAATGTCGCATTTTTTGGGCCCTGTGCCCTTTTGCCCATAATCAATTATGCGATCAATCACGGGCATCATGTGATCCATGTGGCAATGTGCGTTGATGAAAGTCGGCAGAGCCATTTTTCTCCGCCATTGTCGGAAGTAAATCACGAAAAAGCAGAAGTGAATGTCATTGGTCTTCCGCTTCGCTCGGTCATGGCTGAGGGGGCTGTGCCTTTTGATGGTTTTCAAAACGAAATATTCTGGCCACGCCTGAAAAGTGAAAGTGACCACGAAAATTATCTGAAATATTGTGTTGAATATATTTCCGATTTTGTGGATTCCATTTCTGAGCTGCTTGGTGGCAAGCCGACGTTCTTCCTGTCGTTCTGGGAACCACGGCAGAATTTCATGGGGTCGCTCTTTCCCCATTTTGATCTGTCAAATCCGCAGTATTTTGTGATGCGGCTCAATGCTGAGATGGAACGGATCATCCGTGCCTATCCGAATACGTACCTTCTGGATGTAAACAATATTCTTAATTCAATGGGACGTTTCCGCATACAGGATGATTATGCGCGGGAACTTTCCCATGCATCGAATATATTCGATACAACGTTCGAGGATGATACCAAGCGTATCCGCAAGAGTACGCCTCTTTCCCATATATATGACGTGGATGGCCAGCCCTCTGTTTATGGGCATTGCGTGTTTAACGCCATTCGCGACAATCTTGCCATTATAAACGCGGCGGCTCCCATCAAGCTCATCATTGTGGATCTTGATGACACCATGTGGCGTGGCGTACTCGCGGATGGCGACCGCTCGCCTTATGAACGGACCGATTACTGGCCAACAGGTTTAGCGGAAGCACTGCTTGTGTACAAGGCCAGGGGTGGGTTGCTGGCCATATGCAGCAAGAACGATCCCGAACTGGCCCGTGCCGAGTTCGAGCGCGTGTGGGGTGGGCGCCTCAGGCTGGATGACTTTGTATCGGTCAAGATCAATTTCCAACCCAAATCCGAAAATATCCTTGAAATACTGGACGAGGTGAATCTCCTGCCGGCCAATGTCCTGTTCGTGGATGACAATCCGCGTGAGATTGATGAAGTTCGGTCCGTTATCCCTGATCTGCGGTTCCTGAGCGAAGAACACATGGACTGGCGGCGTGCGATCCTGTTTTCGCCCAGCACGCAGGTGCCCCGGATCAGCACGGAATCCCAGCAACGCACGCAAAGCCTGCGCGCCAAGATCAATCGTGATCAGGTCCGGCAGAAAATGAGCCGCGAGGAATGGCTCCGTTCCCTTCAGATCAAACAGCGTTATGCTGTGGTACGTTCTGAAAATGACCGGAATTTTGCGCGCGCATTTGAACTGCTGAATAAGACCAACCAGTTCAACACCACAGGGCAGCGCTGGTCGCTGGACGCCATCAAGACGCTGTTTGCGCGGGGTGGATACATATTCTGTGTGTTCCTGCAAGACAAGGAAACGGATAATGGCCTGATCGGCTTGCATCTTGTACAGGAAAACAGGATTATTCAGTCCATCCTGTCATGCCGTGTGTTTGGCCTGTGTTCGGAATATGCATCCATGCATGTGCTGGCCCAGCATATCCTGAAGGAATATCCCACTGTAACCGGACACTTCATATCAACCGGGCGCAATTTCTATTGTGAGAACTATCTCGAAAAGTGTGGCTTTACCAAGGAAGCGGATGGCTTCCTGACCAGTGCGGCGCCGCCAAGGCCGCCAGAAATTACCAATGATAACAAAGTGACGTGGTAATGCGGCGTGCGCATAAGGATCAGGACCGCATGCCGCATCTTCTTTAGATATGCACGGTTGCTGGAAAAAAGTTCTCAATGACGGACCGGGGGCACGGGGCCTGTACAGGCAGGCCTTGCATGTGAACCGGTCCATGATCGCCACAAGATAGAGAAAACCCTATCGCATAGGGATGTAGGCGCTATCGAAACATCAGACCTGACTGGATCGGTCGATGGGCAGATCCCACTGCAGATACGGATATTTCCTATGTTCCGGATATGGCACCGTCGGGCGTGACCTCTGGCTGGACCTATAACGGTTTTGTACCGGTCATCTGAGCGTTTCAAGCTCGTATCAGCAGGCCGACGGGGCAATAAAGCATATGGAATGCTGTAAACTCGATGCCGTGGGGATTGCATCAAGCCGTGCGTTGTCACGCACGTGCGTTGCCGCGGGTCTTGGTGTTGGCAAATTCACCCTGGGTTACGTGAATGGCGGATTACTGTCCGACCGGGTCGGCGTCCGTGCAGCATGTCATGTTGATGCTGCTGCTGCGCCACAAGCAGCAGGATTGCCATGATTGGCCCCATGGCTGCATCATTTTTGCAACTATCTGCTTTTGACATGAAAAGAAATAATACCTGTTCCGTTCGGTATATATTCATACGGATATAGATATATCCCTGTAACAGGGAATGTGAAACCTTCATGCCGTTGGGAACAGACCTAAGCAGATCAGGCAACTTCTCCTGTGTCACGACATGGGCGTGTGCTTCAAAACCTTTGTTATTACATGAATTTTTGCGAGACATGACCGTAATGGTCTATTCGGGAAAGAACCTTCCGGATAGAACTTTGTGCAAGTCCAGTGATCACGACTACTGGTATATTCACAAATAATCAGGTTATTGGATATGATATATCAGAAATAAATATATATTGACAGTGTTTACATCCGATCACATACATTCCGGCAGATGACGTATATCAAAAGTCATGTTTGTAGAACGGAATGTTTCTCAATGCTGATACGGTCCTTCTTTAATAAGAAAACGACAAAAGTACGGACAAATTCTACTTCCAGTCCGGTTTCTGTTGAGAAGTGTTCCGAATGGCAGGATTTTACGACCCTGCGCTCGCTCGAATATTGTACTGCTCTGACCAATATAACGTCATGGCGTAACCTGTTCACCAGAATGCGGCGTAACCTTGTACTGCGGGGGGACAGGTGGGCGGTTCGGCCTGTATCGACCCTGATCCTTGTCCTGGGCTTTCCGGTCGCGGCGTCGGCCCAGTGCGTCACCAGTTCCACTGGAGGTTCCATTTCCTGCACGGCACCAGGTGGAACACAGGGCTCTACCGTTGTGAGTACCACCACGGTGGGAAGTATTACCAACGGGCTGTCCGTTACGGTTGGACAGGACGCCGTCATTTCAACAACCAGTGATGCGGTAACCAACCCCGCGACGCTTGAAAATGATGCGATTGTCGTCGGCACGAATTCCACGGTCGAGGTGGCCGGAACGGTCGAGACCCAGTCGGACAATATAGTCGGCAAGGGAGGTACTATTCCAGGATTGAATAGTACCGACACGATAGAAGGGGAAAACGGGACAACAATTACTGTTGATTCCGGTGGTCAGGTTCTATCCACGGGTGTTCAGAAAACGGCAGAGGCCATCAACCTTACCGGTGAAGGCAATACCATTATCAATAATGGTACCATTGAATCGCAAAATGCCGATGCAATGTATTTTGATGATGAGAAAGCCAATATTGGCACGGCGACGACTACCGCAACAATAATCAACAACGGTACCATTGCAGGGTATCTGGCCGATAATACAACAGCCAATCCGAATGGAAACGCCAGCACCGTTGCGATTGGTGAAGGTGGTGGCGAGACATTCAATATTACCAATGAATCAGGTGCCACGATCGAGGGGGAGATAGTCCTCAACAAGGGCGTCACCAACCTTACGGTTGATCCGGGTTCCACGATTACCGGCAGCGTGCATGCAGATGGCGTTGCGGCCACCAATACGGTTATTCTTGGCGGCGATTCTTCTTCAACCGGCGTTATGTCTTCGTCCCTTCAGGGTGTGGTCGACGGTTTTTCCACCCTGGACAAGACCGGGACAAGCACATGGGAAGCCGACAAATCCATCAATTCGGAACTGCTTAATAGCAAAGGGGGCGCAGAAGCGGTCGCGGTTGATGTGCAGGGTGGCACTCTGGCCCTGACGGCGGACAACAGTAAGTTTTCAGGAACCATGACAGTTGATTCCGCCGGAACGCTGAAAATCGGTGATGAGGCGGATGGCGCAACAACGGCGGGCAGCCTGACCGGCGCGGTAACGAATAACGGAAGCGTTGTCTTTGACAACAGCGCCAGTACCACGATGACAGGCCTGGCCATCAGCGGCAATGGCACCGTCACGCAGGAAGGTGACGGCGCGACGACCCTCGACACGGCACAGTCCTATACCGGGGCGACGACGATTGATGCAGGCACCCTTGCCCTGACCGGCAACGGCAGCATTGCAGATTCCAGTGGTGTCACTGTCAATTCGGGCGGGACGTTCGATATCAGCGGCACGAAATCCGGCACGTCGGTCCAGACCCTTTCCGGCACGGGTGGCGTCTCCCTGGGGGGCGAGACCCTGACGCTGTCCAACGCCAGCGGTACCTATGGCGGCGACATGTCGGGTACGGGCGGCGGCCTGACGGTGGCTGGCGGGACGGAAATCCTGTCGGGGCAGAACACCTATGCCGGCCTGACCACGGTGGGTTCCGCCGGGACGCTCGACGTGACGGGATCGGTTGCGGGCGATGCCTCCAACGCGGGCAAACTGAACGTGACGGGCACGGTCGCCGGTACGGTCGGCAACACCGGGACGATGGACGTCAATGGCGGCACGGTGGGCGCCACGACGAACAGCGGCACGGTCACGGCGGAAAACGGCACGCTGGCCTCGCTGGACAACACCGGGACCGCGACCCTGACGGACAGCACCGTGACGGGCGCGCTGAACAACGGGACAGGCGGCACGGCAACGGCGACCGGCGGGACGATCGGCAGCGTCACCAATGCCGGCACGCTGACGCTGGGCGCGGGCAATACGGTGACGGGTGATGTCACGAACACTGCGGGCGGCGCGCTGACACTGGATGGCGACACCGTTGGCGGGACGCTGGCCAGCAACGGAAGCAGCCTCGACGTGACGACGAACGGCGCGTCGGCCGGCTCGCTGTCGGGCAGCGGCAATGCCGCGCTGGACGGGACGCTGACGCTGACGAATGCGGCGGATACCTATTCCGGCGCGCTGTCAGGTGCGGGCGGCCTGACGGTGGCTGGCGGGACGGAAACCCTGTCGGGGCAGAGCACCGGCTATACCGGCACGGCCACGGTGGGGCCCGCCGGCACCCTGGATGTGACGGGATCGATTGCCGGGGATGCCAGCAATGCGGGCAATCTGAACGTGACGGGCACGGTTGACGGCACGGTCGGCAACACCGGGACGATGGACGTCAATGGCGGTACGGTGGGCGCCACGACGAACAGCGGCACGGTCACGGCGGAAAACGGCACGCTGGCGTCGCTGGACAATACCGGGACCGCGACCCTGACGGACAGCACCGTGACGGGCGCGCTGACGAACGAGGCAGCCGGCACGGCGACGGCGACCGGCGGGACGATCGGCAGCGTCACCAATGCCGGCACGCTGACGCTGGGTGCGGGCAATACGGTGACGGGCGACGTCACCAACGCCGCGGGCGGCGCGCTGACATTGGATGGCGACACCGTTGGCGGCACGCTGGCCAGCAACGGAACCAGCCTCGACGTGACGACGAACGGCGCGTCGGCGGCCTCGCTG
Source organism: Komagataeibacter europaeus LMG 18890 (assembly GCF_000285295.1). Taxonomy (GTDB): domain Bacteria; phylum Pseudomonadota; class Alphaproteobacteria; order Acetobacterales; family Acetobacteraceae; genus Komagataeibacter; species Komagataeibacter europaeus. The sequence goes on along the minus strand of NZ_CADP01000136.1, from coordinate 298 downwards.
TCGGGTAGCGGCAATGCCGCGCTGGACGGGACGCTGACGCTGACGAATGCGGCGGATACCTATTCCGGCGCGTTGTCGGGTAATGGCGGCCTGACGGTCGCTGGCGGCACGGAAACGCTGTCGGGGGCCAATACCTATAATGGTGTGACGACAGTGGCATCCGCCGGGACGCTGGATGTGACGGGATCGATTGCCGGGGACGCCAGCAATGCGGGCAACCTGAACGTGACGGGCACGGTCGCTGGTACGGTTGGCAACACCGGGACGATGGACGTCAATGGCGGCACGGTGGGCGCCA
>NZ_CADP01000137.1 GCF_000285295.1 Komagataeibacter europaeus LMG 18890 | reverse complement strand
GGGCATGGGCATCTGTGGCCGGTGGTAAGTGGGGGCCAGCCACGCGCAGCCCGCCAGCAGCGCAGGCAGCAGGAGGATCGGGATGCGTTTCATCTTGTGGCTCCCTCAACCTGCGGCGATGGCGTTTCCTTCACCTTGAACCACAGCACGTACAGCGAAGGCAGGAAGATCAGCGTCAGCACCGTCGCCACGGCCAGCCCACCCATAATGACATCGGCCATTGGCCCCCAGAATACGCTGGACGCAATGGGCAGCATGCCCAGGATGGCGGCGACAGCGGTCAGCATGATGGGGCGGAAGCGGATCTTGGCCGCATTCATCACCGCATCCCATTCCGACTGCCCCAGATCCTTTTCGATCTGGATCTGATGCACCAGAATGACCGAGTTGCGGATGATCATGCCAATCAGCGCCACCAGCCCCAGCATGGCGATGAACCCCATCGGGTGCTGGGTCAGGAACAGCGCACCCACCACCCCGATCAGGCCAAACGGGGCCACGCTGATGACCAGCGCCAGCCGCCTGAAGTCCTGCAACTGGATCATCAGCACACCCAGCATGACCAGGATCATGAGCGGCACGACAGCCACGACGGATTTCTGCGATTTCGCACTCTCCTCCACCGTGCCGCCCACCGCGACATGGTAGCCTGATGGCAGGCTGGCATTGAACGCCGCGATTTTCGGGGCCAGCGTGCCAACGGCGGTATCCGCCTGCACCCCATCGCGCAGTTGCGCCTGTATGGTCAGCGTCGGCAGGCGGTCGCGCCGCCAGATCAGGGGATAATCCTCGACGTATGAAACACTTGCCACGGTAGACAATGGCACCGTCTGGTCATTGGGCAGGCGGATATCAAGATTGCGCAGATCCTCGATCGACAGGCGCTGGGCATGGTTGGCGCGCAGAACGACATCGACCAGATAGATGCTGTCACGGACCTGCGTCGCCGTAAGCCCGGTCACCGCCGAATTGATGGCCAGCGCAATCGCCCCCGATGACAGGCCCAGACGATGCGCTTCATCCTGCCGCACGTCGATCTTCAGCTTGCGCGCGGGATCGCCCCAGTCGAAATTGACCATGTGCAACTGGTTGCTGTCGGCCATGATCTTCGCCACGTCATGCGCGTAATGCCATACCCGGTCTGGGTCACGGCCGGTCACGCGGTACTGCACTGGCCAGCCCACCGGTGGCCCGAGTTCCAGCGGGAACAGCCCATGCACCACGTCGGGCATGTCGCGGCTCAGTGCACCATCCAGCCGCTTGCGCAGGCGGTCACGCGCCACGGCACTCTTGGCCACGATGACGGTCTGGGTAAAGAAGTCGTTGGGCAACTGCTCATTAAGCGACAGGTAAAAGCGCACAGCCCCGCGCCCGACATAGGAACTCCAGTGGTCGATATCGGGATCATTACGCAGGATGGCATCCAGCCGGCGCGAGACATCCGCCGTCGCCTTGATCGATGCCCCCTGCCGCAGCGACAGGTCAACCAGCAGTTCCGGCCGGTCGGATGCAGGGAAGAACTGCCGGGGCACCAGTGGGGACAGCGCAATGGCCACGACCAGTGCGGCAAGGCTGGCCAGCACGGTCGCACGCGGGCGGCGCATGGTGAACAGTAGCGCCCGGCTGAACACGCGCAGCAGTCGCCCTTCCGGCGGGGCATGGGGTGCTGCCGCCGGGCGCCGCTTCAGGATGGTCACCCCCACCAGCGGCGCCACCAGCACGGCCACGAACCATGACGCGATCAGCGCCATGCCCACCACGGCGAACAGAGAAAATGTGTATTCCCCCGCGACACTTTTCGCGAACCCGACCGGGATGAACCCCGCCACTGTCACAAGGGTGCCGGTCAGCATGGGGAACGCGGTCGAGACATAGGCGTAGGTCGCGGCCCGTGTCAGGGTCCAGCCTTCCTCCAGCTTGCTGACCATGCTTTCCACCGTAATCATGGCGTCATCGACCAGCAGGCCGAGGGCGATGATCAGCGCGCCGAGCGAGACGCGCTGCAGGTCAATGCCGAACATTTTCATGCACACGAACACGACTGCCAGCACGAAGGGAATGCAGAACGCCACCACCGTGCCCGCGCGGGCGCCAAGGCTGAGGAAGCTTATGCCCAGCACGATGACGATGGCCTCGAACAGGGCCTCGGTAAAGTCCCCTACCGCGTCATGCACCACCTTGGGCTGGTTGGCGACAAGGTGCGCCTCGATGCCGATGGGCATGCGGGCGTGCAGTTCAGCCATTTTGGCCGTGATGTTCTTCTCCAGTTCCAGCACGTTGCCACCACTGCGCATGCTGAGCGCCAGCCCGATCGCATCCTGCCCGCCCACGCGGAACATGGTCTGCGGCGGGTCGGAATGGGTGCGGGTGATAGTGGCGATGTCACCCAGCCGGATCTTGCGGCTGCCGGCATAGACCGTGACATTGGCAATGTCCTGCACCGACCCGAACTGCCCGGTGGGCTGGACCTGTATCTGTTCGCGCCCGGTATCGATCACGCCGGATGGTACGGTGGCGTTCTGCGCCAGCAGGGCGGCCGCAATCGTGGCCCCGTTTATGCCCAGCCGGGCCAGGTGGTGGGTGGAGAAATCGACATAGATCTTCTCGTCCTGCGCGCCCAGCGTGTCGATCTTGGCCACGTCGGGCACATGCAGCAGTTCGTCGCGCACCGTCTCGACATAGTCACGCAGTTCGCGGTGGGAAAAGCCATCGGCGGTAAAGCCGTAGATGATACCGTAGGTATCGCCGAACTCGTCATCAAAGAACGGGCCGAGCGTGCCCTGCGGCAACTGGGCCTTGATGTCGCCCACCTTCTTGCGCACCTGGTACCAGATGTCGGGCACTTCCGCCTTGGGTGCGCCGGACAGCAGGTTGACGAAAATCGTGGTCTTGCCCGCCAGCGTATAGCTCTTGACGTAATCGAGGTCAGGCGTTTCCTGCAGTTTCTTCTCGATGCGTTCGGTCAGCTGGTGGGTGGTTTCCTCCACCGACGCACCGGGCAGGAACGCCTCCACCACCATGGTCTTGACGGTAAAGGGCGGGTCTTCATTCCGGCCCAGTCTGAAGTAGGACTGGATGCCGGCCACGCCGATCAGGATCATGAAGAACAGGACCAGCGCACGGTGGCGGATGGACCAGTCGGACAGGTTTATGCCCCCCGGCGCGCGTGGCTCAGGGACGGACATCGGCTTCATCCAGCAGGCTGACCTTTTCTTGCGGATACAGCGCCTGCACGCCTGCCGTCACTACCCTGTCCCCGGCGTTCAGGCCGGATGCGATCACCACGTCATCGGTGGCATAACGGGCAATGGTGACGGGGCGCTGGGAGACGCGCAGCGTGTCGGGGGCCACGATCCAGACCGCAGGTTTGCCGTCCTGTGTGGCAAGGGCGGCGGGCGGCAGATGGACGGTTGGCGCTGATGATATGGACAGATGCCCCGTCACCACCGCGCCCAACGGCATCATGTCCCGCGTGGCGCGCAGTAGCGCCTTGGTATGATAGGTGCGGGTCAGCGGATCGGTATCGGGCGCGATTTCATAGATCGCGGCGGGTGCGCAGGTAGCAGGCGCTGCGTCCAGGCACACCTTCATGGTCATGCCCACGGTCAGACGGGACTGCGCCAGGGCTTCGGGCATGTCGAACTGCCCGTCCAGCCCGCCACCCGCCGCCATGCGCAGGACGGGCTGGCCTGCGGCCACCACCTCGCCTGCTTCCACCAGCCGGTCGGTCACGATGCCGTCCTCGGGCGCCATCAGGCGGGTGTAGCCAAGCTGTTCCTGCGCCACGCGTACCTGCGCCTGTGTCGCCTGCACCTGGTCCTGCGCGGTTTTGTAGCGGCGCACCGCGTCGTCATAATCGTTGCGTGAAATGGCCTCCACCGGCAGCAGGGCTGCGGCCCGCTGCTTCAGGGGGGCAGCCTGTTCCAGCGCCGCTTTTGCCGTGGCGTTTTCCGCCAGCGCCGTGCGCAGCGTCTGCTGTGGCACCGTGTCATCCAGCCGCGCCAGCACGTCCCCCGCACGCACGACGCTGCCTGCGGACACGGAACGTTCCACCACCTTGCCGGGCAGGCGGAAGGCGAGGTTGATGGACTGATGGGCGGAGACCTGTCCCGTCACCACCTCGCCGTTCGTGTCAGGCGTCGGGTCCACAATGACGGATCGGACGGGGCGGACTTCCTCCACTGCCACCTTCTTGTGGCAGGCTGAAAGCAGAAGCAGCAGGCAGAGCAGGATCAGGCCCGGAGCGCTACGCGGTTTTTCCACGGCGGGCGCGGGATATTGGCCCGGCGGGAGGCTGCCTTCCCTGTGCAGGATCGGATGAAGAATGGTAGCCAGGAAAGATGGAGGCTGGGCATGGCCCACGCTTTCATTGCCAGTATGTCTGGTTTGCATGGATACCGATCACCCTCAGTCATGTCCTGAATCCAGCGGCACGACGCAGCCGTTATGGCTTGCATAGACGAGACCGTATCGTATTGCAATGGCGTACAGGTGCTACTGTCGGCTGGCTGCAAACACGCGGGTAACAGGTGGGATTACGTAGGCACACATATGGTGCTGATCCGTTTGTTTTACCTTATTCGGCCCTAAACCGGCCAATTTGGCATGAACCAGCATGAATGAGCGGGTTCAGACATGAGCTCAGATAGGAACAAATTGGGGCGGGCATTCAGCGTTTCCCATGGCGCAATGCTATCAAGCTATTGGAAGGGGATGAAGGCGCTACGCTGGAACACCTTCATATGCACTCAGGAATCCCTCGATATTATCGCTCATCAGGAGCGGCATCCGAGCCCGTATGACCTCCTCTGGCCAGTCCCACCATGCCAGTGCGAGCAGCCGCTCGATGGTTCTCTCGGGGAAGCGGTATCTGATAACCCGGGTCGGATTGCCGCCGACGATGGCGTAAGGCGGCACGTCCCTGGTCACCACCGCCGCCGTGGCAATGATCGCGCCAGACCCGATGGTTACACCTGACATGATGTTGGCCCGCGCGCCGATCCAGACATCATTGCCGATGACGATATCCCCCTTGGTGGAATGGTCATCGGATGCGTCAGCTGCTTCGGGCCAGAAATTGCACTGGTTCTTGAACGGGTAGGTGGTGATCGTGTCCGTGCGGTGGTTGCCCAGGATCATCAGCACTTCGCGGGCAATCGAGCAGTATTTCCCGATCTTCAGGCCGGCATATTCGGCCTCTATGATGATGGGAGAACCCTTGGCGCCATACGTATGGTCCCCGATCTCCCAGCCCCATTCCTCAATCTCGTGGGCAAGCGTGTAGCGTAGGAGCAGCGAAAAGGCATTCTTGCCGTAATACATCTGGGCAGTTTTCTCCCATCATGGTTGAGGTTAAGCGGCTGTCGATATGTGTTTTTGCACATCGGTCACAGGAATCAACTGCCTTGCCATAGTGGACTTGTTAAGAACGAGATATATGAAGCGCTATCAACCTCTTTATTCCTTCCTGATCAGTTCCAGCCCCTCTTCATATGTCATCTCAGAACCGATCCAAAAGAAATGAGCCAGGTATGACCGGTCTGCACCCCCTTCATTCGGCGGCGTTACCCCACACACGCCATATGACACCACCCACATCGTCTGCCACCAGCAATGCGCCCGACCTGTCAATCGCGAGGCCGACCGGTCGACCATGCACATGCGCTTCGTCCGGTGTCAGGAAACCCGTAAGCACATCAACCGGCGTGCCGGACGGCTTCCCATCGGCAAACGGCACATAGATGACCTTGTAGCCACTCTTGGGCCGCCGGTTCCACGATCCATGCTGTGCGACGAACAGTCCATGGCGCCAGGCGTCCGGAAGCTGGGTGACATCCTGAGAGAAGGTGATGCCAAGGGAGGCCGTATGCGGGCCAAGCGCATAATCCGGCGCGATCGCCTGCGCGACGAGGTCCGGTCGCTGCGGCGAGACCCGTGTGTCAACGTGCTGGCCATAATAGCTGTAAGGCCAGCCATAGAATGCGCCTTCCTTGACCGAGGTAATGTAGTCGGGGACGAGGTCGCTACCGATTTCATCGCGCTCGTTGACCACCACCCACAGGGCACCGCTCTCCGGCTCAAAAGCCAGCCCGTTCGGGTTGCGCAGCCCCGTCGCATAGGGCGTCAGCTTTCCCGTGCTCAGATCGAGCCGGTCGATCCGGGCCCGTCCCTCTTCGACGTCCATCCCGTTATCGGCAACATTGCTGTTGGACCCGATGGTCACATACAAAAAACGGCCATCCGGGCTGGCAAGCAGGTTTTTTGTCCAGTGATGGTTGTAGCC
>NZ_CADP01000138.1 GCF_000285295.1 Komagataeibacter europaeus LMG 18890 | reverse complement strand
AGCTTATCAAGCCCGCAAAACTGTCCGAACGGACGGGACCACCTCACAGGGTCAGCGTAAACAGTTCTTACTTGTTATTGGTAACTGCCCGATAGATGGTGGCTTTATGTACGCCAAAACGGGCTGCGACTTCTGAAATGGAGAGGTTATCGTCACGGACAAGCTTCCGGATCGTCGCAATCTGCTCTGCGCTGAGCTTGGCTGGCCGACCAAGATGGACACCCCGTTCCTTGGCCCGTTTCCTACCCGTTTCCGTGAGATTGCGGCTTAATGCGCGTTCAAATTCAGCAATGCCGGCAAAAACACCAAGAATCATTTTCCCATAGGGAACGGTGGTATCGGCCCAGGGTTCACAAAGGGAACGCAGCCCTGCTCCTTTTTCACGCAGTCGATCAGCCACCTCCAGCAGGTGGGGCGTTGACCAGGCGAGACGGTCGAGAGAATAGACAACCAAAGTATCATCAGAAGAAAGTTCTGTCAGGACGTCCCCCAGAATGGGCCAGTCCCGGCTCAATGTAGGAACTTTTTCCTCATATATTTTGTTACAACCCGCCTTTCGGAGCGCTTCTACCTGTTGAAGAAGCGTCGCTTCTTCCGCATTTTCGCGCGCGTACCCGATCAGCATCATATTATTCGTTTATATTGGCACATTAGCTTTGTTTTATAGACGATTGCGCGAACGCATGGCCAGCATTTTTTTGGTTTTCAAATGACGGGTCTTATGCAACAATAAATTCCGTTACGTCCTCATCACCTCCACCATCATGCGGTTTCACATCGGGCAGAAAGGCCACGCCACAAATATTTCATATTTTGGCCCAATAGCCAGTGGTCAGAAACCCCGAAACTTCCTTGCTGGTGCGAGTATTTTTGAGACAGGCGATACATATGAAGATGGCAACGGACAATGGCTGCTCCCTTGTGGTCCGCGCGGACGAGACCGCGGTCAGAAACGGCTTTTTCAACTGGAACAACGTGATTGAGGTTGTAAACAGATCACTTCCCCTTTCACGCAGGTCGGACCTGTCTTCCTATCGCTTCGTCATAGGGTCACGAGCCTGGGTCCGCACGAACCTGACAGATCTGGCCCGGTGGAGCAGTTGGGAATATGTCCTGCAGGGGGGAACGCTGGAAATCGACAGTTTTGGCCCCTTTCAGGTTCTGTGGCTGCACCTGATTATTGATCCGGCGGGGGGAGAAATCATTTTCGGACCCAAGCATTCCGAAGCCGGCCTTATCCTGATCGACATCACATTTGGCAGTTCGGACCGCGCCGCGCCATTCAGCCTGATATTCCGCGGCAACGAGACCCTGACGGCATCCTATGATTCCGATACCCGCATCACGCTGGTCGGACTGCTTGCGGGATGTGGGGCGGAACGGGACTGCGCGGCATGGGCGGTCGTGCGCTGTGATGGGGACCCCTACGGGCTGTCCCGTCCTGAAAACTGGCAGCAGGGGGGAGAAGGGACAGACACGTTCCCGCTTTTTCTCAAACGCTACCGGACACAGACCCCTGAGAACGGCGTCGTCATCCATTTACCCACCAGAACACAACAGACAGGCAGACCAGACTAATGGGCGAACGACAGACCTATCCCATTCCGGACAAACTGCTGGAAAGCATTGATACGGGTATCCTGCTTGTCAGCAATGATAACACAATCATCTTTGCCAATGATAACGCGGCCCGTATCTGGGGTGGCCCCATGCCCGGACTGGTCGGCCGGAAACTCGATATTCTCTTTCCCACCGGGACAGACATCCTGCCCTGTACCTTTGGTGAGAACCTGACGAATGTTGCGCTATGCCCATCCGGCGTGTCCGGGGGTAAGGTCTGTCGTTCCCCTACGGAAAATCACCACCACCTGACCTTGCTGCGGCATGACGGCACGGCGTTTTCTGCCGAGATGTCCGTGGCACGGGCCGAGGGGGCGGGACAGCAGGTGTTTGTTATTTCCCTGCGCGACGTGACACGGGATCTGTCCCGACGTGAACAGGACCTGCAGTATGCCACCATCGTACAACGCAATGCATGCGGCATCCTGATACTGGACAGCCAGTGCCGCATTACCTATGCCAATGCAGCGGCGGCCCGGTTTTCGGGCATCGGTGCCGAGGGTATGGAAGGGGCTGATTTCTCGGCCTTTCTGTCCGGGCAGCAGGGCGATATTGCAACATTACAGGCCTTTCGCCGTCGTCTGCAGCGCTGTCGGCCCTTTGAACTGGAAATTCATTCCCGCACCGACACAGGTCAGGACATCTGGCTTCTGGCAACCGTAACGCCCTTATGCAGCCCCTATGAGGAACTGCACAAAGTGATCGTGGTGCTGAATGACATTACGGGCAGCGAGCAGATAAAGGCGCTGCAGAAGGATATGATGGGGGCACTGACCAGCAACCTGTCCTTCAACGAAATCCTCGCCTTGATGTGCCGCCAGATTGAACGTATCGCCCCGGATGTCGTAACACAGATCGTGGTCGTGGATGATGAACGACGCATGCACCCCGTAGCGCGCGCACGGCTGCCCGCACAGATTGCCGAAGTCTGTGCTGACCTGCAGATAGGCCCCGAGGTCGGGTCATGCGGCACGGCACTGTTCACCGGCAGGGAAGTGGTTACACCAGACATTGAAGCCGATCCGAAATGGAAGGGGTTCTGGCAGTTTGTCGTCCCGCATGGCCTCATGGCCTGTTGGTCGGTGCCGATCCTGCTGCGTGACGGCCGGGTAGGCGGCAGCCTGGCTTTCTATTTCCGTGCCAAGCCCGCACCGGGCAGATGGCACCGGCGGATTGCCGATGCCTGCCTGCACCTGTGCGCGCTTGCCATCGAACAGCAGCGCTCGCGTGAGGATATCGCGCGGCTTACGCAGTATGACACCCTGACGGGCCTGCCCAACCGGACCGGGCTGCGGCACGGTATCAGGCAGCGGGCGGCGCGCGCGCGGCATGAAAACCTACTGGCCCTGATCATAAACCTGGATCGGTTCCGGGCCATCAATAACGGACTGGGACGCCCGGCAGGCAACATGCTGCTGGCTGCGTTGGCCCGGCGGCTATCCGGTCTTATTTCCAGTGACGACCTGCTGGCCCGCAGCGGGGGAGACGAATTTACCCTGATCACGACCGGCGGGGTGGAACGGGCCACGGCACTGGCCGATTCCGTCATGAATGCCGTAGCGGAGCCGGTCGTGATTGACGAGGTTCCCGTTACCGTTACGGCCAGTATCGGCATTGCGGATAATGACGGCGGCCGGCGGGAGACGGAAATACTCATGCAGCAGGCAGAAACGGCGCTGTCGCAGGCGAAGAATGCCGACCGTAACTGCTATCGTTTCTTCAGCGAGGAAATGAACCGGCAGGCGGCGGACCAGATCCTGCTGGCCAACGCGCTGAAGGAGGCGATCAGGACGGACCAGCTCTATCTGGTATACCAGCCGCAGGTCCATGCCGCGACCGGCCGGCTGGAAGGGGTGGAAGCCCTGGCGCGATGGACCGATCCAGCCCTGGGCATGATATCACCGGGCCGTTTTATCCCCCTGGCGGAAGAAACCGGACAGATCGAGGCAATCGGGCTGTGGTCACTGCGGGCGGCCTGTCGACAGATGGCCCTATGGATGCAGGCAGGGGTGGACGTTCCGGTCGTATCGGTCAACATATCCGCGCTGCATTTCAGAAATCCCGACCTGCCACGCCTGATTGGCGAGATCCTGCACGAAAGCGGCATTCCCCCACGGCGCCTGACCATCGAACTGACGGAAAGTGCGATGATAGAAAATTACGATCAGACCCTCATCGCCGCTCAGGTGATCCGGGCCATGGGCATCGGGCTTTCCATGGATGACTTCGGAACCGGTTTTTCCAGCCTGTCGAACCTTGCAAACCTGCCACTTAACGAACTCAAGATTGACCGAAGCTTCATGGATGGCTTTGAACCGACGGGCAAGGTTCACTCTGTGGTCACGGCCATCATCCGTATCGGGCGGAGCCTGGGCATGACCGTGGTGGCGGAAGGCGTGGAAACGCAGGCGCAGCTTGACCTGCTCCGGCAGATCAACTGCGACGTGATACAGGGATATTTCTTTTCCAGGCCCCTGGATGTGCAGGATCTTGAAGCATGGCTGAAGGCGCGCCCCGATACCGGGTGCTCACAGCCTGGCAGCCGGCATGATGCTGCATGAGACGGACATGAATAATGGCGTGACGAAGGGGAGCCGCCCCCCGGTTACCAATTCTTTACAATAAAAGCTTTCTTATCGGATTCGGAGCTTTATCTGTTGCAGGACCGGACATGACACGTGCGCACCGCAATCCCGATTTCCCTGCAGGCGGAGATGCCGCCCTGTGGCAGCAACTATGCGGACAGCCTGCCGCGGATGATCCCGTTACGCAGATGCTTGTGGCAAGTGGCCTACCTGTACTACATGGCATTATCTTGCCATTTGGTACAGACGAACGTGTGGAGATTGACCACATATTTGCCAGCGCAGACGGGTTGCATACTTTACATGCGAAACATTACATCGCGTGGATCAATACGCCTTCTTCCGAAAAAGAAATCCGGTCGCAGGGCGGGGCTGGAAATTTTGCCTATAATAATGATTTCCTGCAAAGTTTCCTGAAACTGGCAGAAGCCGTCAGCACCACCATAAATGATCCATTACCGACACAGGACGGAACCCCCGTTCCCGTGACGGGCCATTTCCTGCTCCCGTACAAGGAGCCACTGATGGCCCCCCTGCAGGATCATGCCCTTCTCCTCCCGGAACTGGAAAACATGCTGAATACCTTGGCCGGCAAGGGCGCCATTCCTGCCGAATATGGCGAGGCATGGTGCCATATTGGAACAGTGCATCATAAATACGTAGTCGCATCATCACAGATACAGAATCGAAGCCCCTTCTGAACTTTTCCTATCTGCACAGTAGACCGGATTTACTAAAAACATCCCAATATCCTACCGCACCTGGCAAGACTATTATTAGGATAGCAGATGTCGTACGTACCCCTGTTAAAAAGAATGGACCGGTCCGACACTTCCCGGCTGAACAGTCTTGCGCAGGAGTTCAAGACAGCCAAGCCATTTCCACATCTGGTCATGGACGGAATGTTCTGTGATTCCCTGCTGAACGAAGCGTTGCAGGCTTTTAATCTCGATCACGTAAACAATATAAATGTATTCCAGAACCAGCTTCAGTCAAAGCGTTCGACCAGCACAAAATCCGTCATGCCTGCAGCAATACAACGGTATTTTGATATTGTGAACGGTGCACCGTTCCTCCGGCTACTGACCAGATTGACAGGAATCACGAATCTGCTTCCCGATCCTTATTTTTATGGGGGGGGCATGCATGAAGTCGCGGGGCAGGGACATTTTCAGGTCCATACCGATTTTCGTTATCACCCCCATACGTGTCTGGAAAATCGCCTGGCTTTGCTGACTTACCTCAATCATGACTGGAAGCCGGAATATGGCGGCCAACTGGAACTGTGGCAGAAAAATCCAACCCGGCCTGTCAGAAAAATTGTTCCCCGGTTCGGGCGCAGCGTTCTCATGCTCCAGTCGCCTGATTCATGGCATGGACACCCCCAGGCCGCGCGAACAGGATATCTGCGGCGGACACTCATTACATATTTTTACACGGCACCCAAAATAAAAGCTGACAGGACGGAACAAAGCACGATCTATCTATCCAACAGCAGACAATCGACCATGCAGAGAGCAGAAATATTCGTACGGAACATAATTCCGCATTTTGTTATTGATACGGCAAGATGGGTACGACACAGAAAACGGAAGCAAAATTTTAGATAATAGCGTTCGCGCGCTTCTTGCATGAGAAATGCTGCTATACTCATGCAAGGTGCATAACACACCCTCTAGGGCCTGTTAGCACTTGATCCAGTCTGCGGCGGCAGCGATGTGGATGACCGCGAGGAACGAGGTTGCTGTTTTTTCGTATCTGGTTGCGACAGCGCGCCATTCCTTGAGACGAGCCCAGAGGTTCTCCACAAGATGTCGGCATCGATAGGCCCATTTGGGACAGGCGACCGGCGCATCGCGTCGTTTCGCGGGAATGGCCGGTCGGGCTCCCATGTCCCATATCCGTTCACGAAAGGCGTCTGACGCGTAGCCTTTGTCCGCCACGACCCACAGGGGAACAGAGGGGAGATCGTCGAGCATGGCTGGCGCCAGTGGCAGTTCATGGGCCTGTCCGGGTGCCAGAGCGAAACCAATGGCTTTTCCGTGTCCGTCCGCGATC
>NZ_CADP01000139.1 GCF_000285295.1 Komagataeibacter europaeus LMG 18890 | reverse complement strand
AGGCGCTGGCGGTGGGCGAGGTCACGAAGTCCCGCGACCTGTCCGTGGTGGTCGGGTATGCCGGGACGGGGAAGAGCACCATGCTGGGTGTCGCCCGCGCGGCATGGGAAGAGGCCGGGTACCGGGTGCGCGGGGCGGCGCTGTCGGGGATCGCGGCGGAAGGTCTGGAAGCGGGGTCCGGGATCGAGAGCCGGACGCTGGCCTCCCTGGAGCGTGCGTGGGCGCGTGGGTTCGACCTGCTGGAGCGCGGGGACGTGCTGGTGGTGGACGAGGCCGGCATGGTGGGGTCACGGCAGATGGAGCGGGTGCTCTCAGCTGCGCGGGATGCCGGGGCCAAGGTGGTTTTGGTGGGCGATCCCGAGCAGTTGCAGGCGATCGAGGCTGGTGGTGCGTTCCGGGCGGTGGCCGAGCGGGTCGGGTCTGTGGAAATCACCGCCGTGCGCCGGCAGCGTGAAGGCTGGCAGCAGGCGGCCACGAAGGAGCTGGCGACCGGGCGGACGGATAGGGCGCTGGAGCGCTATGAGACGGCTGGCCTGGTGCGCGGTCATGACACGCTGGAAGAGGCGCGGGCCGGGGTGGTGGCCGGATGGGATGAAGCGCGTCAGGCCGCGCCAGAGGAAAGCCAGATCATGCTGGCGCATCGGCGTGTCGATGTGCGGGCGCTGAACGAGGCGGCGCGGGAGATCCGGCGGGAGGCGGGTGAGCTGGGTGACGACGTGCTGGTGTCGACCGCCCAGGGCGAGCGGATGTTCGCGGACGGGGAGCGTGTCTACTTCCTGCGTAATGACCGGGAGCTGGGGGTGAAGAACGGTACGCTGGGCACGGTGCGGGGCATCGTGGGGTCGCCTGATGCCGGGGATCTCGTGCTGTCGGTGCAGCTCGACGGGCCGGGTGGGACCGGGCGTGGCCGGGTCGTATCCGTGTCGGTGGCGGATTATGACGCGCTGGATCATGGCTATGCGGCCACCATCCACAAATCGCAGGGTGTGACGGTGGACCGGGCGCATGTGCTGGCGACGGGAAGCCTGGATCGGCACGGGGTCTATGTGGCGCTGTCGCGGCATCGGGAGAGCGTGTCCGTCCATTGGGGCCGGGATGACGTGGGCGACCGGGACGGGCTGGTGCGGCGGCTGTCGCGCGAGCGGCTGAAGGATACCACGCTGGATTACCTGCATGTCCGGGATCGGGATGCCGGGTTTGCGCGACGACGCGGGCTGCATGTCCCCGAGAGCGAGATCGTGGTGGAGCGCGGCAAGGCTGCCTCTGGCCCCCGGAAGGACAGGCAGACCGAAGCTGTCCGTACGCCGGATCCGGCACCGGCACAGCGGAAGCGCGGGATGTTCGACGGGCTGGACCTGTCCGTGCGGGGGCGTGGCCGGACGGCGGAAAAAGACGTGTCGGCCGGGATGGATGCCGGGGCCGGGAAGGGGGAAAGTGAGGTTGAGCGTGAGGCTCCCGCCTCTCCTTTTGCCGGGTTGCGGCTGCCGCGCGTGCAGCGCGCGCAGGTGCCGGCCGGGCTGGGCGGGTTTGTGCCGGGTGGTGATCCGCTCCACCAGGTGGTGGAGCAGTATGCGCGGGCGGTGCGGGACATCGGGCGCATGGTGGAGCAGGACCTGCCGGTGCTGGAGTACCAGAAGAAGGCATGGCTTGACGCCAGCACGGCCCTGGAACAGCTACGGCCCGGGGCGGTGATTGCTCTGGAAACCGCCGTGAAGCACGAGCCGGAGATCCGTCAGGCCCTGTACGGGCTGGAGGGGCCGGCGCGGGCGCGCAGGCTGGTCGAGGGGCTGGAACACGAGGACAAGGTGCGGACAAGTCCGGAATTGCGGGCCGCGCGGTTCGTGAAGGCATGGGACGGGCTGAGCCGTGAGCAGCAGGGGGTGGCGCTCAAGGAACTGAAGCGGGACGCGCAGCTTGAATCCCTCCTGCGGCAGAAGGGACACGAACTGGGCGTCCGGAAGGGATCGACGCTCGATCATGGATTGCAGCCGCAGCGCACGCGCTCGCTGTCGCGCTCCAGGGGGCGGGATATGGATATGGGGATGTAGGAGATTTTGATTTACGTTAAGCAGTGACGTCATATATGATGTCACTATGCGCGTTGTTCTTGATACGGATGTTGTTCTTTCGGGATTCATGTCACCGGACGGAGCGTCCCGGCAGCTTTTGCTGGGGGCCTTGGATAGGAATTTCAGTCTGCTGCTCTCCACGACCCTCCTGGTCGAATACGAGGCGGTGTTGCGTCGTTCTGAAAACCTTTTTCGAATGGGCGTTCAGGGGGATGAAGTTCTGGAGGTTCTTGATGGACTTGCAGGGTGCTGCGTCCCGGTTTCTTTTGATTACAGGTGGCGACCGACAGGTGCGCACGGTGATGATGAACTTGTGGTTGAGACAGCGATCAACGGAAATGCGGATGCGATCGCCACGTTCAATCTGAAAGACATGCAGCGGGCCGTATCACGGTTCGGTATTCCAGCAGTGCGGCCAGGTGTTCTTTTGCGAAGGATGAGAGGATGAGTAGCAGTAAAATCCAGCTTCGGCTTCCGGAAGATATGCGGGAAGCCGCAACGCGTCAGGCGGCGCTTTCAGGTGTCAGCATGAACCTTTTTGTTGCGACGGCTGTCGCGGCCCGTCTGGGTGGGCAGGCAGAAGCGGAACGGTATTTTTCCGCACGGGCGACACGGACCACGCCTGCTCGTGCCAAAGCTCTTCTGGAGCGGATCGGAACAAAGGGGCAGATCAGGGACGATGATCGTCTGGACGTGCCGGAAAACTGAATCTGGATGAGGGGATGTCGGGTTTTTCTGGAAAGATATCGAAATTATATTTATGATATCATTCCAGGAAATGAGGAGTCCTGTCATGTCTTCTGTGGTTATTCGTAATCTTCCGGAAGAGACGCATCGGGCGCTGAAGGCGCAGGCCATGCTGCATGGGCGCAGTACGGAAGCAGAGATCCGGACCATTCTGGAAGCGGCCGTCCGGCCGCAGCAGAGGGTCCGGCTGGGATCGCTGCTGGCAGCCATCGGTCGTGAGGCGGGTGTGAGCGAACAGGATGTCGCGGCCTTGCAGGTTCGGGATCAGACCCCGGCTGAGCCGATGTCCTTCGAATGATCCTGCTTGATACCAATGTGATCTCGGAGCCGTGGAAGCCTGTGCCGGAGCCGCGTGTTCTGATCTGGATTGATGAACAGGCGATCGAGACGCTTTTTCTGTCTGCCGTCACGGTGGCGGAACTGCGTTTCGGGATCGGGGCGATGCCGACCGGTCGGCGGCGTTCTGTACTGCATGAGCGGCTGGAACAGGAGGTATTGCCCTTGTTCGCGGGGCGTGTCCTGTCGTTCGATCTGGCGGCGTCCCAGGCCTATGCCGAACTGATGGTGCGGGCCAGGTCAGAAGGTCGGGCGATTGGCAAGGCAGATGGCTATATTGCGGCAACCGCTGCATCCCGGGGTTATGTCGTGGCCAGCCGCGACGTGTCTCCTTTCGAGGCGGCCGGTGTGCGGGTTCTCAATCCGTGGGAGGATACCTGATGTCCTGCGGCATGCTTGAGAGCGGATGATTTAATGTGTATGATTTCTATTGGAGATACACATCATGCGAACAAACATCATCATTGACGATGCCCTCATGACAGATGCGCTGAAGGCGTCTGGCGTCAAAACCAAGAAGGAAGCGGTCGAACTCGGGTTGCGGACGCTGATCAAGCTGAAGCAGCAGCGGGAACTCCGCACCTTGCGGGGAAAGCTCGACTGGCAGGGTGATCTTGATGCCATGCGCTCCGACGCATGATCCTGGTGGATTCATCGGTCTGGATCGATTTTTTTCGGGGGAAGACGACCCCACAGGTTGATCTTCTTGACCAGATGCTGGGGGAAGATCTGGTCAGCATTGGCGATCTGATGATGACCGAGGTCCTGCAGGGTTTCTCAAACGAACGGGATTTCAATCAGGCACAGAGGATGCTGGGTGCCCTGGACCTGGTTGAAATCGGTGGTCGCGATGTGATGGTCGAGGCGGCGCGGTATTTCCGTCATCTACGCGGTCGGGGCATTACGATCCGGAAAACCATTGATACCCTGATTGCGACCCGGTGCATCGTGAGCGGTCATCGCCTGCTCTACAGTGACCGGGACTTTGATCCGTTCGTGGACCATCTGGGGCTGGAACGGGCTGCCTGATCGGGGGGGCAGGCTACCGGGGGAGGTATGTTGTGCAGGAAAAAGAACAAGCCGTGTGTCAGGAGACAGCGCATCTTCTGAGTAGTCCGCGCAATGCGGAAAGATTGCGACGGACTATTCAGAACGCGGCTTCAGACAGTCGGCCAAACAGGCTTACGCTCCTGGCAATGGAAGAAGGGCGAAGGCGGCTGCTTTTCGGAAAGCAGGAAAGGGCCGGAACGCAAGAGGCTGGCCAGGATGATGATCGTCTGGACGTGCCGGAAAACTGAATCTGGATGTGGGGATGGTTCCATCATGAGCGAGACGGATCCGGCAGCCCGTGCCTTTGAGGATCTGTGCGCCGAAATGACGGTGCTCCGGCGCAGCGTGGAAGCGCTGCCCCAGGCATGGCGGGACAACCGGCCGCCTGACTACACGCCGGACCTGGCCAGACTGGTCAAGGCCCTGAACGACGTGAGCGCGCGCATGAAGGCGATCGAGGCCAGTCCGACGCTGAAGATGACACCGCAGGCCTACGGGCAGGGGGTACGCCAGGCAGGGCTTTCTGTCAGTCAGGACATGCAGGCCGCCTTTCATACCGCGATCCGTGCGGTTCAGGTGGAGCGGCAGCAACTGACCGACATTGTCGGGCAGGCGCGCACCCGGGACCGGCAAAGCTGGTGGGTGTTGAAGGTAGGGCTGGCCTGTCTGGTTGCAGGGATCGGGTTGTCTCCTGTTCTGGCGTATCTCTTGCCATCTTCTGTCGGGACGCGAGTGGCATCTTTTATTGTTGGGGAGAAAGATCGCTGGAACTCTGGGGCCATGATGATGGCGGTCAGCAATCCTGAAGGCTGGCAACGTGTACGTGAGGACAGCCAGCTGGTTGAGGTCAACAGAGACAGGATTGCAGCTTGCCAGAAAGTGGCCTCAGGTCAGGAAAAAACTCAGAAATCTTGTGTCATCATTGTTCCGTCAGAGCAGGAATAGTCTGTGGAGAGATATGAAGCCGAAATAGAAAGTGACATGTCAAAGAAACCGGATTTCTTTGACGGATCATTCTGACGTGTTAGAAAAAACGCATATTGCTACCACGTCAGGATGTCATGTTAACGTCAACCTACCCTATTCGGCCTTTACCGCCTCAGACGGAGATAGAAACGGTTCCGGTTCTCAGGGCGCTGGTCGAGGCCAACCGGGCTTTGGCGGAGTTGAAGGGGCGGGCGGCAACCATTCCTAATCAGGGGATACTGATTGATACGCTGGCTTTGCAGGAAGCCAAGGCGTCCTCGGAAATCGAGAATATCGTCACCACCCAGGATGAGCTCTTTCAGGCGGATCTGTTTCCCGAGGGGCCGGACTCAGTGGCGGCCAAGGAAGTCGCCCTCTATCGTGATGCCTTACATCTGGGATTTCGGCAGCTGAAGGAAACCGATGGCCTAGTCCTGAACAAGGGGCTGATCGCGATTTTCCAGATGCTCAAGAAGCGGGAGGATGGGTTTCGAAATACCCCTGGAACAGCCCTGAAGAACGAGCGCACGAGGGAAGTGGTCTTTGTGCCGCCGCAGGACGGGCGGGAGATTATCGGGCATATGTCGGATCTGGAGCGGTCCGTGAATGATGACGGGCTCTGTGACCTGGATCCACTTGTTGATTTTCACTGAGAACTGATGGTGTGGACGGCTCCCTGTGGTCCTGAGAGGATGCTGAGGAGTTGAATGTCAGTGAAGGAAACCATCATGCATCAGTTGGTCCGTATCGGCATGGATACCTCGAAAAAAGTGTTTCAGCTCCACGGCGTGGATGCCGAAGAGCGGGTTGCGCTAAGCCGGAAACTGAGCCGACATCAGATGATCCGGTTTTTCGAGAAACTGCCGCCGACAGTGATTGGCATTGAAGCCTGTGGGGCCTCCCATCACTGGGCCAGAACCCTTGGCGCGCTCGGCCACGAAGTAAGGCTGAGAGAGTGTCCGATCTTCTGTGTATAATTGATCTGGTCCATACTTCACCGAAAGGAAGTATGAATGACCATCTCGA
>NZ_CADP01000140.1 GCF_000285295.1 Komagataeibacter europaeus LMG 18890 | reverse complement strand
GCAGGGAACGGTATTTCGAAGCGTCGGCATCAATTTTCGTGCCGTCGATCGATACTACACCCAGACGCAGCAGACCCGCCTCGCGCGCCAGAAGCAGAACCTGCGCAAATGCAGCTTCAATGGCGTCCCTGTTCGTCCGGCGGAAGGTCGCAATCGTATCATGATCCGGATGCAGGTTCGCCGCCACGAAGCGTACCCCGATGTCGCGATATGTCGCCCGCTCGATCCGGCGTGAGGAAAACAACCCGTTCGCATAGCTGAAGATCAGAAGGGCCAACATCAGACGCGGATGGTACTGTGCCTTGCCACCCGTGCGCACTGGCACGCAGAACGCACTCATCGGAACCCGCTCAACGGCGGCTACAATGAAATGCGCCATATCGTCAGCAGGAAGCCACGACTTCAGATCAGGAGGCAGAAGATACGGCTGAGACCGGTCAAACGGGATGAAGCTGCTCATCTCACCACCTTACAACCTTACCACTTCACTGGGTAACCCAACCCGACAGGCTGCTAGAGCACTCAAATGAGCAAAACGCTTCTCAAAACGGAAAACAGACCTTTTCAGGACTCATTTTCTCCAATCAGTGCATGGAATTGTAATCATAGGGCAGGTCTTAAAACCAGAGAACTTTTCCAATCATCTATTTTTTTGCGTTATATCCACTCGCATATAGCGACAGTGGCGGGAATGACGACGACCATGCCGAGCGTCGTGAGCAGCATGATGCTGGCTGTTTCTACCTCGCACTTCCCATACTGCTGGGCAAACAGGGCAGACGGTGTGGAGGTAGGCATCGCACTTGCGACAAAAGCTGCTTTCGCCATAGCGGATTTTAGTCCCCATGCCTTGAGGGCGACGAAGAAGACTGCTGGTTGCAAGACGACACAGACGAGCGATCCCAGTATAACGGTCCTAGATCTGAGATTAAGGGAATAAGACGCAAGCGCGAGCCCGCAGGCGAAGATCGCCGCTCCTGGTGCGCAGACTGCTAGAGGCTTGAGCACGGACACGGAAACCGGCGGCATCGTCAGACCGGACAGAGACACGATGGTGCCCAGCACCGGTGCCCACACAAGGGGGTTCTTGATCGTTTTTCCAAGCGTTCGGGCCAACGAGGGTCTCGACGTTTCTGACCTGGACGCGCTCTCGAGCAGGTAGATGACGACTGAAACCTGTAAGAGGTTTGTGACAACCGCAGCCAGACCGACTACGCCGCCGCCGACCGTATCGCCATAGATTGGATCGAGGACCGTCAGGCCATAGATCGGTGCGGCTGTGGAGGACACCGCATAGCCGAGGAGGACTGCGGTGAGCCGGTCGCGCGTCATCATGCACAGGACGAGATAGCTCACGCCAAAGAAGAGCGAATATCCGATGATCATGACCACAACGAGTGGCCCCTGCTGAAGGAGCAAGTCGCGTTTGAAGGTCGCCATGCTGAGGAAGAGCGCAACCGGCAGGGCATATTTCAGCGCGAAATGACTGAAACCGATGGCCTGATCGTGATCGAAATCCTTGTACTTCCCGGCCAGATAGCCCAGCCCGAATATGAGGACAACCGGAGCGATGGCGGCGACGAGTATCACGAGATTCACGGATCTGCTCCGGGTTGGTGAGAGAAGGCGTCATCATCCCCGGTGATCGGCNGAGCCGATCACCGGGGATGACTTAGGTGTGTCAGAGTTCCTTGTAGACCGGCTTGTAGAGCAGCCCCTCGATCCAGGCGCGGATATTTTCCGGACGCTCGACGGTGGCCTGTCCACTATCGAAGATATGCTCCGCAACCCGCGTGGCGGTCGTCACTTCGGTCTCCAGGATGTTGGCTTGGAGCGGGAACAGCATGCCATGCTCGCGTGCGCTCGGCCCCACCTGATCCGCTGTCGCGGCGGCGGCGGTGATGAACATATCGTCCGTGATCCGCGCGGGACGGGTCGCGTAAACGGCGAGGCCGATTGCCGGAAAGATATAGAAATTGTTGGCCTGTCCCGGGTGGTAGCTCTTTCCCTGATATTCGAAGTCCGGAAATTGGACTCCAGCGGCGTATAATGCTTTGCCTTTTGTCCAGGTATAGGCCTGCTCGGCCGTACATTCCGCCTTGTTCGTCGGATTGGAGAGCGGGAAGATCACCGGCCGCTCGTTCAGTTTTGCCATCTCGCGGACCACCTCCTCGGTGAATGCGCCGCCGATGGTGCTGACGCCGATCAGAATGGTCGGCTTGAAGGTTCTGACGACCTCGAGAAGATCTTTCGTCGGTTTCGCCTCGTGCGCGAACGGCTTCTGCCACTCGTTGAGATCGGTCCGGCTGGTCTCGATCAGACCGTTGACATCGATCAGTACGATACGCTCACGCGCTTCGGCCTCGCCCAGACCCGCTTCGACCATCGCCGAGACAATCATACTTGCGATACCGATCCCGGCTGAGCCTGCGCCCAGAAAAAGGACGCGCTGATCGGCGAAAGTCTCGTTCTTGATCTGCAGTGCCGTGGTCAGGCCTGCTACCGCGATCGCTGCGGTTCCCTGAATATCGTCATTGTAGCACAGGACCTTGTCGCGATAGCGGGCGAGAAGCCGCATCGCATCGGTACCTTTCCAGTCCTCGAAATGAATGCAGACACCGGGAAACACGTCTGTAGCGGCTTCGATAAATGCCTCTGAGATCAAATCCACCTCCGCTTCGTCTGGCGGGAGCTCGCGCAGACCAAGATAAAGCGGATCGGCCCGGAGCGCCGCGTTCGTGGTGCCTATGTCCAGTAGCACAGGCAGCAGCGCCTCGGGCGGCACCCCCGCGCAGGCGGTGTAGAGCTGGAGCTTGCCAATGGGAATGCCCATGCCGTTAGCGCCGATATCGCCAAGACCGAGAATACGGCCGCCGGTGGACACACAGATGAACCGAACGTCTTTTACCGGCCAGTTGCGCAGAATTTTTTTGAAGCGACCTTTCATGTCGCGCGTGAGATACATGCCCGCGCTGCCGCGATAGATATGTCCGTATGCCAGACAGGCATCAGCCACGGTCGGATCATAGACAATCGGCACAAACCGCGCGGGGTCGGACATCAGCGTGTGGTAGAATAGCGTCTCGTTCCTGGCCGCCAGGCTCATGAGATAGATGTAGCGTTCGAGATCATTCGGCTTTGCGGCGAGTTGCGTCTGAACCCTCTCCAGTTGCCGGTCGATGTTTTCCACAGTCGGAGGAAGCAGACCTTCAAGGCCGAGCGATTGACGCTCAGTCATTGTAAAGGCGGTTTCCTTGTTGCGGGCGGGGTTGTTGAGGATTTCCTGTCCCCGGATCGTGCTGGCCTGGCTCATGTGTTCTCCTCGCGGTTCGACGGCGTGCGGAAGTCATGCGCTTCGTTCGGAACGGCCGCCGCTGGATGACTGAATGTCATCTTGGGCCCACCCGAGCTCCAGCGCATCCGGAAAACTACGTACGTAAAACCTCGTAAGGGAAACGACCCGTCCTGATTTCAGGTCGACTGTGTTATCGCGGCCGCTCCGTGGCTGTCAGCGTCATCCGCACGAGTTCAGACAGGCTGCGAGCGTCCATCTTTATCATGAGATTGGCCCGATAAATCTCTATCGTGCGCGGGCTTATCCCAAGCTCCCGGGCGATGACCTTGTTCGATTGACCGTCGACGAGGCCACGGAGAACCTGTTGCTCCCGCGTCGTCAGAGCGGCGATCCGCTGGCGAATGACATGTGCATGCGCGCGTTCGGCGCCGTTCTCGTCACCGCACCGCAGAGCGGAGGCCACCGCGTCGAGAATGGTATGATCGTCGAACGGCTTTTCGATGAAGTCGCGGGCGCCGGCTTTCATGGCCTGCACCGCTAGGGGGACGTCAGCATGCCCCGTGATCACAATGACCGGGAGAACCGTCGCGCGCTTCTGGAGACGGTCGACAAGAGCGATGCCGTCCATGCCCGGCATCCGGATATCCGTTATGATGCATCCGCACTCGACCCCGTCGAGGATAGCGAGGAACTCATCCGCCGATGCGTGGGTCCTCGCGGTATGTCCCGATGTCAGCAACAGGAAGGCAAGGGATTCGCGTACGGCTTCGTCGTCGTCGATCACATGGACGATACCATCCGGGTTCATTCGCCAAACTCCTCTGTCCTGGCGCAGGGAAGAGTGAAAAGAAAGCACATCCCTCCCCCGCGTTCCCGCTGCGCTCCGATGCGTCCTCCATGAGCCTCCACGATGGTGCGGCAGATCGACAGCCCGACTCCCATGCCATGATCCTTCGTCGTTGAGAAAGATTCAAACAGCCTGCCCGCAATCTCGGGGCTCACACCGGGGCCAGTATCCGTCACGCGGATCCGTGCCATGCCTTCGAAAGCGTCGACCGCGACGACCAGACGCCGTTCGTCACAGTCCTCCATGGCCTCCACGGCGTTGCGGATCAGGTTGAGGAGGACTTGCTGGATCTGAATCTTGTCCGCGATAACCTGATCGGCCCCAGAGTCCAGCTGAAAGGATACGTCGATCCCGCGCTCCGCAATTCCGACCAAGGCCAGCGTTGCCATCTCTTCGATAAGCGCCCGCAGGCTTTCCAGTCCCGGCTCACCTTCTCCCCGAGACACGAAGTCCCGCAACGACCGTATGATCCGACCGGCCCGCAGCGCTTGCGCGGCCGCCTTGTCCATGGCCTCTTGCACGCGCGTGCTCTGCCCGTTCTCGGCTTCCAGGAGACGGCGTCCGCCGTTGAGAAAGTTCGTGATGGCCGTCAGAGGCTGATTAAGTTCGTGAGCCAGTGTGGCTGCCATCTCGCCCATGGCTGACAGGCGTGAGATATGTGTGACTTCGGCCTGCAACTGTCGCACGCGTCGGTCCGCTTCCTCGCGTTCCGTGAGGTCGCGAAGGAACGCGATTGTAAAGGAGCCCTCTCCTGATGTCAGGCGTCCGGTAGACAGATCAACGGGGACAGTCGTCCCGTCTTTCCGACGGGCGACTGCCGCTATTCCGTGCCGATCGGAGACTGGAGCCGTTCCGAGTTCGGGGACGATGTCTGCGATATTCGTCCCGATCGCCTCTGCCGCATTAGACCTCAGAAGTGTCTCCGCCGCGTTGCTGAATGATTGCACGATGCCGCGCTCGTCGAGAATGATGATAGCGTCGGGAACTGCGTCGAGGATGGCGCTGAGATGCGCCTCCCGCTCAAGGATACGCTGCGCCATCGCGGCCGTGCGCCGACGGGCACGTAGCAGCCATTCGCCACCACACGTGATCAGGACGCAGAGTGTCGCGAACAGGATCGTCTCGACCCAGTTTTCGATCGGCGGCGCGCCGTCATGCGCGAGAAGGAGGCAGCCGATCACTGATGCAAGTGTGGCTGCGGCTAGACCGGAAAAGAGACCGCCGATCACCGCGCCGACGAGCACTCCCGGAAGCAGTAAGAGAAACAACGTCCTGCCGCCGAGAAACGGATTGATCAGGAAACGTATGAGCGTCCCCAGTATCACGAGCCCGAGCGCGTACGAGGAGGCGGCCGCGAAACTGCGATGGCGTGCCAGCGCACCGGTCTCTTGAGGCGGCAGATCCCAAAAGTCCCTCAATGACGTTCTCCTCACCGAATGGTCGGCGAACGACCTCGCCAAGGCGAGTCAGTATTACTACGTAATAGCCTCATTCATCAAAACATTGCACCTGTAGGGTGAGACTGCGCCATGAACCGTCATGGTTCTTAGCAGCCTGTCGGGTTGGGTTACCCAGTGAAGGGGTAAGGTTGTAAGGTGGTGAGATGAGCAGCTTCATCCCGTTTGACCGGTCTCAGCCGTATCTTCTGCCTCCTGATCTGAAGTCGTGGCTTCCTGCTGACGATATGGCGCATTTCATTGTAGCCGCCGTTGAGCGGGTTCCGATGAGTGCGTTCTGCGTGCCAGTGCGCACGGGTGGCAAGGCACAGTACCATCCGCGTCTGATGTTGGCCCTTCTGATCTTCAGCTATGCGAACGGGTTGTTTTCCTCACGCCGGATCGAGCGGGCGACATATCGCGACATCGGGGTACGCTTCGTGGCGGCGAACCTGCATCCGGATCATGATACGATTGCGACCTTCCGCCGGACGAAC
>NZ_CADP01000141.1 GCF_000285295.1 Komagataeibacter europaeus LMG 18890 | reverse complement strand
CCATGCCCGGCGCCATGCCGGGGCGATCGACGCGTATTTCCCGGCCCATTTCTCCTCGAACGCATCGAGCTCTGCGGCCGCCATGTCAGCGGTCGCCGCCCCGTAGATCCGGCGCAGGTCGGCAGCCACGGCCTTGCGGTCCTTCCATGAGCAGAAGTTCAGGCTGTGGCGCACCAGGTGAACAATACAGGTCTGAACCATCGCCTCGGGAAAGGCGGCGGTGATGGCCTCGGGAAAGCCTTTCAGCCCGTCCACGACCGCGATCAGGATGTCCTGGATGCCCCGGTTCTTCAACTCGTTCATGACCGAAAGCCAGAATTTGGCGCCTTCATTCTCGGCGATCCAGAGCCCCAGAACCTCGCGCACTCCCTCGCGGGTGACACCGAGAGCAACGTAAACCGCCTTGTTTTTAACGGTCCGGCTGTCAGCATCGCGGATCTTTACCCGAAGGGCATCGAAGATCACGATGGGATACATCCGATCCAGCGCCCGGCCCTGCCACTCCCGGACCTCGTCCAGCACGGCATCGGTGACGCGGCTGATCAGGTCGGGAGAGACCTTCAGGCCATAAAGATCAAGCAGATGGGTCTGGATGTCCCGGACCGTCAGACCGGCGGCATAGAGACCGATGATCCTGTCGTCGATCCCGTCGATCCGGGTCTGGCCCTTCTTTATAAGCTCCGGCTCAAAGCTGCTGTCGCGGTCGCGCGGCACCGTCACCGGAAAGGCGCCGTCCTGGCCTTTCAGCACCTTGGTCGTGGAGCCATTCCGCCGGTTCGACTGGCCCGGCGGGGCAGCCTTGCCTTCCTCATAGCCCAGATGCGCGCTCAACTCTGCACCCAGCATACGCTCCATGAGCCGAATTTTCAGCTCCTTCAGCAACCCGCTGTCTCCGAGCAGGTCTTCAGGACGCTTCACGCCCGTCAGCAATTCGTCGAGGATTTCCATCGAGATGGTCATTCATACTTCCTTTCGGTGAAGTATGGACCAGATCAATTATACACAGAAGATCGGACACTCTCTGCACCCCCACCATAACTGTCATCCGAACGGACGCGGCTCTTCGACACGAGCAAGCATACCATCCGGCAAAGGCCGCTGAAGACGCAGAGCCTCTACTGTCGGTGCATTCATCCACACATCCAGCTCATCCGGCTGCGTCAGGATCACAGGCATGGCCTTCGGATGGATCGTCCCTACTTCCCGATTGGCATCGGTGGTCAGAAACCCGAACAGGTCATCCATCGTCTCCCCGTCTGCCAGCTTGCGCACCGACGTCCACCGGCACCAGATCCCGGCAAAGAAGGCCAGCGGCTCTCCGTCGCTGCGGGCAAACCACACAGGCCGTGATTTCCCATTAGACAGACGCTCGGGTTCCGAAAACGCCGTCAGCGGCACCAGACAGCGATGCGCAACACCTTCCCAGCGCTTCCACCATGTCGAGGTCGGATTGCGGATATTGGTCACACCGCGATCGACCTTATGTCCCTTGAGATAGCCGGGCGGTGTCGGCATGCCCCAGCGCGCCATAACCAGTTCACGGCCGTTCTCGCCATTCCGCACGACCGGCGCCATCGTGTTCGGCCAGATCTCGGGTAGCGGCTGGAGATTCCCCGTGCGATCCTCAAGGACTTTCGCAATCTCGCGGATCGCCTGCGGGTTCGAGGTCATGGAATAGAGATTGCACATCGGCCCTGCTCCCTTACGACCACATGCCGCGTAATCTGGCTGCCATATCGATCCTTACGGATTTCACGGCTTCCTGTCGGGCCTGGTCTTCCGGTTTCACGACAGGCCATGACACGGCTTCGAACAAAGACAGCATATCCCGATCAATGAAGCGCGTGCGTGAAGCATAGACGTGCCGGTCGCCCCGGCTGTGCTGGCCATGCACATAGAAACGCTGCGGCACCATGATATCGAGACTGTCCTTCGCCCGCGTCATGGCCACATAAAGCAGCCGGCGCTCCTCCTCGATGTCATCCTTCTCACCGGTGGCCAGATCGGACGGAATGCACCCATCGACCACGTTCATGACGAACACATTCTTCCATTCCTGCCCCTTGGCGGAATGAATGGTGGAGAGGATCAGATAGTCCTCGTCCAGCAGCGGCACGCCAGCCTGATCGGACGTGGCATCCGGCGGGTCCAGCGTCAGTTCGGTCAGGAATTTCTCGCGTGACGGGTAGCCCCCGGCGATCTGTTCCAGCTGCACCAGATCCGCCAGACGCGTGGAAGCATCCTCATGCAGCCGCTCCAGATGCGGCTCATACCAGTAACGCACTGCCGCGATCTCGCCCGGCCAGCCGACCTGATGGCTGCCAAGAGCGGTGAGCGTGTTCACAAACCCCATCCAGGCCTCGCCGCTGCGCTGGGGCGCTTTGATCTCCTTCAACGCCTCGAAGGGATGGGCATTCTCCCCCATCGTATCCAGCACCCGCCGGGCCGAGGTTGGTCCCACGCCTGGCAAAAGCTGCAACACCCGAAAGCCCGCAATGCGGTCGCGTGGGTTCTGGGCAAAGCGCAATAGCGCCAGCACGTCCTTCACATGCGCGCTGTCGAGAAACTTCAGGCCACCGAACTTCACGAACGGAATGTTGCGCCGGGTCAGTTCCACCTCCAGCGTGCCGCTATGGTGCGAAGCCCGGAACAGCACCGCCTGCTGCTTCATCGGTGTGCCGGCCTCACGCTCTTCCAGCACCCGATCGGCGATGTAATTCGCCTGGGCAGTGTCGTCCCAGATGGTGACCAGTCGTGGTTTTTCCTCCGAGGTCCGCTCGGTCCACAGATCCTTGGTGAACCGCTCGGCTGCCTCGCCAATCACCGCGTTGGCCGCATCCAGAATGGGCTTTGTGGAACGGTAGTTCCGGTCCAGCGTCACAATGCATGCCGGAGGATCAAAGGACGCCGGAAAATCGAGAATGTTGCGCACGGTAGCGGCCCGGAAGGCGTTTATGTGGAATACAATTTCACAACCTCAAAAAAGCAATTTTAAGGTTTCTTTAGGCGGGATAGATGACCTGTACCTGACGTACCCACCAGCCAGTCTCTCAGTTTTGACCAACGTAGCCTTCCGCCCTGATTTCGCACAGCTATGGCCAGAGCCTTCTTCTGCCCGACCAGCACGACGAGCTTCCGCCCCCGTGTAACACCGGTATAAAGCAGGTTCCGCGCCAGCATCGTATAATGCTGCGTCACCAGCGGGATGACCACTACCGGATATTCCGAGCCCTGGCTCTTGTGAATGGTCGTCGCGTAGGCCAGCACCAGTTCGTCCAACTCGCCGAAGCCGTAAACGACCTCCCGTCCATCGAATAAGACCGTCAGTTCGCCCTCTTCCACATCGATCTTGTCGATAACGCCGAGATCCCCGTTGAAGACGTCCCGGTCATAATCGTTGGCGATCTGCATCACCTTGTCGCCGGGACCGTAGGTCCAGCCGAACCGCTCGACCTTCACGTCGCCTGCCGGGTTCAGCGCCTGCTGCAACTCGATATTCAGCGACCGTGCGCCCAGCCCACCCCGGTTCATCGGGCAGAGCACCTGCACGTCGCGGACCGGGTCCAGCCCGAACCGCGCCGGGATGCGGTCCTTCACCACGGTCAGCAACTTGCGCAGTCCGACCTCGGGCTCAGCCGCCTCCACGAAATAGAAATCCGATCCCTCTTCCGCGCTCAGCTCCGGCATCTTCCCTTCGTTGATCCGGTGCGCGTTGGTGATGATCCGGCTCTGTGCCGCCTGGCGGAACACCTCGGTCAGGCGCACCACAGGAACAGCATCGGAGCCAATGATATCGGCCAGCACCTGCCCCGGTCCGACAGAAGGCAACTGGTCCACGTCGCCGACGATCAGCAGAGCCGCGCTGTCAGGTAACGCGCGCAGCAGGGAGCGCATCAGCAGCACGTCGACCATGCTGGCCTCGTCCACAACCAGCAGGTCGCAGGTCAGCGGGTTGGTATCGTCCCGTTTGAAACTGCCATTGCCCGGATCCGTCTCCAGCAGTCTATGGATGGTCTTGCCTTCCAGCCCCGTGCTTTCCGACAGGCGCTTCGCCGCCCGGCCGGTCGGCGCGCAAAGTTGCACGTCTGTGCCCTTGGCAGTCACGATCTTCAGAATGACGTTGACCAGCGTGGTCTTGCCCACGCCAGGACCACCCGTGATCACCAGCACCTTGCTACGCAGTGCAAGGCGCACCGCTTCCTGCTGGCTGGGCGCCATGGCAAGTCCGGTCTTGCCTTCCACCCAAGTCATGGCCTTTTCAGCATCGATCTCCGGCCAGGGCGGCCGACCCACGGCGCAGGCGCGCAATCGCTCGGCGATGCTCTGCTCCGCGCGATAGAGACCAGCCAAGAAGATGCAACTCGTCTCTCCCACGCTATCAGCGACCACGTCTCCCGCTTCCAGCTCCAGCGCGAGGGCTGTTTCGATCAGAGGGGCGGCGACCTCCAGCAGTTCGGCGGTGCTGGTCAGGAGTTCACCGACCGGGAGGCCGCAATGCCCTTCATCCATCGCCTCACCAAGGGCATAGGAGATCCCGGCCCTCACCCGGATCATGGCATCAAGCGCGATCCCCATCTTCCGGGCGATCTGGTCGGCGGTTTTGAAGCCGATGCCCCGGATGTCCTTCGCCAACCGATAGGGGTTCTCGCTGATCAGTCTGACCGCATCCTGCCCGTAGGTCTTGAAGATCCGTACCGCCCGCGACGTGCCGACGCCGTTGCTGTGCAGGAACAGCATGATCTCGCGGATCACCTTCTGGTCTGCCCAGCCACCGACAATCCGTTCGGCCCGCTTGGGACCAATGCCTGTCACTTCCCGCAGGCGATGCGGTTCCTGCTCGATCAGGTCGAACACGGCCTCGCCGAACGCTTTCACCAGTTTTTTGGCATAGACGGGACCAATGCCCCGGATCATGCCCGAGCCGAGATAGCGCTCTATGCCTTCGACCGTGGTCGGCGGACTGGCCTTGAGGAACTCCGCCTTGAACTGCAAGCCGTGGGTGTGGTCGTTGAACCAGCGCCCCGACATCTGCACGAACTCACCCGCCGAGATCATGGCGGCATGGCCGACGACAGTGACCAGATCGCGCTGCCCCCGCACCTTCACCCGCAGGACGCAGAAACCGTTCTCGGCATTGTGGAACGTCACCCGCTCCACGAGGCCGGCCAGCGCTTCCGTTTGGCATTGTTCTCCAACCACGGCACTGGTCATTCTGATTCTGTGAACGGAGAAGACACTTGGGAACCGCATGTTGCCGAAATTTCGCCAGGCGTTCGGCCATCCAGCGCTGGCTTATCTCGAAGCTTGTTTAACATTCCCTCCAATGCTTCAACGTCTCCGGACACGGCATCCCGTTCCTCTGGGCTTAACCAGACCTCTTCCAGTAAACGATTGGCTGCTTGCTGAGCGGCCAGGACAACGCCCTTGGCGCTTGGCTTCGGAATATTGAAATAACAGCGTGCGCATGCCATGCGATGCGGACAAGTGCTCCAAAACGCATTGCTACAGTAAGAATCACCTAAATCGTAATACTTCCAAGGTGCTCCATCCTTCGTTGCGCCTGCCGCAATAACCTCCTTATCAATAACAATTTCGATCATCCGCGCCGCCTGATCCGCCTTGGCAAACGCACTCGCCAATTGCGTAGGTTTCGACCGAACATAGCTCATCGTCGATTGAACGGACGTATGGCCGCACCATTTTGCCAAATCGAATATTGTCATTCCTTGCGGAACGCTGGCCAGCATAGAAACGGCTGAAGCCCGTCCACGGTGACTTGTAATACGGCCTTTACTGTCCTCAATCGGAATACCAGCCTTTTTGCACAAAAGCGGGATAACAGTCTGATTTAAAACTTCCTTCGCGATTGGCCTGTTCCGAAGTTGAAAGAGAAAATGTACATGTTCACCGGTTCGCCGATCAAGATGTTTGCGGGGTGACGCTCGTTTTTTCATCCAGGCCGTAATGTACTTATGAACAGCATGGCCGACCGGTTTAG
>NZ_CADP01000142.1 GCF_000285295.1 Komagataeibacter europaeus LMG 18890 | reverse complement strand
CTGTGCAGGCCGAAGATCGCCTCGTCGCCGGTGCGGCGGTATGGGAAGGACGGGTCGGCACCGCCGCCGGCGGGGTGCCAGACGTACTGGAAGTCGGGCTGCATGACCAGCCATGGCGTGACCTGCGCCTGATAGGTCAGTTCAAGGTGGTTTTCGTTGCCCTGCACCAGCGAATGGCTGTCGCGGTCGAACTGGCGCTGCCCCGAACTGGCGCGGCCGATGCCCCAGCCCAGCCCGATCGTGTCGTTGTCGCGTCCCCTGAACGGGGCCTTCAGGTTCAGCCCCGCGTCGATGGCGAAGCTGATCATGTTGCGGTCGCCCCCGTTGCCCGTGGCGCGCACGAATGCACCCAGCGAGCGGGGGGATGTTAGCGAAGGCCGCCAGATCATCTGGTCGATGATGCCATAGACCATCCAGTTGCCCCGGTCCCATCGCGGGGTCAGGTCGGCCTGCGTGGCGCTGGCGTTCAGCGTGGCCGCCCCCAGTGAACCGCCGCGCTGGTTGTAGCGGTAGTCGGCGAATTTCGCGGTATCGTAGTATCCACCCAGCTTGTACACCCCCGGCAGGCCGGGATTTTTGGTCACGTTGGACATGTCGGCCGGCTGCGGGTTGAGCGCATACTGCAGTTCGGTGATCAGCAGCGCGCCGGTGCCCATGTTGAAGTTCGTGCCGTTGGCGCCGTCATAGGTCTGGCTGGTGGGATCGGAACTGAAGCCGCTGCCAGACCCGGTGGCCTGCTGGATGGGCAGGGAGTTGTAGCGGTTGCCGGGCGGGTTGTCGTCGGCTGCGGCGAACATGAAGGTGAATTTCTCGCTGGGGCGGTAGCGGATGCGGATGGCGGGCGAGGACAGCGGCCATGACGGCCCGCCACCATACAGGTTGACCGAAGGGGCCATGGGCCAGCCGAAATTGGCGTTCAGGTACAAAGACGCGTAATAACTGACCAGGAATTCGGTATCAAGGTCCTGCTGGCCGATCTTCACGTCCAGCTTTCCCTTGAGGAAGGACTGCTGGTACCACAGTTCGAACAGGCGGGTGGAGCGATCGGCCTCGAACCCGCTTATGGGGTTGAAGTTGTTCAGGTGATCCTGCGAGATCGAGCGCCCGCGCGTCTGCAGCGCGCTGACGTTGAACAGGCCGCCCTTCAGCCCGAACAGCTTTTCGGTATCGATGGTCAGCGTCGGCATGGTGACGCCGTCATAGGCGGGGCCGGTGCCCGAACCCTGCCCGTCGCCATTGGTGCTGGGCGTGCCGCCGGTGCCGTTGCCCCAGACCTCATCGACTTCCTGTATGTCGAAGGTGATGCCGTGTTTGTAAAGCCACGGCCGCGCGCCCCACATGTTGCCCAGCAGGTTGCCGCTGGTGTCCAGCCTGTCCTCGCCCCCTGCCGCGACCGCGGCCTTTTCTTCCGTATCGGCCTGCGCGCGTTCCGAATCACGCACCGTGGCGGGGTCGATCTGCTGGATCAGCGGGGTGGAATTGCCCAGCCGGGCGCGGTCTTCCTCAATCTGTGTCTGGACCTGTGCAAAGCCTGTCGCGGGCAGGGCCAGCCCGAAACATACGATACATGATCCCATGCGCAGACGCCGCCGGACGGTGCTGAAGGAAAGGGCGGGAACGAAAAAGCTCGATCCCCTTAATATATGCCGTGAATGGGAAAGGGTCATGATATCAGACGCAACTGAGAATCAGTATCAATAAGAATGACTCTCAATTACATTTTGACGCAAACCCGTCAATCACAAGCATCATGCGTATTTTGCAATGCTGGTATCAGCGCAAGAAAACTTTTGGTACACCTTCACTATTCAGGCATGACATGATCATCACGCCTGTCCATAGGGACAGCGAAATACTTGCCCCGACCCGGCCACGTAGTGAAATGACCGGATTCCCCCTGAGTACCGACAGGTAAACCGAACGGTGGCACCACATGGCGTTCAGCATGGCCAGCGTGATCAGCAGCAGCTTGGGCGTCAGATACGCCCGGCTGCCGATATGTACGGGATCGTAGAAGAACAGCACGATACCCGTGACCATGGCGATGGCGAAGGCAATGTGCAGCGGGCGCACCATCAGTTGCGCCGTGGGGGCCAGACGGGGCGCCATGCGGGGATTGAGGATCCCGAGGTCAAACAACATGTCCATCCCGAAAAACAAGGCCATGCTGACAATGTGTACGATGCGGATCAGGTAATGGACCGGCTGCAGCCAGAAGTGCAGCATCCGGCTGTCCATTGCGATCAGGACCGCATAGGGCAGTCGCATAAACGCGAGGGGATGGCTGATCATGGCAGGTAGTCTCCGTGTGTATCGCACAGCACATACCATCCGTTGACAGTGATAACAATTATCATTATCAGATTTGTGAAATCAGCCGGAAGGGGATCTGTAATCTGGTCATGGGATTACTGAAGGTTAAAAAATAAAACAGGCGCCCTGACCTGATGTTCAGATATATGGAAACAGTCATCATGAAGAAAAAGTGTTCTATACTGGCGCTGGCCATCGCGGCCCTGCCTGTCGGTGTCACGGCGGCACAGGCGCGTGAATATCCCATCGGTGGCCCCGTTCAGGCGCATGACATGGAGATCGCGTCCAGCTACCTGACGGGTATCATGGTGGATCCCATGCCCGCCGGCATGACCGACAATACCAAACCCGACACCATCCATCTTGAAACCGACGTCCACGCCACCGCCGATAACGTATGGGGATATCCCGATGGCGCATGGGTGCCGTATCTTACGATCGGTTATTCACTGACCAAGGATGGCACGCCGTGGAAGGCTGAAGGCACGATGCACTTCATGACCGCCAAGGACGGCCCGCATTATGCCGATAACGTGCAGATGGACGGCCCGGGCCGCTATACGGTCGTGCTGACCTATTCCTCACCCGAACAGAGTGGCTTCCTGCATCACGTGGACAAGGAAACCGGCACGCCGGGGTTCTGGAAGCCGTTTACCGAGAAGTTCAATTTTGCCTATCCCCAGAAATGATGTCCCTGGGGGTAATCATATAGATCGGAGCAGGGTGATGGGACGGATACTGGATAACTGGCGTGTGCTGGCATGCGGGGTGGTGGCGGTCATGGGCCTGTCGGCGGGACTGCCTGCGGCATGGGCTGAAACCGTGACCGACCTTGCCGGCCGCAAGGTGGACATTCCGGCCAGTGTCCACCGCATCATCCTGGGGGAAGGGCGTCTGGTCTATGCCCTTGCCCCACTGGAAAAGCAGCACCTGTTTGACCGGATCGTGGGATGGCAGGGAGAATTCCGCGGCGCGGATACCCAGAGTTACGACCAGTACGTCGCAACCTTCCCACAGGCAGCCAGGGTGGCGCTGATTGGCAAGACCACGGCGGATACGGTCAGTCCCGAACGCGTGCTGGACCTGCACCCCGACCTTGCGATCCTGACGGTGTCCGGCCATGGGCCGGGGGCGGCGAGCGAACTGGTCGCGCAACTGGAAAGTGCGCATGTGCCGGTCGTCTTTGTCGATTTCCGTGCCGACCCGCTGCATGACACCGTCGCATCCATGCAGATACTGGGCCTGGTGCTGCACCGGGAGCAGGAAGCCGCGGATTACCTGTCCTTCTACCAGTCGCACCTGAAATACGTGACCGACCGGGTGGCGTCATTGCCTGAAGCGCAGCGGCCCCGGGTCTTTATCGAAATGCTGGCCGCCATGCGCGAAAGCTGCTGCCATACGGCGGGCAAGGGCAACATGGGCGCGTTCATTACGGCGGCCGGTGGCCAGAATATCGCAGCGCCCCTGCTGCCGGGATATATCGGGGATATTGACCTGGAAAAGGTCATTTCCGCTGACCCGGACATATACATAGCCGACGGCACCAAAGGGCCGAAGGCCAGCGGGCCGGGCCTGCGCATGGGGGCGGAGGTCACGCCGGAAGTCGCGCGCGCGTCCCTGCGGCGTGTAACGGACCGTCCGGGCATTTCCAGCCTGCGTGCGGTCACTACCGGGCATGACTACGGCATCTGGCATTCATTCTATGATTCGCCGTACAACATCCTTGCGGTCGAGGTCATGGCGAAGTGGTTCCATCCGGACCTGTTTGCCGACCTTGATCCCGATGCGACGCAGAAGGAACTGTATGACCGCTTTCTCCCCGTCAGGCAGGAAGGGACATTCTGGATCAATGCGCATCCCTGATGACGTACCGGCAAGCACGCCCACCCTCCCGTCTTCCGACCTGTCGGGTTATGCCCGGCAGGTGCGTGGCGCCTATCGCATGCTGCTGCGACGGCGGTTGGGAATCCTGGCGGTCATTGCTCTGTGTATTGTCGCTTCGGTCGTGCTTGATTTCTGTCTGGGGCCATCCGGGCTGTCGGTGGGGGCGCTGATCCATACGCTGCTGCACGCGCGGGATGTATCTGCCGGGCAGAGTGTCATTGTCTGGCAGATCCGCCTGCCTTACGCGCTCATGGCCGTATGTGTGGGGGCGGCGCTGGGGCTGGCCGGGGCGGAAATGCAGACCGTGCTGGCCAATCCGCTGGCCAGTCCGTTTACGCTGGGGGTTTCGGCCGCGGCGGCGTTCGGGGCTTCACTGGCCATTATCCTGCACTGGCGTCTGCCTGGCGTGCCGGATGCATGGGTAGTGTCGGCCGATGCCTTCGTGTTCGCCATCGGTTCCGTCCTGCTGCTGGATATGGTGTCACGCAGGCGCAATGCGGGAACGGGCACGGTTGTGCTGTTTGGCATTGCCCTGGTATTCGCGTTCCATGCACTGGTTTCCCTGTTGCAGTTTGTCGCCAATGAAGACGCGCTGCAGGACCTGGTGTTCTGGACCATGGGCAGCCTGACGCGGGCGACGTGGCCCAAGCTGGGGCTGCTGGCGGCGGCCTGCGTGGTGGTGGCGCCGCTTTCCTTTCGCGCCGCATGGAAACTGACCGTGCTGCGCATGGGGGAAGAACGCGCCGCCAGCCTCGGGGTGGACGTGCCACGCGTGCGGCGGGGTGCGTTGCTGCGGGTCAGCATCCTGTCGGCGCTGGCGGTGTCCTTCGTGGGAACAATCGGGTTTGTCGGACTGGTCGCACCACATATCGCCCGTCGCCTGCTGGGGGAGGACCATCGTTTCTATCTGCCCGGCAGCATGTTTGTTGGTGCGCTGGTCATGTCGCTGTCTTCGGTGGCGGCGCGCAACATCATGCCCGGCGTGGTGATCCCGACCGGTATCGTGACGGCGCTGGTGGGCATTCCGTTCTTCCTTGCCATTGTCCTGCGCCGGCAGGGGCTTTCATGATGGATGGCCTGTTCGCGGAACATGTAACCGTAAGATATGGCCGGCGCACCGTTCTGGATGACCTATGTGGACGGCCGGTTCGATGCAATGGATCACATTTGTTATCTCTCTGCGTTTCTCTAAATCTTGTTTTCTCGGTGGAATGCATCGCTGCTCGCAGGATGCGGGGATCCGGTCAGGTGCGCCCTTATGTCCGGCCTGTTTGTGCGACGTTTTTCGCTGGCCATTATGGGTGTGCGCTTGCGTGTCAGGCACCAATCTTGAAAACGTGCTCGATGGCACATGTCATCCAACGGTATCGCCTGAACTGTTCCTGAATTACAGTCTTCCCATCACGCTGGTCAGTGCATTCTGCCGGATCTACCGGGGCGAACCCCGGCATCCATCGTCTTGGCAGCGCATGTCAGATTACAGCGACATTGCGGCCGGCCGGACGATAGATCTCTTTGCGCGACAGGAGAGCCCAGACGATCCGGGCCAGTTTGTTGGCAAGTGCGACGGTTGCAAGACGTGTTGGGCGACGCTCCAGAAGCTTGCAAAGCCATGCCCCTGCGGCGCTTGTCCATTTCTGCGCGCGGAAGGACATGGATGTCGCCCC
>NZ_CADP01000143.1 GCF_000285295.1 Komagataeibacter europaeus LMG 18890 | reverse complement strand
CCATCGCGGCCGGCAAGACAGGGGGCGAGCCATCTTCGCCTTCAAGTTCGCCCCAGAAAAGGTCGTTCTGGGTATCTGCGAGAGCGGTTGTGCCGAAGAGGTTGAGCTGGAACGACATGGCCGTGCTCCGTACAAACGCCGGCGCCCGGCACTGCTTCTGCAGGCCGGGATGTTTTCGGGTCAGGTTTTCGGGATGTCAGGAACGGGCGTGCTAACCAGGTTGTATTGCCTGATTACTCTTTCCTTCAGCTCTTATCGCGACCGGGTCGGGCAGTGCGGGGCAAGGGTGCCGCGTAGCGGCAGCACCGGACCCGCGCGCAGGCGACGCAGACGCCGAGCACGGGGAGGAGCTACCCCTTGCGGCGTGCTGGCCGATCTGGTGCAGTTTTGTCTTATTTAGACCTTTTTTTGGCCATTCCTCTTCGGCAAACAATGGGCAATCGGCTCAAAGCTCTGGCGCTCCCGACCATAGGTAAACTAACTGTGGCCCCAGACGATACGTCCTGCGCAAGCAACGCACCAAATCAACAGAAAAAAGCGTTTTACGCGGTAAAATTTTTACGGCGTAAAAGATTTGGAACTCTTCTCTTGTCTTCAGAAAGCTGTCCTGTAAAAACTCCTTCTATACGGTGGCGGTCCGCGGAACTCCTGCATCGATAAGGTCCCAATGACAAAACATTCCTCTCCATCAAAACAATCCATCGTGATGCTATCATCGCCAAAGGGTGGTGTTGGAAAATCGTCGTTATCCCGGAATATACTTGTTTTAGCTGCTCAATCTGGCAGACAAGTATTAGGACTGGATATGGATAAACAGGCAACTCTAGCCACATGGGCGGAACGCAGGGAACGCGTCCGTGCGAGTATTCCGGCCGTGTCCCATATTCCTGTACATCGCGCGTCCCTTGATGACTGGCGGTCTACCCTGAAAATGGCGAGGCAATCCTCTGCCGATTTTATTGTCATCGACACGCCGCCTTCGATCGAAATCAACATGACAGCAATCTTGGGCTTGTGTGAAGGTTCTAACTTTGTTCTGGTTCCTTGCCAGCAAAGCCAAGACGATTTAGACAGCGTGATACCGTGGATGCGCCATTTGAAACAGAGCGGTGCGAAAGCAGCGTTCATCATTAATCGGGCAAACATTCGAACTCGTTCCTACGCGACTATCCGCTCCAAATTGCTAAATGTCGGACCCGTGTGTCCCGTAGAAATCGCCCAAGCAGAGGAAATATCACTCGCAAATGG
This sequence comes from Komagataeibacter europaeus LMG 18890, assembly GCF_000285295.1. Lineage (GTDB taxonomy): Bacteria > Pseudomonadota > Alphaproteobacteria > Acetobacterales > Acetobacteraceae > Komagataeibacter > Komagataeibacter europaeus. Next base: position 4,515 of record NZ_CADP01000143.1, on the reverse strand, counting down.
TAAAGGGTTAGGCGTCATGGATCTAAGTCGGCCCAAAAACGCGGAAGCGTTTGGCGCACTCTGGTCATACTTGCGACAGGAGTTGGACCTGTGAGCAAAGCCAATTCGACGCGCGGCATCTCGCTGCGAGCCTTGCAGGGCCTTGATGCTGACGAAATACAGCCATCTGATGCGCGTCCTAGCGAGCTACATGAACTCACCACCGTATCTTCTGAAACCCTGGAGACAATTGCATCAGTATTTTCCGGAACGGACCTTGCGAAGGACGAGGGCCGCATCCGGATCATTCTTGATACCCAGCGCGCCGTAACATCTGCGTGGGAAAAGGCTGCGCGTTCCTTTCTGGAAATCGGCCGAGCATTAAATACGCTAGAAAATGCACTTTTTTCGAGAGAAGAAAAAAACCGTCTTAAAGCCAGTTTCGAACGCTTTTTCCCTTTCTCCGAACCGGTGGCCTCCCAGTTGCGTCGGATCGCAAGCATGGTGGATAGTGGCCGAATTAGCGAGACGTCACTACCGGGTTCATATAGTGCAGCGTATCAGCTGACTTTGCTGGGACCAGAGGAACTTGAAGCGGCGCGCGAGAAGGGCCTCGTCGGACCCAGCGCGTCTCGTTCTGCAATCATAGCATTCCGAAAGTCAATCAAGCGGCCTGCATCTCATGTTGATTTTGCCGCGCTCGTAACAGAGGCGCGGCGCCTTAGATCCACCAGGCGCCAAATGCTGGAACAGCTTGTTTCCATCCGAAAGCGCTTACGTGAAATCGATGAACTTATCAGTGACGAGTAAAAGTTCCGAGAGAGCATTAGGAGGCCAACCCCTGCATCTATTAGGGGATCGGCAACGCGACCTTCTACACAAGACGATCGAAATACGGTGGGCTGGAGGTCTCGAAGCTTGAGGAGCAGCAAGTAGGAAACTCGTGAGACGCCCGGCATTACGGCGTAATGCTCTGACCAAGGCGATGTCCAAACGGGATTACTCGCAACGGCGGGGGCGGGCCTGTAGTCTCATCACCGTCGACCCGAGAACGTGGCGTTATGCGTCATACCGTCCATGTGATACCGAGGTGCGCGGCCTACCGCGCCACCTTGCGGGCGAACGATGCCAGTTTCCCTATCAGGGTCGGCACATCTTTCTGGAGTGCGAAGGAGTAATCCTGATCCACAAGAAGCTGTTCCGGTTGTATCGCAAGGAAGGGTTGTCGGTCCACTAGTGTGGTGGCCAGAAACAGGAAGAAATGGGCACCTACTCGCCGACGCCGGTGCCCGACGGTCCTAATTAGCGCTGGACAACGGATGTCGCTTCCGCGTGCTGACCGTTGAGGACGACTACACGCGAGAGTGCCTAGTACTAGTCACCTGAATCTGAAGTTCGGCTCATTGTCTTATGACAAAAGCGCTTCACCGAGGCGAGGATCCGGTCGGCTGATTTAACCCACCGATACGGCCGTGGGTTTTTGTTATGTGCGTCGATAAAAGTTGTGATGTCGGCTTCGAGTGCAGTTGTTGACCGATGCACGCCGCGTTGGAGTTGCTTGCGCGTCAGTTCGGCGAACTAGCGCTCTACCTGATTGATCCAGGAAGCTGAGGTGGGCGTGAAGTGAACATGCCAATACGGGCGGCGCGCGAATCACGTCTTGATCGTGGTCGTTTTATGTGTGGCGTAGTTATCCATCACGAGGTGAACATCCAGGTCATCAGGCATCTCGGCATCAATACGTTTCAGGAAGTCGAGAAATTCCGTGGTACGATGACGTTTGTAGCATTTGCCGATTACCGCACCTGTTGCGATGTCGAGGGCTGCAAACAGCGACGTCGTACCGTTCCGGAGATAGGTATGGGTACGTCGTTCCGGCACGCCCGGTATCATGGGCAGGACTGGCTGTTCGCGGTCCAGCGCCTGGATCTGGGATTTCTCGTCGACGCACAGCACGATCGCGCGGTTCGGTGGCGACATGTAAAGACCGACAATATCCCGAACCTTGTCGACAAATAGCGGGTCCGTCGACAGTTTGAAGGTTTCAGCCCGATGCGGCTATCTTCGACTGTTCGTCCGCAATTAGCCTACTGATTTGCCTCTATGCGACTCAGACGTTTTCATCGTCTACGTTGAGTGAGGACTTTAGCGGGACCTAGGAAACGCGACTACCGTGCGTTTTGGTTCAACAGGTGGAGGTGAGGGAACTAATGTTAGGCCCACAGCACTCAGTTTGACTACCGCCTCTGGATATACTGCTAGCGCCAAGTTGAGTTGAGCGCAGAAGGTATCACGGAAATGGTCTAGGCGTTTTACGCCAGCGCCGAACTGGGCGTGAAGACCCTTCCAAGTGATTGGCGTGTCCTTCTGGAGGACATGCAGCCGATATGCAAGCCAGCAATATATATCTAAAGCCATCGAGTGTTTACTGATCGCTCGAATTGCGGATTCCTGAATAGGAACAGGATGTCGACGAAGCTGATCGTAGAATGTTTCACTTAGCTTCGTCCGCGCTAAAAGTTGTCCCCCGCTAGAGTCCTCGCCATCTTCCGTAAACAGTGCTTTGTCGACTATAAGTTGTTGTACTAATGCTGACTTTCCTGCTTGTTGGACCTCGAAAGTGAGACGACAGCGCGTGATGCGGAGTGCCTGCTCTCTTACGTCGGCTATCGTTTTGCCGCCAGGAGAGATGTTCATCTTCTTAAGCCAGTCGCGAAGCGACTTTCCGAGCTCAATTTCGCGACTCTGGGTTCTTAGAGCCTCGGTTTGCAGATATAGCAGTATAAGTCTGGCTCGACTTCCGTATGGGACACCAATCCATTGAAGTTCCCCATTCGGAAGCGTTCGTCGACCTGGTTCTACGAGAAGGGTAACTCTGTCGGTGCGAACTTGCCAAGGTGCAGAGTCGGGCTGTTTTTTATGTGGGAGCGGTGCTTGTGCCCAGCCGCTATACATGAAACCTAGTCCGGCATCTTCGTCCGTCAGATATGCGGCGGCCGCATCAACGACGCGGCGGTCCATGTCTAGCTGGAGTACATGCTGTCGACCATGCTCCTGAAGCAAGTCATGCACTTCCGCCATCATGGCTCCCCTAGGTATATGTATGTTGGCTCGATTCTGCGACCATGATGCACGGATTTGTTCAGAATGTCTCTGAGGACTGTAGCGGGATCTAATACTAGTTAAAGATAATTGTATTCTAATATTAGTTTGTCCCGTTAGTGTCCTCGGGATAACTTATGCGAATCGTGCTTGCTCCGTAAGCACGTGTCGCTAGAGTCCTCAGTTTTTCCGCTACAGTCCTCAGTACCCTGTTGGTCACCTCGCAAAAGGGAGGTGTAGCGAATCGGTATCTCTGAGGGCATCAAGTTTCCCGTCAGAGTCCTCGATTTGCAGATAGCGCTAATTTGGCCCCCCGTCAAAGTCCTCAAAACTGAGAAATTTTCAGGTTAGGAGGCTTCTAACAGCCCGATTTTCCTTGATGTTCGGCGGATAAACCTGTTTTTGACGCACAAAACCCCGCTAGAGTCCTCACTTCGAGGACCGTTTTGCGATCTGTTTCGGCTCCAGATTTCCGGCATATCTCAGAAATTAACCTTGCGCGTCGCATGTTCCCGCCAGAGTCCTCAGTTTTTGCCTCTGAAAGAAACTCCATGAGGACTCTGGCGGGAATGTAGACTGGAACAGGTGTTCAGAACTTTCACTTGGTCGGGTGGCGCGCTGAGACGCTGGCTCCGTCGATGTACGTTTTACGGTCTCTCGGGATAATGTCGTGGCGTGGGCTACGCCCGCCAAAGTCCTCATCTGGATGTTGTGGTTACACTGGGGGCTGACGTCCGTGATCACGCGTGACATGGCCCTGTCTATTTCCGGAGACTCTGCGAATCGACCCTCTCGGATATCCCAACTGATCTACCCAGTGACGCCGTTGTGAGTCGCGGCAGGGAGATAATCAACAGGTCTTCATCAGGGGAAATACTGGTTTCCTGATATTCTGCTTTTTTGCTGTGTGCCACTGGACGAATGCAGGTGAAAGCATGACCGCAATCAGGAAATTCCCCGATCTATTGCCGGGCTTTAGCTGGCGGGATATCGAGGTGAATGGCGTGCGGATCCGCACGGCTACCGGCGGAAACGGACCGCCGCTGCTCATGCTGCATGGTCATCCGCAGATGCATTTGACCTGGCATAAGGTTGCGCCCGCACTGGCGAAACGCTTTACCATCGTGGCCCCAGATCTGCGGGGTTACGGTGATAGCGCCAAGCCTGAAGGTGGGACGGATCACGCCAACTATTCCAAGCGGACCATGGCGGCTGATCAGGTTGGCGTCATGCACCAGCTTGGATTTGAACGGTTCATGGTTGTCGGGCATGACCGGGGCGGACGGGTGGCGCACCGTATGGCGCTGGATGCACCGCAGTCGGTGGAAAAACTGGTGCTGATCGATATCGCACCGACAGCAACGATGTATGCCCGGACCAATATGGAATTCGCCCGACGCTATTTCTGGTGGTTTTTTCTGATCCAGCCTGCCC
>NZ_CADP01000144.1 GCF_000285295.1 Komagataeibacter europaeus LMG 18890 | reverse complement strand
ACCGGGTATAGCTTATCAAGCCCACAAAACTGTCCGAACGGACGGGACCACCTCATTCCATCGCTTTTACGACCGACGTGACGGCGAGAGCCGCGTATATTTTTCTATCTTTCTACCGTTCAATCAATGTTCGTATCGCTAATACAGAGAGCCGTCGCACTCAGGCCTATGAGGCCATGCTCTCTGTCAGGGGCAAAGCCTAACAGTTTGTGGCGCGGACGATCTGCCAAACGCGAATAATGTTCTCTTATCAGGGGTATAAAGCCCCCTAAGGTCGCTCGATGAATCAAGCTTTGTCGTCTTGCTTATCAGGATGTGTCGATCAGCTTCTCGCTGGCGGCTTTGTGCATATCGGGGTATGGCTGCCGGCTGAGAATGGGTTAATGGCATTCCAAGGGATAAATCCTGTGCCACGCAAGCCGAGCGTTTACGCGTATGCTGTAGGACAGGAAGTTCTTTATGTTGGTTCGGCGCAGCATGGTCTGCACAGGCGATTTCGACACTATGAAAGTTCAAAAAACCTGCGAACAGCCAGTCGTATCCGAGAAGCGGTTCTGAAAACGCTCTCTCGCGGCATGGGCGTCGATGTTTATGTGATTATGCCTGAAAAGGACCTCAAGCTGAATGGCGTATTGCCCGTTGATCTTGTGGCCGGTTTAGAAGAAGGGCTGATCCGGGCCATCAAGCCGAAGTGGAACCGTCGCGGAAACCGGAAGGGGGATGAGTTTGCTGAACCGCTTAAGGATTGACGGAGACTGTTCCTCGCGCGCCACAAACCACGTCCGCTTCGAGGAAGCATGAGGTCGCGCCACGGCGTCTCAAATGAGGCGGTAGCGGAATGTCCGTTTTCAATAAAAATGTTAGACGAAGCCCCATTCGATATGATCGATAGCCCTCTCAGCTCATGTCGTGAAAACCGGCATGCATCCGAGAGCCGATTGCGCTGACAATCTCATTGATCAGCGACGAATTCTCGTCGAAATACGGTTGGAGCGGCTGCCACGGCACTGTCAGAGAGAGTGGCCGCCACATATCATCTTTCAGCGCAAAGTATTTTGCAGCCCCTTTGGGGTTGTCTACGCGGAAGGTTCGATACGCGAGGCCCAAATCGTCCATCACATTCGCATCTCTGGTTTCGAAGAAGCCCGCGCTGGCAAGGAACATTAGATCGTCAATGCGACCTTTGTAATATTTGTTGAGAAGCGGCTGAAGGGCGATTGGTTGACCGTCTGGCACTAGCAAACCGAAATAAGTTGAAACCAGCTGTTCAGCGGCATCAAAGACAGCGACTTCATATTGTGGCTGGTGGCTGTCCGAACCTTCCGTCGCGATGTAATACAGAGTGAAAATGCCGGAGGATGGCCCGAACAGGTTGATTCTTGCTGAGCCGTCAGGCCAAGCCGCAGATGCTTCGTCCAACACACGTTTGATTTGGGCCAGCCATGCTGGATTAGTCAACAAGGCCTCGGTCAGCCCTTCCTTCGCCGAGGCTATGTGTGCCCGATTTGAAAGGCTTACTGAGCGCTTGAACGACTGACGCGAACTTCCGGTTGCCCCCTTCAACTCTTCAATGATCGCTTCGTCGCTCAGCAGGGTATTTCGAGCAAACGTTCCGCGTCGCTCCACCCGCTCAATCGTCCATCCCTCGTCGATCAAGAGCTTTTGGCTGAGTTTGGAGGCATAGCCGATCTCAAAGTGATCTCGGTGTGGACACGGATCTAAGTCATATAGGTTTTCGTGGAGCGTGCAGAGCTCCGCTTCTGTGTCCATGTCCTCGGTGTATGCCTGTACCTCTTCGAAGGTCTCTGGATGCTGGGCCAAAACCGCCAAGCAAAACTCTCGCGATAAAATCTGCGGGGCAAAGTACAAAATGTACTCAAACCGATCGAATTGCCTGAACTGGATCGGAATTTCTTCCGGAGCCCCATCCCCGAAATTTTCGGCGATTTGTTGCCGGGCTAGGTTTAAGGCAAAGCTTGCCTTTTCATTGAAGTTGTCCGCGGCCTTGAGCACCAACAGAACATAGTCATCTATTCCCTTGGCTTTGCAGCAATGATCGTAACTGGCGATTCCACGCTTCAGGCTCGCTTCGTCATTATACAGGTTAAGCTCGTGCCATGGCGCGAGATATCGTCCCTGATTCACCTGCACCGGCTCAATCGGACGGCAGCCCAAGCTCTTCCCAAATATGTCTGGCAACAGCTGCACGCCTTCGACTGCAATACTCGTCTCGTTCCTGAGCATTGAGAATGGGACTAGCAGTTCCGTCCATTCGACTGAGGCCACGATCGCCCGAATTTCATTCTTGCGGACACCGAAGTGCCTTTGGATGGCATCGACATACTTGAAGACCTCGTGGGCGGCTTGGCGCGCAGCTGCATTGGTCTTCTTGACCTCGATGATCACCCACTGACCGGCCTTATCCTTAGCGAGAATATCCAAGAAGTTTCGGGTGCCGAGAGACTTTGGAATGTACTGCTCAATTTTGACCAGTTCCATCCCCTCTTCCAGGACGGAAAGATCGGCCGCGAGGAGGTCACGGATGGCGGCTTCATTCATTGTAGTCTCTTTTCCTCACACTCTAAGACTTAGCGTTCGATGCTGCAGAAGAAAGGCAATTTGGACGAATGGCAACGTAATTCCGTGACACTCTTTGAGTATAGTCATATTGGGACGAACCGGAGCCACGGTGTATCAAGGGTTGCATGGTGGTTTTTCCGGGAGGGTTCAAATGGGACAGCGCGCGGTCATCTATTGCCGGGTTTCCACGGCCGATCAGTCCTGCGCGCGCCAGAAGGACGAGCTGAAGCGGTTTGCCGAACGCGCGGGCTATGAAGTGCTGGGCGTTTTCATGGAGACCGGCTCTGGCGTCCGGGTGGATCGGGCCGAGCGTCGAAAGGTCATGGCACTGGCCCAGGCCCGTGAAATTGACGCCATTCTGGTGACGGAGCTGTCCCGCTGGGGGCGCTCGACCATTGATCTCATCTCCACGCTTCAGGAGTTGGAGAGCTATCGTGTTTCCCTGATCGCCATAACGGGGATGACGTTCGACCTGGCGACACCACATGGACGAATGCTGGCGACGGTTCTGGCCGGGATCGCTGAGTTCGAACGGGATCTGATTAGCGAGCGGGTGAAGTCTGGTCTGGCCGCTGCCAAGGCACGCGGGAAGGTTCTCGGCCGACAGAAAGGAGAGCGGCCAAAGTCTGATCGTCTGGCCCCGAAGGTTATGGCGTTGGTAGCCGAAAAGCGGAGTTATCGGTGGATCGCCCGCGATCTAGGAATCAGCAAGAACACTGTTGCTGCCATTGTGCAGAGAGATAAGGTGAGGCCTTCTCTTCCCTCGTAGAAAGTGTATACAGGTATAAGATTATACGTGTAGAGGTGTAGCATGAAGGTTCTTGCTGTTCTTTCGCAGAAGGGCGGTGTCGGAAAAACGACGCTTGCAACCTGTCTCGCTGTCGCGGCTGAGCAAGCGGGTAAGGTTGTTGCTATTATTGATTTGGACCCACAGGCGACAGCCTCTTTCTGGAAAGACGTACGCCAGCTCGATACACCGGCTGTGGCTTCAATTCAGCCGATACGTTTGCCTGCAATGCTCAAAGCCTGCGCGGATGCGGGTACTGATCTTGTGATTATCGACGGAGCTGCTGTTGCGCGTGATGTAGCTTATGAAGCGGCGCGGCATGCTGACTTCGTTCTCATTCCAACGAAGACGGCCGTGTTCGATACAATGAGTATGACACACACATTGGATGTGGTTCGTCAGCTCGATAAAGCGTTCGCTGTCGTTTTAACTTTTGTGCCCCCCCAGGGGCAGGAGACAGGGGATGCCATTAAGGCCGTAACCGAATTGGGGGCAACGGTCTGTCCGGTGACAGTAGGAAACCGCAAGGCATTTTTCCGTGCACAGGCGGCGGGACAGGCTGTGCAGGAATTCGAAGCACATGGGCCAGCAGCAAACGAAATTAAGCGTTTATACGAGTATACAGATATACAATTATACAAAAATCGGGAGGTAGTGTGATGGCAAAAAGCAATACGCTACAAGCGATGCTTGATCGCGCCAAAGGTAGTGGTGAGGCAATGCCAGCCCTTTCCCCGAAGCCAGATATATCATCCCGTAAACCTACGCTGAATGGTCGTAAGGGGACCAAGTTGATCGGTGGGCACTTTTCTCCTGAAGTCAGCACCCAGCTTCGTATTATAGCGGCCGAAGAGGGAACGACGGTTCAGAGTTTGCTTGGAGAAGCACTGGACGATCTGTTTGTGAAGAAAGGACGAAGCAGGATCGTTAGCGGATAAGTATACATTTATACACGTATACAATTATACACGTAAGCTGTGTCTAGCGTATAGGGTTGCGTTTGTGTCGGTTGCGGCAGAATCCGACAAATGCGGCGCTGGGGTTTTGCAACTCTGGTTGTCCGCTATCATTCCACCATGACACCCATTCATCATAGAGTGCGTAGACATCATATCCTGGAGCAACTCCTCTAGCGTCATGGAAACCCTCGGGATCGACAAATGGTTTCTGGAGCTTTGGCTCTATTACCTTGACGGTGTCCATCGTTTCCCGATTGCGGAAAGTAACTGTGTTGCTGTTTATTTCGACAGCATAATCAGGCAAGTGGTTATTGATTGCCAAGTCACGGAGCATTGAGCGAAATACGCGAATATGGCTACTGGCCCCCGTTTTTTTCTGTAAAATTTCTATAGAAACAAACCATTTTTCCTGAGCACCACAATGCTTGCGTGCAAGTTCGTATATTCTCCGTTCAAGTGGTTTGCGTAAACGGAAATAATCGCGATGTAATGTCAGTACACTACGGCCTTCGATCATTCTGAATAGCCATTCGGACAGCGTTACCTTAATTTCGGACATTTGTCCGGAATTGGTCTTACGGACAATTCGCCATTCATTGATAAGACCAAAGCCTTCGGTGATTTCTTCTCCATTAGCTTTGATGTTGGTGGTGATCCGTGTGCCTGCTAAGCGCTCAAACGCGCTCCGAAGCCGCTTATAGCCATCACCATCGGTTTGACGGTTGGTCCACACCAATAAATCGCGTGCGGTAAGGTGGAGAGTTCGATTTGGCTGCTCACCCTGATTCATTTTCGCGATAAGCTGCGAAATGCAATAGATAAGGATATCCTTGTCATGGATCGTCGCGAGCCCTTTGACGCTCGGAACGATCTCAACTGTATTGCCATTGTGCTCGTATCGGAAAATGCGTCGATCAGGTTTAGTGGCAAGCGAGAAAATTGGATGTTCCATCGAGGCCATATCGTCTTTGGGGATGGCATCAAGGACATCACAAATAAAAAGATCTGGTGTCGGATATCGTTCCGGAAGTAGAACTGAACGTCCATCAATGTTCGGGGTTTCATTGACGGTAAGTGCCAGTTCGGGGTTTCGTTGACGGGTTGCTTTGATTCGGGGTTTCATTGACGATCAGTTTAGGTTCGGGGTTTCATTGACGCAAGAGCTAGATTCGGGGTTTCGTTGACGCAGATTCGGGGTTCTGGAGTCACTAGATTCGGGGTTTCGTTGACGCAAGCGGCCCCAAAACGCTGTTTTTGTATTTTATTTTCAGTCAGTTACGTGTTTGTGGAAAACCCTTAACACTACTATTAACACATAAATTAACACTCTAAGGCTGTGGATAACTTTTCATTCTCTGCAATCTTTAG
>NZ_CADP01000145.1 GCF_000285295.1 Komagataeibacter europaeus LMG 18890 | reverse complement strand
CTGCGAGGCGGCAACGCCGAATGGCTCTACGGTGCCCTCTACTGTGCCCGTGGACAGGCCGAAAACCTGATCAAGCGTCACAAGGGCCAACTGGCATCCGACCGCACAAGCTGTCGATCGCCACTGGCCAACCAGGTCCGCCTGGTGCTGCACACTGCCGCATACTGGCTGATGCTCACCCTGCGGGACGCCATCCCAGCCCCACAGCCGCTCGCCTCGGCCGAGTTCACCACGTTACGAAATCGTCTTCTGAAAATCGCCGGGCGTATCCTGGAAACCGCGACCCGTGTCCGTATCGCGTTTGCCGCCGCCTGTCCCGAAGCGGCGCTGTTCCGCAGTCTCGCCATCTCGATGCAGGCTGCCGGCCCGTGACAGACGGGGCTATCGCCCCCGAACGCGCCCCGTCCTCGCAACCCCAGCCGCAGCCATCCACCGTTTCAAAATGACACCGCCTCAACCCGGTGCGATCCCGCGCGCCCAAACCATAGAAACGGAAAAATCCACGCAAAATACTCAATGCCGTGAATAAGATGGGTTAGGTGCCCTAAATAGCAATTGTTCACTTATCCCCAAAGGGACAATTATTCTGAGCTTCAAACTTACAATAGGAAAAAAAGCGATCCTTTTAAAGGATTGTTATACTAATGAGGCAATCTGCGCCCTTATCATTAAAGATAAAAAGTCAGTAGATACTCTATATATTTACCAATCTCTTGATAATGTAAATTATGAAGAGGAAATTGATCAGGCTGTAAAAGGAAAAACCCTTAACAAAGAAAAACTTGCACGTTTACGGATGTCTTTCCCTCCACTCCCCGAGCAGCAGGCCATAGCTTCTGTCCTGAGAACAGCAGACGAAGAAATCACAGCGCTTGAATCCGACCTCACCCGCCTGCGTCAGGAGAAGAAAGCCCTGATGCAGCAGCTTCTCACGGGCAAGCGCCGCGTGAAGGTCGATTAAGTCATTTCAGCCTACAGGATATTTAAAAATATGGCCGCCACCCCGAAATTTCAGGAAGAATTCAGCGCCAAACTCCCTGCCCTGGCGCTGCTCAGTACCCTCGTCTGGCGGTTCCTATCCCCATCCAAGGTGCTGGCCCTGCGGGGCGACAAACAGGGCGCGGTGGTGCTGGACACGCTGTTGCGGGCGGAACTGAAAAAGCGCCGCTTCAGTTTTGAAGGACAAGAGCACGCCCTGTCCGATCAGGCGATCGAACGGCTCATCTCCATCGTCACGCACCCGGACTTCGTCTCCGGCCTGCGTGACGCCAATGAAAAGATGACCACCCATCTGCTGTTCGGCATTTCCGTTCAGGAATTCATCAACGGACGTAGGGCCAACCCGACCATCGCCCTGATCGACTGGCAGAACCCGCAAAACAACAGCTTTACCTTCACCGAAGAATTCAGCGTCCTGCGCAGCACGGACCTGACCCAGACTCGCCGACCGGACATTGTCTGCTTCGTCAACGGTATTCCACTCGCGGTAATTGAGGCCAAACGCCCCGATGGCCAGCCGGGCAAGGGTCCGACCGTGGCCGCCGGTATTTCCCAGACCATCCGCAACCAGTTCAAGGACGAAATCCCGCAGCTTTTTGCCTACAGCCAGCTCCTGCTCTCCATCAACGGGCATGACGGGCGCTATGGCACCTGCGGCACGCCAAAGAAGTTCTGGGCCAGATGGAAGGAAGAAGACATCGCCGAAAGCCGGATGCATGACCTCAAGAACACATCTCTCTCCCCCGCCCAGACCGATGCACTGTTTGCCGAACGTAAACCATCCGATCGGGCGTGGTTCGAGGACTGGGCATCCCGCCCACTAGCGGTCACGGATCAGGACCGGCTGCTGATCGGCCTACTTTCCCTCGAACGCCTACTGGAAATGACGCGGTTCTTCACGCTGGTGGACCGCAAGAACGGCAAGATCGTTGCCCGCTACCAGCAGGTCTTCGGCATCAGGCGCCTGCTGGAGCGCATCAAGACCCGCCGGGCAGATGGCGGGCGCGAGGGTGGCGTGATCTGGCACACCACCGGCTCTGGCAAGTCCTTTACCATGGTGTTCCTCAGCCGGGCGCTGATCCTCGATGATGACCTGAAGCAGTGCCGCATTCTGGTAGTCACGGACCGCAAGGATCTGGAACGACAGCTCAGCACCACTTTTTCCACTGGTGGCGAACTGGCAGATAGACAGGACAGGGCCGCAGCCCTGGCCACATCCGGCCGACGCCTGGCACAGCAGATCGGGCATGGGCAGGAGCGGATCATCTTCTCGCTCATCAACAAATTCCACACCGCCACAGGCTATCCTGAATGTCATAATGACAGCTCGGATATCATCGTGCTGGTCGATGAAGGACACCGCAGCCAGGGCGGAGAAAACCATGCCCGCATGAAACATGCCCTGCCCAATGCCGCCTTCATCGCCTTTACCGGCACACCGTTACTCAAGGGCAGCGAGACGACCAGCCGGTTCGGGAAGATCATCCATTCCTACACCATGCAGCAGGCGGTCTCGGACGGAACGGTGACGCCCCTGCTCTATGAGGAACGCAAGCCTGATCTCAACGTCAATGATGAGGCCATTGATGCGTGGTTCGACCGCATCACGCAGGGATTGACGGAAGAGCAGGTCACAGACCTCAAGAAACGCTTCGCCCGTGCCAATCAGGTCTACAAGGCCGATGACCGCATCCGGCTGATCGCCATGGACCTGGCCACGCATTTTGACAGCAACATTGATGAGGGCCTGAAGGGCATGCTGGCCTGCGACAGCAAGCTCTCGGCCATCCGCTACAAGCAGTATCTGGATGAAGTGGGGCTGTTTGAAAGCGCCATCGTCATGAGCCCACCTGACACGCGGGAAGGACATTCGGAAGTCGATGAAGCCAAACAGCCCGAAGTGCAGCAATGGTGGGCCGAGACTGTCGGCAAGCAGAGCGAGGATGACTATACGCGAGGCGTGATCGAGCGCTTTGAAAAGGATCCTGACCTGAAGCTGATCATTGTGGTGGACAAGCTGCTGACCGGGTTTGACGAGCCGAAAAACGCCGTGCTGTATATCGACAAGCCGTTAAAACAGCACAACCTGCTGCAGGCCATTGCCCGCGTGAACCGGCTGCATGACCAGAAAAAGCATGGGCTGCTGATCGACTATCGCGGCATTCTGGCGGAGCTGGACACGACACTTGCGCGCTATGACCAGCTCGCGGCCGATAATGTCGGTGGATATGACCCCAAGGACATTGCCGGGCTGTATAGCCAGATGAGCACCGAATACCGCGAACTCCCGGCGCTGCATAAGGCGCTGTGGGCCATCTTTGACGGCGTGAAGAACAGAAGCGATCCCCAGCAGCTTCGCGCCGTGCTCATGCCGCGCATGGTGGAAGAGCACGGCCAGATGGTGGATGTGAACCTCAAGCACCGCGATGATTTCTATGAGGCGCTGACGAAGTTTTCCGCCTGCCTCAAGGTGGCCCTGCAGTCGGTCGCATTCTTCGAGGATACCAGCTTCACCGAAAAGGACCGCAATACCTACAAGGAAACCCTGAAGCAGATGAGCAGCCTGCGCCAGTGGATCCTGCATGATACCGGCGAGACCGTGGACTTTGACCAGTATGCCGAGCAGGTAAAAAAGCTGCTGGACCGGCATGTGGCGGGCGTGAAGGTACATGAATCCGAAGGGCTGTATGCCGTCGGCAAGATGGGCCAGAAACCCGATGACGGTCAGCCTGAGGACTGGACCGAGGACAAGACCCGCAACGAGACGGACCTGATCCGCACGCGCGTGACGAAAATGATCACCCATGACATGCAGGACGATCCTTATGCCAAGGAGGCGTTCTCCGCCCTGCTGCGTCAGGTTATTGAAGAGGCGGAGCGCCTGTTCGATCACCCGCTCAAGCAGTTCATGCTGTTTCAGGAATTCGAGGAGCAGGTTGCACAGCGGAAACTGAAGGACATTCCATCCGCCTTCGAAGGCCACCGGCATGCCCAGGCCTATTACGGCGTGTTCCTGCAGACGCTGACGGCCATCTTCAATCACAAGCAGACCGACGAAGAGCAGCAGCGCTGGATCGATCTGGCGTTCGAGATTGACCGGATCGTGGATCGGGCCGTGCGGGAGAACTCGCTCAGCCGTACTGACATAGAAAAAACCATCCATCAGGAATTGCTGCCCCCCCTTTTCGCCATCGGACAGAAAGCCGGTTTTGGCGTCAATCAGGCGCAGAAGATCATCACGCAGGTCATCCAGATCATGCGGGCCGGTCCGGCAGCCGGGGAACAGCACGCCTGATGCCGGACGAACGGTTCCTGACCTATGGCGGAGAGAAGATCAGGGTCGAATTCCTGCCCAGCTCGCGACCGGGCACGACCCTTGTGGTCAAGGTTCACCCCGACCTGCGGGTGCAGGCCGTCGTGCCATCCGACACGCCGGAAGAGAAACTGCAGCAGGCCCTGGGACAGAAAGCACGCTGGATCTGGCAGAAACTGCGTGATTTCCGCCAGATCCAGGCCCATGTCACGCCGCGCGACTATGCCAGCGGTGAAAGCCATTTCTATCTTGGTCGCCGCCACCTGCTGAAGGTCCATCATCAGCCAGATCAGCCCGAGACAGTCCGCATGCTGCGCGGACGGCTGGAGATTTCGGTACAGACCCGGCAGGCCGTGCGGATCCGCGCGCTTTTGTCCCTATGGTATTTCGACAGGGCCCAGGCCGTCTTTCAACGGCGGATCGATGCCATGCTGCCTTCAACATTATGGGTGATGCAAAAACCCGCCCTGAAACTTCAGGTCATGCGCACGCAATGGGGCAACTGTTCGCCTGGTGGAGTGATTACCCTCAATCCCCATCTGGTGAAGGCGCCACGGGACTGCATCGATTATGTGATCGTGCATGAACTGTGCCATCTGAGGGAACACAATCATGGACCGGCATTCTGGCAGCTTATGGACCGGATCATGCCAGACTGGGAACGCCACAAGGCCCATCTGGATAGAATGGCCGAAGCCTTCCTGGTGAGCTGAGCCAAACGGATTTCCCAGACGGAAATGACGATGGGCAGGGCACACGCTGCAGACGGGCGCGTGCCGCTCATATGACATTTCAACGTGGTAGCAATATGCGTTTTTTTGAACACATTGGAATGACACGTCAAAGAAACGCGATTTCTTTGACACATCATATCCTGCTCGACACACAGATCCTTAACGCCCGGATCTGTCTTGAAAATCAGGCATCCTCCCAAGGGTTCAGCACCCGTACACCGGCAGCCTCGAAAGGCGATACGTCCCGGCTGGCTACGGCATAACCACGGGATGCAGCCGTCGCTGCGATATACCCATCCGCCTTACCGATTGCCCGTCCTTCGCACCTCGCCCGCACCATCAGTTCGGCGTAAGCCTGTGACGCCCCCAGATCGAACGACAGGATACGTCCCTCGAACAGAGGCAGGACATCCTGCTCAAGACGCTCCTGCAAAACGGTTTGCCGCCGACCGGCCGGCATGGCCCCGATCCCGAAACGCAGCTCAGCCACCGTGACGGCTGACAGGAAAAGCGTCTCGATCGCCTGGGCGTCGATCCAGGCCAGGACACGCGGCTCCGGCACAGGCTTCCACGGCTCCGAGATCACATTAGTATCAAGCAGGATCATTCGAAGGACATCGGCTCGGCCGGGG
>NZ_CADP01000146.1 GCF_000285295.1 Komagataeibacter europaeus LMG 18890 | reverse complement strand
GATGACATATGAAGAGGGGCTGGAACTGATCAGGAAGGAATAAAGAGGTTGATAGCGCTTCATATATCTCGTTCTTAACAAGTCCACTATGGCAAGGCAGTTGATTCCTGTGACCGATGTGCAAAAACACATATCGACAGCCGCTTAACCTCAACCATGATGGGAGAAAACTGCCCAGATGTATTACGGCAAGAATGCCTTTTCGCTGCTCCTACGCTACACGCTTGCCCACGAGATTGAGGAATGGGGCTGGGAGATCGGGGACCATACGTATGGCGCCAAGGGTTCTCCCATCATCATAGAGGCCGAATATGCCGGCCTGAAGATCGGGAAATACTGCTCGATTGCCCGCGAAGTGCTGATGATCCTGGGCAACCACCGCACGGACACGATCACCACCTACCCGTTCAAGAACCAGTGCAATTTCTGGCCCGAAGCAGCTGACGCATCCGATGACCATTCCACCAAGGGGGATATCGTCATCGGCAATGATGTCTGGATCGGCGCGCGGGCCAACATCATGTCAGGTGTAACCATCGGGTCTGGCGCGATCATTGCCACGGCGGCGGTGGTGACCAGGGACGTGCCGCCTTACGCCATCGTCGGCGGCAATCCGACCCGGGTTATCAGATACCGCTTCCCCGAGAGAACCATCGAGCGGCTGCTCGCACTGGCATGGTGGGACTGGCCAGAGGAGGTCATACGGGCTCGGATGCCGCTCCTGATGAGCGATAATATCGAGGGATTCCTGAGTGCATATGAAGGTGTTCCAGCGTAGCGCCTTCATCCCCTTCCAATAGCTTGATAGCATTGCGCCATGGGAAACGCTGAATGCCCGCCCCAATTTGTTCCTATCTGAGCTCATGTCTGAACCCGCTCATTCATGCTGGTTCATGCCAAATTGGCCGGTTTAGGGCCGAATAAGGTAAAACAAACGGATCAGCACCATATGTGTGCCTACGTAATCCCACCTGTTACCCGCGTGTTTGCAGCCAGCCGACAGTAGCACCTGTACGCCATTGCAATACGATACGGTCTCGTCTATGCAAGCCATAACGGCTGCGTCGTGCCGCTGGATTCAGGACATGACTGAGGGTGATCGGTATCCATGCAAACCAGACATACTGGCAATGAAAGCGTGGGCCATGCCCAGCCTCCATCTTTCCTGGCTACCATTCTTCATCCGATCCTGCACAGGGAAGGCAGCCTCCCGCCGGGCCAATATCCCGCGCCCGCCGTGGAAAAACCGCGTAGCGCTCCGGGCCTGATCCTGCTCTGCCTGCTGCTTCTGCTTTCAGCCTGCCACAAGAAGGTGGCAGTGGAGGAAGTCCGCCCCGTCCGATCCGTCATTGTGGACCCGACGCCTGACACGAACGGCGAGGTGGTGACGGGACAGGTCTCCGCCCATCAGTCCATCAACCTCGCCTTCCGCCTGCCCGGCAAGGTGGTGGAACGTTCCGTGTCCGCAGGCAGCGTCGTGCGTGCGGGGGACGTGCTGGCGCGGCTGGATGACACGGTGCCACAGCAGACGCTGCGCACGGCGCTGGCGGAAAACGCCACGGCAAAAGCGGCGCTGGAACAGGCTGCCCCCCTGAAGCAGCGGGCCGCAGCCCTGCTGCCGGTGGAGGCCATTTCACGCAACGATTATGACGACGCGGTGCGCCGCTACAAAACCGCGCAGGACCAGGTGCAGGCGACACAGGCGCAGGTACGCGTGGCGCAGGAACAGCTTGGCTACACCCGCCTGATGGCGCCCGAGGACGGCATCGTGACCGACCGGCTGGTGGAAGCAGGCGAGGTGGTGGCCGCAGGCCAGCCCGTCCTGCGCATGGCGGCGGGTGGCGGGCTGGACGGGCAGTTCGACATGCCCGAAGCCCTGGCGCAGTCCCGTCTGACCGTGGGCATGACCATGAAGGTGTGCCTGGACGCAGCGCCTGCTACCTGCGCACCCGCCGCGATCTATGAAATCGCGCCCGATACCGATCCGCTGACCCGCACCTATCATACCAAGGCGCTACTGCGCGCCACGCGGGACATGATGCCGTTGGGCGCGGTGGTGACGGGGCATCTGTCCATATCATCAGCGCCAACCGTCCATCTGCCGCCCGCCGCCCTTGCCACACAGGACGGCAAACCTGCGGTCTGGATCGTGGCCCCCGACACGCTGCGCGTCTCCCAGCGCCCCGTCACCATTGCCCGTTATGCCACCGATGACGTGGTGATCGCATCCGGCCTGAACGCCGGGGACAGGGTAGTGACGGCAGGCGTGCAGGCGCTGTATCCGCAAGAAAAGGTCAGCCTGCTGGATGAAGCCGATGTCCGTCCCTGAGCCACGCGCGCCGGGGGGCATAAACCTGTCCGACTGGTCCATCCGCCACCGTGCGCTGGTCCTGTTCTTCATGATCCTGATCGGCGTGGCCGGCATCCAGTCCTACTTCAGACTGGGCCGGAATGAAGACCCGCCCTTTACCGTCAAGACCATGGTGGTGGAGGCGTTCCTGCCCGGTGCGTCGGTGGAGGAAACCACCCACCAGCTGACCGAACGCATCGAGAAGAAACTGCAGGAAACGCCTGACCTCGATTACGTCAAGAGCTATACGCTGGCGGGCAAGACCACGATTTTCGTCAACCTGCTGTCCGGCGCACCCAAGGCGGAAGTGCCCGACATCTGGTACCAGGTGCGCAAGAAGGTGGGCGACATCAAGGCCCAGTTGCCGCAGGGCACGCTCGGCCCGTTCTTTGATGACGAGTTCGGCGATACCTACGGTATCATCTACGGCTTTACCGCCGATGGCTTTTCCCACCGCGAACTGCGTGACTATGTCGAGACGGTGCGCGACGAACTGCTGCATGTGCCCGACGTGGCCAAGATCGACACGCTGGGCGCGCAGGACGAGAAGATCTATGTCGATTTCTCCACCCACCACCTGGCCCGGCTGGGCATAAACGGGGCCACGATTGCGGCCGCCCTGCTGGCGCAGAACGCCACCGTACCATCCGGCGTGATCGATACCGGGCGCGAACAGATACAGGTCCAGCCCACCGGGCAGTTCGGGTCGGTGCAGGACATTGCCAATGTCACGGTCTATGCCGGCAGCCGCAAGATCCGGCTGGGTGACATCGCCACTATCACCCGCACCCATTCCGACCCGCCGCAGACCATGTTCCGCGTGGGCGGGCAGGATGCGATCGGGCTGGCGCTCAGCATGCGCAGTGGTGGCAACGTGCTGGAACTGGAGAAGAACATCACGGCCAAAATGGCTGAACTGCACGCCCGCATGCCCATCGGCATCGAGGCGCACCTTGTCGCCAACCAGCCCAAGGTGGTGCATGACGCGGTAGGGGACTTTACCGAGGCCCTGTTCGAGGCCATCGTCATCGTGCTGGGCATAAGCTTCCTCAGCCTTGGCGCCCGCGCGGGCACGGTGGTGGCGTTCTGCATTCCCTTCGTGCTGGCAGTCGTGTTCGTGTGCATGAAAATGTTCGGCATTGACCTGCAGCGCGTCTCGCTCGGCGCGCTGATCATCGCCCTCGGCCTGCTGGTCGATGACGCCATGATTACGGTGGAAAGCATGGTCAGCAAGCTGGAGGAAGGCTGGACCCTGACACGGGCCGCGACCTACGCCTATGTCTCGACCGCGTTCCCCATGCTGACCGGCACCCTTGTGACAGTGGCGGGGTTCATCCCGGTCGGGTTCGCGAAAAGTGTCGCGGGGGAATACACATTTTCTCTGTTCGCCGTGGTGGGCATGGCGCTGATCGCGTCATGGTTCGTGGCCGTGCTGGTGGCGCCGCTGGTGGGGGTGACCATCCTGAAGCGGCGCCCGGCGGCAGCACCCCATGCCCCGCCGGAAGGGCGACTGCTGCGCGTGTTCAGCCGGGCGCTACTGTTCACCATGCGCCGCCCGCGTGCGACCGTGCTGGCCAGCCTTGCCGCACTGGTCGTGGCCATTGCGCTGTCCCCACTGGTGCCCCGGCAGTTCTTCCCTGCATCCGACCGGCCGGAACTGCTGGTTGACCTGTCGCTGCGGCAGGGGGCATCGATCAAGGCGACGGCGGATGTCTCGCGCCGGCTGGATGCCATCCTGCGTAATGATCCCGATATCGACCACTGGAGTTCCTATGTCGGGCGCGGGGCTGTGCGCTTTTACCTGTCGCTTAATGAGCAGTTGCCCAACGACTTCTTTACCCAGACCGTCATCGTGGCCAAGAGTGCCGTGGCGCGTGACCGCCTGCGCAAGCGGCTGGATGGTGCACTGAGCCGCGACATGCCCGACGTGGTGCATGGGCTGTTCCCGCTGGAACTCGGGCCACCGGTGGGCTGGCCAGTGCAGTACCGCGTGACCGGCCGTGACCCAGACCGGGTATGGCATTACGCGCATGACGTGGCGAAGATCATGGCCGACAGCAACCAGTTGCACATGGTCAATTTCGACTGGGGCGATCCCGCGCGCAAGCTGAAGATCGACGTGCGGCAGGATGAAGCGCATCGTCTGGGCCTGTCATCGGGGGCGATTGCGCTGGCCATCAATTCGGCGGTGACCGGGCTTACGGCGACGCAGGTCCGTGACAGCATCTATCTGGTCGATGTCGTTCTGCGCGCCAACCATGCCCAGCGCCTGTCGATCGAGGATCTGCGCAATCTTGATATCCGCCTGCCCAATGACCAGACGGTGCCATTGTCTACCGTGGCAAGTGTTTCATACGTCGAGGATTATCCCCTGATCTGGCGGCGCGACCGCCTGCCGACGCTGACCATACAGGCGCAACTGCGCGATGGGGTGCAGGCGGATACCGCCGTTGGCACGCTGGCCCCGAAAATCGCGGCGTTCAATGCCAGCCTGCCATCAGGCTACCATGTCGCGGTGGGCGGCACGGTGGAGGAGAGTGCGAAATCGCAGAAATCCGTCGTGGCTGTCGTGCCGCTCATGATCCTGGTCATGCTGGGTGTGCTGATGATCCAGTTGCAGGACTTCAGGCGGCTGGCGCTGGTCATCAGCGTGGCCCCGTTTGGCCTGATCGGGGTGGTGGGTGCGCTGTTCCTGACCCAGCACCCGATGGGGTTCATCGCCATGCTGGGGCTGGTGGCGCTGATTGGCATGATCATCCGCAACTCGGTCATTCTGGTGCATCAGATCCAGATCGAAAAGGATCTGGGGCAGTCGGAATGGGATGCGGTGATGAATGCGGCCAAGATCCGCTTCCGCCCCATCATGCTGACCGCTGTCGCCGCCATCCTGGGCATGCTGCCCATTGCGTCCAGCGTATTCTGGGGGCCAATGGCCGATGTCATTATGGGTGGGCTGGCCGTGGCGACGGTGCTGACGCTGATCTTCCTGCCTTCGCTGTACGTGCTGTGGTTCAAGGTGAAGGAAACGCCATCGCCGCAGGTTGAGGGAGCCACAAGATGAAACGCATCCCGATCCTCCTGCTGCCTGCGCTGCTGGCGGGCTGCGCGTGGCTGGCCCCCACTTACCACCGGCCACAGATGCCCATGCCCAATAAATGGGGCACGCAGCAGGCCGCCATCGTACCAGATGGCGGCGAATGGTGGCGCAGCTATGGTGATCCGGTGCTGGACGCGCTGGTGGCGGAAGGGCTGAAAAACAATGATGATCTTGCGCTGGCCGGGTCAAAGCTGCAGCAGGCGCGGGCACAGTATAAATATG
>NZ_CADP01000147.1 GCF_000285295.1 Komagataeibacter europaeus LMG 18890 | reverse complement strand
CCCGCGTCATAGCCCGAAAGCCCGCCGCTTTCCGTAGTTTTCACCGACTGGCTGTCAATCACGCCCGCGCTCGGGGAGGCTTCACGCCCCTCGATCTCGCGCAGGCTCATGACCAGCACCGTATTCATGACCTCGAACAGCCCAGTATCACGCCAGGCGTAGAAATAGCGCCTGACAGTCGAGACCGGCGGAAAGCATTTCGGCAGCAGGCGCCACGCGCACCCGGCCGAGGCTATGTAGAGCATCGCATTGACCACCTCGCGCATATCCGTCGTGCGAGGGCGACCGCCCCGTTTCGCAGGGGGCACAAATGGCATGATCAAAGCCCATTCCCCGTCCATCATATCCGATGGATATCGCAGTCCTTCCCGGCTATGTTCACGTCGGGCAATACCAGTCCATGTCACCATTCACTCCATCTCTTCGTAAAGACGGATGAATCACAACAGGCTGGTATTGTTCAAAAACTTTCGGATCGGGCTCTTAGAAAAAGACCGATTGTGTCACGCCGGTTGCACACGGGTTTCCAGAGGGGCGCCCTGCCTTTCCCTGTCGGGCATGTCTGGCTGGATCTGACCGTGTGGGCATGGAAAAAAGACAAGTATTGAATCTATCATCAAGGCTGCACGAAATTGATGAAGGCCTGTTCTGATCAGGTGGCCTGAAACAGAATTTATTAACAGAAGCACGCTGTGTATTCCGTCATATGATGGAAATACGGCGCCCGTCCTGATGCGTTATTTTAAAAAAATCGTTGAATATATGAACGTTGCTTTTTAGCAACATAATTCGGAATGATGCTGTAATATGAATATGCATTTTCCTGAATACCATGAATGATTCTGGAAAATCTCTTTATATTCAGATTGTTAATTTTAAATGATTTCGTTTCAGTCTATCCGATCAGTACAGTTTCCGCATTGTGTCGTTCTTTGTACATATGATGTCCGGCCGGAATGCTATATTGTTACTTTAACGAAGTGATTTTGCCATAAGCTGATCATAGGTACAGATCTCACCATGTCGCAGGGTCCGATAGATCCGAATTCATCAGGCATCTGGTAAATTCCGGTTTGGTGTTTTGTATTTTTTGCCGATCGGCTGGATGAATGTTTGTCCCCATGCAGGTAATAAATGAAAAGGTGTGTGGAATGCTGATAAAAAGAAAAAGGAAAGTTTTCCTTCTCGTTTCTGTATCATGCGTTTGCATGACCGCTGACAGGCTTTACGCTGCACCCGTTGCCAGAAGTTCAAAAAGTGACACGGGCACTGTGGCGCAGACACGGGCAGCCCATACAACGGCCCGGCCCCGCGGCCGTGGCAATGCCCAGCGCATGATGGGGGGAAATGAAAGTATTACCGTGCATGCGGGGACGCGCACGGCCAACGGTGTTACCAATACAACGCCCGGCGGGGGGCTGATGATGGCCCAGACCGCGCCGCAGACACGTGTTGGTGTAACCCGCGATTTTATCGCCAAGCAGAATACGAACGCCAGTGCGCCAGGTCTGCTGGCCCTGATGCCAGGCTTTGTTTATGCCCGGACGGATCCGTACAGTCTGACATCAGGCCATTACATGGTACGCGGCCTGAATGAATCCGAAGTCGGTTATCTGGTCGATGGCCAGAACCTGATGGATGGGATTTATTATCAGGTCGATCCCATGGCGGCCACGCCGGATTCCGAAAATCTGCAGTCGGTTTCGATCCGCGAGGGGTCATCGGATATTACCAGCCCTGCTTATAATGCCGCTGGCGCCCAGATTGAGATGACGACACGCGACCCGTCGCACAAGATGGGGGGCATGCTGGAAAGCAGCTACGGCAGTTGGAACATGAAAAAGGAATTCGCCCGGTTTGAAACGGGCGATATCGGGCATACAGGTATCAGGGGCTACGTTTCGTATTCCTATAACTATTCCCAGATGTGGGATACGCCCGGTTCATTCAACCGCCACCACATGGATGCAAAATTCGTCAAATCGTGGGGTGATGGCAATTCCGCGGCGCTGAACATAGGATATGGTGAATATACCGCCATTGGCATTACCGGCAACGGGGCGGAAACACCAACAAAATCAGAATTCGAACAGCAGGGCACATCTTCCCTGTACTACAGCCCGACCTACACGCAGCAGGATTTCAAAAACGGCAGTTCCGATTATTACAAGCTTGATGATCTGAAGAGCACCAACCTGATGATCTATGCGCCTATAAAGCTCAAGCTGAACAAGGAACTGACGCTGCACATTACCCCGACCTACCGTGACTGGAGTTTCTGGGATACGTACGGTGAATCCGTCAACAGCACCAACAGTTATTATGGCACCCAGCCCGCGGGCAAGCTGCAGATATTCTATCCCTATGGAAATAACCAGACTGTCCCGGCTGAGGTGGTCGATCCACAGCACCAGCATACATTGCAGTTGATGGCGAACATAGACTGGAAACGTGGACACAATATTTTGCGATTTGGCGGGATGTACACCTATCTCGACATGCATGAAGACGCCAATTACACGGAAGTCGGGCCAGATGGCCTGCCCGCCAATGGCTGGGGGCGCTATGGCCTGAAGGATGCGAATGGCGATACGCTCAGCCCGTGGAAAATCGGTTATCGCCAGCAGGTCGAGACCATCTATCTGGACGATACCTACAGCTTCCTTCATGATCGCCTGAAAGTCACCGCAGGGTTCAAGGAAGTCATGATCAACCGTCATGTGACCAATGACCTGCCGGGTATTTCAAACAGCCTGGTCGGGGCGAACTATGCCGAACCCCTGCCGCAGGTCGCGATTTCCTACAACATTACCCCGCATGACCAGATTTATGTGAATGGCACCACCAGTTTCAAGGCGCCGGACCGGAGTGAAGCCTATCTGGACATGTGGGACGCCAATCTCAACACCCCGGCGGTGCAGCATACCGCCCACATGAAGCCGGAATATGCGATTGGGGAGGAAATCGGCTATCGCCATAACGGACTGGTGCATATCGCGGCATCGCTGTTCAACTACAACATCACCAATCATGATGTCCTGTCGCAGGGATATGTGAAGGGCTCCCTGGTCAATGTGCCGCTGGAGGTCGGGGGTGAAACAATCCGTGGTGCCCAGCTGGAACTTGCCCTGCGTCCGTGGCACCATTTCAGCCCCTATCTGTCCGGCGCGTTCGTGCATTCACGCATGGACAGCAATATTGCGGTGGGTGACACTTATGCGCCAACCAAGGGTAAGGATTCGGTCAATACGCCCACATTTACCGGGGCGGTTGGGCTTTCCTATGATAATGGCAGTTTCTTTGCCAATTTCTCACTGAATTATGTCGGTCGGCGGTACACGACCTTCATGAATGATGAATCCATCCCGGGTTACCTGATGGCGGATATGGGGCTGGGTTACCGCATGAAAACGGTCCACG
The DNA here is from genome assembly GCF_000285295.1 of Komagataeibacter europaeus LMG 18890. GTDB lineage: Bacteria > Pseudomonadota > Alphaproteobacteria > Acetobacterales > Acetobacteraceae > Komagataeibacter > Komagataeibacter europaeus. The sequence continues at coordinate 2,119 of NZ_CADP01000147.1, read as the reverse complement.
TAAGCAATAAATTTTCACTTGTGCGTCCGCAATTCCAGCTTAACTTCATGAATGTTGGCAACAACGTCTATTATGCCGAAGCTTCGGGACTGGCGGTCAACGCGCATGCCATCCGCGGGGTGAACGGATCAACGATTCAGGGGGCGTCGCCGCGCTACAATATTGGTGGTGGCTTCGCCATGTCCGGCAGCGTTACGGTGGGTTTCTGATCAATAGTTTGCCACGGCAGATCTGATAGGCCTGTCGTGGCCTGCGATACATTGCAAAGGGGTGATTTTGGGAATGGCTGAACTATGTGAACTCTCCGCAAGAGACATGCTGGCTGGCTATCGCGCGGGAACACTCTGCCCCGTTGAAGTGATGCAGGCCGTGCTGGACCGAAGCCGGAGCGTGGAATCAGTTCTTAACCCTTTCTGTTGCATTGATGCCGAAAATGCCCTGGCATCCGCCAGCGTATCCCGGGATATATGGAAAAAAGGTCTTCCGACCCGCCCGCTGGAAGGGGTGCCGGTTTCAATCAAGGATACGGCCATGGTCCGCGGATGGCGCTATGCGCGTGGATCCCGCGTGGCTGAAAATTCGCCGCCCGCAACCATGGATTCCCCATCGGTGGAGCGCCTGCGCCAGGCGGGGGCTGTTCTGTTTGCCTCGACAACGACCTGTGAAGGTGGCTGGAAAGCTGTCACCGACAGTCCGCTTGCCGGTATCACGCGTAATCCCCATAATACGGATTTCACGCCCGGCGGCAGCAGTGGCGGGGCAGGCGCATCCATTGCCGTAGGGTGCGGACCTCTGGCACTGGGCAGTGATGGGGGCGGGTCCATTCGCGTGCCCTCAAGCTTCAGCGGTATTTTTGGCCTCAAGCCTACCTTTGCCCGCGTGCCCATGTACCCTGTTGGCGCGCATTACACCGACATGTCCCATTTTGGCCCCATGACCCGCAATGTGGCCGATGCCGGCCTGATGCTGTCGGTCATGCAGGGGCGTCATCCGCTGGATCCGTTCTCGCTTGATGCCCTGCCGGCCGACAGCTTCCCGATCACGGCACTTCCCCTGTCAGGTCTTCGGATCGGCGTGAGCGAAGATTTCGGCTTCATGGCTGTGGATGAGGAAATCCGTGCAATCTTCCGTACCGTTGTCGATCGTCTGGCGAAGGCGGGGGCGGACATTGTCCCGCTTGATCCGATGGAGGACTGGCGACCGACCTATCGCACCCTGTGGCAGGTTGGCGCGTATGAGGCACAGCGGCATTACACGCCCGAACAACGCGCACTTGTAGACCAGGAATTTCGTGCATGGGGTGACTATGGCAAAAGCATTGCCATGGGCGATTATGCCGATGCCGTCCTGAAACGCATCACCTATCGCCAGATTTGCGCGCGGGTGCATGATACGGTTGATTTTGTCCTGTCCCCCACGGTGTCTGTACTGCCGCTGAAGGCCGGGGCTACCGTGCCTGACGAAAAATATGCTGACTGGCTGGAATGGGCTGGCTTTTCCCTGTTGCATAATATGACCGGGCAGCCTGCTTCTTCCGTTCCAGCCGGCTATTCCACGACTGGTCTGCCGGTGGGGGTCCAGGTTGCGGGAAAGATGCGCGATGATATCGGCGTATTGCGGTTGAGCATGTCCATCGAGGCCTTGATGAGCCAGGATATAAAGAGCGCCAGCCATGTCTATAAAAACATGTCCTGACAGGTAATCTGAAAATCTGAGTGTCTGACCGAAAATGAGTTGAGTGATTTCAGTGGATTATGATTCATGGGTTTGCGATAACCTGATGAGATCAAGATGGCCTGGACTGAAATCACCCGCGCGCAGTATCGCCGGGACGACCTGGAGTATGCAAGCGACCTTCGCGATGCGGAGTGGGCGCTGATTGCGCCTTTGATGCCCGAGAAGAAACGACTGGGGAGACCACGACGTACGGATTTGCGCCGGGTCATGGAGGCGATCCTCTATATCGTCACTACGGGTTGCCAGTGGCGACAATTGCCTCGTCATTTTCCCGCCTTCACGACCGTGCAGGGCTATTTCTACCGTTGGATCCGCGAGGGACGATGGGAAGCGATAAACCATATTCTCGTGATCCTGTCGCGTGAGCAGGACGGGCGAGACG
>NZ_CADP01000148.1 GCF_000285295.1 Komagataeibacter europaeus LMG 18890 | reverse complement strand
AGATGGGGTGGACGGCCTCCCTGCGGCATCAATGTGCCATGATGGAGGTTCACTGACCATCAGGAGGAGACCGCCCGTATGAAAGCTAGCATAATTGGCCTTGATATTGCCAAATCCGTTTTTCAGGCTCATGGGGCTGACGCAAATGGAAAGTGCGTTTTCAAGCGCAAGCTTGGTCGCAGTGAAGTTTCAGCATTTTTTGCAAAACTTGACCCATGTGAAGTTGTTCTGGAAGCCTGCGGGTCAGCTCATTACTGGGCACGGGTGATCAGCAGGATTGGTCATGATGTCAGACTGGTTCCTCCTGATCGGGTCAAATCATTTGTCAAAAAAGGCAAGAAAAACGACGCTGTTGATGCGGCTGCGATCTGCATGGCGGCGTCTCATCCTGATACGATGTGTGTTCCGATCAAGAGCGAAGAGCAGCAAGGTATCTTGTCACTGCATTCTACCCGCGCTCTTCTGGTCAAACAGCAGACCATGCTGAGTAATGCGTTACGGGCTCTTGCTTCCGAGTTCGGGCTGATAGCCCCTCTGGGCACACGCCATCTGCCAGAACTGATGGCAAAAATAGAGACATCAGCCGACCTGCCTGCTGCCATGAAGCAGAGTGCCATGTTGTTATTTGATCATTATGAAAAGGTCGCTCAGAGCATTGATACTTTGGAAGTGCAGATCCGGGCGCGTGCAAAAAGCGATGAGGATGCGCGTCGATTGATGACCATCCCTGGGGTCGGTCCCATAACGGCTTCTCTGATTGTCGCCTCGGTCGCGGATATTGGCTCCTTCGCCTCTGCGCGCCATTTTGCCGCCTGGCTTGGGCTTGTGCCTCGTCAGCATTCTACCGGCGGTAAAACCCGTCTGGGCAGGATTACCAAAACGGGCAACCGGCAGATAAGAACGTTGCTGGTTCTTGGTGCGACGGCCATGCTTCATCGTGCCCATAAGTGGGATAGCGCTGCGGGTCAGTGGCTATGCGAACTCATGGCGCGTCGTCCAAGGCGTCTGGCAACAGTTGCACTTGCCAATAAAATGGCTCGTATCATCTGGGCGTTGTTGTCACGTAAAGAGATCTATCGTCCGGCTGGTGTCAGTGTTTCAGCAGGCTGACCTGCACCAGCAGAACGATGGACACCGGAGCTTGCTCCGGTAGATCCGGCAGTATGTACGAACCGACGTGATGGGAAGACTGTCATTCAGCAACAGTTCAGGCCATACCGTTCGACCGTCTGTGCCCCTGAGCACGCGATACGAGATTGGTGCCTGACACGTGAGCGCACACCCATGATGGCCAGCGCATAAAGTCGCATAAACAGGCCGGACATAAGAGCGCATCTGACCGGGTCTTCGCGTTAAATCGGTATTCATCATCCAGCCGGTAGAATAATACGTTTTGGAAATGACATCGGGAGAACAATATGAGGTATTGCGCTTAAACGGCCGTCCACATAAGCGGTCGAGGTCGATGACCATGATGCTGAGGGGCGCTGTCGATGGCCGGGTGGACAGTTCCTGCATGCGGCGGTTGAGCCACATGCGGTTGGGCAGGCTGGTCAGCCGGTCGGTGTAGGACAGGCGGATGATCGAATCCCGGCTGCGCTGCTGTTCAATCGCCAGCATGGCCAGATGCACGCAGGCCCCGACAATGCGCCGGTGCCATGCCCCCGGTTGCCCCGGTGCGCGGAAATACAGCGAGAAGCTGCCCGCCACATCCCCATTGCGCAGGATGATGGGGACTGCCCATTCCGCAACGATCCCGTGCTGGCCTGCCACGTCACGCAGGGCGGGCCAGCGCGTCTCGGTCGTGAAGTCGGGCACGACCACGTCCTGCGCCGTGACGATTGCGGTACCGCAGGCCCCGACGGCGGTACTGGCTTCCAGCCCGTCGAAAGCCTGCAATACCGGCATGGGCAGCGCGCCGTGCCCGCCCGTGCGCAGGACACCGCCCGTGCCCAGCATGACCACCGCCATGCAGTCCGGCGCGATCAGTTCGATACGGCGGCACATGAAGTCCAGCATTTCGCGCAACGAAAGCTGGTCCGTCAGCGCCTCCACCACGTCGCGCTGCAGTTCGCGCAACTGCCGGTCATGGGTAATGTCGTGCAGGATGACGATAATATCCGCAAGCTGCCCATCGGCCCCGTAATGCGGGGTTACCGCACAGCGCAGCCACAGGTCCTTGCCCTGTTTTCCACGGGTATGGATATCCTGTTCAAACCCCGTGCGCCGCGCCAGATTCCGCCGGAACTGCCGCAGGGTGGCGATATCGCTTTCCCCGCCCGAAAGCAGCGTGCCGAACGGGGCATCGTGCAGGGCGGCGGGCTCCATCCCCAGCAGGTCGGTCAGGGCGCGGTTGGCGTGGGTGATGCGGTATTGTGGATCAAGGACCAGAATGCCCCGGTCCGTCGCCTGCACGATCAGGGCGCTGATTTCAGCGTCTTCGCGTGTCTGTTCTTCTTCCGTGCGGTCAAGCAGGGCCACCAGTTCGTACAGGCCGCCATCCCAGCTTATGCTTTCACGGTACAGGCGTACGGGCATGCCCAGACCGTCCTTGCGGCGCAGGGTGGTGCAACCGTCTTGTGTCGTGGGCATGGCCAGCGTGGCCGTGGCATCGACAGCCCTGTCGGGAAAGAGGCGGCCCAGGCGCGTTTCTGCCAGATCCGTGGCACTATAGCCGGTCAGGACACAGGCGCGCGGGTTACCGTACACAATGCGACCCGATACATCCGCCATCATCACGGCCATGGGCAGCTTTTCCAGCAGGGGGGAGGAAATCCGTGTGATGTCCGGCATGATCGCGTCTTTCACAATATAAAGGGTCATCATGCACCAGACAGGAAAGGGCTGTCGGGGGCATGCAGTGCCGTTGGGCAGGGGCAATGAAATGTTATTTTATTATTGACTATATTGCGGCAGTTTTATGGTCTGCCGCCCCAACCTCATTACATGGAAAAGGGACGTATTGACTGTCATGATCGGCCCTATGGAGACGGCGTGGCGTCAACGGGGCCGGTCAGTATTCCGGTTTTTCTCCCTTGGCCGGGATGGAGGGCTGCGTGCCCGGTGTCAGGGCATAGGTCAGTAGCACGACGGTCTGTGTGTCGCCGCTTTCCCCACGATGGGTGTCGTTCACGGATTCAGCGAACGCTTCGCCCTGATGAAAAGTTTCCGTCTTTCCACTGTCGCGGTCATGGATCGTCAGTTGCCCCTGCAGCACATAACCGGCATTGGGCACGGGGTGGGTATGCCATGGCAGGGCGGTATGGGCGGGAATGGTCAGCCGGATCATCATCAGTTCCGGCTGGGTGGCGGGGTATTTTTCATAGGCCACGCCATTCCATGATCTCGTGGCCTGCAGCAGGATGTCGCGGTGCCCGGATGCGACCGTCTGCGCATGGGCGGATGGGGCGACAATGGGTGCAAGCACAAGGCAGGCGGCCAGCGCAGGTATTGATCCGTGCATCTTCCCTCTTTCCGGTCTGTCATCGTTATTACAGGACATAGCGCCTGATGGCCGGATGCGGTTCCATGACTGTGGACCCTCACATGATATTGAGGGGATAAGGTATGGCAGGACATGAAGCCGGATGGTTCGGGTTCTGCCGGGACGTGCGGGACTGTATCTACCGGATATCGTCATTCCACAGGCAGTGTCTGGTAAATATTTTTGAAAACAGGCGAATCCAGAAACTTTTATTTTTTGTCATTCAGTTGTTGCAGGGTATTTCTGGCCGGTTCTCGCTCCGTTTGAGTATAACGCCATGTGGGCAACACTATTACCATAAAAAATTCGGCGTGCTGGCGGCCTGAATGACGGATCCTGCACTGTCACGACCTGTCTGCGGTTCTTCCGCAGGACATGGGCACCATTATTCTGAAATTCCCTTGCATGGCATATTTTATGGAAAATGGCGCAAAGTGACACATCTTTGGCGTGAACTGTCGTTTCGGTAAGCGAATGTCACATCCTAAGATAGCTTCCGGAATGACAGCGTGGCGTGAGTGGGAGACACATTCGACAGAACTGTAAAATTTCCATTTCATGATACCGGACAGGGGAAACGTGGCGGTGCATGTAAGGGCTGCGTCCATATTGTTCCGAAATAACAATGATATGGCGCTGGACCGTCGCATGATGGCGTGCACACCGAAGTGATATTTTCCCGATACAGGCAGGAGCGAAAAACATGAACAGGACAGGTTTTTTCTCGGATGAAGCATGTTTCTGGCATATATCGCAGCCCCATGTCGGGATTCTGCCCGTGGGTGGGTGGGTGGGTACAGCCTTCGGCCAGTTCCAGCCTGCCCGAATCTCCGGACAGCAAGAGACGGCTGAAAAGCCTTCTGGACATGTCGGGCCTGTTGGGAAAACTGACCAGCCTGAGCGCGCCCAGCGCCGGGGAGGAGGCCCTTCTGCGTATTCACGGCAGCGCCTACCTGGAGAAATTCCGTCGCGTAAGCGAAGCGGGTGGTGGCGTCATGGGGCCGGACGCCAGTTGCGGAAAAGGAAGCTACGACTACGCCCGCAAATCGACCGGACTGGTCATGCGCGCGGTTGACATGGTTCTTTCGGGCGATCTGGACAATGCCTACGCGCTCAGTCGTCCACCGGGGCACCACTGCCTTCCTGACGAGGGCATGGGCTTCTGCTTCCTGGCCAATATTCCCGTCGCCATAGAAGAGGCCAGACGCGTTCACAAGCTTTCCCGTGTTGCAGTCGTGGATTGGGACGTGCATCATGGCAACGGCACCGAAGCGATTTTCTATGATCGCCCGGATGTGCTGACAATTTCCATTCATCAGGAAAACTGTTACCCGACGGGGTCCGGCCATCCGGACCGACGGGGGGACGGCGCGGGTGAAGGATATAACATCAATATCCCGCTGCTGCCGGGTGGTGGACATGACGCCTATGTCGGCGCCATGGAAAAGATTGTCGTTCCCGCGCTGAAGGCCTACCAGCCCGAACTGATCATTGTTGCTTGCGGATATGACGCCAACGCTTTCGATCCGCTGGCACGCATGATGCTGCCCTCACGGACATACCGTTATCTGACAGCCCGATCCGAAAGTTTTTCAAGTTTGACAATGCCTTGCTGTCCGTCGTGTGAGCATGCGGATCGAGGCGATCAATGTCCATGCGGTTGAGGACGCAATGGATTGTTCCCAATCTTTGGCGAGCCGCCTGCACCGTCCCAGCCAGGCGAATGTCCGTTCAACCACCCAGCGGCGCGGCAGGATCTGAAAGCCTTTCACCGTATCGGACCGCCTGATGATTTCGACCGTCCATTTTCCCATGGAGGCGAGCGCGGATCGCAATTTCTCGCCAGCATAGCCGCCATCAGCGAAGATGTGGCGCAGCCAGGGAAAGCGCCTGCGTATTGCCGCCAGGACATCAACGGCCCCATCACGATCCTGGATATCGGCGGCATGAACGAGGAGAAAGATCAGGAAGCCGCAGGTATCAGTCACGATATGGCGCTTGCGGCCCTTGACCTTCTT
>NZ_CADP01000149.1 GCF_000285295.1 Komagataeibacter europaeus LMG 18890 | reverse complement strand
TTTTTTCCCTGCCTCCCGTAGAGACCTTGGTAAACCCGATCTTTTCGGGAGATGCTCGGGTGAAGGAAAACTCCGTTGTATCCTGCAGGATCAGGACTGGCCCTGCAGTCGCATCGAAACGCTGGGCGGTAGCAGAAAAATGCCCTTCAAGGATTTTGTCTTCGCTTACATTTGCATTTGCAAAAAATCTATATGCTGCCTTGGTCGCAGACCAATCCTGAAATGCCGTCGGGAGAGACTTGCCCGGTCGTTCAGCAAGTGCCGCGAGCATCGTGCCCAGACGCCTGTTCAGGCGCTCGTCGCCAAGGTCAGATCCGGATATTTCCTGTATGACCCAATCCTGTACCATTCTCACACCCCGCCTGCATAAAGGTGACAGAAAAGGAATCACAACAGATTCATCTGCATCAAGCACAAAATTCAAGAACAGCAGATTTGTGGGTAACTGCAAGTCTCGCCGGATGGTTACGCAGAGGCGACCGTGACGGTCTCCCCGGAAGCAGTTACGAAGAGTGGCATCGCTTCTGCACGACCCAGCATCGTGCCTTGGAGAAAGTTGGTTCCCGCCTATGGTTACGTTCTGAACGCAACACAACTTATCACTCTTGTTAGTGATTATGCTGACATGAAAGCGCGGCTGGAGAGCATGCAGGCACAGCAGACGCTTGCCCGTGCGAAACTCGATCGTGACAAAGGACTGTATCGCGACCGGCAGAATATCTCTCAGGAACAATTCCAGGAGACAACAGCCAGATTTCAGTCCAACTCAGCTATGGTAAAAGCAGAACAGGTCCGGGTGAATAACGCACTTAATATTATCAGACAGCAATTTGGTTCGGTCATATCTGACGCTACCGAAAAAAATACAATTTTCATTACACAGTTACTTCAACAACAAGTGGTCTTGGTCAAGGTGACCCTTCCACCAGATACGGATCTACCAACCCCACCAAGTCAGGCGGATGTGACCGATTATGGAAACACGGGTGGACACGGGACAATGCTCCACTATTTGTCTCCTGTAACCATGACCGATCCTGCTATTCAGGGGCGTAGCTTTTTCTATTTTGCGTCGGCTGAAAGTCAGCTTGTCGCGGGCATGAATGTTTCCGTTCTCCTGCCTACCGAAGAGGAACGTCCCGGTATCCGGATACCTGCATCAGCTATTATCTGGCTGCAAGGTAAGTCGTGGATATACCGTGATAACGGACACGGAAAATTTACACGCCTACCCCTTACGACCGACGTGCCGGACCGAGAAGGTGGCTACCTGATCCAAGATACTCCAGGACAAATCACACACGAAACGCAAATCGTCGTAGAGGGTACGCAATTACTTCTGTCTGAAGAATTCCGAGCTCAGCTTGAATCAGGAGACGATGACGACTGATGACGGGACGTTCTTTCAGCCTTCAGGCAGCTATTATCGGGTTTTCGATCCGCTTCCGGGGCGTGGTTATCGCAACCGCATGTCTGTTGTTCTTCTATGGCCTGTATGGCTTGAGACATGCCAGCTATGATGTGTTTCCGGAATTCATTCCGCCACGGGTCACGATCCAGACCGAAGCCGCTGGTTTTACGCCGGAACAGGTCGAAACATTGGTTAGTCGCCCAATGGAAATTGCCCTGACCGGCCTCCCGGGTATTCAGCGCGTGCAATCGACTTCGATTCAGGGACTGTCAGTCGTCAACGTCCTGTTTGCGACATCGACCGATATTTATCGCGCCCGGCAACTGGTCGGGGAACAAATGAATGTTGTTGCACAGCAATTGCCAGCCGGTGTTCATGCTCCGACTATGACGCCACTGACCTCATCCGCCGGTCTGGTACTGGTGATTGGTCTGACGTCGAAACAACAGTCCCTCATGCAGTTGCGCACGCTTACTGACTGGTCATTAAGGCCGCGTCTGCTGGCGTTGCCTGGTGTGGCTGGAGTCAGTGTGTTTGGCGGGGAGCGTCGGTCACTCCAGATACAGGTACATCCAGACCAACTCATCTTGCATCATATCGGACTTGATGACGTCCTTGCGGCTGCCCAGGAAGCAACTGGCATACAGGGGGCCGGCTTTATTGATACCCCGAACCAAAGAGTCGTTCTTCAGTCTGACGGTCAGGCCCTGACGCCAGAAAGTCTGGCCCGCACTGTGATTGTCCGCTCTGATAATGGTGCTGTCACACTGGGCAGTATTGCCACTGTAACTGAAGCCCCTATTCCCGCCTTCGGCGCGGCCAGTATCGAGGGAAAGACAGGCATTGTGGTTAATATATGGGAACAGTACGGTGCCAATACGATGGCTGTGACCCGGGAAATCGAGGCGGCACTTACCGATTTCCGCCCGCAATTGCAGGGACAGGGGATTACATTGCATGCTGACCTGTTCCGACCCGCCAATTTCATTACGACCGCATTGGGGAATGCCACACGAGCATTGCTTCTGGGCGGTTTTCTGGTGGTTGCCGTAATCTTTCTTTTCCTTTTTGACCTGCGAACCGCTGCAATCTGTTGCGCCACCATACCTTTGGCTATTCTGATAGCCCTGTCGTTGCTGGAGACACTCGGGGTTACTTTGAATGCCATGACCCTGGGGGGGCTTGCTATCGCCATCGGCGAGGTCGTGGATGACGCCGTGATCGGGGTCGAAAATGTTACACGCCGATTGCGTGAAAACCGGCTTCTGGTCCAGCCCGCATCTACAGCGCGCGTCGTACTCGATGCATGCGTTGAAGTCCGCAGTGCAGTGGTTTACGCGACCTTTGCTGTCATTATCGTTTTCTTGCCTGTCATCGCCCTTCCCGGACTTTCGGGACGACTGTTTGCTCCACTGGCAACAGCTTATGTTCTTGCGGTCATGGCTTCTCTTGCCGCTGCTGTAACCGTTGTACCTGCACTCTGCGCATGGCTCTTGGCGACGCCTGGAGAAACCCGGAGAGAGCCCCCCCTGGCAGGATGGACCGCCAGAGCTTATGAACGTCTTCTGGCCAGATTAATGCGCCATCCCCGATTTGTTATAGGCGGGATGATCCTGACCACCTTGATAGGGTTTGCGGCCCTTCCATTCCTTGAAAGCGATTTCATTCCTGATTTCAAGGAAGGTCACCTTATCATTCATATGACGGCTGCTCCGGGGACTTCCCTGGAACAGTCTCTGAAATTAGGTAGACAGGTTACAGAAAAACTTCGTCAGCTTCCCGAAATCCGTTCGGTTGCTCAGAGAGTCGGACGCGCCTCGCTGGATGAGGACACGTATGGACCACATACCAGCGAGTTTGAGGTTGATTTGAATCAGGTGGATGGGAAGGCTTCCCGACAGATTGATGCCCGCGTTCGCAAAGCGCTTGACGGGTTCGTTGGGGCCAGTTTTTCTGTCAGTAGTTTTTTGACGATGCGCGTAAACGAAACCCTTTCTGGTTCGTCTTCGGCTGTGGCAATCAATATTATTGGCGATGATCTGGATGTATTGGATATCCAGGCAAATAATATTGTCCGCATGTTGCATCAGATACATGGCGCAACAGATGTCCGGATAGAAGCACCCCCTGGTGTTCCGGAACTTGCTATTCGGCTACGCCCTGCTGATCTGGAGCGCTGGGGGCTTCGGTCGGCGGATGTACTCCGATCCATCCATACAGCCTGGCAGGGTGAAACCGTGGGGCAGATATACGAGCGTTCTGCGGCTTTTAATGTTATGGTTCGTCTTGATGACGCAAGTCGTAATGATGTTGCGTCTGTCGGCTTCCTGCCACTGCATACTGTTCACGGAAACTACGTACCACTCCGCGCTGTCGCAGACATATATGAGACGAACGGTCGCTATCAGGTGTCACATCTGGGAGCACAGAGAACACAGACTGTCACCGCAAATGTTACAGGACGATCAGCTCAATCTTTCGTTCAGGACGCACGCACGGCTATAGCAAAAAATATCAAACTGCCTCTTGGAACCTACGTTCAGTTTACATCCGCAGCGGAAGCTGAATCACAATCACGCAAGGAACTGTTTATAAATTCCGGGCTCGCTGCCATAGCGGTCATGATTCTGCTCTCAATAATCACACAAGGATGGCGCAATCTCGCTCTGATACTCGTCAATCTTCCCTTCGCATTTGTCGGCGGCATTCTGGCAATCATTGTTTCCGGCACAACGCTAACTCTTGGGGCAACAGTCGGCTTCGTTACTCTATTCGGGATTACGCTTCGGAATTCGGTGATGATGATTTCGCATTTTGAGACTTTGGTCGAGCGGGAACATCTCACATGGGGAGTAACAACAGCGCTCCGGGGGGCCAGAGACCGCGTCGTCCCCGTACTCATGACATCGCTCGTTACGGCGCTTGGACTGGCGCCTCTGGCTGTTGATATGAATGCGCCTGGGCGGGAAATCGAAGGACCTATGGCAGCTGTCATTCTTGGAGGGCTCATGACATCAATGATACTTAACCTGTTTGTTTTGCCTATTCTTGCTGTCAAATTTGGTAGTTTTTCTGAAAACGAAACGGGAGTTCCGGAAACCTTGTTCAAGTGACAGGTATGGGCCACTGCTGCACAGAACTACTTGAAGATTATGTCCGATATGCCAATAGAACCCAGAATGAAAACTGCTTCCGTATCACGCTCGGCCACCATTCGGTCTGGCTCGACCTTCTGGTTGGGTTCGGAATTGCCTTCATGAATCTTGACGCTGTCCAGAAAATCTGGATTGCCGCCCGCACCGAACATCATCGTGTCAAGGCCGAAAACCGAAAGCATCGTTGCCCGATCCAAATGATTTATACTCCCTGCCCAGTGGCTTCGGGCGTGTCTTGCTACGGCCAACCTAAGCGCCTGTATTCTTGCTGGTTATTTCCCATAACGATCACCCCACTCTCGGCTCCAAGTGATAGCGGGGGACTGCGCGGACTATGTCCGTTATGCGAAAGGCGAGCCAACCCACTTTTATGTCCGACATGAGGGCGACTGCTGCCTGTCTTCTCCTATATCGCTGAGCAAACAGGCAAATCGTGGAAGAAAACAAAACAGTTGGACTGCTTCCGGATAAAAGGTGCGGAAAGCTGCCAGCTGATTTCACAGTTTGAAAGATGCCCCTAATACCAACCATTGTTTGGCCTGACTCACGGGGTACCCATCGGTTTAAAAATGTGATTCATAGGATGCAGACCATTCTCTGAAGGAGGCATTCTGGATGGGCAGCCCTCTATCCCTGCGTGACGATCATGATAGTTCGGAGTTGCGACGCCTTGCGCGCAGAAGCCGGCATGCGGGTCAGTCGCGTCGCCTGTTGGCGCTTGCGGCGATTTATGATGGCGCCTCGCGCGGCGAGGCGGCCCTGCTTGCGGGGACAGACCGTCAGAGTATCCGTGACTGGGTGCTGCGTTTCAATGCGGATGGCCCGGATGGCCTTGTGGATCGTCATGGCGGGGGACAGAAAGCCCGCCTGACACAG
>NZ_CADP01000150.1 GCF_000285295.1 Komagataeibacter europaeus LMG 18890 | reverse complement strand
ACGGAAAGCGGCGGGCTTTCGGGCTATGACGCGGGTAAGAAGGTCAAGGGCCGCAAGCGCCATATCGTGACGGACACCTGCGGCTTCCGGATCTTTCTCCTCGTTCATGCCGCCGACATCCAGGACCGTGATGGGGCGGTTGATGTTCTGGCGGCAATACGCAGGCGCTTTCCCTGGCTGCGCCACATCTTTGCTGATGGCGGCTATGCTGGCAACAAATTGCGATCCGCGCTCGCCTCCATGGGAAAATGGACGGTCGAAATCATCAGGCGGTCCGATACGGCGAAGGGCTTTCAGATCCTGCCGCGCCGCTGGGTGGTTGAACGGACATTCGCCTGGCTGGGACGGTGCAGGCGGCTCGCCAAAGATTGGGAAAAGTCCATTGCGTCCTCAACCGCATGGACATTGATTGCCTCGATCCGAATGCTCACACGACGGACTGCAAAGCATTGTCAGGGTTAAAGAACTTTCGAATCAGGCTCTTAGGTTTCGGATCAGTCATTACCCATCTCCTTTTGCATGACTTTCACACACGCATAAGAGTCGTCTGAAGTGTTACCGCATGATTGTCATGCGCCTGAGAGTTTACCTTCCGCTTCACCTATGCCGGTATATCAACACCATGCGCCACCTGATCCTCGCCGCCGTCCTGATCGGCACAATCCCAGCCGCCAACGCGGCCCCATCCTGCCCCGGCGACACAGTGGTGTGGGTCAACCAGAACACTGGCGTCTACCACCTGCCGGGTGATCGCTGGTATGGGCACACGAAACATGGCGCGTATGAGTGCGAGAGGCAGGCAGAAGCCGATGGTGCCCACCGTTCTGGCGTGCGTGGGGCACAACACAAGACCGAAACTGCTCGGCACCGAAAGCAGGGCAGGGCGTCCAACACCATCGAGGACCAGGTAGATAACGCCAAACCTACCAGCAGCGTCGATAACCCTTTCTGATTTCGCCCTTGTACTTTTTCCAGTAATATGCATTATTCAGGACATCATGCCCTGAATACGACCACCAAGCCGCCCGTCCGAGGCGGCTTTTTTGTTGGATTTCCCATGTCCCTGTCGCTCATGAACGCCGAAACCGCCATCGGTTCGATCGGGCGGCTGTGGGCATCTGCGCCCGTTACCATCGGCAGCCTGACGCTAACTGGCATGGAAGTGCCGAACCTGATCCGCGATGGCGGCGAACAGCAGTTGGCCGTCCACAAACTGCCCGGTGGCGGAAAGATCATCGACGCGGTGGGCAACGACCCCGACCGGCTGGAACTGTCGGGCACGTTTGTCGGCCCGACTGCGTATGAGCGCGCGTTGCTGCTCAAATCTATGCGCGTTGCCGGACAACCGGTGCAGTTCACTGGTGCGGGCCTGTCACTTCTGGTCAAGATTGTCCAGTATTCATACGATTTCCAGCAGAAGGGCATCGTCATACCCTACCGGCTGGTGCTGGAACAGCCACCGCAGACCGGCGCGACGGCTTCTGGTAATTCATCCGCCCTGTCCGCCCTGATCGGGTCTGATGCGGCTTCTGTCGTTTCATCCATCACCGGTGCCGTGAGTGATGTAGCCACCATTACAGGCAATATCGCGGGCCAGTTATCCACGGTTGTGGGGCAGGTGACGCCGATTGCCGACATGGTTGGCGCTGGCGGCCTGTTTGCTGGCGTGCAGGATAATCTGTCGGTGGTCGGCGGCCTGTCTGGCGCGGGCGTCAATCTGGCCTCGACCCCGGAAAGTGCTGCAAGGCTGCTGACCGGCCTGGAAGCAGCTGGCACTGGCCTGACAACTGGTATCAGCCAGACAGGCGCGAACCTTGAGGGGGTGAGCCTGAACGGCGCGGCTGGTCTATCCACCCTGACCCAGAATGCGGAGTTGCACAGCGCATCGGTCACGTCCGGCGCACTGGTCAATCGCGCCTATGCGAACACCCTGACAGCCACGGACGGCACCCAGAACGGGCCGCTAGTTACGGCGCAATAGGATCATCATGGCAACCACGATCAAGGTAACGGCAGCGGACATGTCGCTGTATCACGTTGCGGCGGCGCAGCTTGGGGATGCAACGCAGTGGTGGCGGATTGCGCAATTGAACGGTCTGACGGATCCCGATCTGTCCAACTTCCTGACGCCAGTTCAGATCATCCTGCCGACCGTTGATGCATCACTGGCGAGCGGCGTGCCTGGGGTGTCGGCATGAGCGAGACAATCAGCGTTACGGCGCACCGCAAGCAGCCGATATGGCGCGTGCCGCGCGCCCGGCTTCTGGTCAACGGAGCTGAAACCACCGTCACCTTGCTGGAAGAATTCACGCTTACCCGCACCCGATACAGCCGGGCCGATACACTGGATATGACGCTGGCGCTGGACCGTACCCAGATCGCCACGGGCGGCCTATGGTTTGATCTGGCGGCATCATCGAGCGGATCCGCGCTTCCTGATATCGACATCACCTTGCAGATGCGCGACGAAGCCCGGACCGGCGCACAGTGGACGACCATGTTCCAGGGCATCGTGGATCATGTCGAATGGTCCACGGCAGAAACGTCCGTACACATCCAGTGCCGCGACTACCTGGCCAAGCTGCTGGATATGCGCGTGTTGTCGGGCTGGATGAACATGACCGGCGCGGATGTGGTCAAGGCAATGATCGCCGATGCGGGCCTGACGCCCAACGTAACCATGACCGATGGTATGGTGGGCCAGTTCTGGCAGGTCGAACACAAACGGAAGTCCGCCAGCAGCCACAGTCGGTTTCAGACTGCGTTTGACCTCGCCAGCTATCTGGCGAACATGACCGGCAGCGACCTGTATGCGGATGGGAAAACTATTGTCTGCGCGCCGTATCCGACTGCCGACAAGAGCAACACCCACACGCTGGATTATAGCGACACCGGCCCGCTCAATCCGATCCAGATGGGGGCAAGTGGCCTGCGCTTTACGAGGGATTACCAGATCGGAAAGGGCGTCGTGGTCCACGTCACGGCATGGGACAGCCGCCAGCGCAACCGGGTGGAGTATTACTGGTCTGTGGAGGGCGGATCGACCAAGAAAGCGGAAAGCACTGGTAACGTTCACAGCTTCACGTTGCCGGGCGCTCGCCTTGATCTGGTGCAGCAGTATGCCCAGCAGAAATATAACGAAATCGTGGCGCATGAGCGCGTCATCAGTGGCCAGATACCAGGCCGCATCACGCTGGCCCCGCGCCAGTTCATGCAGATCACCGGCACTGGCACGACATGGGATGGCACGCTTGATGTGGACGCGGTCAGTAGCCGCTTTTCGTGGTCTGGCGGATTCACACAGCAGATTACCTTACGCAACCGCGATGTGACGAAGGACGAAGATAATGGCTGACATGCGCATGGTGGGTTCCAACATCGCGAATGCGCAGGCGCAACCGGAGTTTGGCATCGTCAGCGCGGTAGACCCGGTAAACCATGCCGTGAAGGTCATGACCCAGCCGTCAGACATCGAAAGCGGCTGGCTGCCCTGGGCCGCCATGCAGGTCGGCAGCCTGCGCATCGCCTGCCCGCCCGATATCGGCACGCATGTGCTGGTCGTGCATGTGGAGGCGGACGCGGAACACGGCGTGGCCGTCATGCCGGTGTATGACGCGGTGGTCATGCCGCCCGCATCCCCCGCCACCGGCAGTCCGGCACAGCCCGGCGAGATGCTGATCATGGCCGGGTGCGGCGCGCCGCCGGGCAATGGCGAAACCACGCCGGGAAACGCCACGCAGAACGCCCCGTGGTGGCATATCACGAAAGACACGATCTACAGCGGGGCCGGGAACGCCACGGAAACCCTGACCAATGGCGGCAAGGCGTGGAAGGTCGGCGGCGTGGCCATGACGCTGGATGGTAACGGCCTGTCCGTCACTGGCGGCCCCATCGCCACGGATAAGGACATGACCGCGCAGGGCACCGTGACGGGCCAGAAGGACGTGATCGCGAACGGCACGTCCGGCCACAGCCACACCCACCCGGTCACCGATGCGCCAGGCACCACGGGCGCGCCGTCATGAGCGCGCTGTCCCATACCATGGGCGGTGACCTTGACCTGTCGGGCACCGGTGGTGTTGCCGTGGTGACGGGCGCGGACCAGACTCGGCAGGCGCTGCTGCGCCGACTGTGCACCAATGCGGGCGCGTATATCTGGCAGCCCGATTACGGCGCGGGCCTGCCCGCCCGGGTCGGCACGGTGATGGATGAAGCGGGCATCCGCGCCCTTGTGCTGCAACAGATGCAGGCAGAGGCCGGTGTGGACCAGACCCAACCCATCACGGTCACGATCACCAGCCCGAAAACCGGGGCTTATCTTCTGTCCATATCCTACACCGATGCCACCACCGGCGCGGTGCAGGAACTGACACTGAGCACCTAAATACTGTTCAGGCTTTCTCGCTTGCCTCCAAGCCTTTTGCGATCAGGCGGCGGATGGCTTCGGCCTCTGACGGCAGGCGGTTAGCAAACCGATAGTCAGCAATCGCCTGTGCCATTTCCTTTGGCATTGATACCAACTTCTGGGTCGTTTTTTCTCGGTTGATGGCCATGAGGGTTAGATAACCTATAAAACCTGTTGCGCGCAAGGTTTGTATGGTTATATAACCAACGGGCGGCAACGGAAGGTGAGATTTCCGAAACCGCCCTAACCACACCGAAACGGAGCTTCGGACATGGCTGATACTGCCAATAGCATGACTCTCATCACTCCTTCTATGGTTGAGGGTGAACTCCGCATCCTTGATACTGATCTGGCCACGCGCCTCGGGTTTGCAGATCCTCGCATGGTCCGCAAATTGATCGTCCGTCACGGCGGCGCGCTTCGCGCCCTTGGAGTTGTTTCCACGGTGGAAATAACCTCTGGTGCCAAGGGCGGACGCCCCGGAACCGCATATTACCTCAACCGCAAACAGGCCATCTTCATCACGGCTAAATCCGAGACAGCGACAGCAACCGATATCACGATTGAAATCATTGAGTGTCTGACCGAAAATGAGTTGAGTGATTTCAGCGGGTTATGATTCATGGGTTTGCAAGAACCTGATGAGATCAAGATGGCCTGGACTGAAATCACCCGAGCGCAGTATCAAAGGGACGACCTGGAATATGCAAGCGACCTGCGCGATGCGGAGTGGGCGCTGATTGCGCCGCTGATGCCCGAGAAGAAACGGCTGGGCAGACCACGACGTACGGATTTGCGCCGGGTCATGGAGGCGATCCTCTATATCGTCACGACCGGCTGCCAATGGCGGCAGTTGCCCCGGCACTTTCCGGCCTTCACGACCGTACAGGGCTATTTCTACCGTTGGATCTGCGAGGGAAGATGGGAAGCCATGAACCATATTCTCGTGATCCTGTCGCGTGAGCA
>NZ_CADP01000151.1 GCF_000285295.1 Komagataeibacter europaeus LMG 18890 | reverse complement strand
TGGTCCGCTTTACGCTTATCCCCGGCCAGCATTACGACACGGTCGGGGTGGCGCCTCTCCTTGAACCGGCTGATTTCGAGGGACTTCTTGCCGACAAGGCGTTCGATGTCCACTGGATCGTGGACACCATACGCGCACAAGGGGCCCGCGTGGTCATTCCCCAGCGTCGGAACCGCCTCGACAGGCGACCTTTCGATGGAGCCCTGTTCAAGGCGCGCCATCTCATCGAGAACTTCTTCTGCAAGCTCAAGGAGTTCAAGCGCATCGCCATGCGAAGCGACAAGACCGACAGATCATTCGCAGCGATGATTTATCTCACAGCCGCAATCATCAATTCGCGTTAATTCCCAACAGGCCCCAAACAGTCTCTTTCTGAATATCAGCCATGCACGTTGCGCCCGTACATTCTTTGTTATGAATTCCCGGCTATTTCCATTGTATTAAACGCCGTGAGGCCACTGAACGGTCAGGGAGGCCATGCCAGACCTACAGGCAAACAGCACGCGACGTATTCACGACATCACACGCGCCTTCCTGCCACGGATTGACCGCCTGCCTGCGGGCTGGGTGGGGTTCAGCTTGCGCACATGGTGTTCACTGGTCCTTGGCCTTGCCACGGCCTTCTGGCTGCGGCTGGACAATCCCCTGCTGGTCGGCGTGACCGTCATGATCCTGGCGCAACCTTTGCGCGGGCAGGCGCTGTCCAAGGCATTTTACCGGCTGTTGGGCACCATGGTGGGCATGGGCGTGTCCATTGTGCTGGTGGCGGTGTGGAACCAGCAGCGCGGTCCCTTTCTGGGGGGGGTGGCGCTGTGGCTTGCCGCCTGCGCCTTCGTGGGATCGCTGGAGCGGGATTTCCGTTCCTATGCCGCCCTGCTGTCGGGCTATACGGTTGCCCTTGTGGCCGTAAACTGCATTGATACGCCACAGAACGTCTTCAACATCGCCGTTTCCCGTGCATCGGCCATAACGCTCGGGGTCTTTGCGGTGGCGGTGGTCAATATCCTGTCCGGCTCGCCCGAGGCATGGCGGGGACTGGCGGGTGGGCTGAAACAGCTTATTCGACCGCTAAGCGAAACCGCGCGCGCCGCCCTGCAGCATATGTACGATCGTGGCGCACAGGCGGATATCCGGCTGGGCGCGCGCATACTCGCACTGACCACGCCCCTGTCCTATGCCCGCACGGAACTGGAACGCGGTGGTGCGCGCGCCAATGGGGCGCGGCTGGCCATGGTGTCCATGCTGACCATACTGGACTGCGCGCGTGGACTGGGTCGCCACACCGGGCATGGCAAGATCGACCCGGCGGTGGAGGACGCCATTGCCCGTGTCGCCCGGCAGACCGACCTGCGCACCGACCAGGCCGGTTTCACCGCACATATACTGGACGCCATACGCACCGCCCTGCCCGGTCATGTACCCAACGCGGATGAAGCCTTCGCCATTGAACGCGCCGCCCGCATGCTGACCGCACGCACCCGCATGCATGCCGGACAGGAAGTCCTGACCGAAGGCACTGGCAGCGCCATCCACAGCAGGACCGTCAATATCGCGGTGCAGCCCAACTACCTGCTGGCGCTGATGGGGGCGCTGCGGGTTCTGGTCGGATTTTCGTTCGCGGCCGGGGTCTGTGTGATAACCGGCCTGCCGGGGGCGACCGTGGCGCTGGCCCAGACCGCGCTGACCCTGACGCTGGCCGCGACCAATGTGGATACGGCGCGGTTTGGCATGGGGGCGATCATTGGCCTGCCCTGCAGCGTGCTGGCGGCGGCCCTGCTGAACTTTTTCGTGCTGCTGCATGGGGCGGACATGCCGTTCCTGGCGCTGGCGCTGCTGCCCCAGACATTCCTGGCCTGTCTTTTGCTGATGCGTCCGTCAACGGCGGCGATCGGGTTCAACTACGGCGTGTTTTTCTTCGCCATACTGGGGCTGGACAACCACCAAAGCTATAACCCGACGGAATTCCTTAACCGCAACATCTTCTACCTTCTGGCGGCCCTGCTGGCGTTCATCATCCTTGTGCTGCTGTTTCCGCCATCGCCACGGCGGCAGCGGTTCTGGATGGCGTCCACCATCGTACGGGCGCTGGAACGCCAGATGACCGGCCATGGCGAAGCCGATAGCCCGACCCGCCTGACCCGCACCTATGACCGGCTGGCCCAGATGCAGTTCTGGACCGACCGCCTGCCCGGTAATTCCAGCAGCGAACGCCAGATGGAAAGCTTCACCACCTTTGCCGAACTGGATGGCGCATTGGCACGGGCACGGACCTATGCGCGGCAGGCACAGGCAATCCCCCTGCTGCGCCCTGCCGCCGAACTGGCGCAACGTGAACTGCTGCTGCACGCGCCGTGGGACGTCGTACCCTGCATGCGCGACGCCATCGCCGCCATTCCTGCCCCACAGACCCAACTGCCAGCCCAGACCCAGATCGCCGCCATCAACCTGCTGGCGGGACTGGATGGCGTGATGCGGGCATGGCAGGCGGCGGCGCCACGACTGCGGCATTACGGCATCATCAAAACGAAGAAGGCAGGCTGATGCGGCAGGTTGTTGATCTGGAAGGCGTGCTGATCTCGGCCTTTGTCATGAACCTTGGCCTGGCGCTGTGCACGCTGCTGGTGCTGCGCATCGTGCTGTCATGGTTCAACCTGTGGCGGTTTGTCTGGAACCCACCGCTGGCACAGTTCGGCCTGCTGATCTGCCTTGTTGGCCTGTACACCCTGATCCTGTGAAAGAATCCTGACGTGTTCGCATATGCAAACCGCCTTGTGCGTCTGGCCGTTACCGCAACCATCCTGTTTGTCGCGGCCATCGTGGCCATCGTGCTGTGGGATTACTACACGGCGTCACCGTGGACACGGAACGGTCAGGTCCGTGCGCAGGTGGCCAATATCGCGCCGCGCATTTCAGGCCAGATCAATGAAGTACGCGTGCATGACAACCAGTTCGTACACAAGGGCGACGTGCTGTATGTCATCGACCCGTTCGATTTCCGAGTAAAGCTGGATATCGCCGATGCCGCCGTCAACGAACGACGCGCGGACCTTGAATTCAAGACATCGCAGTACGAACGCCGCCAGAAGATTTCGGGCGTTGCCGTGTCGGGCGAGGAAAAGCAGCAGTTCGAAGCCGTGGCCCAGCAGGCGGAAGCCCAGTATGCAGCAGCCCTTGCGGACCTGAAGCAGGCGCGCATCAACCTGGAACGCACCGAGGTGCGCAGTTCGATCAACGGTTACGTCACCAACCTGACCATGCGCGCGGGCGACTACGCCAATGCGGGGCAGGTGAACATCCAGATCATTGATGCGGACTCGTACTGGGTAGACGGGTATTTCGAGGAAACGAAAATCCATTCCATCAAGGTGGGCGAACCGGTGCGGCTGGACCTGATGGGCTTTCATGAACCGCTGTTCGGCCATGTGGAAAGCATCACGCGCGGGATCGCCAGCAACAATGCCGCCACATCCATACAGGGCCTGCCGGCGGTGGACCCGGTCTATACATGGGTGCGGCTGGCGCAGCGTATCCCGGTGCGGGTGAAGATCGACAGCATCCCACCCGACCTAGTGCTGGCTGCGGGCATGACGGCCACGGTGACCGTGGTGTCGGAAGCGGGCAACCGCCGCCATATGTCAGTACGTGACGCGCTGCGGCATGTGGGCGATGACATGCAGCACCTTGCAGGACATCGCTAAAAGACTGTTTTTAAAAAATAAAAAGTTTCTGGATTTCGCCTTTTTTCAAAAAGGCGACGTTCCCTTGAAGCTTTTTGAAAAAAGCTTCACCAAAAACTTCTTTCTGGTTCCTCTTCACCTTATCCACAGATTCAGGGGACGAATATCCGGGCAACCCTGTGGATAGAACCGTTGGGAACCGGGGATAAGGTGTGTGTTTTCCACGACTCGTGAAGAGTCGTATGAATTTTTTCTGATATCCCGCCCCGCCGTACATTCAGCTACCCGCCGCACCACCGTCAGGCACGCGGCGGCGGGGCATAGGGATCCGTCTTTCCCATATCCGGTGCCGGGGCATGCCCCATGCGGTGGGCACGGTACAGCAGGCCGTGCCCCAGTTTTTCAATCAGAATGCCACGGCGCTGCATGCGGTCATGGCTTATGGCATATCCGATTTCGCGCACGATCTGACCACACAGCACCTGCAACCAGCCACGCAGGGCAAGTTTCATCCGTGTCATATCGCGCGCACTCCCGTTCACCGCCATGTCAGTCATTATCCTCATGGCAGATAAGAGTTATCCGCATAACTTTCAAGATGAGGCAGATGGCCTAAAAGGTTATTTTTATTTAATCCATGTCATGACATGAAATGCATGGCCGCCCGCACCGGCCCCATCCATGACAAGGATGGCCCGAACCAGTCCTGCCATGGGGGATATCTTGCGTTACCTATTCCTGCTTTTTGCCCTTGTGTGCGGATATTGCGGCACCGCCGCCGCCCAGACAGCCCCGTCACAGGTGATCAGCACGCTGTTTGCCGACAAGCTGACCATGATGGACCTTGGCCTGATCCGCGCCGAACGCGCCATGCAGCATGAAATCGACAGCCTGCCCGACAGCTATGACAGCGAGATGATGCCGGTGGCGGATTTCGACCCCCGGCGTAACACCATACTGGTGGGCATATGGTACCAGGACCACGATACCTTCAATCGTGGGCAGTGCGACAAGCTGCTGGAAACGATCAAGAAATCATTTGGCAACCAGCCCACGACCATCGTTGCGTCGTGGTTCCGCCATCATGGTTATACCTCGCTACGGGATGCGGGGCAGTTCTATATCGGGCTGCGCAATATCATCTGGCTGGTGGTGACCGACGGGGACCGGGCCTGTTCCTATTCCATGGCCAACGGGCAGACCACGACCAATGGATTCTGATCGCTAAATCATAAAGAAGTTTCTGGTGAAGCTTTTTTCAGGGTCTGTTGGGAATTGTACTTTTTCAAAGTCACCAAATGTGATTCAAAATCCGTATGGATCGCTTCGTACTGACAGACGCCCAATGGGCGAAAATGGAACCGCTGTGCCTTGGCAAGAAAACAGATCGCGGGCGCAGCGGGCAGGACAACCGTCTTTTTATCGAGGCGGTCTTATGGATTGCCCGGACCGGCAGCCCATGGCGGGACCTTCCGACGTATTTCGGGCATTGGAACTCGGTCTATTCCCGTTACAGCGACTGGATGAAAGCCGGTGTTTTCAAACGGCTTTTTGAAGCGGTCTCTGACGAGGCCGACATGGAATATGCGATGATCGACGGCACGGTGGTCCGGGTTC
>NZ_CADP01000152.1 GCF_000285295.1 Komagataeibacter europaeus LMG 18890 | reverse complement strand
TTTTTTCCCTGCCTCCCGTAGAGACCTTGGTAAACCCGATCTTTTCGGGAGATGCTCGGGTGAAGGAAAACTCCGTTGTATCCTGCAGGATCAGGACTGGCCCTGCAGTCGCATCGAAACGCTGGGCGGTAGCAGAAAAATGCCCTTCAAGGATTTTGTCTTCGCTTACATTTGCATTTGCAAAAAATCTATATGCTGCCTTGGTCGCAGACCAATCCTGAAATGCCGTCGGGAGAGACTTGCCCGGTCGTTCAGCAAGTGCCGCGAGCATCGTGCCCAGACGCCTGTTCAGGCGCTCGTCGCCAAGGTCAGATCCGGATATTTCCTGTATGACCCAATCCTGTACCATTCTCACACCCCGCCTGCATAAAGGTGACAGAAAAGGAATCACAACAGATTCATCTGCATCAAGCACAAAATTCAAGAACAGCAGATTTGTGGGTAACTGCAAGATCCAGCCGGGGTTTACGACATTCCCTTTTTCACCCGTTTGCACGGGACCGTTGACTTGTGACCCGGACTATAGCGTTTACAGTCCATTAGGCAAGATCAGCCGGGGGTTGCCGGTCCAGCAGGGCTGCGACTTCCTTCCCGTCCGGTGCGGCCTGTGCGGCGCCGGGACGGGTGGTGGCCAGCGCGCCACAGGCGGCGGCGAAGCGCACGGCTTCCCCAATTGCCGCCCCGCGCGCCAGTGCGCAGGCCAGCCCTGCATTGAAACAGTCCCCCGCCGCCACCGTGTCAACAGCCCGGACATGGAAGGGCGGGACGAACCCCTGTCCATCCGGTGCGGAATACGCCACGCCGCGATGCCCCAGCTTGATGATGGCCGTGCGTACGCCGCGTGCGTGCAGGATGCGGGCCGCCTGCAGGGCGGTTGTTTCATCGGTGGGTTCGATACCCGTCAGGTCACGGGTCTCGCGTTCGTTGGGGGTCAGGATGTCCGCCAGCGCGTACAGGTCTTCCGGCAGGCCGCCTGCCGGGACCGGTGCGGGGTCCAGCATGACGGGAATGGCGCGCGCACGGGCCTGCCGGGCCATTTCCAGCATCAGTGCGGGGGGCATTTCCATCTGCATCATCACCAGTATGGCGTGATCCAGGGCAGGGACGAGCCGGGACGCGGCTTCCGCCCCGTGGCGCATGTTTGCCCCGCCATCGACAAGGATCTGGTTTTCGCCCGCATGGTCGATGGTGATGAAGGCCCGGCCGGTGCCTGCCGCCGGGTCTTCCATAAGCCAGCGTGTATTGACCCTGGCCTGTTCCAGCGTGGTGCGCGCCATGTCTGCCAGCATGTCACGACCGGTCCAGCCCGCAAGCGCCACCTCCTGCCCCAGCCTTGCCACCGCGATCGCCTGATTGGCCCCCTTGCCCCCCAGCCCGGTGGTGGAGGAATGGACATGCAGCGTTTCACCCGGCTGTGCAAAACGCGCGACATGCACGACAAAATCGATATTGGTGCTGCCAATGACGGCAATATGGGGCTGTGGCGTCGGCACTGATAAAATCCTGAACAGTGGAAATGAACACGCAATGGTCATTTTACCACTTCAGTCCGTAACCATACAGGTACGCAGCCTGCTTGTGCCATGCCCTTCCGTGTATCAGAAGTTTTTGGTTATTCAGGTACAATCCATTCCACGTTTGCCTGTGTCCCATCATCCCCCAGATGCAGGCACAACGTGGTCAGGATGGCGCGCGCGGTCTGTTCAAACCGGAACGGCGGGTTTGCGATCAGCAGGCCGCTGCCATTCAGCCGTGTCGGGTCCAGTGGTGGCCGCAGGGTCAGTTCAAGCGCCAGCAGGTTGCGCTGTCCCGCATCCTTCAGTGCATTGTGGAAGGCATGCGTGGGCGCGCGGTGCTTGATGGGATACCATGCGGCGATGACGCCCGTGCCAAAACGCTGGCGGGCCGTGATGATGGCTTTTGCCAGGGCATGGAATTCATCTTTCTGCTCGAAAGGTGGATCCATGAGCACCAGCCCGCGCTTCGCCTGTTTTGGCGGCAGCAGGCCGGTAATGGCTTCATATCCGTTGCGACCATGGATGGATACGGCGGGATTATGCCGGAACAGGCGGCGCAGGCTGCGCTGGTCCTCGGGGTGCAGTTCGCAGCATGTCAGCGTATCGCCCGGTCGCAGCATGCTTGCTACAATGGCGGGGGAGCCGGGATAGAACAGCCGTCCTTCATGCGCGGCGATCGTGGCGCGCACGATCTCCAGCCATTCCCCGATACACGGCGGTGCGGCAGGATCGGCTGGCGCGTCCAGCAGGCGACCGATACCGTCACGCCATTCCCCCGTTGACTGCGCTTCGCGCCCCGACAGGTCATACAGGCCGATACCGGCATGGGTATCGAGGACGGAGAAAGGCGCGGGCTTGCGGCGCAGCGCGTCAATCAGCGCCACCAGCACGACATGTTTCATGACATCGGCAAAATTGCCGGCGTGATAGCTGTGTCTGTAATTCAAGGTCTGGCCGTCCCACGGATTGCATGCCCCATGAACGGGGTCCGCAGGACTGTTAATGGATCGTGCGGTCTTTTTCCATGCCGGTCCGTGGATTGCCGTGTAGTCACGGAGCGGCATGGTGCGGGCGCAGGGCGATGCAGGCGGTCATCCTGCCTGCCGGCATCGTGCCGCCCATGCCGCCATGGGGTGCGTCAGGCGACCGGGACGGCTTCGGCCCTGCGTTCCCTGATCCATGCATCAAGGGATGCGGTGTTCATCGGCCGGCCAAAGTAATAACCCTGTATGACATCGCAATCGATATCGCGCAGCTGGGCGCATTGCGCGGCTTCTTCCACGCCTTCGGCAATGACGGTCATGCCCAGCGTGTGCCCGATGCGGATGATGGCGGTCACCACCTGACGCACATTGCCGGTGCTGCCGAAGCCGTTCATGAAGCTGCGGTCGATCTTGACCTCGCTTATGGGCAGGCTGGCCAGGTTGGACAGGCTGGAATAGCCGGTACCGAAATCATCCATCGACAGCCCGATGCCAAGGTTGCGGATGGCGGTCGCGGTGTTCACCGTCTGGTCGAAATTCTCGATCATGGCGGTTTCGGTCAGTTCAACGATCAGCCGTTCCGGCGGCACGCCGGTCTGGTGCAGGATGGTCGCCAGCTGCGATACCAGATCGGGGTCCTGAAACTGGATGGCGGACAGGTTGACCGATACGGTCGGCACGGGAATGTCGTGTGCGATCCATTCGGCCATCTGTTCGCATGCGACCCGTAGCGACCATACGCCAAGGGCGCGGATCTGCCCGGTTTCCTCGGCCACGGGAATGAACCGCCCTGGCGACACCATGCCCAGAACCGGGTCATCCCAGCGCGACAGGGCTTCCACGCCATGCAGTTCGCCCGTATGCAGGTTGACCTGTGGCTGGTAAACCAGTGTCAGGCGGTTGTCGGCTATGGCTTCACGCAGGGCGGAGGCCAGGATGACATGGTCATCCGCCTGCCGGTTCATGGATGGGTGGAAAAAGCGGTAACAGCATCGTCCCGCTTTCTTGGCCTGCGCCAGCGCGGTGTAGGCCTGGCGCAGGGACTCTTCCACATCGTGCCCCTCACCGTGGTGGGTGCTTATGCCGATGCTGCCGGAAATGCTGACGGGAATGCCATCAACGGTAAACGGCTCTTCAAGGTTATGGATGATCCGTTCGGCCAGAAGGGTGACATCGGGCGCGTTTTCTTCCGTCAGGACAACGAATTCATCGCCTTCTGTGCGCACCAGCACATCGCGCCCCACCATGCCGTTGCGCAGGCGGGTGGCCAGTTCCAGCAGAAGCTGGTCAGCACGGCCCTGTCCCAGCGCCTGCACGATCTTGCGAGATGGGGTGGACGGCCTCCCTGCGGCATCAATGTGCCATGATGGAGGTTCACTGACCATCAGGAGGAGACCGCCCGTATGAAAGCTAGCATAATTGGCCTTGATATTGCCAAATCCGTTTTTCAGGCTCATGGGGCTGACGCAAATGGAAAGTGCGTTTTCAAGCGCAAGCTTGGTCGCAGTGAAGTTTCAGCATTTTTTGCAAAACTTGACCCATGTGAAGTTGTTCTGGAAGCCTGCGGGTCAGCTCATTACTGGGCACGGGTGATCAGCAGGATTGGTCATGATGTCAGACTGGTTCCTCCTGATCGGGTCAAATCATTTGTCAAAAAAGGCAAGAAAAACGACGCTGTTGATGCGGCTGCGATCTGCATGGCGGCGTCTCATCCTGATACGATGTGTGTTCCGATCAAGAGCGAAGAGCAGCAAGGTATCTTGTCACTGCATTCTACCCGCGCTCTTCTGGTCAAACAGCAGACCATGCTGAGTAATGCGTTACGGGCTCTTGCTTCCGAGTTCGGGCTGATAGCCCCTCTGGGCACACGCCATCTGCCAGAACTGATGGCAAAAATAGAGACATCAGCCGACCTGCCTGCTGCCATGAAGCAGAGTGCCATGTTGTTATTTGATCATTATGAAAAGGTCGCTCAGAGCATTGATACTTTGGAAGTGCAGATCCGGGCGCGTGCAAAAAGCGATGAGGATGCGCGTCGATTGATGACCATCCCTGGGGTCGGTCCCATAACGGCTTCTCTGATTGTCGCCTCGGTCGCGGATATTGGCTCCTTCGCCTCTGCGCGCCATTTTGCCGCCTGGCTTGGGCTTGTGCCTCGTCAGCATTCTACCGGCGGTAAAACCCGTCTGGGCAGGATTACCAAAACGGGCAACCGGCAGATAAGAACGTTGCTGGTTCTTGGTGCGACGGCCATGCTTCATCGTGCCCATAAGTGGGATAGCGCTGCGGGTCAGTGGCTATGCGAACTCATGGCGCGTCGTCCAAGGCGTCTGGCAACAGTTGCACTTGCCAATAAAATGGCTCGTATCATCTGGGCGTTGTTGTCACGTAAAGAGATCTATCGTCCGGCTGGTGTCAGTGTTTCAGCAGGCTGACCTGCACCAGCAGAACGATGGACACCGGAGCTTGCTCCGGTAGATCCGGCAGTATGTACGAACCGACGTGATGGGAAGACTGTCATTCAGCAACAGTTCAGGCCATACCGTTCGACCGTCTGTGCCCCTGAGCACGCGATACGAGATTGGTGCCTGACACGTGAGCGCACACCCATGATGGCCAGCGCATAAAGTCGCATAAACAGGCCGGACATAAGAGCGCATCTGACCGGGTCTTCGCGTTAAATCGGTATTCATCATCCAGCCGGTAGAATAATACGTTTTGGAAATGACATCGGGAGAACAATATGAGGTATTGCGCTTAAACGGCCGTCCACATA
>NZ_CADP01000153.1 GCF_000285295.1 Komagataeibacter europaeus LMG 18890 | reverse complement strand
AGCTGGAGACCCGCAAAAACCGGTAGCGTTTGGACGGCTATGGTGATTCATTGAAGTTACGCGATCACGGAGGCCTGCTATGGATCCCAAGTCCCTGTTCAGTTTGAGCGATCACCTTGATGCATTGAGCAAAGAGGGCGATCCGCTCGAGGTTTTGCAGGAGACGGTGGATTTCGAGTATTTCCGGGCGTGGCTGGTCGAAGGGCTTGGGTATGGCGATGGTAGCAAAGGCGGCCGCCCACCATTCGATCCGGTGATGATGTTCAAGGTCCTGATCCTGCAGGCGCAGCATAATCTGTCAGACGCCCGGATGGAGTTCATGATCCGCGATCGGCTGAGTTGGCTGCGATTTCTGGGGCTGTCGCTCGGGGATCGAACGCCGGACGAGAATACGATCCGGCATTTTCGCAATCGCCTGACCGAGACGGGAACGCTCAGGCGGGTGATGAAGGCCTTTGACTGGCAACTCCAGAAGAAGGGCTACATGCCAATGTCCGGGCAGATCGTGGACGCCTCGCTAGTGCCTGCGCCAAGACAGCGGAACACCGAGGGCGAACGCGAAGCGATCAAGTCAGGGAAGAGCGCCAGCGACATTTGGCCGGACGAGCCGAACAAGGCAGCACAGAAGGATACCGACGCTCGCTGGACACTCAAGGTCGGCGGAAAAGTCCGGTATCGGGCAGATGGGACGCCGCTCCCCATGATCGCCCTGCCGGTCTTCGGCTACAAATCCCACATCAGCATCGACCGACGCTTCGGCTTCATCCGAGGCATGGCGGTGACTTCGGCGTCAGCGGCGGACGGGCGTCTTCTCCGGCAGGTCGTCAGCACGAACAATACCAGTTCCGAGGTCTGGGCAGACAGTGCCTATCGATCCAGGCGCAACGAGAAGTGGCTGTCGGACCAGATGCTCACGTCCCGTATTCATCGGCGCAAACCCATGGGCAAGCCGATGTCAAAGGCAACCGCGCGGGCCAATGCCGCCAAATCCTCGATCCGTGCGCATGTTGAGCATGTCTTCGCGCATCAGAAAAACCGGTTCAACCTGTTCATCCGCACCATCGGCCTCGCCCGCGCTGAGGCGAAACTGACCCTTTGCAACCTGGCCTACAACTTCAATCGGCTGATCTTCCACGAGCGTCTAGAAACCGCAGGCTGACTCTGTCTGCAAGTCGGCAAAACCGGCGAAATCAACGCCGGGTATCGTGGAAATCGGTCCGAATGATACCCTTGGTGCGCCCCGCAACCTCGACGTCATCAAGCCAGCCCGCTTCGCCAGAAATTACCCGGTTTTTGCGGGTCTCCAGATTCAGGGAACATCATCTTTTTAGGAAATACTGCACCTGAAAGTTTTATTATTTTTTCAAACAATATTAGAAAAATAAAAATTGTATTTCTAACATATTGTCTGTTCCAAGGTTGAATACCCGATGGTTGACGGAAAAATCACGTGTCATTCCCGTCCATATTAGATACGATACAGGAATATTTAAGTCATGCGGGTTTTATCAGGAAAGGAAACAGGCTTCATGAGCATGCAGTACAGTACCATATGGGGGCATCATCTTCCAAATCTTCGGTGGCGTGATGTCCTGCTGGGTATGGGAATGCTCCTGTGTGCGGCTGCCCCGGTCCATGCGGAATCGACAGGGGACGCCATTATTCATGCCGATGACCATCCCGGTGACTGGCTGATCCATGGCCGTACCTATTCAGAACAGCGATACAGCCCTTTAATGCAGATCAATGCCAAAACCATTGGTCGCCTGCATCTGGCGTGGCATTATGATCTGGATACCAACCGGGGGCAGGAAGCGACGCCCCTGATCGTCAACGGGATCATGTACACCACCACCGCGTGGAGCAAGGTCAAGGCGCTGGATGCCGCGACCGGCCGCCTGCTATGGGCCTATGACCCGAAGGTGGATGGCAGGGTCGGTGTCCGGGGGTGTTGCGATATCGTAAACCGTGGCTTGGGCTACTGGAATGGCAGGCTGTATCTGGCGACCTTTGACAACAGGCTGATTGCCCTGGATTCAAAGGATGGCAAAGTCGTCTGGAGTGTCAATACGATCCCGACAGATGCAGATCTGGGCCAGCAGCAGGCCTATACCATTACCGGCGCACCCCGTATTGCAAAGGGCAGGGTGCTGATCGGAAACGGTGGGGCGGAATTTGGCGCCCGTGGTTTCATTTCAGCGTTTGATGCGGAAACGGGCAGGCTGGACTGGCGGTTCTTTACGGTGCCCAACCCCCATAACAGACCCGACCACGCGCCGTCCGATACGGTTCTCATGACCCGCGCTTATCCGACATGGAGCCCCACGGGCGCATGGGTGCGTCAGGGTGGCGGCGGTACGGTATGGGATTCGATTGTATATGATCCGGTAACGGACCTTGTCTATTTCGGGGCGGGTAACGGGTCGCCATGGAGTTATGGCATCCGTTCCAACGGAAAGGGGGACAACCTCTTCCTTGACAGCATTGTCGCGGTAAAACCGGAAACGGGTGAATATGTCTGGCATTTTCAGGAAACACCTGAAGACCAGTGGGATTATACATCAACCCAGCAGATCATGACGCTTGACCTTCCCCTTGGTGGGCAGATGCGGCATGTGATCGTGCATGCGCCCAAGAACGGCTTCTTCTACGTTCTGGATGCCGCGACAGGTGAATTTATATCTGGCAGGAACTTCGTTTTCGTAAACTGGGCAAAGGGACTGGACCCGAAAACAGGGCGGCCGATCTTCAATCCGGCCGCACAGTATTCCGTCACCGGCAAACCATTCTACGTTTTTCCGGGGGATATGGGTGGGCACGGTATCGCCGCGATGAGCTACAGCCCCCGTACGGGACTGGTGTACCTGCCGACCCAGCAGGTGCCCGATCACCTGAAGGGCGCGCGTAAATTCAGGGCCCTGCCGGATGGCTGGAATCTGGGGCTTGATATTCAGCCAGATGACAGAATGCCGTCCACCGAGGAACAGAAAGCCGCCGTCAGGGACCTGCGGGGAACGCTGGTGGCGTGGGATCCGGTATCACAGACGGCACGATGGGAAGTGGTGCAGAAAGGCCCGGCGAATGGCGGAACACTTGCCACCGCTGGCGACCTGGTGTTCCAGGGGCTGACGGACGGCACGTTCCATGCCTATGACGCGCATGACGGGAAGGATCTGTTCAGCTTCGATGCGCAAAGTGGCATCATCGCTTCTCCCGTCAGCTATCGTATCGGTGGGCGGCAGTATGTCGCGATTGAAGTGGGCTGGGGCGGGTCGTATGGCCTGTTCGCGACAGGACGGGCCCGTCAGGAAACCGGGTCTGTCAATCATTCCCGTGTCCTTGCCTTTGCCCTTGATGGCAAGGACCATCTGCCTGCTGTCAGTGATGCTCCTGTTCCCTCATCCCCGCCACCGGCGTCGTTCGTGCCCCGGCAGGCACTGGCGGGAAGCCAGCAGTACCAGAATTACTGCCAGTACTGCCATGGTGCCAATGTGGAATGGAATGGCGTCCTGCCGGATCTGCGGAAATCCCCGGCCATTCAGGATAAGAACAGTTTCTACGCCATCGTGGGCAAGGGGGCGCTGAGCAGTTTCGGCATGGACGGGTTTGAAAAATCCATGAAGCCGGATGAAATTGAAAGCATCCGGCAGTTCATTATCGAACGCGCGCACCAGACCCTGTCACAACCATAGACGATACGGGAATCAGGAATTCATGCTGTCGGATACTTCAATCCCCCGCCCAACATAACTGCGCGAACGACCATATCCATAATATATGAGCAATCCTATCACGCCCCATACCGGCAGTACCAGTATCGCGATCAGGTCCAGTGACAGGTAAAGATAGATGCAGCCAATGATGGCAAGCGGCGCGAACAGCCATATGGCAGGGGCCCGGAACGGCCGGACGCGCGTGGGATCGGTCCGGCGCAGGATCAGGACGGATACGGCCACCATGGCGAATGCAAACAGCGTGCCGGAATTGGAATAGTCCGCCAGGGTGCCCACGGGCAGGAAAGCGGCACCAAGCGCCGTGCCAATGCCCGTTACAATCGTCACGATATGCGGCGTGCGATAGCGGGGGTGGACACGGGCAAAGCTGTCGGGCAGCAGGCCATCACGCGCCATGGTGAAAAATATGCGCGTCTGCCCGAAAATCATCATCAGCACGACGGAAGGCAGGGCGATGGTCGCCGCAAGACCGATCAGGTTACCGATCCTGGTCCACCCGATGGAGCGCAGCACGTGTGCCAGGGCTTCATGTGAACAGGGCAGGGGATCCTGCGTGCCGGTTGCGGCAATCGCGCGGCATCTCTGTTCCAGCGCCAGCGTGCCTGGTGCCAGTATGCTGCCATCGGCCCCGGTAATTGGCTGTGCGCCAAGGGGGGAACCAATGGCCCCAAGCGAAACCAGCAGGTAGAAAATGGTGCAGAAGGCGAGGGAGGCAATCAGGGCGATGGGCACATTGCGCTGCGGGTTGCGTGTTTCCTCGGCCGCTGTTGATACGGCGTCAAAGCCGACATAGGCAAAAAAGATGGATGCCGCGGCCCCGGCCATGCCCGTGATCCCGGTCGGCATGAAGGGTTCGAAATGGCTGGTGTTCATGACCGGGATGGCAAGGATGGCGAACAGGGACAGGGCTGCGACCTTGATGCCGACCAGAATGGCGTTGGCCCGCGCGCTTTCGGTCGTGCCCAGAATCAGGAGCCAGGTGATCAGCAGGGTAATGACCACCGCTGGCAGGTTGATATAGCCGCCAGCGGACGGACTGTTCACCCATAATACCAACCATTGTTTGGCCTGACTCACGGGGTACCCATCGGTTTAAAAATGTGATTCATAGGATGCAGACCATTCTCTGAAGGAGGCATTCTGGATGGGCAGCCCTCTATCCCTGCGTGACGATCATGATAGTTCGGAGTTGCGACGCCTTGCGCGCAGAAGCCGGCATGCGGGTCAGTCGCGTCGCCTGTTGGCGCTTGCGGCGATTTATGATGGCGCCTCGCGCGGCGAGGCGGCCCTGCTTGCGGGGACAGACCGCCAGAGTATCCGTGACTGGGTGCTGCGTTTCAATGCGGATGGCCCGGATGGCCTTGTGGATCGTCATGGCGGGGGACAGAAAGCCCGCC
>NZ_CADP01000154.1 GCF_000285295.1 Komagataeibacter europaeus LMG 18890 | reverse complement strand
ATCGCATTCAGCCATCCAGATCAGCAGTTCTTCGTCAGATGGCAGGTGGCCGCTGACCGGGAGACCGGCGTGGATTACGCCGGTTCTGTCTCCCGCTTCTTGGCGAAAGGGCGCATGGCATCCTCGACAACTGGATCAAGCTTTGCACCCGGCACGATCTGGGCAAACTTCAGCAAGCCCTTGGTCGTGATGCGAATGGTATTTCCAAGATGCTCCTCGCCGTTATTGTCGGTGTATGGATGCGCCTTGTTCCGCATGTATCCGGCATCAATCCTGTCCTGATAGGCCAGCTTTACCTTGCCGCGTGCATAGCGCCAGCGGTTGGTATCAAGGAACTTGGTAAACACGCCGGGCTTTACCTGGATCATTTTTGCCACTTCGTGCTGACCAAACTCCCCCTCTGCAAACGAAATGCGGTCGAGTGCGGCGGCCTTTGGAAGTACTTCATCAAGCTGCGCCTTCTGCCGCTTCACAGTCTCCTGCAGGACGCTCATCGCGCGCAGGGCCAGTTCCTCCGGCGTCTCGTCCAGCGCGGCGTGCATGTAGCCGCCGGTCTTGCGGATGGCGGGAAGGACTTCCTCAAACACCCATCGTTCGAACTCTTCCGCCTCAGGCAACTTGCTCTTGATGATGAGGCGCAGCACGTCAGGCTCGAAGAGGACGCGAACTTCCTGCAATCCACCCGGCGTCTGAAGGGGGTAACGTTTTGTGACCCCCTTGCAGTGGTCGTTCATCGCCTTGTTAGGGTTGGCATATCCGAGGCGTTCACACACGTCCTTGCCAACGAAGGCTGGCTCACCATCAACCAGAACGGTGCGGATTTCATGTCCTTTGAACGCGAAGGGAATGATATTCTGGTTCATGCCACTTCTACTTCGCCAATCATCTCACGAAGTATGCGGGCCATTTCATGCCCTGCGTGGTAGCGGACCCCATGCATATTAGAGAAGTCGAGGTCGGCCTCTGTGGTCGGTTCTGGATTTGCGCAAACACGACGAATATCGTCATGGGCAATATGCATATTTTCGGCTGCGTATTCTTCGCAAACCTCAATTGCCTTGCGAAGCCCCGGGATCATTGCAGGCGTGATGCCTGATGTGATAATGTCATTCATAGGAATGGTTTCCTTGTGGGTTACTGTTCAGAGGCATCGGGGGAAGTCGCCAAACTGGACCCTGATGCCTTTTTTGTTTCCGCCAATCCGCGCTCAATCAGGTGGATGATTGCAGCGTTTCGGCTTCGAAATCCTTCGGGAATACCGAAAATGTCGATCGCATCAACGATCCTCTTCGGCACCCTCAATTGAAGGCGTGAAATATTCTCCTTATGAACGCCGGGCCCGTATCCCGTTTTGTACGCCAATTCCCATTCCTCTTCTTTCTGACGCAACTGCATGCGCCGTATTCTTGATACAAGTATGTCACTCTTGATGTCAATTGATATGTCACCTCTCTTTGTGCTGAAAATACACATATCAGGAATGCGGAGAGTGAAATGGCGGAAGATCAGGAAAAACCGACTACTGAGCGTAGAGTGCACGTCCTGCCGGTAGAACTGCTTGAACGCATTCGCACCTACCAGAATGACAATAATATTCCGTCGGAAGTCGAGGCCGTGCGCCGCCTTTTGAGTGAAGCACTTCAGGCGCGTGATACGATTGATGACATTATGAAGCAGGTTAGGGCTTATTTCCGTCAGGACCGAGATTTGCGCGCAATGGCAAAAGAAGTCTTGAGTGGGCATATCCTTGTCAACCGCATTGACATTGAAGATAGCGAAGTCCGATTTGGGATGCGGAATGGCGATGCGGGGTCGATCAAGCGCGATGGATCAATGAAAACAGGATCTATTACAGATGATGGGAACGTATGGCTCAGGGAGGACTGGCCAAGCGTGCCGGAGAACTCCGCCACGCGCGGGTGGGATGCCCCGAACTCGAAAGAGGAAGAAATCCCATTTTAGAACAGCAAAAAGCCGCCCGAAGGCGCATGACTAGCCAGACTCGGCCCTCCCCAGCCAAACTCAGGCAGGAGGAACCATGCGATTCACCACCCTAAGCCTGCTCGGCCTACTGTTGCCGAACGCCGCCATCGCGGAAACATCCACGGGGCACGAGGCCGTCGAAATATGCGTGTCATATGACCCGACAAGCCCGGAAGATTTTCAAAAAGAGTTTTCGTTTGGGGATATTTTGATCCCGGCAGGAACTGTGTTTGACGGTGCGTGGCATATGTTCAATGGTCTGAAAGCCCCCGGCGATATGCAGCACATCGTAAACGACCCCGAAAATCATGGCGGCAAAGGATGGCAGTCCATCAGTGACGCAGAAGAGAAAAGGCGCGAGGCGTATCTACGGACAGATCACGAAACAGGGCACCCACATCAAGCATTTATCACCGATGGCCAGGTCAAGCTCAGCAAGCGCCACCCTTGTGATAAGACAGCCGCCCACGTCATAGTATCCTCGCAATGGGATTGGCATGCCCGCACGATCAGTGCGTCCCCAGACCTGTATTATCAGGCATATGGCGTGGTTTCCGACGATAAGATCGACACCTCATTCGATACCGAACCTATGCCTTTCCAATGGAACGCGCAGGCGGGAACCATAAACGCTGTGGTGATCAGGCCACTGGATGTGGTTTATGAACTGCCTCCTGTTGGCAACTGAATAACCCCTATCCGACACATCCTATAAATCCGACTCTGGCCCATGTGGAAATGTCCCCGCAGGAGGAGCGGATGAGCGATCTAGGAAGCCTGCAATTCAGCCCGAAATGCCCCAAGTGCGGCGGAAACCTTGGCGTCGAAGTCAGCGATGGACAGCCTCGGGGCGATGATGAGGTCATCTGCCAGTCCTGTGGCTTCGTCCTTGGGACGCGCAACGAGGTCTCGAAGAAATTCATCGCAGAGAATAGAAGCGAAGTCGAGCGAGCGGCGGCCGATAAGGTTCGTGAGGCTTTGAGAAAGGCCCTCGGGCAATGAAACGCGGACGGTCAGCGGAATTGTCTGCTTCATGTTGATTTCCTTTCGAATGGGACGGGTTGCAGTTGCGTTTCTCGCCCTACTCACCCCCGTAGCAGCTCACGCCTACACACCTCGGCACAGCACATACGCCCCGGAGAGTAGCCAGGCCGAACCTACCTGCCCCAAAGGCGACCAGCCCGTCTGGGTGAATACCCGGTCCAGCGTCTACCACTACCGGCATGAACGCTGGTACGGGAACACGAAATACGGGCAGTATGAGTGTGAGAAGGACGCGCAGGCTGAGGGGCGTCGGCCTACGCGGAATGGGCAGTAGCATTGCCATCCTGACTGTTGGGACGACTCATGCCGTCATGCGAGGGTGCCTCCATAAAGGAGGTGCAGATGCAAGACGATCAGAAAAAACCTGCCGGGATGACGCCTGAAGAAGCGCAGGAATTCAAAGAAAAGTGGGCAAAGATTTTACCGTCAGACAAGCCTGCTCTGGAGTGCGTCTTTGACCTTACAACAACAGTAACCCTTTCTGGTGATGGATCGGTTTACCTTGATTGTCCAAGCCTGCACTTTCCGGGCTTTGATCGGGCGCAGGTGGTTCGGGCCCGTCTAACATCGGAAACAGTATCAATCCTAAAACACGCCCTTGCAGAGGCTGAAAAAAATCCGGGTAAGCCTGTTCAATTTTCCGCAAAAAATCAGAGCCATTAACGGGCGTTATTTCCATTTCGGGTCTCCTGCCAAGGCGGTATCATAATACCACATTGGCAGGAGCGTCCATAATGGATATCGACTTATCGCCCAATCGCCCTGCCCGGCACCTGCGGGTGTTGGATCACGTCAGGCGCGGTGCCGCTGGCCCGCATGTCCTGCTGGGCCTGACGGAACTGCACATCCTGCACGGCGGTAGCAATCTCCCTGCCGTTCAGGTTTAGGCTGATATTGGCGGTTCCTACGTGCTGTGACGCAGCACTTCCGCCCGGAGCGGTCTGCATCGCAGAAATGCGATTGGCCTGATGATTCGCTTCATTCCATACACCCAGAACCAAGCCCGTTGCCGCGCCACCCGCCGCACCAGCACCTGTGCCCGCAACAGGGATGACAGATCCGGCCGCCGCCCCGGCTGCCGCCGTAACTGCCGTGCTTTCAAGAATGCGCCTGATCGGAGCGGGAATTACATTCAACACCGATCCAATAGCCCCCGCGATTGTGGACAGCATGGTTACAAGCCCATGGATGTCGTTCCCAAACTGCCTGATATCATCAGGATGCTGCTGCACATATCGCGTGATGTCGTTAAACGCGCTCGTGATAAGCTGCACTGACTTCACGACGGGCACCATAAGCGCCTGAGACGTCACCGCTTCAAACGCACGCCATGACTCCGTAAACGCCGCAAATTGCGCGCCGGGTGCATTCTGCAGATAATTCATGAGAGGCGCATCGCCCTGCGCCTGCTGCCCCCTGTTGCGGGCAATTTCCCGGCTATATAATTCGGCATCTGCGCTGAGAGACGCACCGAGGCGCTGCACAGTAGACCGTGAAAACAGCAGGTTCAGTTCGTTGGTGATGGACTCGCGCGATGTAATGCCGTGCTTGGCAAACGCAGGCACCATTACATCGGTATACCACGCCATACGGTCGCTTAGATATTCTCTCTCATTTACAAGGTGTCCGTTATGGTCGCGAATGCCTATCCGTTTTTGTTCATCAAGAAAACGATGATTGCGCGTAGTAGGCGGTGGCGAAAGCATAAGCTGGTCCAACGACGCCAGCGCCGTCCCTGCCCGGCTTTCCTGCATCACCCGCATAAGGGATGGCAATTCAGCCGTCAGGAAATCCATACTTGATGCGCTGGCACCAGTGCCGAATTGCCGCAGGCCCGTCAGGTATTTCCCAAGATCAAACGTGCCCTGCATGGCAAAGGCCGTCTGGGATAAACGGTCAATGAAGTCACGCAGTTTGTTGACATCAAGGCCGCCTCCGGGTGCGTTCAGTCCTGCGATTTCACCAGATTGAATGGCGCTTTCAATCTGGGAAATGGCGTTCGGCGCCCCCCTCATGGCAAAAATCTGTCCCGCCATGGATAAATGCTGTCAATCGGCACTCAAAAATAACCCCTGATCGGCATGCAATAT
>NZ_CADP01000155.1 GCF_000285295.1 Komagataeibacter europaeus LMG 18890 | reverse complement strand
TCTTGACTGGCACAAAACGCATGGTTGGACGGCTCATCGCCTCACAGAGGGCCTCGGCATCTGCCGCATCATTCTTGCTGCGCCTGACGTAAGGTTTGACAAGCTGTGGCGCCATCAGCCTCACTTCGTGGCCGAGCGCGCCAAGGGTTCTGGCCCAGTGATGGGAAGCCCCACAAGCTTCAATGCCAATCACTGTCGGCGGCAGTTTCTCGAAAAACCGGATCATCTGATGTCGGCTCAGTTTCCGGCTTAGCGCAACCCGCTCTTCGGCATCCACGCCGTGGAGCTGAAACACTTTTTTCGAGGTATCCATGCCGATACGGACCAACTGACGCATGATGGTTTCCTTCACTGACATTCAACTCCTCAGCATCCTCTCAGGACCACAGGGAGCCGTCCACACCATCAGTTCTGTGGCGGCGAGATCGCATTCCGACGATGACCGTGCAGGCGGATATCAATGATCAGCTTCAGCCGCCCGAGGTCGCCGCGCGACTGGAGAAGGTGCTGCAGCCTTTGCGAACGACACTTCCAGAAGGGTATCGTATTGAAACGGGAGGTAATACCGAAGAGTCCGCGAAGGCCAACGCAGCAATGGCACCGATTTTTCCGATCATGATTCTGCTCATGCTCGGGGTTATCGTTGTCGAAACCCGATCTCTATCGGCGATGACGATGGTCTTTCTGACGGCACCTCTCGGCCTCATCGGAATGGTTCCCACGCTTCTCCTGTTTCACCAGCCCTTCGGGTTTAATGCGATCCTTGGTCTCATCGGTCTGTCAGGCATCCTGATGCGCAATACGCTGATTCTGATTGGTCAGATCCACACTAATCTGGCGGACGGCATGGAGTTTTCCGATGCAGTTGTCGAAGCCACTGTACAACGGGCACGCCCTGTCATCCTGACGGCCCTGGCGGCAGTCCTGGCATTCATTCCACTGACTGAGTCGATTTTTTGGGGAGCACTGGCATTTACTCTGATTGGCGGAACTGCCGCCGGTACCGTGCTGACACTCCTTTTTCTGCCAGCATTGTATACTCTGTGGCCGAGGAAGTCATTGGGGACGATTCATGCCGAACATGGCTGATGTTTCCCGCTTAGATGTTTGCTTTCTGCACATGTTGCTGTGATGTGACCTCAAGACGGCAGGAACTGCCTTCATGCCTCAGCAATCTCCGTAGAGACCCGGCATAGGGATAAAACCCGGTAGAGTCCAGATGCGATCGAACCAGCGCGTAAGAGCCGGGTAGGGGGTAAGGCTGATACCGCCTTCGGGTGCCAGTGCGAGGTAGGGAAAGAGAGCGCAGTCGGCAATTGTAGGCCGGCGGAGCGCAAACCAGTCCTGTGTCTCGAGATGCGCATTGAGCAGCGGCAGGAGCCGGTCGGTCCAGCGCATGGCGGTGCCCATATCGAGGGGGTAACCGAATTTCCGGATCAGACGGGCGGCATTGGGGCCGTTGCGAACCTCGCTCGACGCCACGGAAAGCCACTGTGTAATGGTGGCCTGTGACATAGCGTCTTCTGGCCACCAGCTGCGGTCTGTCAGCCGACCGGCAAGGTAAACCAAGATGGCCTGGGAGTCCCGGAGTGTGAGGTCGCCATCAACCAGGACGGGCACTTCCCCAAACGGGTTCAGTTTCCGAAAATCTGGATCATGGTTCTGACCTGCCGCGAGATCGACAGGAACAAGGTCCAGCTTCGTATTGGTCAGGGCCGCGAAAAGCCGGATCTTGTAGCAGTTTCCGGAGACGTCCAGATCATAGAGAAGCATCACGGAGTGTCCTGTGATTGGAAATTAAGAGGGCAGGAGACAGACGGAGCTTGCCCGGCAGCGCCATGGGCTCTACTGTGGCGAACGACTGTTCGTGAGTCAAAGGCGAAATGAGAGAACCCGTTCCTATCCACAGGATTGTTGTTGAAGCCCGCGAACTGTTTCGCGAATATGGCTACGAAGGGGCATCCATGCGCGATCTGGCCGATCGCGTGGGTCTGCGTCCGCAAAGCCTCTACACACGCTTTCCGTCGAAGGAATCTCTGGTGCCAGCAGTGCTGGCCCTGACGCTCGACGACGTGCTGGCCGATCTCCCGGATCCAGCGGCGGACTGGCGTGCTGCCTGGCGGACGCTGATCGGGCGGATTGCGGAGACGTTCGAGACACGGGGGCGCTGCGTGGGGTTGCATCTCGCTTATGGCGTGACGGCGCAGATGCCGGACGCTCAGGAAGCGGTACGGGCGTTTTTCGCGCGATTACGCGATGCGATGACCGGGATTCTGGAAGCCGGGACGATTTCCGAACCGGCGTCCGTTGCAGCGGATACCCTTGCGCAACTCGAAGGGGCAACGCTCTGGATCACGACCGAGGGCGACATGGAACCGCTCCGGCATGCTGTGGAACGTGCCTGTGTGTTGGTGATCGGGAAGGGAGACCAGTGTGATCGAAACTGAGAGATTGCGTCTCTCGCTCCATCAGCCGACGGATTTCGATGATCTGCACGCGATGTGGAGCGATCCGGATGTCGTTCGTCACATCAGCGGTGTTCTATCGTCGGAACAGGAAAGCTGGTTTCGCTTTCTCCGTTATCGGGGCCTTTGGGATATCCTGGGATATGGATACTGGTGCGTCCGCACGAAAGCGGATGGCCGCTATGTCGGCGATGTCGGCTTCGCTGATCTGAAGCGCCCCGTCGAGCCGCCTTTGGGCGCGGTGCCAGAGGCAGGATGGGTTCTGGCGCGCTGGGCGCATGGCCAAGGATTTGCGACTGAAGCGCTTCGGGCTGCTCTGGCATGGACGGACGGACGGGCGCGGCGTGGACCGCACGGTCTGCATCATGGCGCCGGAAAATGGGGCATCCCGCAGGGTGGCAGAGAAATGCGGATATTCCCTGAAGGGCAATCTCCGCTTCGGGGAGCGGCCGACATTGCTTTTACAGCGTGAAAGGGGACGTCAGGGATGACCCCGTCAGCACACACATACAGCGCATGGACCTGGCAAGAGCCGAGCGAGCCCGAGCAGCTTTTGCTCGAGGAGCGGGTCGCCGTGCTTCCAGGACCGGGTGAGATCGTCGTGCGTAACACCATGATCGCACTCAATCCCGTTGACTGGAAAGTCATTGCCGCCAGTCCCGACGGATGGAGGCCGGGGCATGTGCCGGGCGTGGACGGTGTCGGAATCGTCGCGGAGGTCGGCGACGGCGTGGGTATCCCTCTGGGAACGCGGGTCGCATATCATCAGGGGCTCGGTAAACCGGGCAGCTTCGCGGAGTATACGACCATAGACGCTGATTGTGCGCTGGTCGTTCCCGACGGTGTCAGCGACGAGAGCGCCGCCGGAATTCCCTGTCCGGGGCTGACGGCGTGGCAGGCGCTCGCCAAGGTACCGGATATGCCGAACCGGGATGTGCTGGTGACCGGGGCTGGCGGCGCTGTGTCGCTGATCCTGATGCAACTGGCATTGCGTCGGAACTGGCGTGTCTGGGCGACCGCGTCGCCGGTTCATCGCGATCGGCTGCTGGCGCTGGGTATTGCCGGTATGTTCGATTATCGCGATGAGGGTTGGCATGCGCAATTGACCGTAGCACTCGGGCCGCGCCGCCTCTTTGCTGCATTCGACACCACGAACGGAGCGTATGCACGCGGTCTGGCGTCGCTGGTGGGGTATAATGGGCATCTGGTCTGCATTCAGGATCGGCTGGAATCGCCTCCAATGCCGCCGTTCACGACGGCGCTATCCCTGCATGAAGTCGCGCTGAACAGCGCGCACGGCCATGCGACGGCGGAGGACTGGCGGGAGTGGCGTCAGGCCGGAGCGCACTTGCTCGCCGCAGTCGGGATTGGTGCCTTGGACCTCCAGCAGCATATTGTCACAGCGTTCGATGACCTGCCGGCAAGCCTCTCCGCCCTGAAGCACGGGCGCATTAAAGGGAAAAAGATTCTCGTGCGCATTGAGGCTTGAAGCCGTCATGTCGACGCGACTGGGCGCTCAGCGATGCACGCGAGTGGAGTGTCCAAACTGTGTGATGACTGACTTCGGGCTGTCAGGGGTTTCGAAGCGTAGACTAATGGCGGCAATGGGGGGGTAGAACGAACCCGCTGCGCGGGATTGGTGCGGTGTGCAGGCCTGTCACCACGGCGTGAGCGATCTGTTTTATTTGGAACTGTCCTGATCGGGCCAAGCACTCTGGCTTCTTCCCACCAGAAGGAGCCGGATGATGACAGAGTCCCTGTGCATTGCTGCAATCAGTCCCCTTCGCCAGCGCCTGCTTGATGACATGGCGGTGCGGCGGTTCTCCCGGGAGACGCAGCGCAATTACCTTCGCGATGTCGGCCGTTTCGCCACGTTTCTGGGCCGCTCACCCCACACGGCAACAGTCGAGGATGTGCGCCAGTTCCAGATTGCGCAGAACGCGGCGGGCATGCCGACACCGACCATGAATGCCATCGTGTCGGCGCTGCGGTTTTTCTTCACCCAGACGCTCGACCGCCCCGACCTTGCACGCAGGCTGGTCCGGGTAGCGCAGCCCCGCAACCTGCCCGTCGTGCTGAGCCGCGATGAAGTTGCCCGGTTGCTCAACGCGACCGTATGCCTCAAGCATCAGGCCGCCCTGTCGGTCGCCTATGGGGCAGGCCTGCGGGTGGCCGAGGTCGCCGCTCTCAAGATCAGCGATATCGACAGCGAGCGCATGCTGCTCAGGGTCGAACGGGGCAAAGGGGGACGATATCGCAACGCCATGCTTCCGGCAGACCTTCTGCCCCTGCTGCGGGAGTGGTGGAAGGCCGGACGCCAGCAGGGCGTGA
Organism: Komagataeibacter europaeus LMG 18890; assembly: GCF_000285295.1. Lineage (GTDB taxonomy): Bacteria > Pseudomonadota > Alphaproteobacteria > Acetobacterales > Acetobacteraceae > Komagataeibacter > Komagataeibacter europaeus. The sequence continues at coordinate 250 of NZ_CADP01000155.1, read as the reverse complement.
TGCATTCCGGTGGCTGGCTTTTTCCCGGCCAGGACACCATGAGGCCCATCAGCACACGGCAGCTCCATCGTGTGGTTGTCGATGCCGCGCGGGCTGCTTCGATCACCAGACGTGTGGGGCCTCATACCAACCGTTGATTGCTATAACCCATGAGCCCAATTGCGCAGTCCGATTGACATGATGCGCCATGGTTGATTGACGAGCTGGTTCCAGGCATGGCAGGCGATATCAACGATATCGTCATAGGTTC
>NZ_CADP01000156.1 GCF_000285295.1 Komagataeibacter europaeus LMG 18890 | reverse complement strand
TTACGGCATCATAGCTTCCTTCATATCCTTCCTCACGCAGCAGTTCGAACAGACGGATGAGGCTCAGCCGTTCGCGGGCCGGACGCGCCACGTTCTCCTCAAGAAGAGCGCACAATCTTCCCTCCCATGGACCAATCCGGGGAAGAGGCTGTCGTTCTCGGTGATAGTCAAAAGACGTCTGTCCCGACCGGATCACCTTGCGTACCGTCTGCCGCGATATCCCAAGGTCCCGGCAGATCGCCTTGATCGCCTTTCCTTCGACAAAATGCGCGCGACGGATCTTTCCAATTGTTTCCACAACAAGCATCCCAAACCGGGCCTCCATTCAGCATGAAGGCCATCGTGAACCCGTTTCTCAGAAAGGGGTCGTTTTTGGCTGCCTGTCCCTCTTCCGAAGGGGTCACTTTTCCATGCCGCTTAACACCCAGATCGGGATTACGCGTCCCATCACCGTGCTGGCGGGAAGCGGGCCGAAATAGCGCCCGTCCAGACTGCGCGGTTCTGCCGGATTCATGACGAAAATCTCGTCCTGTTCCAGACGACGACATCCCTGCCAGACGGGCAGCGGACGGCCCCGATGATCACGGGTCAGCGCGTCGCCGACGGGCCTGCCATCAATCGTGATACTGCCGTTTGTCCGGCATACGGTCTGTCCTGGTAGGGCCGCGACGGGTTTGAGCAAGGGCGCCGAACGGCAGATAGCCGCGCTGTGACAGCAACAGGGCCAGCCGGTCGGGCAGGCGCAGGGCGGTAAGATCCCCGACATGCAAGCCACCTTCAGCACGCAGCCGATACAGTCCCACCGGGACGCTGGCCGTCTCGTTCCACAGCAGCCGGGGCGCAACATGCATTGCGGCGGACACACCCACCGCCAGCACCACGAAATACGTGGCAACGAACCAGGCGCGCCGGGTCATGACACCAGCCTCGCACGCTTCAGCCATGCCGCGTGCAGGGTCTGTGTGTAGGGTCGTGGTTCCTGTCCGGCGGTGATGCGGTTATGGACATGCCGCCAGTGATCGGGAGAGACGGCGCAGGGATCGAAGCCGAAGCGTTCGATCTGGTCGATCACCTCCAGAACATGCTTCACCTGCGGCCAGCCCGATACGTCGAACAGCAGGTCGCCACCGGGCCAGACAAAGGGCACGGTCTGAAAAGCGGTACCCCGTTCCACGGTGCGCACGATGGCGAGACAGGAGACGACCGTGCCGTAATCATTGGCGGCCCAGCGGATGAAGCCGAATGTGCTGCCGGGGATGAAACTCAGCAGGCGGCGGCGTTTGTCGAGCACGCGGTCGGAGACCGGTCTGCCGAACCTAATCCAGTGTTCGATGCGCTTTTCGATGAAGGTTAGTTCGACCGTGGTCAGATTCGGATCATCTGCCCTCATGATCTGTTCCTCCGCGAGGGCATCTCACGCAGGGCGGCGACATAGTTGTCGTCGGAAGTGTTGCGGCAGCGATGGCGCTGAAGCCATGCTTCCACATCCTCGCGCAGATAAAGGACGCGAAAGCCGACTTTCAGAAACGGTGGACCGCCGCCGGTGCAGCGGTATTTTTCCAATGTGCGAATGGAGACACCGATCAGTTCGGCAGCCTCGCCTCCGCGCAGGTAGGGACGCAGGATACGCGCCGGGGACGTTGGCGGGCGTGCTGGGACAGCGATTTCGGGCATCGGTTGTGTTGACGGCACGGGTGCGCCCGCTTTGGGTTTCGGGATGTCGGTCATGAAAGCCTCCCTGTGCGTGTGGCTTGCTCCGGGTGCGAAGCTGAGCCGGTAAGGGGAGGCTGCCGGGAAAGAGGCGGTCTGGGAGTGGAGGAAATGACGTGCGCGAATTCCTCCACCCCAATAGCGTAATGGAGCGCAGGATAAGGCCGGAAAGGAGGGTGGTCAGAGTCCGTCCAGTAGCGAGAGATATCCGCCATGGACAAGTGCGCTGCCTTCGTCACGCAGGCTGCGGGCCATGGTACGCAGGGCGGAATCGCGCCACATATCGTCGGGCATGGTCCGGGCGTCCGGGTCGAGCAGTTCTGATGCAATGTCGCGCAGGCTGGCACCCGCCGCATCGAGATCGAAGGCATGCAGGCGTAGGGCAAGCTGCCGCCAGCGTGTCGGGGTAATCCGGCGGGGATGGCGTGCTGGCAGGCGATAGCCCAGCACATGGGCACAGAAGCGGGCGGCCTCATCGCTTCGTCGGCGGTAGGAGAGATCAATGGGGATATGGACTGCCGGGCAGGCGGCGGCCGCGCCATGAAGGGAAAGACTGAACGTGGCGGAGGGCGTCGCTACCACGATGGCACGGCCCAGGTGGTCGGCCTGATCGAACAGGGGATGGCCCAGTGACCGCCATGAGGGAAGGGCAGGCGGGGCGAAGCCGTCAACAGAGTGCGTCACACTGATGACGCTGGAGGTGACGCCCGGTCGCCAGATCACGGGCACGCGGGTGACGGGTATTTTCGGGTTATGAGGGAAAACGTATCCTCCAGCGCTGGCAGAAGGCATCCCATTCCGTGTTGGGATTGGGTGCGCCTGCTGCGATCAGACGCGCCGTCTCGGCGTGATCCTTGCGATAGGTGGCCCAGCGCCGCATGAAGGCTCCGGCGAAACCGGCTTCATCCAGGCGTTTGAGAGCGGTACGGTCGGTCTCTGATTGCCAGACGTCGAGCGGCATGGGGCGGCCTCCCGGATCAGGTCCGTTTGTCGCTGATTTTGTGAGAAGCCGAGGATTTCAGAAACGGAACGAGCCTGCATAGAGCGAAGGTCGCATCACGTAACCGCATGATTCACTTCATGAAAGGGAGGATCCTACGGAAGAGGAAGGCTGTCGGTGCCGCGCGCCTCAGTGTCCGCTTGGGAATGTAGAGAATACTCCGTGGTTAAATACTCTGCAAGAGGTTGCCTTGTTTCGTATGAACATACGGGAGATTCTGGCAGCAAACCTCAAACGATACCGGCGTGAGCGTGGGGTGTCGCAGGAGGAACTTGCTCATCTTGCTGAGATCGACCGGACCTACATCAGTTCGCTGGAGAGGTGCCAGTATGCGGCTTCCATTGAGGTCGTGGATCGGCTGGCCCGAGCACTGGGCATAGATGCTGCGGATTTGTTAAGAGGAACAGTATAAAAAATCAATATATGTGATATTTAATAAATATTATAGTAATTTTTCACATAATCGGAGATGAACATGACGCTGTCATGTTCATGCCCTTAAATAAAACTCGTTATATCATATATATATTCTAGCGTGATGTGACATCATTGCAGAATATTCTGCATTCTTTGATATTTTTTCGCTAATTATTTTAGCTATTGCCTCTCTTTTTTCTTCGCTTGTCGATTTTCTTAGTGCTTCCACTAAATAATATAGATCATTTTTCCTATTTTTTCTGTATTCAATTAGTTCTGAACGATTCAATTTTAACGTCGTCTCGCTCATAAAAGCAAGATCGCTTCCCGGTTTTGGAATTATAACTGGGCCTTCAAACGTAAAATGGTCATCTGGATTTGTCTCATACGGGTCTATTACTTCTTTTTTTCCCTTATTTATATTGCATACTTCACATGCGAGAGTTAGATTTTCCCATTTAAAGGACAATTCAGGCTTAGAAGACTTGGGCGTAATGTGTTCAACATGCCCAAATCCAGTATGTAAGAATATGCTTTCACAATAAGCGCATTTTTTAAATGTTTCGGATTTAAGGGCATCTTTTATTTCATGATGTCGATAATGGCTTTTCTCTGTTGCCGTGGGATCTTCTCCTTTTGCTATTTTTTCTAGCACAACGCTGGTCCATGTTGCAGCATTTTTGCTCAAAACTTCGGGTTCGGGACCTTTTTGTAATTCAATCATATCAGTTTGCAATCTTGGAGATGACTTCGGGAAAATGTTCATCCAGTCCCAATTGGCGGAGTTCGCCACGCATTTTGTCTAATGATTCTGTAGAAAATGGTTCTTCTCGATACCGGTCGATGATAGTCTCAATCTCGTCAGCAACCCAATCTGGAATTGTTACGGGTACACCCAAGACATTTCGCAGAACTTCACTTTCTGTTCCAGATTTTGTAAATAAATCTAACCTTTGACTAAATACAAATCTTTCTTCATCTTGCTTGTATATTCCATGCTCTAATGGTATGGGATTTTTTCCATGTATGCGCTCATTTTTATATTGAAGAACGTACACGTATGATTCTTTAACTGAAGAAACTATAAAGGGGCTATGCGTGGACACTATAAATTGTGCATTAGGAAATGCATCAAGAAGACTATTCATGAGTTTTCTTTGCATTGACGGATGGAGGTGATTTTCTGGCTCATCTATTATTATAGTAAATTTATTTTTCCCTATAGAATATAGATATATTTGCCAGGCAAGGTCTAATAACGAGGATACTCCTCCTGAAGCCTCATCTATGAGCCACTCTCCTGTATCTGTAATCATAACAATGTCAGGAGTTCTAATGGACAGCTGTTTGAATCCCAAAGACTCTGGAAGTATTTTTTTTAAAATATCTATAAATCCATTATAAGCGTCTGATAGTGCTGGTATTGGAGGTGAATTAATATTGCCTGGGCCAAACATTGCCATGGAAATTAATGATTGCTTCATTTTCATGTTCGGCGATTCGTTACTATATGTACCGTTCATTTTGTTCTTAAAAATCGCTAGCCACTGTCTAATGGCTATGTCTGGCATCATTGGTTCTGTTGGTATTTGAGTTACCTTTTGGTAGGACTGTGCATATCTATTGGCACCAATGAAAAGACCATCAAGGGGAATGGATTTGTTAAAAAATGTATTGTACTGACTAAGAGATCCGATATTTATTTCAATATTTGTTTCTTGTCCGGAATTGTAACGAAGGCTACCTATTTTGAATGTTTCTCTGTTTTGGTGAGGGAATTTTGTTATCTTTTCTATGTATTGCTCATCATGTCCTTCTATTCCAAATAGATACTTATAAACTAGGGCCTGTTAGATCTTAAAATACTTCCTATATTGTATGGA
>NZ_CADP01000157.1 GCF_000285295.1 Komagataeibacter europaeus LMG 18890 | reverse complement strand
GAGGACGATCCGACATGGTGGCGGGATGTCGTCGATGCCCTTGTCAATCTCAGGGAATACCGCCTTGCAGGTTTTGCCCAGCGCCATGCAGTACCGGTCCTGCAGGATCTGCTGATTGCGGCCCGCAGCCCGGAAATCGAAAAACGCTATTCCAAGATCACCCTGGAAACTGGAGAAAGCCTGATCGACACGTTTGATCGCTACATCATGAACGTGATCAAGAATTTTCCCATGCTGGCGTCCCCGACAAGGCTGGATATGGGGGACGCGCGCGTGATCGTTCTCGATCTTGCCGAGGTGGCACCATCCGGCTCTCCCGCGGCCAACCGCCAGACAGCGCTCATGTATATGCTTGGCCGCCATATCCTGGCCCGGAATTTCTTTCTCCATCCCGATTATGCCGACGACCCGCATATGCCCCCGTCCATGCGGGACTATCATCTCGCCCGCTTCACTGAGATGTATGAAACGACGAAGCGTGTCGACTTCGATGAGTGGCACCGTACCGAACCAGCGCCCCAGGTAGACAAGCAGGCTGTCCGCGACGGCCGCGAGGGGCGCAAGCACAACGTCCAACTCGCCTTCATTTCACAGAACCATACCGATTTCAGCGAGGACCTTTACAAGATATCAACCGCCCGATGGGTCCTCAAATGCGGTGATCAGGAGACGGCAGACAGCCTTATCCGACGCTTTAAGCTGTCCGATGCCAGCGCCTATGTGATCCGCAACGCACTGCCGGGTCCGGGAAAGAATGGTGCGCCGTTCTTCGTGGACATGTCGGCCGGAGAAGCAAAGTATGAACAGCTTCTGGTGAACGTCCTGGGGCCAATCGAACTCTGGTCTTTCTCGACGACGCCTGGCGACACGGCGCTCCGTTCGCGCCTTTACAAACGGATCCACTTTGCTCGAGCCCTGCGGATGCTCGCCACCGTATTTCCCTCGGGAACAGCAAACAGCGAGATCGAACGCAGAAAAAGCGAGCGCATGAATGTTTTCGGTCTCGCGACCGATGAAGCGTTTGCCGGCGTTCTGGATGAACTGGCGGATGAGATCGTGGAAGGTAGAGGCGTGGCCGCAGGATTGTATGAAACCCTGCGCGCCATTGATGAACAATCGGAACTCGAATTTACCATTGGGTAGAAGGTGACCGATATTTTCCTGACGGCCTCACATCCCGATCATTGCGGACACAATGATGTTGACCATGCTGTTCGATCAATAGCGCGGCGACGTCTGGCAGGGATAGATTCGACAAATTTATGTGTCGTATCTGGTATATTATACGATATTATCAGTCATATGTGACTATCAGATCGTTAGCGCGATCCCGATCTGATCGTTTATGAAGGCGGCTTCATAATGACGCGCCATCGCCCCGGAAACACCAACCTCTCGCAGAACAGGCCTCCACTCATCCGAAATTCGCCGCGCTGTCACGCGGATCATCTGCCGGGCCTCAGCAGGGGTAATTTCGAAGAATTCACACGCCTCCAGTGCCAGACGGATGGACCGATCATGCGGACCGCCCTCCAGTATCGCCGTTTCCAGATGCGGGTTACGGTCGGGTGCTGGATTCACATCGAAAACGGGGGATAACCGCCAGTGTCCAGCGCCCACATAGAGAAATCCGTGATTTTTCAGATGATCGTCCTTATTTGACACGAGAATAGTATAAACCAGACGCAGGAAGAGTTCGCGGAACTCTGCCTGGGGATCGGCGGCATAGGTCCGGATAAAATCGACAATCTCCGTATAGGAACCCAGTTCCGTTCCGGTTTTCCCCAGAGCAGTCCTCGCCGAAATATAAGGAATCCGGCCAGCCCCACGCCGATCAAACCGCTGGATCAGAGCCACAGGAAACGGCGTTTCAGCCAGTTCCAGCCTGACCTCTGGCGTCCGGATTCCGCATGCTCTTGCCAGACGAAGCGTGGCAACTTCAATACGTTCTATTGGCCACTGGTCGTGAACCGAGGTAAATTTTGCAAGCCAGAGCACATCGCCGTCCCGAACATTGGCCTTCGGTCGCGCCCCACCCGAACCACCTGCACCAGCGAGCGCCTGCATATCCCTTTCGGATATGTCCTTGCCCTGTTCATATGCCCGCGCGATAGCCGTAATAGCGGCAAGATCGACCAGACGCGGTATGATGTCATCGGCGCCGCCACGAATGATTTCTCCGTTATCATCGGCGAAACGAAGCGCACCCTGCCGACATACGTCATCCGACAGTGTGAGATATTCAAACTCGGAAAGCCCATTACCGTAGGCACGCTCGAGAAGCCTGCGCCCCCAACTGTCGGGCGCAGCATCAGCAAAGACACCCGCAAGGGCATCGCGCACGTTCCCTGGCTGGCCAGCCGCATGAAACGGCCCAGAGCCAAGGGGAAAGGTTGGCTGGATGGCAAAGGCCCGAGAATTCTCGACCCAGGCCGGATCATAAGTGAAGGTCGAAAACTGCCGTGGACCTGCCTGCGTAAAACGCAGTTGACCCACGGGAGTCAGGCTGTTGCCAAGAACGACATGGGCGCTGAAATCAGGCATCAGAACGAAGCACCGTCCATATCAATAACATCCGCTCCCCCATGCGTGGCCTTATCCTTATCCTGCTGCCTGCGTAACGTGGTCGCAGAAGACCGGCCTCGACGAGGCTGACGTTCAGCAGCCAACGCCAGTCCCAGATCATCCTTGCGGATATCAATCAGGTCGGCCAACCGGTCCAGAAGACCAAGCACGACCAGCACGTCGGCCAGAGTGCCGATCCCCACACCCGGGTCTCCCTTTTCCAGGCGCGCGATGGAACTTGCTGACGTGCCGGCACGAGCGGCCAGGTCGGCTATCGCTATGCCGCGCCGCAGGCGCGCGCCACGAAGGTCACGCCCCAGTCGCTCAAGAGCCGCGCGGGATTTTGGTGAGCCCATTACTATCACTCATATTTGGCATATAAAATGCCTTATAGCATCATATATGGAATTCTGTAAACTCCACAGCCTCTGCCCTTCACAACACGTTCCTGGCAGGAACTGGCACGTCGCGTAGAAAACGGTGGGCAGGCCGCCTGATTTCCAAGGGCGGTTTCTGGTCGCAGGGCGATCATCACCCTATAAGTCTATTTTTCACCTTGAGGTCATGATGCCTGTTCCGCCAATCGATCCCTTCCACGCGCTGTCCATCAGCGCACTGGCGCATGAACTGGCCGCGCAGGGGCGCAGCATCATTCATATGGAATTTGGCCAGCCTTCCACCGGCGCGCCAAGCGCGGCGATCGAACGCGCCCAGCACGTACTGGCGACCGACCCCATGGGCTATTGGGAAAGCCAGCCCCTGAAGGAACGGATCGCCCTTCACTATGACGAAACATATGGCGTTTCGCTCCAGCCTGAACAGATTATCCTGACCTGTGGCGCATCACCCGCGCTGGTTCTGGCGCTCATGACCAGTTTTGTGCCCGGCGCGCGTGTGGCCATGGCGCGACCGAGCTATGTGGCCTACCGCAATGTGGTACGCTCACTCCATATGGAACCGGTCGAAATCCCATGTGGGGAAAAAGAACGCTTCCAGTTGACCCCCCATGCCATTGCAGAGCTTGATCCCGCTCCCGACGGGCTGATCCTGGCCAGTCCGGCCAACCCCACCGGTACCATCCTGTCTGCAGATGAAATACGGCGCATTGTTGACGTCTGTCGCGCGCACGGGATCTGCATCATATCGGATGAAATCTATCACGGCCTGAGTTTTGGCGAACGCGCGCACAGTATTCTGGAATATGATCCCGATGCGCTGGTGGTAAACAGTTTTTCCAAATACTTCAGCATGGCGCCGTGGCGGCTGGGGTGGCTGGTTGTCCCGCCAGCCAAGGTGGAAGCCGCCCGCGCGCGGATGGGTAATCTGTTCCTGCCGCCCGCCGCCCTCAGCCAGCACGCGGCCCTTGCCGCCTTCGACTGCCGCGATGAGCTTGAAGGGCATATGGAAACCTACCGGCGCAATCGTGACCTGCTGTTGCGTGCCCTGCCCGAAATGGGGCTGCGCCATATCGCGCCACCAGATGGAGCGTTCTATATCTATGCCGATATCCGGCATCTGACGGATGACAGCATGGCGTTTTGCAAGCGCCTGTTGCTGGATACGGGTGTTACGACAGCACCGGGCATTGATTTCGACCCCATAGACGGGAAATACTTCATCCGTTTCAGCTTTGCGGTCGCAACGGAACAGATTGAAGAAGCCATCCGCCGCATGGTCCCATGGTTTCGTCACCAAAAGGACCGCTTACCCGTCAATGCAGTGACTTAAAGGGGGATATACGTCTGGAGCGCGTATAGCTGTGTTTCTGATCAGGAGACATGCGAATACGCACTTACCGCGACCCACTACTACGGACCATGCAGGTGGTTTCTTCCAACTTAAGTTCTGCGACACACGTCTTGATTATAGTCAGCCCCGGCTGCATGCCTTACCCAGATCAATACATTCATACCAAACCATTAACTGCCTGCGATATTACTACCTCAAGCCACTGCTGGAACTGAAATGCGAGGTGGCAAAACTATGCTTCAGCACGATCCCGTTACTCAACACAACAGTCAGCATCTTGCTTTTGTTATTTGATCTTTCTCCAAGCATGCCAAGCCCGACTACGTCCTGCGCTATTGAAAGACCATCCTCCCTGCCGGACGTAAAACTATAAATCCAGACCTCATAACCATCTTCATAGGTTTTCTGCCCCGGTTCACCGTAAATCTGACGCACCTGGGATGAAGTTGTCACACCATCATGAATATTCTGATCAACTTCCGCGATGGTTGTTTTTTTTATGGAAGCATCACCCGTGGACGAACAGGCACTCGTGCCTGCAATGATCGCCATCACGATGGCCGTTCTGATGATCTTCATCCTGCACTCTACCCTCTCGGCTACATATCATCGACATACCTCATTGTGTCCCA
>NZ_CADP01000158.1 GCF_000285295.1 Komagataeibacter europaeus LMG 18890 | reverse complement strand
TATATAAATACTGAACATAGGATAGATAGAAATGCCTGTTGAGCAGATGCGCAAGAACATGTCGGAGAACGCGGGTTTCATCGCGGCCCTGGACCAGAGCGGGGGATCAACACCGGGGGCGCTGCGGCATTACGGCATACCGGACAGCGCCTACAGCACCGATGCGCAGATGTTTGCCCTGATGCACGAAATGCGGGTCAGGGTCATTACCGCCCCGGCCTTCACGGGCAAAAGCATCCTCGCCGCCATCCTGTTCGAGCAGACCATGAACGGGCTGGTCAAGGACACGCCGGTTCCCACCTACCTGTGGAAGGAAAAGGGCGTCGTCCCCTTCCTGAAGGTGGACAAGGGGCTGGAGGCCGAAGCGGGCGGCGTGCAGATGATGAAGCCCATCCCCAACCTTGAGCCCCTGCTGGACCAGGCGATCAGCAAGGGCATCTATGGCACGAAGGCGCGTTCGGTCATCCGCCTGGCCGAGCGTGAGGGTGTCGCCGCCATCGTGAAGCAGCAGTTTGCCCTGGCCGAGCAGATTGCCGCCCGTGGCCTCGTGCCCATCATGGAACCCGAAGTCCTGATCAAAAGCCCGGACAAGGCAGGGGCGGAAGCCCTGCTGCATGACGAACTGCACCGTGGGCTTGATGCGCTGCCCGGTGACTACCAGGTGATGATCAAGGTCTCGATCCCCGAAAAGGCCGATCTTTACCTTGACCTGATCAGGCACCCGCGCGTGCAGCGCGTCGTGGCGCTGTCCGGTGGGTATCCACGTGATGAAGCGTGTCAGCGGCTGGCGAAAAACCATGGCATGATCGCCAGTTTCTCACGCGCGCTGCTCGAAGACCTGCGCTACACCATGACGGATGCGGAATTTGACGCAGCCCTCGCGAAGTCCATCGAACAGATCTTCAGGGCATCGACGCAGAAGGCCTGATGACCCCGTTTCCCTGTCCCCGCGAATACGATGGGGACAGGATATATGACAGGCGGCTTCCGGTATCACGGAAGCCGTTTTGCATTTGTCCCACTGAAATTATAAAAGTTTTTGGTGAAGCTTTTTTCAAAAAGCTTCGAAAGACGTCGCCTTTTTGAAAAAAGGCGACACCCAAAAAACACCCTTATCATTTCAGACAGCCTTTACAATGCCGTGCGATAGGGCGCGATGCCACGTCCCTCGTTATCAATATCGACACGGTGCCCGACCATCGGCAGCGCGCGGTGATGGCAGTTTTCGCGCGTGCAGGCACGGCAGCCCGGCCCGATGGGAATGATCATGCGCGGGTCATGCAGGTCCAGCCCGGCGGAATAGACAAGGTGCCGGGCGTCCGCAATCGAACAGCCCAGAACCACAGCCGTAAGGCGCGGGCGGTCAAGGTAGGATATGCTGCTGCGCCCCACTGTCCGCGCGATGTTGAGGTACAGCGCGCCATCGGTCGTCTGGGATAGCTGGACCTGCACCTGCTGGGGCGTGCTGAAGGCGCGGAAAATATTCCATAGCGGGCAGGGGCCGCCGAAACGGGACTGGGTAAAACGGTTCGCGCTGAAGCTTTTCAGGATATTGCCCGCGATATCCGTCTTGAGGAAGTAGAACGGAATCCCCTCGCTTCCGGGGCGTTGCATGGTGCTCAGCCGCTGGCAGGCCTGTTCGAAACTGACCCCGAAATGGCGCTGCAACCGTTCCAGGTCATGGCGCACGTCACGGGCGGTTGTCCGGAAACGTTCATAGGGCAGCAGCAGCGCACCGGCGAAATAATTGGTCAGGTAGACGCGCGCCAGTCCCCTTGCTTCGGTTTCATGCAGGCGGGAACGGCGGATCGTGCGGGCAAATACCCCCTGGTGTTCAAGCTGCCCCAGTGCCTGCGCCATCCAGAACGTGCTGCTTTCCGACGGGATGATGCGTGACAGGAACAGGGTGCGGTGCCGTCGGTCCATGTGCCACATCAGGCCCTTCTGCCCCAGGCCAAGGTCGATTTCGGTGCGGATGCCATGCCGGTCCAGAAGGTAGCGGGTCAGTTGTTCGCCCGGATTGCCTGCATCAAGCCGCATCTGTTCGGCCTGCCGTTCGGCCGTGCGGTCCACCTCATCAAAATAGTTGCGCTGGGCCTGCACCCAGTCATTGACGGCTTCGTAGGGTTCCACCCGGTCGGGCGCATCCCGCACCCCGCCGTGTTGCGGCAGGNNGGGCCGATCAGGGGGGCGGCCGTATGTTCCTGCCGTAGCAGATAGGCGCGATAGAGCCGGATGAACTGCGCGCACAGGTCGGGTGCCACGCGCATCGCCGCCTGAATGCTGTCCAGCCTTACCGCATCGGCATCAAATACCGGATCAGCCAGTATTTCACGCAATGCCTGTATGCCGCGCGTTTCTTCAGTATCGCTGAAATAATCCACGCCAACGGAAAAGATCTCACACAGCGCATCAAGCAGCGTCAGCGGCAGGGGGCGGGCGTCATGTTCGATCTGGTTCAGGTAACTGGCGGATATGTCCAGCTTCCGGGCCAGTGCGCTCTGTGTCATGCCGACACGGGTGCGCTGGTGGCGGATACGCGATCCGGTAAAGGTCTTGGTGGCGGGTTTCTTCATCTTTGCAATCTTTGCAATCCGCTTCGTGGTGTTCACTCTTTTAAACGGCAAAACGTCTTCCGTTTGCAACCGGGATTTGTCACAGTCCCCATCAACAAAAACAAGAGCAGTAAAGACGAACGCCAGGGTCGGGCAAGAATAAACATAATAACTGCCGTTTCAGGCACCCGATACCCCGGGGCGATTGACATGCAACATCGCCGTTGACTGACTGCAGCCCTGCATGGCGCTTCGCGCGTGCACTGAACGCCAAGGAACACGACCATGACCCATATGATGCATGATGACGTTTCCATTCTGTCAGCCCCTGCCATGGGGCGGGCATTTCCACCAATGACGGGCCATGCCGTCCTTCATGGCATGTCATCGTCGCCCGCGCACGGGCAGCGCATGCTGAATATTTCCGCCCTGTGCGTGGACCGCCATCTGGGGGACCATGCGGACAGGCCCGCCATATCCGGGCAGGGAACCGATACGCAACCCGTGTCCTATCGCGACCTGCATGAACGTGTCTGCCGCCTTGCCAATGCCCTGACGGACCAGGGGGTGCAGCGTGGCGACACGGTGGCGATCCATCTGCCCCTGATGGTGGAAAGCGTGGTTGCCGTCCTGGCATGCATCCGTATTGGCGCGGTGCATGTCGTGCTGCCAGCCGTGCTGGGCGCGCCAGCCTTGGGCGAACGCCTGGCTGATTGCGGTGCGGTTGCCGTGCTGACAGGGAATGGAACCGGCTACGACACTCCCCTGAAGGCCACGTTGGACAAGGCATTGCACGCGGCAGGTTCCCGTTGCCGGGTCAGGCTGGTACTGATCGTTACGGCAGGGGATGCGGAAATCATGATGAAGCCGGGACGCGATCATCACCATGATGCCGTCGTGGACTGGTACGAACCTGATTACCCGCCCGAGGCCATGTATGAAGACGACCCGCTGTTCCTGCTCTATCCCGCGGGCAGGACAGGCCGGTGTCACGGCGTGACGTATACGGCAGGGGAGTATGGCCGCCTGATATCCTATGCAATGGGTATGCTGTCACCCCCCTCTGGCGATGCCGGCATTCCCGGCATCCTGCTTGCAATGGCATGGAATACGGGACAGACCGCCCTGATCGTGGGGGTGCTGGCAAAAGGGGACGCCATTACAATTCATGGACATGCCCGTACGGCTGCGATGCCGGCCAACTGTTTTTAAACAGTTCTGGTCGCAAATTCCGGAACGTGAAAATCAATGCCTGCGCCTCTCCGTTTCTTACGGAGAGGCGCTATCTGTTAAGGTGCCGTGAATATCAACCAGTCATGATTACTGTATCAGGCTAAGCTTTTTGCTCCGGGACCGTTCCGCCCATCTTACATTGTCTTCACGGATAATTTCTTCACCAACTGGGTGTCTTTGACCGGATCTTCGTCGCCCTGACAGAACAGACAGGCCGTTCAAAGCGCCTGATGATCGATGCGACACACCTCAAGGCGCACCGGACATCGGCCTCCCTGCTCCAAAAGAGGTTTTTCCCCGCCATATCGGGCGGACAAAAGGTGACCTAAACTCAAAACTCCATGCCGTGTGCGATGGTCTGGGCCGCCCTGTCCGCCTTATGGCGCATGCGATGGCGCTGGCGATTGGACAGACCAAAAACCGGGACCGTCCTGACTGGAAGATCAGTCTATTAGGAAATATTTCCCATAATCATGTCGGGTATTCACCTGCTTTTTTTGCAGGGGGCTGCGGCACGGTCTGCAAATGTCTGGGTGCCGATCCGTACATTCCTGAATATACACCGGATATCAAGAATATTCCCCGATATGGTTACGGTTAGGTAATTACCATTATCTGGCGCCGGACCTGTCTGATACGGTTTATTACATCATGAAACCTTAGAGCCCGATCCGAAAGTTTTCCAAGCTTGACAATGCCTTGCTGTCCGTCGTGTGAGCATGCGGATCGAGGCGATCAATGTCCACGCGGTTGAGGAAGCAATGGACTTTTCCCAATCTTTGGCGAGCCGCCTGCACCGTCCCAGCCAGGCGAATGTCCGTTCAACCACCCAGCGGCGAGGCAAGATCTGAAAGCCCTTCGCCGTATCGGACCGCCTGATGATTTCGACCGTCCATTTTCCCATGGAGGCGAGCGCGGATCGCAATTTGTTGCCAGCATAGCCGCCATCAGCAAAGATGTGGCGCAGCCAGGGAAAGCGCCTGCGTATTGCCGCCAGAACATCAACCGCCCCATCACGGTCCTGGATGTCGGCGGCATGAACGAGGAGAAAGATC
>NZ_CADP01000159.1 GCF_000285295.1 Komagataeibacter europaeus LMG 18890 | reverse complement strand
AGTTCTGCGAAAAATCAATCAAACCGCTTTCTGATTCAGGCTCTAAGACAATCAGAGGAATATAGAAGATCTTTCCCTTTGATAAAATCTTGCTTTAGAGTGCGGGTCCAGCTAATTTTAGTGGGGTTGGTATCAATAAACTTATCCACCTCATTGTCTCGTGCCTGTCTATTCGAGACTGGGTATGCTTCATTAAAACGCTTGAGTTCCTGATTATAGGCTGAAATGGTGGTTTGCATATTGCCTGCCAGAGCCTTTTCTCCAGCATTCCAGCACCACGCATCTCGCTGGGTTTTGACTCCAGCTGAATAGGTCGCGAACAAAACAGGCCCGGCATCTTTCTCTTTACTGCCGATAGCGATGAAATTCCCGAAGCTGTCATCCCGTTGCCGTAGCCAGTCGCCATGTTCATCCGGTGTGATTGTCTGCCATAGATCTTCGCCAGTCAGGCCATTGATGCTGGCCAGTTCCTGAATACGTTTCAGCTTCTGCTCACGGGTCAGATAATCCCCAATATCGTGGAACAGAATACGACCCTGTTCCTTTGCATTTGGATTCTTAACCATGAGGGAAATGGCAATCGGCGCCCGGCTTCCAGCATCGAATATCTTTCCACCTTCTTTGCGAGATGTTTCCCCTGATGTACGCTGGTTCCCCCGCAGATGAAACACATGGATGGAGGAAAATTCTTCGGCCAGACACCGGCGTAAACCATTTGCCGTATTGGCATCCAGAAAGCCTGCGTTGGTCACGAAACCGATGACGCCACAATCCCCAATGCGGTCAGATGACCAGCGAATGGCGCGGATATAGCTGTCATACAGGGCGCGCTTGTTCGTGGCACTGGACCGCTCCGCATAGGTCTTCGCAATCCGCGCATCCAGAGTGGGATAGGCCACATTCTGGTTGTTATCATTCCCACTTTCCTGCCCCACGGAGTACGGCGGGTTCCCCATGATCACACGGATATCCAGCTTCTTCTGTTTGTGGATACGCCGGTTGTTGTCCTCTAGGGTCGCACTTACCAAGTCATGCGGTTCATTCAGCCTGAAGGTATCCGTTAGGCAGATACCCTCAAAGGGTTCATATGTTCCGTCCATTAGGTCGAAGAATGTAGCCTCGATATTGATGGAGGCGATATAGTAAGCCAGCAGGACAATTTCGTTAGCGTGCAGTTCCTGCCGGTATTTATGGAGCATTTGCTCCTTCGTGATCAGCCCGCTCTGCAATAACCGGGTGATGAATGTGCCCGTGCCCGTGAAGGGGTCCATGATATGGACGTCCTTGCTCCCAAGGGTCTGACCGAACTCGCTTTCCAGCACGTCATTGATGGAACGGATGATGAAATCCACAACCTCAATAGGCGTGTAGACAATACCCAGGCGGTCCTTCAGGCGTGGGAAGGCTTTTTGGAAAAAGCCGTCATACAGTTCCTTGATGACCTTCTGGCGGCCATAGGACGTATCAATACCCGAAGCCCGTTCACGGACGCTGGTATAGAAAGCCTCCAGCCTGTCCGTTTCCTTGTGTAGGCTGTGCTTGTCCAGCGCATCCAGAACCGTCTGCATGGCTCTGGACATGGGGTTGTCGCCAATGAAGCTATGGCCAGCGAACAGGGCTTCGAACACGGGGCGGGTGATGAGATGTTGTGCCAGCATCTCGATGACTTCGTCCTCGCTGATGCTGTCGTTCAGTTCCGTTCGCAGGTCTGACGTGAATTCCTTGAACGAGGTCCGGGCTTCCACGTTGTTGGGATTCTCCAGAATGGTTTTGATGCGGGTGATGTGGGTCTGGGCAATCCGGGCGATATCATCGGCCCAGTCTTCCCAGTGATGACGGTTGCCGACCTTCTTGACGATTTTGGCATAGATAGCCCGTTCAATTTCCCCAACTTCAAATTGCAGGGTTTCCTGCCTGTCGTCGTCAGGGAATGAAGCCTTCTTTCCAATTTTGTAGGACGAATGGGCTTTCTGGGTTGTGCCTGTTGTCAGGGCCTTTGTCTTAGCCGTGATCTTCTTCGTGACCGCGATGACTTCCATGCGGGATGTGTCAGGTCTGGCCTGAAGATCCATCTTGTTGATCATGTGATCAAAACGGTCATCGTGGGAACGCAGGGCCTGAAGCACCTGCCAGACCACCTGATAGGTCTTGTTGTTATCCAGAGCCTGGTCTGGCTCAACCCCAGCCGGGATAACTACGGGCAGTACGACATAGCCCCGCTTCTTGCCTGGTGCGACCCGCATCACACGGCCCACGGACTGGACCACATCCACCTGTGAATTCCTGGGGGTCAGGAACAGGACTGCATCCAGCGCCGGCACGTCCACCCCTTCGGACAGGCAACGGACATTGGATAGAACCCGACATATGCCTTCCGGGGGCTCGTCCTTCAGCCAGGCGAGTTTGCCTTCCTTTTCGCTGGCATTCATCCCGCCATCGACGTGTTCGGCTTCGCAGACCAGACGGGCGTCAGGTTCAATGTCTTCCTGTTCCTGATATTCCTCCACGACCTGCTGGAACATATCGGCAATCTGGATGGAACTGACCTTGGGTGTCCTGCCCTTGTAGTCGGGAGAAATGACCTGACAGAAGGCAACGGCCCGTTTCATCGGTTCGGGTATGGTCGTCCCCTCACGAGGCAATCCGCCCGTCGCCAGCGCCTTCCAGCATCCAACAATTTTGGAGGCATCGGAGACGGTCAGGCCGTTATCGGGGTCATCCAGAAGCTTTTGGACACTACGGCTGACGGTTCCCTCGTCAACCGCCAAGACAATGACCTTGTAGTCCACCAGCAGTTTGCGCCGGACGGCCTCGGAGAAGGTGATGACATGGAACTCAGGCCCGTAGATGGCCACATTGTTCATGCCATAGACAATGGCCCCCTCTTTTTCAGCCTTTTCCCGCGCCACATCGCCGTAAATACGCGGGGTGGCAGTCATGTAGAGTCGGTGCCTGCCAGCCAGATAATTCTGGTTATGGACGCGGACGAAGGCGCTATCGTTTTCCTCACCCCCGAAAGTGACCCCTGTTGTCCTGTGCGCTTCATCGCAGACGATCAGATCGAACTCGGGGTAGTCATGCTCCTTCTGGGCATGGCTGATGACATCGATGGAATGATAGGTCGCAAACACGACCGTCATATGCGCGTCGTCATGCCGTTTGGCGTGTTCGGTCGCCAGACGGCCGGGACTGGTGGTTGCCGGGTAGCGGATTTCGTGGATGTTGACCTTAATCTCGTCGTCGTTCTTCGCCTTCTTTTTTCCCACGTCACTGTCGGAACAGACCGCGAAGCTGTGGAGCGGTACCTGACTTTCCTGGGTCCATTCGGTCAGGGTCTGGGACAGCAGGGACAGGCTAGGGACGAGGAACAGGACACGACCACCGGCCCCGACCTGCTGTTCCGCGATTTTCAGGCTGGTGAAAGTCTTGCCCGTCCCGCAGGCCATGATTAGACGGCCACGGTTATGACTCTTGAAGCCGGCCAGAACCCGGCGGATAGCGGTTTCCTGATGCTCGCGAGCTTTCTTCTGCGCCCGCAGGATAGGAGCAATCTTGGGCTGATATTGCGACCAGTCAATCAGGCTGGTTTCCAGGTCATACAGATCAATCTTGCTGACGGGCGGATGCTGGTCCGCAAGCGATGCCTCGGCATTGTCGGTCCAGTGGTTGGTCGTGGCGACAATGATACGTCGGGCAAAATGCTTTTTTCCCGAGGCGGTGAAAAAGCTGTCGATATCCTGCTTGCTGATACGGTGAGACGGGGCATAGAATTTGCACTGGATGGCATGGTATTCACCGGTGTCCCGCGTTCTGGCGACCAGATCGATGCCCGTGTCTTTCGCGACATAGCCTTCTTGGGTTGCCCAGTCCTTGTATGTCCATACCTGGTCATACAGGTCCGCGTAGCTCGGCTCTGTCCGCAGATAGCAGACAATCAGTTCCTCGAAGTAGGTGCCTTTCTCGCGCTCTGTGACGGATAGATTTCTGTAGGTATCAAGCAGTTGGGAAAGCGCGGACATAATCGGGCAAGCCTTTGGACGGTCTGAAAATTACGTCTGGCCAGATTAGCCCTTGCCACAGGGATGGGGAATAGAGCCTGCTGACAAAAGGTTTTTTAGACTGACGTGGACATGATTCAACGCTGGTATTTGCGGAAATCTATGAATGCGTGGCGATCAGACGGACGAAGAAGGGGCGATCATTGGCGACCTGCTTCCATCTGTGTCAATCGGCACTCAAAAATAACCCCTGATCGGCATGCAATATTAACCCCCTGTTGAAGGGCCGGCCTGTCTCCTGAAGCCGTAGGCGTAAGGAGACAGGCCGGGGCAGGTATGGATCTGGAGAGAGGTTCAGTTACGGTTCCTGAACCGCCAGCTTTCGTTCCCTGTCTCGATGATGTCGCAGTGATGGGTCAGACGGTCGAGCAGTGCCGTGGTCATCTTGGCGTCGGCGAATACACTGGCCCATTCACCGAAGGACAGGTTCGTGGTGACAATGACCGAGGTCTGTTCATAAAGGCGGCTGATCATATGGAACAGCAACTGTCCGCCAGACTGGGCAAAGGGCAGGTATCCCAGTTCGTCGAGGATGACAAAGTCCAGTCGGCCGAGTTGTTCGGCCAGCCGACCCGCCCTTGCCGCCCGACTGTCAGCCTCAAGCCGGTTGACCAGGTCCACCACGTTGAAGAACCGGCCACGCCGACCTGTGCGGATGCAGCTCCGGCCAATGGCCGTGGCCAGG
>NZ_CADP01000160.1 GCF_000285295.1 Komagataeibacter europaeus LMG 18890 | reverse complement strand
CGCTACACTCTGTCTGCATCGGGTTCGTTTATTGCTTATGAAAAATTCTTTTGTGCAAAACAGACTTTTTCATAATCTAATCCGATGTACAACCCTTCTGTGAGATTTCCGCGTCCAGAACGACCGGAATTTCCGGCACAGGCGCTGCCGAATGACTGACCCACCAAAGGCGCTTTTCCAGCCGGTCAAAAGCGAAAAAATCATCACACAGCATGGCAATGAGTTCGGGTTCATCGCTCATGTGCCGTGACGCAATCCGCTCCAGCCGCATGCCCGCTTCATAAGACGCCAAACCGATCACGCCTCCGGGAAAAGGCAGATCTTCCGCACTGCGTGGACGCAACATCGCACGGATACAAGACCAGACATCCGTCCCCTGCGCGATTTCCACACCGTCACGCTTCAGAACCCCCTGTCGCAACACGAGTGTGGAGACTGGTCGTGGACAGAGCCATGACCAGCGCCCCTCAGGCGACTCTCCACCGCTGTCCAGCATGACGCAGGACGATGCTCCGGAAGCAAATCCGAGAAAATCCTCGGGCGGGCGCCAAGCAAGCTCTGTCTTGAAAATCTCGGAACATATCATTCGTGCTTTTTAGCCCGGTTCGCAGCAGAAGATTAAGCGTCTTTGTGCTGGTCTTTTTCCTCTTTCATTCCATCTCTGCTATCAGGGCCAAAGTTTCAGACAACCCCATGGGTCATGCATGTCCGTTCCCGAAATCGCACCGTTCCACGCCATTGAACTCAGCGCTCTGGCCCACCGTCTCGCAGCCGAGGGACAGGACATCATTCACATGGAATTTGGCCAGCCCTCCACCGGGGCGCCGACCAAGGCCATCGAACGCGCACAACATGTTCTGGCCACAGATCCGATGGGATATTGGGAAAGTCAGGCCCTTCGTGAACGGATCGCCCGGCATTATCACGACACATATGGCGTCAGCATCCGCCCGCAGCAGGTCATTCTGACCTGTGGCGCGTCACCGGCTCTGGTTCTGGCCCTGCTGTCCAGCCTCACACCCGGCATGCGCGTTGCTCTGGCCCGGCCGGGTTACGTTGCCTATCGCAACACGCTGAAAAGCCTTCACATGGTCCCGGTTGAAATCCCGTGTGGCGAGAAAGAATGCTTCCAACTGACAGCGCGCGCCATCGAAGCGCTTGTGCCCGCACCGGACGCCCTGATTATCGCCAGTCCCGCCAACCCTACGGGGACCATCCTGCCGGAACAGGAATTCCGCGCCATCGTCCGCGTCTGCCGCGAGCGCAATATCCGGATCATCTCCGACGAAATTTACCACGGTCTGAGCTATGATGAACCAGCGCACAGCGCTCTGGAATATGAACCGGAAGCGCTGATCGTGAACAGCTTTTCCAAATATTTCAGCATGGCACCCTGGCGTCTGGGATGGCTGATCATTCCCGAAGACATGATCGACAAGGCGCGTGCCCGCATGGGCAATCTGTTCCTGACACCTTCTTCCCTGAGCCAGCACGCCGGGCTGGTCGCCTTTGATTGCAGCGAGGAGCTGGAAGGGCATCTTGTGACCTATCGCAAGAACCGCGATCTTCTCCTGCAAGCTCTCCCACAGATGGGCTTGAACAATATAGCCCCCCCTGATGGCGCGTTTTATGTTTATGCCGATATCGGACATCTGACTGACAACAGTCTGATATTTTGCGAAGAACTGCTGCGCGATACAGGTGTTGCAACTGCGCCCGGAATTGATTTCGACCCGGTCAATGGCCACAAATTCATGCGCTTCAGCTTCGCGGTTTCAACCGACAGGATTGAAGAAGCTATTGCCCGCATGATTCCCTGGTTTTCAGCGAAAACGGACAAATAAAGGGGCATACTCCCCCCATTGTTCGTTAAGAAAATTATGCCGAGTGTTCTTCTGCCGCTTCCAAAGCCGGAAAAACACTCAGTGCAGACCACTGGAAACTGCAATCCTTATTCGCTTCCGGCGTCTAACTGATGACATTCTGCAATTCGCATGAAAAGGATGCGGAATGTCATGTTTTTTCAAAAAATATTTGAAAACATAGACGAAATTACAGAAATCATTATCTGGCATATTTCACGAGGCATATACCGGCATCCATACGGAAAGACACTTTACGATTTGGATTAAGTATTTTAGATATTGCTAAAATAGAATTCTGCAATAAGGTATCAACGTGGAAAAACGAAACCTATCCCTCGCCCATGAAGCCATGCAGCGTCATGCCTCGGAAGCAGAGAGGTTTCTCAAGGAACTCGCCAATGCCAACCGACTGATGGTGCTGTGCCACCTTGTCTCCGGTGAAAAAAATGTCGGAGATATCGCTGAAGCCGTTGGATTATCGCAGTCGGCCCTGTCTCAACATCTGGCGCGACTTAAAGATGCTGGTCTGATTACTTCAGAACGACGCGGCCTGATGATCTATTATCGACTTTGCAGCGCTGAAGCACAGGCAGTACTTGCCGTGCTTCAGCTGATCTTCTGTCGCGAACACCCTTGATTAGGAAGTTCATGTAAAATGACAATGCAGTCCGTGGATGCAAAAACCCTGAACGATTGGCTGGAGCAGAAGAAAGTCGCCCTGGTCGATGTGCGAGAGCCCTCGGAATTTGCATCCGAGTCCATTTCCGGCGCGACCCTTCTGCCACTGGGCTCAATCAAAAAGGCCATTCTGCCGCCTCATGCTGACAAAAATCTGGTCATTTATTGTCGCAAGGGTGGTCGTGGTGCTTCTGCCTGCAAGAAACTATTGGCCGAAGACCCCAGCCTCACTCTCTATAATCTTGAAGGAGGCATCGAGTCCTGGATGAAGGAAGGCCTGCCATTACAAAGAAGCGGCCGGAAAGTCCTGCCCCTCGACCGTCAGGTGCAACTCATCATCGGATTACTTGTTCTCACAGGCAGCCTTCTCGGCTTTTTTGTAAGCCCATGGTATTTCCTGCTGACCGGCTTTTTTGGCGCGGGCCTTACCGTTGCTGGACTGACAGGTTTTTGCGGCCTGGCACGGGTCGTAGCTCACGCTCCATGGAACCGCTAAGCGCAGCCACAACAGTCAGTCCAACAGCCGATCAGATTGCATACCCCTGCGCTGCGATTTACATGATTTCTTCTTTCCTGTTTTCACAGGGAGAGGAAATCCCGGAGTCGTGAAGTTAAATATTATGCAATGCTAATATATAAAATGACTGGAAATTCCGGAAAAACCTACATCCGACGCTCCGAACGTTGAAATTGAAAAAATAATCTCACACCCGCGACCTTCATGACGGGAGGACAGCCACAAATTTCAGACTGGATCCGGCAACAGAAAAGTAAAAATCATCTACAGGACAAAGAAATGACAGACATATCCCCCTATGAAGGGATCACGACACGAAAGTGTATTTTACGTACGCTTGGAGTGAACACCTGTAGAACTGGCCACATTGAGGTTCACGCAACAAGTAGGGATGCAGGTACCCGAAGCGGTCGTAACGCGCCAGCTTCGGGCTGCTCATCGACATTCCAGCGATAGTCGCCTGTCAGAGAAATATGCTCCCAGCCGAGGGGTGCGATATGCTGGGCCAGGTCATCTGAAATACCGAGCGTCGTGATGGCAGACTGAAGATAGCGCGTATTCCATAGGATGACCGCTGCCACCAGCAGGTTCAGACCTGACGCCCGATAGGCCTGATTTTCAAAACGCCGATCCCGCAGTTCGCCAAGCTGATTGAAGAAGAGCGCCCGAGCCAGCGCATTCCGGGCTTCTCCCTTATTGAGTCCAGCCTGGGTTCGTCTGCGCAAATCCAGATCCTGTATCCAGTCGAGCATAAAAATTGACCGTTCGATCCGGCCGACTTCGCGCAAAGCCACAGCCAGACCATTCTGACGGGGGTAAGATCCGAGTTTGCGCAGCATGGCCGAAGCGGTCACGGTTCCACTCCGAATAGATGTGACGAGACGCAGCAGGTCGTCCCAGTGTTCCACAATATGGTTGGTATTGATCAGGTCACCGGCCATCCCACCCAGAAGTTCGCCCGGGTGTTGTCCCGGAAAAAGGTGAAGTTTCCGCTCTTTCAGATCCCGTATCCTGGGCGCAAATCGATAACCAAAGAAGGGCATCAGCCCGAAAACATGATCCGATGCCCCACCCGTATCTGTATAATGCTCTTCAATGGAAAGTCCGTTAGCATGATAAAGCAGTCCATCCAGAACATAGGGCGCTTCACCGGCCGTCGCAGCAATCACCCGGGTCGAAAACGGATCATACTGATCGGAGATGTGGGTGTAGAAACTGACGCCCGGTTCACTGCCATTGCGCGCATTGATATCGCTGATCGCAGCGCCTCTGCCACCTGCATGAAACAATTGACCATCACTTGAGGACGATGTGCCGTCTCCCCAGAGTGACGCCAGGGGCAGCCCACGATGGGCTGCAACCATACGGCCAAGGGCTTCGGCGTATCCGGCCTCGCTGATATGCCAGTCATGCAGATGCGCCAACTGGCGCAGGGTGGCACCCTGACAGGTGTCGGCCATGCGTGTCAGACCAAGATTAATCCCATCCGCCAGGATCACCGTCAGCAGGGCGTTTTTGTCATCCGCGACACGGCTGGAACGGCGATGGGTAAAGCAGTCGGTGAAGCTGATCCAGCGGTCCACTTCCAGCAGAAGATCAGTAATCTTGATCCGTGGCAGCCGG
>NZ_CADP01000161.1 GCF_000285295.1 Komagataeibacter europaeus LMG 18890 | reverse complement strand
AAGCCACTGGCCAGTATGGTGATCAGCGGATCAGATCCAAATCTCACAGGCGTGCTTTAAAGCACAGAGAAATCCACTGGTTTTTCCGATCCGGATCAGACGATCATGCGCCCATTCAGGTCATCGCCCTCTCACACCCCTACCGGTTCCATCCGCGGGAGCCGAGCCATCGCTCAGGCTGCCACGGACAGGGCCGGATCCCGATAATCCTCCTGTTTTGTTGCCATGGCCCAGATGGCTCGTGCCATCCTGTTGGCCAGCGCAATGGCTACCAGCATACGGGGCTTGCGGGCCAGCATCCGTGCCAGCCAGCTTCCCGGTGCAGGGGCCTTACGGCTGGCCCAGTTCACCTGGGTCATGGCGCCCATGATGAGAAGCCTGCGGATATCAGCCTGCCCGGCTTTTGATATCTTCCCCAGCCTTTCCTTTCCGCCAGATGAGAACTGACGGGGCACCAGCCCCAGCCACGCAGCAAAGTCGCGCCCGCGCCGGAAGCTCTGCAGGTCAGGCGCAAAAGCTTCAATCGCAAGAGCGGTCAGAGGACCCACTCCAGGCATGCTCTGCAATCTGCAGGTGTTTTCACTTTCCTGGACAAGCATCCTGATCTTCTTTGTTCTGACATCAATCCGCACACTCTGCTCCGAAATCTGTCGCAGCAGATCAAGGCATTCCTGCTTCACAGCCTCTGGCAGAACCGCCTCATCCAGCATGGCTTCAATGTGTCTGATATGCGCAATCCCCTGTGGCACGACGAGACCGAATTCATACAGAACGGCACGCAGGGCATTCACCAGTTCCGTGCGCTGGTGCACCAGACGCTGCCGGGCCCGGAAAAGAACGCCACGCGCCTGCTGCGCTTCAGTGCGTGGTTCGACAAAGCGCATTTCCGGCTGACGGGCCGCAATGACGATCGCTTCCGCATCAGCAGCATCGTTCTTCTGGCGCTTCACGAAAGGCTTCACATACTGCGGAGCGATCAGTCTGACCTCGTGACCAGCTCCTGCCAGTTCGCGAGCCCAGTAATGCGCGCTCCCGCACGCTTCAAGAACGACCAGAGCAGGCGGCTGCGTGGCCATGAACTGCATAAACTGCTGACGACGCAGCTTTTTGCGAAACATCACCTCGCCCGCACGCGAAGCTCCATGAACCTGGAAAATGTTCTTTGCCAGATCAACGCCTATCACTGTATCCTTCATCTGCCGTCCTTTCGCGCAGTCGTTTCTTCCAACGACCATTCTGGCACATTGCGATGCCGTGCGGGGAGGACGGCAACCACCCCATCTGACATGACAGCCAACGCACCCCTGCTGGAACTGCGTAACGTCGTGCCGTCGTTCGAGGAAACCGGCCTCATGCCCGCGCCCTACAACCTGCGCATCATGCCCGGTGAATGCGCTGTGGTTGATTGCCGTGACTTTGAACGGGCGGCGATGTTTGCCGATCTGTGTTCCGGCATGGTTTCCCTGACGCAGGGCACCATCAAGTTCATGGGGCTGGACTGGGCCGCGCTGCGCGACCGGCAGCTCAATGCGCTGCGGGGGCGCATCGGGCGCATTTCGCGCAACAGCAGTTGGCTTAACCTGTTTGGCACGCATCTCAACATCATGCTGCCGCACCTGTACCATACCACAGACCCGTTTGATAACGTGGTCCTGCATGCCACTGAACTGGGGCACCGGTTTGGTTTTCCCGGCCTGCCAACATCCGCCCCCGACCGGCTGTCGGGCGCGGATCTGGCGCGGGCGGCCTGTGTGCGCGCGTTTATGGGGCGGCCGGACCTGCTGGTGCTGGAGGATATATCCGACACGCTGCCAGAGGAGAATATCCTGCCGTTTTTTGAAATGATGACCGCGGCGCGGGATCGTGGCTGTGGCGTGTTATGGTTCGTCCGTTCCGCGGCGGCCTGGCATGAGTATCGCAAGGCGGTGAATATCCACATGCGCCTTCTTGATGAAGGTCTTTTTCCCATGCGGGTGGTGTAATGGTCCAGAAACAACAGTCAGACGGAATCCGGCAGCTTGTGCGTGTCCGTTACGCCGATGAATGGGTGGGGATCCTTGTCCTTGTGGCCCTTGTCATCCTGCTTGGCGCGGTGATCGAGGCGGGCGTGCTGCGTGACTGGCTGACGCCTGCGGGCAGGCTGCGGATCGTGCTGCCGGAAAACGGGGTCAGCGGCCTGTCCGTTGGTGACGATCTGGAGGTCATGGGCATCCATGCGGGCACCGTGCGGCGCGTGCGGATCAATCCGTCGGGAGGCATGTACGCCATTGCCGAAATTGATCCCGACATCGAACCCTATATCCGTCGTGACAGCACGGCCATCATCCGCAAGCGTTTCGTGGTGGCCGGTGCCAGCTACATCGACATTTCACGCGGGACGGCGGACAAGCTGGACTGGAGCTACGCGGTGCTGAGCGCCACCAACGCCCCCAACCCGGCCGATACCATTACCCAGACCTTCAGTGACATCCGTGACCGTGTCATTCCGGTTCTGGACAACGCCCAGCACATGATGGCGACGCTGGACGCCACCATTACGGACATGCATGCAGGCAAGGGCTCCATCGGGCGTCTCATGACCAATGATGACCTGATCCGCCAGGCTGAACAGATGATCACCAGCCTTAACGCTACCGTGGCACAGCTGACACCGATCGAAAAACAGCTTGCGGGCGTCATGGACAAGGCCAGTGCGAGCATGACCAACGTGCAGAAGGCCACGGGCGACCTGAGCGACGCGACACCGGCCATCACCCACAACCTGCAGGACGCGAGCCAGCAACTGCCGGTGCTTCTGGTGCAGGCGCAGACAACCGCTGGCAGCCTGCAGAAGCTGGTCGATCAGATGCGCGGCCTGTGGATACTGGGCGGTAATGGCAACAAGGCGGCGAAGCATGCCCATGCCAGCCTCCCGGCGCAGAAGGTGCAGCCATGAGCATGAAAAAGGAATACGCGGCCCTTGGCCTTGCCCTTGCGCTGGCGGGATGTGGCGGTGGGGGGCAGGCGGTTACCCAGCCGGGTGACACCACCCTGTCGCAGGACATGTATACCGCGAAGGATGCCGTGGGGCTTGAACGCCTTTCGGTAGCGGAACAGCAATACCGCGCCGCAGGCCAGCGTGCCATCGCGCGGGATGATGTCACGGCCATAGGCGATGCGGGCTACAACCTTGCGACGGTGCAACTGGACGAAGGCAAGCCGCAGGATGCGCTGTCCACGGTAACCGCGACGCGTTCAGCCCTGGCGATGCGCGGCCAGACGGGGGATGACGCCGGGCTGGATCTGGTGCAGGCAGGCGCGCTGCACCGGCTGGGCCAGGATACTGCGGCCGCCGCCGCATCACGCGCTGCAGGCGCGCAGGACACCGATATTGTCGAGAAAGCCCAGCTGATCCGGGGGCTGATTGCCGATGACAGCGGGGATCAGGCCACGCTGGCATCCGTTGATGCCTATTTTGCCAATCTGACCGGAAAGCTGCCGGATGGCTGGACGGCGGATGCGAAGGAAATTGCCGCCCGTAACCTGCTGGTCACGGGTGGCAGCGCGCAGACCGCCATGCAGGATGCGATGCAGGCGGCGACCATTCGCCAGACGCAGGTGGATTACCGTGACATGGCCCGTGCCCTTGGGGTTGCTGCCCGTGCGGCCGACAAGGCAGGAAATACACAGGCGGCGGCCCAGCTTTACGCCCGCGCCAGCCAGAGCGCGCAGCAGGCAGGAGACAAGACTGCCGCCGATCTCTGGGCAAAGCAGGCGGGCACGGCCACGGCCGCGGATCCTTTTGTCCTGCCTGTGGCCGCGACAACGACAAAGAAAAAGTAGGGATCAGTCCCGTTCCCGGCAGGCGCATCTGCTGCTTGTATCGGGGACATGAGAAAATTCCCTGGTGAAGCTTTTTTCAAAAAGCTGCGAAGAACGCCACCTTTTTGAAAAAAGGTGGCATCCAAAAACTTTTATTATTTTTTATCAATCACTTGTTTTCAAACAGTCTCTTAGTAGCAGATTGCACGATGGGCCTATCCGGCCCACCGTGTCCTGTCATTGTGCGGGCTGCAGCCGTGTATGCTGGGCCAGAAGCCGGGTGCTTGTCTTATGCATTCCGTGTCGCTGCGTGCGACAAAGGACTGATTTTTCCGGGGTGGCCACCCCGGAAAAATCAGGAAGGGGACGGGTCGGTAACAGGCAGACCGTAATGGGTCGACTTGAGAGTATGACCACCCCTTCTTTTCCTTGTGCCCTGAACGGATACCCGAGGTTCGGCCTCGGATGACAAGCATAGGACATGGAAAAGATGACGCATCCAGTTGCGGCTTCCAAGGCCGAATTGCCACCCGCATCGATCACAATCGGGATCGATGTATCCAAGGATCATCTCGACGCTGCCCGTCACCCCGGCGGTGATACCGTCCGTGTCGCCAACACCCGCAAGGGCCAGACCGCGCTTCTGCGCTGGATCGGCGACATCAAAGCCGTTGCCCGGGTGGTGTTCGAGCCAACCGGCCCCTATCACCGCACACTGGAGGAACGCCTGGCGGCCGTTGGTATCCCGCTGGT
>NZ_CADP01000162.1 GCF_000285295.1 Komagataeibacter europaeus LMG 18890 | reverse complement strand
GCACTCGGCAAGGCGGCAGGCCTGGTGTTGCCGTTTACCGGCACGGCCAGCATGCAACTGCATATCGAGGAAATCTCACGCTGCGTCGCACGCGGAGCGCATGCCGTCGTCCTGCTCGATCGTGCCGGCTGGCATACGACACCCAAACTCAGACTGCCGCGCAACGTCAGCCTGATCTTCCTGCCGTCCCGTGCTCCCGAACTAAACCCGGTCGAGAATATCTGGCAGTTCCTGCGCGCCAACTGGCTGGCCAATACCGTCTTCGACGGCATCGAGCACATCATCGACGCTGCCTGTTCCGCTTGGAATAATCTTGCCGCCTTGCCTGACACCATTCGATCCATCGGTCTTAGAAAGTGGGCTCACACAGGTCAGTGCCCATAACCGTTGGTATTAGAGGCTCATGCGGATGGCGGGCAAAACATACATCTCGAAGAAAGCCACCCAGAGTATCGAATTTGCGATCCCTTTGGGCGCACTTCTGGCACGTTTGATCTAAGCGCTAAGGGTGGCGTAAAGCCAATGCACGCCGAGGCGGAGTATGGCGGCGCTCGCAGAAGAGAAGAGGATGTAGATAAGGTTTGCACGTGTCCGAAGACCGACAGTGCAGTGTTCGTTTATCGAGCAACATCGTCTAATGAGCGCGGTCGAAAGGATGACGATTATCGAAAAAAGACTGAAGGTGGGCTTACACTTACTGTAGCCGAAGTGTATCAGAGAGATAAGGATTCTCTGGATAAAGCAACTGTCTCGGTCAAAACATTTCGTGACGGCGAAGAGATATATCGAACGAGCACTGATACGAGTGAACCTGACTGAACGATCACAGTGCAATCGATTAGTCGGGTTTAGAGGGACGTAATTCCCATCCGGACATACAAAAGATATCTGCGGCTTTTGCGGGGGGCTACTTGTGTCAACTATGCGGAGCCACCCTTTCGGAGAGCGTATGACCGATATGAGGGCGACTGCCGCCAGTCTTCGGGATGAGGCGACAAGAGAAGGTCTGCTAGTTCAAGCCATGTTTGCGCCCATCAAATTTTACAGAGACGACTGCACATTTGCGTGCATTTTATAAAGTAAATCAATCCTCAGGAAAAATATTAACAGTTAGGGTGATGATTGATATTAGTGGTTGCGGAATGTCAAGCTGAATAGTTTTTGGGGTATTTTTAATATTTACTTTTCCGTTTGCAACGGTAATTTTTTTTGACGTCGTAAATGTCGCATTGTTCGATGAGTTTATTCTAGACTGCCCTCCGTATCCATTCATTGTTATATTTTTATATTGTCGACGCAAGTCATTAGCCATCCGTGTCCACTCACATGCAGCCGACATATTTAATAACTTCCCCATTCCCGAACTGCATAACATACGCAATACCGCAATTGAAAAGTCGTGAGTTTTTCCTAGATAACTATCAGTGTATGAATCAGGCCAGCCAATCTGAAACGGACCGTGAGAAAAATTTTTCCCCCCACTCCAGCCATTAGACTTAGATATAAGAAGATATCTACTAAACTCCTCCATTCCATTCAAAGAACTTCCGAGTATATATTTTCCTATATGGGTAGATTTAACGCCACTCGTTCCTGTATATAGATCTATGCAATCATATGTATTTGTTTTTTCTAGAAGTTTTCTTTCCTTTATGGTTGATTTATTGCTACCAGAAAATTTATTGTGTTTACAGGATATCTTCCCTTGTAGAAGAACAGCTTTTTCGAGAAAAAACCCCTTTCTGCCCTTCACTTCAATAATGAATAATAAATCCGATAGTTCACACTGTACATTTCGTTTATCTATAAGTGTGGATACCGCTTGGGGTGTGCCGTCTATCCAAATTGATTCAGTCTGAACACTAAATGGTATAGACGTAGCCAAAGGTAATTTTGAAAGCCATGAAGCTATTTCTTTTGTTAGATAATTAAGAGAACTCGCATCGTGGAGATAGCGCAGGCCCCATCTTTCGAGATTTTTCCTAGGTTTATGATTGTGTTTGGACAGTTCATTCGCCCAGTTTTTCCACCTCAAGTGATCAGACAATTATTTTACATCCTTCAAAAGTAAAACGGATTTATTTTATAATTTTGTTGGGCTAGATGAGTGTAATGTGCCCCGCAATGTCACTATGCTGCAATCTGGCATCAATGTCGACTTTACGGAAAACGTCACGGCTGGACAGAATGTCTCGAATGAGGGCGGAACCTGAAGGGCTGCTTCTTCTGTAACCAGCTATTCACACCATCAAGCTTACACGGCGTCGTACAATACTCCCACGACGCGACGAGCAGAGATCATCAGGGGAACGTCGCCGATATCGTCTACAACGTCGGTGGCGACGACTATTGACGAACCTAAGCCGCCGATCGTCTCAAACAGCCGCAGATGACCAAGCGCTCCTGGCAGCTTACTGCCCACGCGCTTGAAGATACTGGAGCCGTCAGCAAGGGTCACAGCCGCCAGCTTACCTTCCCAGCCATCGAGTTGAGGCGGCGTAAGTTCGGTGCCACCGAGAATGACCTGACCAGGCAGCGCCAGCGGAACGGCACTATCTTCTTTCACGCGGTATGCGATCTCTACCATATCGAGTTCAGGCACAGTCTCGATGGGTGTCGCCTCGCCTTTGCCAGATGGCGGCGCCATGTCGGTGAATATCGCACCGACTATGCGATATAGACGCACTGCACTGTCGTCGTAAGTCATCGTAGCGCGGCTATTCCGTGGGTCAGGCATCTGAGCCGAAAGCGAAACGCCAATCGCATTAGAAGAGCGTGTAACTCGTCGTGCGAACGTCTGCTTCTTGTGACGCGCGATTACCAGATTGTGGTCGCGACCGGCATAGGGCTCACATTCAACGATTGCGACCGAACCAGATGGAATGGCGAAGCCGAGGCTTTCGCCGCGTACGTAGTAAAGCGACTTTCCCTGAAACCACGTACCATCAAGAGTTTCGTCCGACACATCCTGCGACCCGCCAGATGGCGCTGAACCCATGAACGCAGCGATATCAGGACATATCGGCACAGCAATTACGGGAGGGACGAGAGGGCGCAGCGCTACCAGATTCGTCTCGGCTACTGTTGTGTCGAGGGGCTCGCGCCATCGGTGAAGACGGAACTGCTCATGCACCTTCTCGACGTTCATTCGCAGCTGGGCAAATATCTGCTTTAGGCGATCTACGTCCATGTAGGTAATCGACGCTTTATCGTGATGTGATTGGTTCAGGACGCGACGAGCGTCAGCACCCTCCAGGAACGCCGAGTCGGTCGCGAACTGCTTCACCAGCGGATGGCTGAACAGTTCACTTGAGCCACTGCCTACCATTCCACGCAGGCGATCGACGAGCGGGAAGAGCGTAACCGCCCTCGTGGTGGTCGCGTATGCGGGGTGAGCGATGCTATCGAAAAGATCACCGATGCGCCCTTCCAAAAATACGCGCAGATCGGACACATAGTCCTGTGCTGCGGCGTGGTTATCGGGTGATTGGAGAAACACAGCGCGCTTGCGATCGACCTCCTCCTGCGCCGGCGCCACAAATACCGTCGGATGTACCGAATTCACCGGATGGACCGACAGGTGTTGCGAACCTTCACGATGCTCCGCAACCAGGCAGCGGGCAAACTTTCGGTCATGCGTCGTAATCAGCAACTGCGCCGATGCGGCCAGTCCTGATAGTCCACGGGCAAGCCGCTCTCGGTTGTCATTGTCAAGCAGTTCCTGCGGATCGTCGAGTACCAACATCAGCAAGCCACCGCGCTTCTTGAGAACATACTCTCGGAAAGCAAGGAAAAAACCGAGTAATGCGCCGCGAAGCGCTGAAGCATTTGAGATGAACTGGGCTGGAGCGTTAACGCCGTCCCGGCCAACCTGCAGGCCGATTACCCCCTTGGCGTCCATAACTGTGCCGGTAAGATCGGGCGCGTAAGTGGTAGCATTTTGATACATCGCGCTCCGCCAGCATCTCATGGACCCGGACCTGTTCGCGGAGTTCTGCACGGCGTTCACAGACGAGATGAACCGACTGCGCATGGAGGCGTCCGCCGACATCGGCGCGGCTGAGTCAGAACTGAAGCGGGTCGAGCGCGACATCCAGCGCCTGATGGATCTCTACCTCTCGGAAGCCATCTCAATCGAAACGGTCAAGGAGCGCGGCTCCAAGCTCGAGGCCCGCAAGGCGGAGCTGACGGAGTTCCTCGCGACTGCCGAGGCACCCCCGCCCCTGCTCCATCCCCAGATGGCGGAATTCTACCACCGGCAACTCGCGCGCCGGCACGACATGCTGCATTCCGAGCTGGACGAGAAGCGCCAGGAGGCGGCCGAGGTGATCCGCTCTCTGATCGAGGCGATCATCCTCACGCCGTCCGACAAGGGCCTCCAGATCAATGTCCGGGGCGATCTCGCGGGCATTCTGATGGTGGCATCAGGCGGACAAACGAAAACCCCAGCCCGTTTCCGGACTGGGGTTCGTGATGCGTTCGCATCGCAAGTTCAGATGGTTGCGGGGGCA
>NZ_CADP01000163.1 GCF_000285295.1 Komagataeibacter europaeus LMG 18890 | reverse complement strand
CAAGACCAGAAGTATTCAGCAAGGCGTCAGTCGCCGGGAGCTTACTAGAGATAGTCACGCAGCCAGAAAGATAGCGTCATATGCCAACGGCGCCAGAAATCGCGCAGGGACGCACTACGATAGGGCTGGTTGAAGTTTTGCGGAAACGCGAAACCCAGCAGGGCAGCCAGACCTATGGCAATGTCCGTATAACCAGAAAAATCACAAAATATCTGAACGGCGAACCCATAAAGGGCGAATACCAGATCCAGCGTGGAAAAACTGGCGGGATCAGCAAAAACCGGGTCGACAAGCTGCGTTCCCAGATAGCTTGCGGTCCAGCCACAAGCTGCGGGAAAAAGGACATATACAGCATCATGTCCGTAAAACGACGGCACCGTGTGACTTTACCACGATACACATCAACGATGTAGCTGATGCCATGAAAGGTAAAAAATGAAATGGCGACAGGCAAAAGGATTTCAATAAGCGGAACAGGTTCCCCCCATCCGATATCACGTGTCACTTTATTCAGGGATGTCGCGAAGAAATCATAATATTTGAAAAATGCCAGAACAAGCAACTGAACGGCTATGCCGCCGCCAACCATCCATTTACGTAAACGGGGGCTGTCTTCTTCTGGCAAAAACAGGCCGACCGAATAACTGACAGTCGTGCTGAACAGCAGGAGAAAGCAGAAATGCCAGTTCCAGCATGCATAAAAAACATAGCTTGCAGCAACCAGGAAGATCTTCTTGAGTTCCCACAGGCCACCAATCAATGCCAGAATGACAGCAACGGCAATAAAGAACAAAGCAAAATTGAGTGTTGGAAAAAGCATTACTTTTTATGTTTCAGTGAATTCCACAATTTATAACCATTCATTAAATCATCATATAATGACGTTGCAGTCTGTTGGTATCCTGCTTTCAGAAGGTGAACGTGGTCCTTCGCGGCAACTGGCGGGTTGCGGTTTCCCCAGACCAGAATGGTGCATCGACCATCGGGGTGGGCCGTATCCGCCATGGCCTGACGCCAGTCCCACTGCATCCAGTGGTTACGCCGGGCTACGTCAATCTGGGCCTGCCGGACGGTATTGAGGGCAGCCGGTGAGGCAAAGCCCTTGCCCATGGGCGCCAGTCTTTCACACGACCGGGTGAAAGGGGGCAGCCGTTCCTGCCGGACGCCGTCGGGGGGCATGACAACCACAAGACCCGCCATGGGCGCTGCATTGCGCAGCATCTGTATGATCTGCTCGTATCGTGCCGAATATGTATCGAAATTTGTCGAGGTATTGAAACCTTCATTGGTTCCAAAGGCGATAATCAGAAGGCGCGGATTCAGACGCCGCATTTCTTCCGACAGTATCCTAGGGTCGACCCGGCTCAGGATGTCTATGGTGGAGCCTGTAATGCCCAGATTGGAATATAATATTCCCGGCGCGGGCTTTGCCTGGCTTCCTTTTGCCACTTCCCAGCCCAGGATATCCACCGGACCATCACCCATGGCGGAAACTGTAACGGAATGAGTATCAGCCGTGGTGGGCATCCGCAGCCACATGGAATCGGGATCTTGCGATGACGCGGTTGAAACAGCGGTGCGCCCGCCATCATCCGCCTCGATGACAAGCTGCCCCCCGCCCGGCTGGCTGAGGAACTCTACCATGCCGCGCCCGACATCCCCTGCTTCATCCGGGGTGATGGTCATGCTGGCGGGCGTATCGGCATGCTGCCTGATCAGGCTGATGCCCCACGGACCTGCAGCTGTTTTGCTGAACGCACTGACAGGCGTCCATCCTGTAGAAGAAACCGTAACCTGCGCGGGATGGTAATAGCGGAATGGGATGCCCGGCTGTAAAAAGCCCCTGCCGGCATTCTGGAAATCTTTTTGCAGCAGGGTGCGCATCTGGTCGCTGAAAGAATCGTTGGCGGTATGGCTGTCGCCAATCTGCAGTACGGTTACAGGTTCTGTCGCCTGACCACTCTGCAGTGAATCCAGAGCTTTGTAAAAAGGCACTACAGAAGCATAACGGCCGATTTTTTCATGGGCAGGTAATGGGTCACGGGCCGCGGCACACCCCGTTAACAGAACTGCACAAAACAGTGGCAAAGAACAGTTACGGAGCAGGCGAGCGCTCAGGCTACGGCGAGAGAATGACACTGAGTTCCCAGTAAAAATTTTTTATTGCCATAATTCTACCATGAAACACGATATCTGTAACCAGATATTTTCATCACCTGACAGGCCCGGAGCGTGCCCACTCCTGCTGTTCCTGCGCGCCGGATAATGACCATGCAGAGGCAGGCCGGGCACTTTCACGAACACGGCACGACGGTCAGGCAACCCTGGACCGAAGCCATACGTTTACATGACAGGACGTGGCCAAAAAACAGCGGAGCATTCCTACAAAATTGGGACATGGCGGAACGCACCGGCAGCCTGCCCCGGACAGAATGCCAGAGTGTCATTCCGGTATTTATTCATTTTGAAATATCTGTTATTGGCCATGATTATGCGGTGTATTTTACAACCCATGAAGCACAGGATGGTGACTCTTTCTGCCGTTGCTTCTATTGCCACTTTTTCTTTGGCAACAATATCTTGCCAGGCATCTGATATTTCACGTGGCCACGCCCGGGCGGATGAAGTTGCCATGCAGCAGGGGCAGACGGCACTCCTCCATCCGCTTTCCCCAAGTGATGCCACCCGTATCCGTACGGCCTTCGCGGAGCAGTCCACCGGCAATTTCGACCAGGCCGATGTCCTGCTGAAACAGGTGAAGGATAAAAGCCTGACGGGTACCGTCCTCGCCGAACGGTGCCTTCAGGCGTCATATGCCTGTGCGACACCCATGCTGAAGGACTGGCTGGCGCATTACCCGAACCTGCCGGACACGCCAATGATGCAGGCATTGCTGAAATCCCGCAGCGACCTGCCGGCAGATGTCTCAACGGGGTCTCCAATAACGGCTCCGGCCAACGGAAACCGGGCTGACAGCGGAAGCATTAATGCCGCTGATGCACAAAATCTTTATATACAGGGACAGGACCAGGTCGTTCTCAACAAGGCCCTGACCACTTCCGCCATCAGGGAATCCAGTGGCAAGGTGGCGTTTTACGCGGGCCTGTCGGCTTGGCGGCTGGGGCAGATGCAGCAGGCGCAACTCCTGTTCGCGTGGGCCGCCAATGCGGACACAGCCACCCGGGACCTGCGTAGCGCCGCTGCCTGGTGGGCAGGTCGCGCAACCGGGCGTATCGGCAATACGAAAGACGCCTTGCGCTGGCTTGTGCAAAGCGCCCATTGCAAAGACTGATTTTATGGGGTGATCGCACGGCGTGCCATCAATCAAAACGGCCCGCAGATGGCCGATGCCGGTGTGCCCACCGTTGTGGACGTCAATGCGGTTTCCGCACGGCCCGCAGGCCATCGGGCCCTGGCGCTGATTCAGGTTGGGCGTGCGGACCTGGCTGAGACCGAACTGCGCACGGACTGGGTGAGTGCGGAAAATACCAATGCACGCCGGTCCATAGGGCTGATCGTACACACGGTCGCGGATGAGGCCGAAACATCCAGTCGTGCGGGGACCAGCAAACTTGTGCCGGGCCATACCATTGATCTTCCACAGCGTTTCACGCCACGCGGTGGGTTTGTGGTGGACCCGGCGCTTGTATATGGCATTGTTTCCATCGAATCCCGTTTCCAGCCGACCGTGGTCTCCAGAAGCGGTGCGCGGGGATTGATGCAGCTGATGCCACGCACAGCCGCCAATTTCGCCGGTGGACGTAATGCGGATCTCAGCAATCCTTCCGTCAATCTGCTGGTTGGACAGCGTTACCTGATGGCGCTTGCGCATGACGGGCATATCAACAATCATCTCATCCGTCTGCTGGCCAGTTATGCCGTCGGCCATACCGCGGTGGCGCACTGGAATGCTTCCGAACACGAGGCCAATGAATCCCTTGCTTTTCTGGAGGCCATTCCCAACCCCAAGATCCGCAACTGGATCGAGACAGTCCTTCTGCATAGCTGGATGTATTCAGAAAAGCTCAATCTTCGTCCCGTCAGCCTTGATCTGCTGGCCGAAGACAAGAAGGTCAGACTGCCGCTGGAGGCGGAAACATCCCTCCAGTAAGGAACTGTTTGAAATTAAATATTTGGGGCCTGTTGGGAATTAACGCGAATTGATGATTGCGGCGGTAAGATAAATCATCGCTGCGAATGATCTGTCGGTCTTGTCGCTTCGCATGGCGATGCGCTTGAACTCCTTGAGCTGGCAGAAGAAGTTCTCGATGAGATGGCGTGCCTTGAACAGGGCTCCATCGAAGGGTCGCCTGTCGAGGCGGTTCCGACGCTGGGGAATGACCACGCGGGCCCCTTGCGCGCGTATGGTGTCCACGATCCAGTGGACATCGAACGCCTTGTCAGCAAGAAGTCCCTCAAAATCAGCCGGTTCAAGGAGAGGCGCCACCCCGACCGTATCGTAATGCTGGCCGGGGATAAGCGTAAAGCGGACCAGATTGCCCA
>NZ_CADP01000164.1 GCF_000285295.1 Komagataeibacter europaeus LMG 18890 | reverse complement strand
AAAAAATCTATATGCTGCCTTGGTCGCAGACCAATCCTGAAATGCCGTCGGGAGAGACTTGCCCGGTCGTTCAGCAAGTGCCGCGAGCATCGTGCCCAGACGCCTGTTCAGGCGCTCGTCGCCAAGGTCAGATCCGGATATTTCCTGTATGACCCAATCCTGTACCATTCTCACACCCCGCCTGCATAAAGGTGACAGAAAAGGAATCACAACAGATTCATCTGCATCAAGCACAAAATTCAAGAACAGCAGATTTGTGGGTAACTGCAAGAGTCGCCGGAAGCTTACCGGGATTGAGCATCACCTCGACGATCGACGGATCATCGAGATGCCCGGCAATCGCCGACCCAAGGGCAGTGCGCAGCATGCGCGTGCCTCGGGCGACGGCTTCGGAGCGGAAAGGCGCAACTGTCATCGGAAACCCGCGATTGACCTCCCGAGGGAGGCGGTGGATCAGCGGGGTTGATTAGAAAGAGGCAGGAACACGCCAGCGCAACAAGTGTCTCGGGACCGTAGGGCGCTGGGATAGAAGAACTTGCATAGGGGTGTGTCGCCGTTTCAGCGGTGACGGGGCGACAGGGCGCTGCTACCGTTTTCCGGAATCGACCACGACACGGACCTGCGCCCGCATGAGCAAAGCCTTCATTGCCGCCGTTCTTCAGGACTCCCTCGTCTGCACGGGTGTTGCCGCCGCCAAGGCCGCCGATGATCTGGTTGGTGCCATTGTCGCCGAACTGGAGCAGGAGGGTGGCTTCACACTGCCGTCCTTCGGGACATTTACCGTCCACAAGACCAAGGCCCGCAAGGCGCTCAATCCCCGCACCGGCGAACCGGTGAAGGTCAAGGCGGGCAAGACCGTGCGCTTCAAGGCTAGTCCGAATCTCAAGAAGGCGATCTGATCGGACTCTTCGTCCAATGACCTCCAGACGGTGATGTTCGGGAATAGAAGAGTAGAAGACTGGCAGTTTCCGCCTACATGTCGGTCATTCGGAGCTGTCGTGACAGTTTATCGACAGCGGACGTTCTTTATGTCGCCTGCCTGTGAGTTTCATTGGTCATAGAACTATAATTTGTCTGGCGCGTCCGATGAAGATATGCTCAGGACGTGCATCTTGGACTCCTGATAAGTCTCGATTTCCCAATTTGCTGGTTGCTCCGCCATAAACCTTTCCTCAAACTGCTCACCGTCTTGGGGTTTACCTAAAGCATATGCGCAGTTTGCGAGTGTTGCCAACACCCAACGTCTGTCGGCTCGCTCATCGAAGGATGGTGTTTCAATCAAGAGCAATAGGGTTTCGAGCAGCGCCGTGCGAATTTTCCGTGCGCTCAGGCGATCATAAAGGGCCTCGTCCGGATCGGTCTGCAACCCCTGTCGAAATTCATAACAGAGTGCTAGATTTTCGCCATTATAGTAGTCCCGTCTGACTTCGAAACCCCGTCCATAGTAACGGATAGCGGCATCAAGCTGAGGACGATCATTCGTCAGGTGCCAAAGGCGTTTGTATATAGCTCCAGTAATACCGAGCGTCTCCGGATCGTTGGAGCTGTCTGGACTTAACTGGTTTATGATCTGCAAACCGGCTATCAATGCAGCCAAGGGCGAAGGTTTTTTTGCTTTATAAGTAGCCAAAGCCAGTTGCTGGATGATGAACGGATCAGGCCCCTTCAGATGGGCAGCCGCTTTAAATGCGTTGACCGCAACCTCGGGGTTGCTCGCCTTCATCGCGGCCTCCCCTTTTTGCATTAATTCTGAAAGCCTTTCCTGCGCAGCCTCAGTCTCGTCAACTAAATCCGAAAACTCTTCTTCGTTAAGCTTGGGCTGCATGAGCCGGGGCAGATAAGTGTAAACTGGACTATCCGTCTTGCCCGATGCCATGACCTCCTTGATCAAAACCCCCAAGTCGCGGGTGGCGCGTCTTGCTTCACGTGCTCCGATATCTTCACCAAGATGATCGTACTCGAAGGTATTGACATGATTCAGATCGAAATAGAGTCTACCCTCACGCTCCTTCATAATAATAGTGCAGTTTGGCCGCAGCGCATGCCGCACGCCGAGTTCGTAGACAGCGTTGATGTTACCCGTTGAGATATCGGCGATAACGAGGTCTGATTGAAGCAGCATCTCGTACATTGGCGTATCAATGATGCCGGAGTGCATGATTTCATCGGCCCTGATGCACCGTAAATTATGCTTGGTTGCGGCGGGTTCAATGATGGCCTCGTAGGTCGCATCCAAATCGATCGTCCGCCCGGATTCAAAATCCGTCTTCTTGCCGAAACCCATCACGACAAAACATATTGCACGACTATCTTCGTTCATATGATCTTTATCACTATATCTCTAATAATAGTTCTCAGGCCTAACTCTCTGCGGATCAGTATCCAACTTTAGCCTTTTTGAGAGCATCGACGATGCGGTCTCGTTCAAAGCTGGTCGCCCAAGATGTGCCGACGTTTAATAGACCGGCAGGGGTGATGTTGGTCTTATTCAGTTTTACCGCAGCTAACTTAAGCTTGATGTCATCCTGCTTGGCTCGTGCGATCTCCCATCCTATCCAGTCGCTGGTACTGCTCTTCTCACCCACAATCACCAACAGATGCGTTGCAGATTTAAGTAACTTCGTCAAAGATGCCTTAATCACCGCTGAATTATCACTATCGATTGGAATATTTGGACCACGACTATCGAACTCAAAGTCGAAGTCCTCATTGGCGTCCCATGCTTGAAGAAGATATTTGTATAAAGCGTCCTCTGAATGATCATAGCTAACGAAAACTTTTGTCTTTGCCATTGCAGGTTTCTATCACTCTCAAATTCATTAAGACTTGTGATTCGTAGGTAGCATCACGACGGTGGTGTGGCGATACTTATCGCGATTTTTTAGCTCGCTTGCGTGCGGACCGCAAAATTGTAAGTTCCGATGTGACCTGCCTACCTCAATCCTACACGCCTATAGCCCGGAATTATTACCAACCAAACCAGAGCATGACTTCTATAAATATCGCATTTTTCTTATTCTAATAACATGAAGGGTATCGCGGTGTGGCATCTGGGTATAACCTTACATCACGGTCAGGAGGTACGCCAATTCGCCTTGCGCTAAGCAGGACGGTTTGCTTTAATAAGTGCCTAAGAAAAGCACTTCTTGAAACACAATAATGTTCGTTACATAATGAAGATTTGTAAATAGGATAGATAAATGGGGATTCCGCGCACTTTCGTTGGATTTAGCAGCACCGACATTCACTATTATCGTCTAATGCTCGCATGGAGAGAGAACGAGCATATCGATTTTAACTTCACCAACTGTCAGCTAGCAAAAGAAATCAACTCGGAAAACGAAGCTTACATTAAGCAGAAGTGCCGTGAGCGAATTGGTCTAGAGCATAATCTGATCTAATAGGTTCATTTTAAGATTCCCATACTGGTCGAAATCTGATTCATACTATGTGCCGGTATGGAGGCCGGCCCGTATGACCCGAGCCCTGTCTGCTGACCTTCGCCGCCGCACGATTGCGGCTGTTGCCTCTGGCATGACCCGTCGTGCGGCGGCGGTTCGTTTTGGTGTGTCTTCGTCGAGCGTTATCCGCTGGGTTGCCGAGTGGCAGGCCAGCGGTCGTGACCATGCGCTTAAACAGGGCGGTGATCGCCGTTCTCACCGGATTGAAGCGTGGTCAGCCTTCCTGCTAGCCGCGATTGAAACAAAGGCCGATATTTCCCTTGTCGAACTGGCGGAGACACTTGCAGCGGAACACGGTGTCCGCTTTGCGCCGAGTACGATCTGGCGCTGTCTCGACCGTCACGACATGACCATCAAAAAAAACGGCGCACGCCAGCGAGCAGACACGGCCCGACGTCGCACAGCGGCGCGAGGCCTGGTTTGACAGTCAGCCTGACCTTGATCCGGCCCGTCTGATCTTCATCGACGAAACAGCCGTCTCAACGAAGATGGCCCGCCTGCGGGGGCGGTCACAACGGGGCACGCGCTGTCGGATGTCCGTGCCCCACGGGCACTGGAAAACCACGACGTTCATCGGCGGGCTGCGCCTCTCCGGCATGACAGCACCGATGATGCTGGACGGCCCAATGACCGGCGAATGGTTTGCCGCCTATACCCGCAAGGTGCTCGTTCCAACCCTGTCGCCGGGAGACGTCGTCATTCTGGACAATCTGCCCGCCCATAAAGGAGCCGCTGCCCGCGAGGCTGTGGAGGCAGTCGGCGCCAGGTTGTTGTTCCTGCCGCCCTACAGTCCTGATTTCAACCCGATCGAAAACATCTTCGCCAAAATGAAGGCGTGGATCAGACGGGTGGCACCGCGAACCCTCGACGCTCTTCAAAATACCGTCTGTGGAGCAATTGACGATATCTCTCATCGCCAGGCCGCAGCGTGCTTCACCGCCGCTGGATATGAACCAGACTGATCGGATTATGCTCTAG
>NZ_CADP01000165.1 GCF_000285295.1 Komagataeibacter europaeus LMG 18890 | reverse complement strand
CCGAGCCGATCTCAAAAAGCCGTCTCAGTTCGGATTGCACTCTGCAACTCGAGTGCATGAAGGTGGAATCGCTAGTAATCGCGGATCAGCATGCCGCGGTGAATACGTTCCCGGGCCTTGTACACACCGCCCGTCACACCATGGGAGTTGGTTTGACCTTAAGCCGGTGAGCGAACCGCAAGGACGCAGCCGACCACGGTCGGGTCAGCGACTGGGGTGAAGTCGTAACAAGGTAGCCGTAGGGGAACCTGCGGCTGGATCACCTCCTTTCAAGGATGTGTTCTGAGGATGGTCTGGGTAACTGGACTGTTTTGGAACGCTTCTTATATAAAGTCCTTGCCTGCAGGATCGGGCAAGGCACAGCTAGGTAGGCTGCCTGCACTTCGGTGTAACGCGCCGTCAACATATCCCTTCCAGCGACAATCAATGGACCCTTTTGGGGCTAGTAGCTCAGTTGGTTAGAGCACACGCTTGATAAGCGTGGGGTCGGAGGTTCAAGTCCTCCCTGGCCCACCAGTTCTGCTGCGTGCGTGTGATGGCATGCACTGATGGGGGCGTAGCTCAGCTGGGAGAGCACCTGCTTTGCAAGCAGGGGGTCGTCGGTTCGATCCCGTCCGCCTCCACCAATGACTGGTGTCGAGAGGGTAGGGAATGGCTGGAAGCCCCATGGGCTGAAGCGCTGGACTGGAAAGATTGTCGCCGGAAGATAATGGAGATCGGACGGATGCCTTGTGGAACCGCGTTGGCGGTGCACGGGGTGTTGCGGTCTGGTAAGTTTGCTCTTTGATAATGTGAATAGGTTGGTGCGTTCGTGGACGTGCCTTTGTCACGGGTTGGTCTGGCCCGTGGATGGTCCGAGCAGTCGGAGTATCCATGCTAAGTGATGAAGGCGCATGCGTTCATGAACGAGTTAAGTGTTGAATTGTGCGATGCACTGCACTTTCTCTGTGCGGGTGTTGTTGCTCGATCTGCCGGCTGGTTATCTGGCTGGTGGCTTGAGTGGATGGCTCCTGTGCATGTGTGGGCAATGAGCGCGATAAGGGCATTCGGTGGATGCCTTGGCACCAGGAGGCGATGAAAGACGTGGCACGCTGCGAAAAGCCATGGGGAGCCGCGAGCAGGCTTTGATCCGTGGGTATCTGAATGGGGCAACCCACCCAGCGATGGGTATCATGTTCTGAATACATAGGGACATGAGGCGAACCCGGGGAACTGAAACATCTAAGTACCCGGAGGAAAAGACATCAATTGAGATTCTGCTAGTAGTGGCGAGCGAACGCGGAACAGGCCAGTGTTCATTTTTGAAGAAGCAGAACGGAATGGAAAGTCCGGCCATAGCGGGTGATAGCCCCGTATGCGTAGTGTCAGGAATGATCCTTGAGTAGGGCGGGACACGTGAAATCCTGTCTGAACATGGGGGGACCACCCTCCAAGCCTAAATACTCCCTGGTGACCGATAGTGAACAAGTACCGTGAGGGAAAGGTGAAAAGCACCCCGACGAGGGGAGTGAAATAGACCTGAAACCGAATGCCTACAAGCAGTCGGAGCCTCTTATGGGGTGACGGCGTACCTTTTGTATAATGGGTCAGCGAGTTTCTGTTTGCAGCAAGCTTAAGCCGTTAGGTGTAGGCGCAGCGAAAGCGAGTCTGAACAGGGCGACGAGTTGCTGGCAGAAGACCCGAAACCGAGTGATCTAGCCATGGCCAGGCTGAAGGTGCGGTAACACGCACTGGAGGGCCGAACCCACGCCTGTTGAAAAAGTCGGGGATGAGCTGTGGCTAGGGGTGAAAGGCCAATCAAACTCGGAAATAGCTGGTTCTCCGCGAAATCTATTGAGGTAGACCGTCGAGTATTACCCCGGGGGGTAGAGCACTGGATGGGCTAGGGGGGCCCAAAGCCTTACCAAACCTAACCAAACTCCGAATACCAGGAAGTATGAGCTCGGCAGACAGACAGTGGGTGCTAAGGTCCATTGTCGAGAGGGAAACAGCCCAGACCACCAGCTAAGGCCCCCAAATCGTGGCTAAGTGGGAAAGGATGTGGGGATTCCAAAACAACCAGGAGGTTGGCTTAGAAGCAGCCATCCTTTAAAGAAAGCGTAATAGCTCACTGGTCTAATAGAAACCCTGCGCCGAAAATGTAACGGGGCTCAAGCCACGTGCCGAAGCTGTGGGTGCATACTATGTATGCGCGGTAGCGGAGCGTTCCGTAGGTCTGTGAAGGAGACGGGGTGACCCTCTCTGGAGATATCGGAAGTGCGAATGCTGACATGAGTAGCGACAAACAGTGCGAGAAACACTGTCGCCGAAAGTCCAAGGGTTCCTGCGCAAGGTTAATCCGCGCAGGGTGAGCCGGCC
Organism: Komagataeibacter europaeus LMG 18890; assembly: GCF_000285295.1. GTDB lineage: Bacteria > Pseudomonadota > Alphaproteobacteria > Acetobacterales > Acetobacteraceae > Komagataeibacter > Komagataeibacter europaeus. The sequence goes on along the minus strand of NZ_CADP01000165.1, from coordinate 2,043 downwards.
CCTAAGGCGAGGGCGAAAGCCGTAGTCGATGGAAACCGGGCAAATATTCCCGGGCCTGCCAGAAGTGACGAATGCAATATGTTGTCGGGTCTTATCGGATTGATCCGGCTTTTGGCGCATTCCAGGAAATAGCTCTGGCATATAGACCGTACCCGAAACCGACACAGGTGGACTGGTAGAGAATACCAAGGCGCTTGAGAGAACGATGCTGAAGGAACTAGGCAAATTACTTGCGTAACTTCGGGATAAGCAAGACCCGTCAGTGGGCAACCATTGGCGGGTGGCACAGACCAGGGGGTAGCGACTGTTTAGTAAAAACACAGGGCTGTGCGAAGTCGAGAGACGACGTATACGGCCTGACGCCTGCCCGGTGCCGGAAGGTTAAGAGGAGGTGTGCAAGCACCGAATTGAAGCCCCGGTAAACGGCGGCCGTAACTATAACGGTCCTAAGGTAGCGAAATTCCTTGTCGGGTAAGTTCCGACCTGCACGAATGGCGTAACGACTTCCCCGCTGTCTCCAGCATCGGCTCAGCGAAATTGAATTCCCCGTGAAGATGCGGGGTACCCGCGGTCAGACGGAAAGACCCTATGAACCTTTACTGCAGCTTTGCAGTGGCATCAGAGACATTCTGTGTAGGATAGGTGGGAGGCTTTGAAACCGGGGCGCCAGTTCCGGTGGAGCCATCCTTGAAATACCACCCTGACTGTTTCTGATGTCTAACCGAGGCCTGTTAGCCAGGTCCGGGACCCTGCATGGTGGGCAGTTTGACTGGGGCGGTCGCCTCCCAAAGTGTAACGGAGGCGCGCGATGGTGGGCTCAGGTCGGTCGGAAACCGACTGTCGAGTGCAATGGCATAAGCCCGCCTGACTGTGAGAGTGACAGCTCGATCAGAGACGAAAGTCGGCCATAGTGATCCGGTGGTCCCGCGTGGAAGGGCCATCGCTCAACGGATAAAAGGTACTCTAGGGATAACAGGCTGATCTCCCCCAAGAGTCCACATCGACGGGGAGGTTTGGCACCTCGATGTCGGCTCATCACATCCTGGGGCTGGAGCAGGTCCCAAGGGTTCGGCTGTTCGCCGATTAAAGTGGTACGTGAGCTGGGTTTAGAACGTCGTGAGACAGTTCGGTCCCTATCTGCCGTGGGTGTTGGAGACTTGAGAGGATTTGTCCCTAGTACGAGAGGACCGGGATGAACATACCTCTGGTGCACCGGTTGTCGCGCCAGCGGCACAGCCGGGTAGCTAAGTGTGGACGGGATAACCGCTGAAAGCATCTAAGCGGGAAACCCACCTCAAAACAAGGTCTCCCCGAGGGCCGTGATAGACCATCACGTCAATAGGCCAGGTGTGGAAGCGCAGCAATGCGTGCAGCTAACTGGTCCTAATCGCCCAATAGGCTCATTCCATCGCCACATAACGTGGCAACATACATGCACAGCAGTCATCCACTCTTCAACACACCATACAGCACCAACCCATCACATCCTCTCAGCCCCTCCCAAAGGGATGACTGGATGACCTGGTGGCCATGGCGGGGAATGATCCACCCGATCCCATCCCGAACTCGGCCGTGAAACACCCCAGCGCCCATGATACTGTGCCTTAAGGCACGGGAAAGTCGGTCGCCGCCAGGTCTTCCAGTCACCCCTCACCACCGCGGGGTGGAGCAGCCCGGTAGCTCGTCAGGCTCATAACCTGAAGGTCATAGGTTCAAATCCTATCCCCGCAACCATGAATAAACGTCTGAAAAGACTAAGAAAAAGCCACCCAATAGGGTGGCTTTTTTTGTGCCCGAAATCTCCCGCAGGATGCACATAGGATGCAACTGGGAGTGAAAGCGCAGCGTAGGTTGGGCGGATTTCACGTGTGCGTGAACGTGGGAGCGAGGTCATTTTGACGGAAACAGATTCTCGGTCATGAAGTCGATGAACACCCTGAGCTTCGGTGGGAGATAGGGGCTGGACGGCCACAGAAGACGAAATACCCCTGAATGTGCGGTAACCATCCGGCGAGAGACGCGGGCGTATTCAGGCGGCGATGG
>NZ_CADP01000166.1 GCF_000285295.1 Komagataeibacter europaeus LMG 18890 | reverse complement strand
GCGATCCATGCCTCCACAACAGACGTTGAAAGGGCAGGACTGAAGCGCGCGACACAATATGCGCATTTTACGCCTGAACTGATCGTGCACGCGCTCTGGAACAAAATGCTGCAGATGGGCTTCAGAGGCGGTTCCGTGCTTGAACCCGGCTGTGGGACCGGTCTCTTAATCGCGGCCCGACCGGAAAGGCTCGAGGGACGCATCGCCTTTACCGGGATCGAGAATGATCCTATTACAGCAAGGATCGCACGCAGGCTCTATCCGAACCAGTGGATCCGCAGCGAGGATTTCACGACAGTGAAGCTCGCAAACGGCTATGACCTTGCGATCGGTAATCCACCCTTTTCCAATCGCACCGTGCGTGGCCCGGAAGGTCTGGGACGGCTTGGCCTGAGCCTGCATGACTTTTTTATCGCCCGATCCGTCGAGGCACTCCGCCCAGGCGGCATAGCAATTTTCGTGACGTCCCACCATACGCTGGACAAGACCGACAGCACAGCGCGCCGGACCATTGCCGACATGGCTGACCTCGTGGGGGCAGTCCGGCTCCCGGCCGGAGCAATGCGCGATGACGCCGGCACGGACGTGGTGGTGGACGTGCTGGTGTTACGCAAGCGCATGATCGGCGACATGGCCGATGATGAGACCTGGCTGGAAGCCAGCGCCCTTGCGGATAGCGACCAGGGTAACGGTCCGCTCCTTATCAATCGCTACTTCCTCGACCATCCGGAGCAGGTGCTTGGCCGTCACGGCTGGACCACCACCCAGTTCGGTCCCGATTACACATGCGACGCGCGTGCCGACGGTAGGCTCGATGTGATGTTACCCGAGGCCCTGAGCCGGATTGGGCAGGACGTCCGCTTTCCTGAACCCCTGGACCAGCGCATTGTCCGGCCGGCGGGAGCCGGTGTGCTGGTCGGCACGGCTGCCGATGGCGCCCAGATGAAAGAGGGCTCCTACTTCGTCACGAAAGGCGTCCTGCAGCAGATCTGCGACGGACAGGCCGCCACGGTCGCCATCAGGAAGGGGGATCAGAAGGATGGCCTCTTCCAGAAGCATGCCCGGATCATTGCCGCGCTGATACCCGTCCGGGATGCGGCACGCGCGGTGCTGCAGGCGCAGATGGAGAACCTGCCCTATGGACGCCTGCAGGGTGACCTGAAGCGTGCCTATTTCAGCTTTGTCCGACAGTTCGGCCCGATCAACCTGATGAATGTGACGGTCAGGATCGATCCAGAAACCGGGGTCGAAAACGAAACCCAGCGGCGACCGAACCTCACGCCATTTTACGATGATCCCGACGTCTGGCTGGTCTCGTCCATCGAGGAATACGACGAGGCGACACAGAAAGGCCGGATGGGACCAATTTTCTCGGAGCGGGTCATTCATGCGCCTGTCGAACCCGAGATCCATTCCGCCCACGACGCCCTGGCCGTCTGCCTGCATGAAACAGGCGGCGTGGAAATGCCGCGGATCGCGGAACTCATGGGACAGTCCGAAGTTGAGGTCGCGGCCGCACTGGGGGATGCGGTCTATCTCGATCCGGTACGGAGCGTGGACGGTCGCGATGTCTGGGTCACGGCTGATGAAATGCTCTCCGGCGCCGTGCGGACCAAGCTGGAAGAGGCACGCGATGCAGCCCGGATCGATGGACGCTACGCCCGGAACATGACGGCGCTGGAAGCCGTCCAGCCAGCCGATCTGCGTCCGTCGGAGATCACCGCGCGCCTTGGCGCTCCGTGGTTGCCGGTCAGCGACATCATCGCCTTTACCGCCGAGGTGCTCGGGGTCGAAACGGTCATCTATCACGCACCCGCGGTCGCCTGCTGGACCGTGGAAAAACGGGCGTTCATGGGCAAGGCCGAGGCAACGTCAGTCTGGGGAACGGAACGGCGACATGCCGGCGAACTGCTGGAAGATGCCCTGACGCAGGCATCGCCAAAAATATGGGATGTCTGGCGTGATGGCGATGGCAATGAGCACCGCGAACTGAACACACAGGAAACGGAAGCCGCAAAGGAAAAACTGGCAGCGATCAGGCGTGCGTTCGAGACATGGGTCTGGCAGGATGGCGATCGGGCCGAGCGGCTGGTCCGGCTGTACAATGATACCTACAACAACCTGGTTGCACGCGCGTTTGATGGCTCCCATCTGCGCCTGCCTGGTGCAAGCACCACGATCAGCCTGCGCCCCCACCAGAAACGGGTCATCTGGCGGATCATCGCTGCGGGCGGCACGTATATCGCGCACGCGGTCGGCTCCGGAAAGACCTTCTCGATGGTTGCGGCCGTCATGGAGCAGAAGCGGCTTGGCCTGGTCAGCAAGGCGATGATCGCCGTCCCCGGTCACTGCCTCGCCCAGATGGCCCGCGAATTCCTCATGCTCTACCCGACCGCACGGATCCTCGTCGCCGACGAGACGAACTTCGTGAAGGCAAAGCGCCAGCGGTTCCTCGCCCGGGCCGCGACCGGAAACTGGGATGCGATCATCATCACGCATGACGCATTCAGGTTCATCCCGGTGGAGGGGGATTTCGAACGCCAGATGATCGAGGCGCAGATCGCGTCTTACGAGGAAGTGCTGGAAAGCGTCGACGCGGCCGATCGCCTGTCGCGCAAGCGGGTCGAGAGCATGAAGGAGAAGATGCAGGCGAAGCTGGAAGGCCTTTCCGCTCGAAAGGACGATCTCGTGCATCTGGGAGAGATCGGTATCGACCAGATCCTCGTCGACGAGGCGCAGCAGTTCCGGAAGCTGAGTTTTGCAACCAACCAGTCCGACCTCAAGGGGGTCGATCCGAACGGCTCGCAGCGGGCCTGGGATCTCTTCGTGAAGACGCGCTACCTGGCGGCAAAAAATCCGGAGCGCCCGCTGATCATGGCGTCCGGCTCCCCGATCACCAATACGCTCGCCGAAATGTGGACGGTCAGCCGCTATATGGATCTTGAGGCGCTGCAGAAGCGCTACCTGCATGAATTCGATGCCTGGGCAGCCAATTTCGGCGAGACCCGTACCGAACTGGAACTGCAGCCAAGCGGGCTTTACAAGCCGGTCACGCGCTTCACCGAGTTCGTCAACGTCGCCGACCTCATGGCGATGTATCGCGACTTCGCAGATGTCGTGCAGCACGATGACCTGCGCCAGTACGTGACTCTGCCAGCAATCCGGGGCGGGCGTCACGAGATTATTGTCGCACCGACAAACGATAACTTCAGGGCCTACCAGAAGACGCTGGCGGCCCGCATCAACGCCATCGAAGCACGCCAGGGGCGTCCCCAGAAGGGCGATGACATCCTCCTGTCCGTCATCACGGATGCCCGTCATGCCACGATCGACCTGCGCTTCGTCGCCCCTCTCGCCGCGAATGACGACACGTCGAAGCTCAACCTGATGATCGGGAACGTGTTCAGGATCTGGCAGGAGACATCGGAAAGCCGTTACAGCGATCCTGAAACCGGTCGGCCGTACGACCTGCCGGGGGCGGTGCAGATGATCTTTTCGGATCTGGGCACCGAGAGCGCGATGGAGACACGCGGTTTTTCCGCCTATACGTGGATCCGCGATGAACTGATCCGCCTGGGCGTGCCACGCGCGGAAATCGCGTTCATGCAGCACTACAGGAAGAGCGCGGCGAAGCAGAAGCTGTTCGGTGATCTCAATGCCGGCCGCAAGCGGATCCTGATCGGCTCGACGGCGACCATGGGCACCGGCGTCAACGCCCAGCAGCGCCTCAAGGCCCTGCACCATCTCGACGTGCCGTGGCTGGTCTCCGACATCATCCAGCGCGAGGGGCGTATCGAGCGGCAGGGCAACCAGCACGCGGAAATCGAACTCTACGCCTACGCCCAGCAGGGTTCTGTTGACGCGACCAACTGGCAGCTCCTCGAACGCAAGCAGCGCTTTATTGGACTTGCGATGTCAGGTGACCGTTCCATCCGCCGGATTGAGGACATTGGCGGGGAAGGGGGAAACCAGTTCGCCATGGCCAAGGCGCTTGCCTCGGGCGATGCCCGGCTGATGCAGAAAGCCGGGCTGGAGGCCGATCTTGCCCGGCTCGAGAGACTGGCGGCCGCCCATTATGACGACCAGTTCGCCGTAAAACGTGCCATCGACTGGCCCGAGCGTGAGATTGCGGGCGCGGAGCGCCAGATCCCGCTTATCGAGGCGGATATTGCCAGCCGTCAGCCCACGAAGGGGGATGCGTTCGTACTGCGTCGGGACAAGGGGGATGTCAGCGAACGTGAGAAGGCCGGATCATGGCTCCTGTCCCAGGTCCGCCTGGCGGCAAAGAACGGTGAGGCAGGGGTCTGGAATCTCGGACGCATCGGTGGGTTCGCCGTCATGTGCGAAGCTGGGCCTG
>NZ_CADP01000167.1 GCF_000285295.1 Komagataeibacter europaeus LMG 18890 | reverse complement strand
CCCCAGAACGAGCAGCTTCCTTATTTCCCGGTTGCCCGTTTTCGTAATCCTGCCCAGCCGGACCTTTCCGCCGGACGAGTGCTGCCGCGGCACAAGTCCAAGCCAGGCCGCGAAGTGCCGCGCACTTTCGAAAGTGTCGATATCCGTGACAGATGCCACGATCAAGGACGCGGTCATCGGGCCGATGCCGGGTATTGTCAAAAGACGACGGGCATCTTCGTCCTGCCTGGCGTGCGCCTGGATTCGCCTTTCCAGGCATCCGATGCTTTCACTCAACTTTCCGTATTGTTCGAAGAGCAAAATGACGGTCTGCTTCATGACGTCGGGCAAATCGGGTGATGTCTCGATTTTCGCCAGAAGATCGGGCAGGCGACTGTTTCCCAACGGCACGATCAAGCCGAATTCCGCTGCAAGCGCGCGCAACGCATTGACCAGCATCGTCTGCTGTTTGACCAATAGTGTGCGCGTTGAGTGTAACGAGAGCAGGCTTTGCTGTTCTTCGTTTTTGATCGGGACGAAGCGCGTGTCGGGATGGAGTGCCGCAAGACAAATGGCTGCGGCGTCAACAGCGTCGTTTTTCTTGCCACGTTTGACGAACGGCTTGACCATGTCCGGCGGAATAAGTTTCACGTCATGACCCGCATCGCGGATGACGCGCGCCCAATGATGCGATGTGCCGCAAGCTTCGAGCACGACCTGACACCGCTCGAGTTTCCCGAAGAATGAGGCAACCTCACTGCGCCCGAGCTTTCGCTTGAGAAGACATTTTCCATTTGCATCTGTGCCGTGCGCCTGAAAAACGGACTTGGCGATATCCAGGCCGATCATGGTAATTTTCATCCGGGCGGTCTCCTCTGAATGGTCATTCCGACCCCAGCATGGCACATTGATGCCGCATGGAGGCCGTCCACCCCATCTTGACCTTTGTCGTGCGGCATTTCCTGCCGCATCTGAACCGGGACAACATCTGGCGTATTCTGAAAGATGCCGGATTGAACAGGCTGCCTCCTGCTCCAAAGACCGGACCACTTCGGGGACAGGGAACATTCCGGGATTACGATCCCGGTTATGTCCATATTGATGTGAAACATCTGCCCAAATTGCAGACGGCAGATGGAGAACGGCGGAAACGTTTCCTATATGTCGCCATTGATAGATGCTCCCGTTCGGTACATCTGGCCGTCTATGACGCGGAAAATGCCGATAATTCCGTCGATTTCCTCAAAGCTGTCAAAACCGCCTTTCCTTTCCGGATCACCCATATTCTGACCGATCGTGGTTCCTGTTTTACGGCGGATGCCTTCGAAAAAGCCTGTCATGACATGGGAATCGACCGACGCCGGACCAAAGCTTACTCCCCTCAGACCAATGGAATGGTCGAACGCTTCAATGGCCGTGTCGCCACAGAGGTGTTGCCGGTCTGTGTCTCAAGCCATAAGGATCTGGAAATTCTGCTCAGAGGATTCTGTTTCGCTTACAATCATCGCCGGCAGCGTGTTCTGGGCGGCATAACTCCCGCCCAATGCATCACGTCGTGGCTTGAAAAACATCCCGCGTCCCGTAATGCCGACTACATCAAACCAGCCAACTGTGACATCATGAAACAGGTCGATGAAATCCTCGAATACGCCAATGACGTCTCACAACCTGACAGCTACGGCGTGTCGTCAGTTAAGTAGGATGATGATTGAGGCGAACTGCACGGCTGCGAGGAAGGTCGATTTCAGTTTATCGTAGCGGGTTGCGATAGCGCGAAACTGCTTGAGTTTATTGAAGAACCTCTCAACAAGGTTCCGTTCGCGGTAGAGAGAAAAATCGGTTTTCCGTCGTGTCGTTCTGTTGCGTTTTGGCGGGATGACCGGGGTAATCCCGCGCTGTATCAGACGATCGATCAACCTGTCCGCGTCATACGCCTTGTCAGCAAGGAAAGCATCCGGGTCGATGTTTTCCAGAAGTGGTTCTGCCTGGATGATATCGGCATCCTGTCCCGGTGTGATGCCACGTTCCACCGGATTGCCCAGAGCGTCGCAGATGGCATGGATCTTTGTAGTCAGCCCGCCTCGTGATCGTCCGATGGCCTGATCCGTGCCCCTTTTTTGAGAGCTCCGGCACTATGCTGATGCGCCCGGACAATTGTGCTGTCGATCATCATGTATTCGTTGTCGTGATCAGCGGCCAGATAACGAAATATCCGTTCGATGACGCCGCTTTCACACCAGCGGCGCAGACGCCGGTGCACGTTTTTCCAGTCCCCGAAACGGGCAGGAAGGTCGCGCCATGGAATACCCGCGCGATAGCGATACAGCACCGCCTCCACGAACAGACGGTTGTCCACCGGAGTGCCACCGACATAGCCTTCTCGACCGGGAAGAAGGTCCTTTATCCGCTCCCACTGGTCATCACGTAAACTATAGCGCCGCATCTGTCTGTCTCCCCCAAAAAACGGGAAAACAGTCAGCACACGCAGACACAAAGTACAATCCTCACCTGCCACACTCAGGGCTTAACTGACGACACGCCCTAATCCGGCACATGATCGTCGCGCTTTGCCGGCATTAAAAAAAGGGAATGGCTATCGAGTTAAGTCTCGACTTTCGAAAAGATAGACATTATCCATTTGAAATCGAAAGTTGGTGCGCACCGGACGTTTATCGAAAGAAAGATTTATGACAGCTGATCTCGAGCAAGCCGGATATACGAGTCTCCAAATGGTTGAAGGGCTGGCGGATAAAGCCGCGGCAGTTCTGGAAAATTTGAGGGAAAGCGCTGTTGCCGCGCGAGCCGGCGAGCGACGAGAACCGACATTTCAGATTGGCCAGGCTGCAGAACTCGTAGGCCGGACGCCCGCAGCCATACGCGACGCAGAAAAGGATGGTCGTCTACCCAAACCTGAACGGGGAGCCAATAACAGGCGTGTGGGATATACGCTTGAACAGGTCAACGACATGCGCGGGATCTTTGGCACGCGTCCGTGGCGTGATCCAGGCGACCCGCCGGCAATCATAGCTGTTCAAAACTTTAAAGGCGGTGTCGGGAAATCAACGGTTGCTGTTCACCTTGCGCAATATCTCGCGATCCAAGGCTATCGCGTGGCGCTGATCGATTGTGATAGCCAAGCGTCAGCAACAACGCTCTTTGGTTACGTGCCAGATTTAGACCTTACTGATGATGAGACGCTTTATCCGTTTTTGCGGCACGATGAACGTTCGTCACTGAGCTACGCGCTCAAACCTACGCATTTCGATGGTCTATATCTGATACCGTCTAATCTGCGGCTGTTTCAATCTGAGTATGAAATCGCCGCGCGGATGGCTCAGGGCGAGCCTGGGCTTGTGGATCGGTTGTCGGTAGGGCTGGCGTCTATAGCGCCAAATTTTGACGTTATAATTATGGATCCTCCTCCTGCCTTGGGAGCAATCTCGCTTTCTGTGCTGAGGGCAGCAAATGCATTGGTCGTTCCGGTGCCCCCGACAATTATGGACTTTTCGTCAACGACGGCCTTCCTGTCGATGCTGGAGGAGACATTGCGGACGCTAGCGCAGTTTGACAGGGCTCCTTCTCTAGAGTTTCTCAAATTCGTGGCTTCTCGGGTTGAAGAGAACAAATCGATTCACAAGGAACTTATCAAGTTGATGCAGGCTATTTTCGGCCATCATCTAGTTAGAGCCCCTCTGAAAAATTCTGCTGAAATCGACAATGCCACAGCTCGACTCATGACTGTGTACGAACAGCAAGGAGCGATCACAAGCAAGTCGGTTCGTGATCGCTGCCTTACCTATCTGAACGCAGTGTGTAAGGAGCTTGAAACAGATATTCGGGGAATGTGGCCTAGTCATCAGGAGCGGCTTCGCAAGGAAGGACTGGTGTAATTTTTTCTTGGAGATGGCGGTTCATTGAACTCTCGCAAATCGTCAATTTCTGAAAATTGCAACGTTGCAATTTTGGATTGGTGGCGGAGCGAGAAGCGAAGCACGCATTTTCAAAGCATTATTCGAACTTTTTGCAGGTCGAGTAATGTGAAAAAGGAGGGATAAATGTCGGGGAAAAACAGGGCTTTTGCGGACGGCTTAACAGCTGCAATTTCAGGCGTAACCGGTAGACAAGGCCAGTCTCGTCCAAATCGGTCAATCATTAATGATCGTACTAACCGATTAGCAGAAGTTGCTAGCGGTAAAGTTGTTACTCGTACTCACGAGTTTATTGACCCTGCACGATGCAAAATGTGGGAGGGTCATAATCGTGATTACGCCGCGTTGTCTTATGAAAACTGTCGCGAACTTATCGAAAGCATTCGTGCGCAGGGACGCCAAGA
>NZ_CADP01000168.1 GCF_000285295.1 Komagataeibacter europaeus LMG 18890 | reverse complement strand
GCCGGGTTTTCAAGGCAGACAGCATCTCCTGTGTCAGGCGGGCTTTTTGTCCCCCGCCATGACGATCCACAAGGCCATCCAGACCATCCGCATTGAAACGCACCACCCAGTCACGGATACTCTGACGGTCTGTCCCGGCAAGCAGGGCCGCCTCGCCGCGTGAGGCGCCATCATAAATCGCCGCAAGCGCCAGCAGGTGACGCGACTGACCCGCATGCCGGCTTCTGCGCGCAAGGCGTCGCAACTCCGAACTATCATGATCGTCACGCAGGGATAGAGGGCTGCCCATCCAGAATGCCTCCTTCAGAGAATGGTCTGCATCCTGTGAATCACATTTTTAACCCGATGGGTACCCCGTGAGTCAGACCAAACAATGGTTGGTATAACCCCTTCGAATTTTCGGCGTTGGCCAGATGTATCCGACAGGAGACCCCCGAAATGAATGTCAGCGAATTCTTATGGAAACGCCTTCAGGAATGGGGTCTCAGGCGCGCCTACGGTTACCCGGGCGATGGGGCAGGCGGAATAGACGTGGCCCTGCAACGCGAAGTGGATGCGGGCAATGTTGAATACGTTCAGGTGCGACATGAGGAGATGGCGGCGTTCATGGCAGCAGCCCATGCCAAGTTTACCGGGCAGGTGGGGCTGTGTTTCGCAACATCAGGCCCCGGTGCCATCCACCTGCTGAACGGGCTGTATGATGCCAAGCTGGACCATGTCGGTGTGGTGGCGATCATGGGCCAGCAGGCCCGCACGGCGATTGGCACGAATTACCAGCAGGAAGTGGACCTGCAATCGCTGTGCAAGGATGTGGCGTGCGAATACATCGTAACCGTGACCGAACCATCGCAGATACGCCATGCGCTGGACCGGGCCGTGCGGATCGCACGCGACAAACGCGCCCCCACGGTCGTGATCGTGCCCAATGACCTGCAGGAACTGCCCTATGCCGACCCGCCAATGGCCCATGGTTCGACCCATACGGGCATCGGCACGACAATCGGCAGCAAGGTGCCCGAGGAGGCAGCCCTGCGTGCTGCGGCCGAAATACTCAATACCGGCAAAAAGGTTGCGATCCTGGCCGGCGCGGGTGCGCTGGAGGCAACGGACCAGTTGCTCCAGATCGCGGAAATCCTTGGGGCAGGGATTGCCAAGGCACTGCTGGGAAAAGCGGCCGTGCCCGATGAACTGCCCTTCGTCACCGGTTCGATCGGACTGCTGGGCACGAAGCCGTCATGGGATCTGATGAAGGAATGCGACACGTTCCTTATGGTGGGGTCATCGTTCCCTTACAGCGAATTCCTGCCAAAACCCGGTCGGGCACGCGGGGTGCAGATCGACATCAATGGCGCCAACCTGTCCCTGCGTTACCCGATGGAGGTCAACCTGCAGGGCGATAGCGCCGCGACATTGCGCGCCCTGATCCCGCTGCTTCATCACAACAGTGACCGCTCATGGCGTGCCCATATCGAAAAGGAAGTGGCCCAGTGGTGGAAAGTGCTGGAAGCCCGCGCCATGACCAGCGCCCAGCCGCTTAACCCGCAGCGCGTGTTCTGGGAACTTTCGCCCCGCCTGCCGGAAAACGCCATTATTACTGCGGATTTCGGCTCCGTCGCCAACTGGTATGCGCGCGACCTGAAAATGCGCCGGGGCATGAAGGCATCACTTTCAGGCGGCCTTGCCTCCCTCGGGGCGGGGACGCCTTACGCCATGGCAGGCAAGATGGCCTATCCCGAACGCACGGTCATTGCCTGCATGGGCGACGGGGCCATGCAGATGAATGGCCTGAACGTCATGATCACGATTTCCAAATACTGGAAGCAATGGTCCAATCCCCGGCTGATCGTCCTGGTGCTGAATAATCAGGATCTCAATCAGGTGACATGGGAAGAACGCATCCAGCTTGGCAAGGGCAAGACGGAATCAACCCAGTCCATCCCTGATTTTCCCTATCATCGGTATGCAGAATTACTTGGGCTGAAGGGCATCTATGTGGACAATCCCGATGATGTCGCCACGGCGTGGGAAGAGGCACTAGGCGCCGACCGCCCTGTTATCCTTGAAGCCCGCACCGACCCTAACGTGCCACCCCTGCCGCCGCATATCACCCTACAGCAGGCCAAGGCCTTCCTGTCATCACTGCCTACGGAACCGGAGCGGGCCAGTGTTCTGCTTGGTTCGGCAAAGGAAATGCTGGCGTCCTTCCTGCCTGCAGGAAAATCGTGAGGCGCCCGGGTTTACAGATCGATGGCGTCACGGCGCAGGCCTTTACACTCCCAACCGACAGTCCGGAAGCCGATGGCACGATGGCATGGTGGCCAATGCAATCTCGGCTGTCGATACGGCGGTATTCACCGCCTTGTGATGGGATCGTTTTTTTCGGCAGTGACGTTCTGTCCGGGGGATGCCTCGAGCGTGCCGCGTGCCTGCCTGTGACCAGATAAAGCCCGGTCCAGAAGGCCGCCATCACAGATGGAACGCAAACTGATGGGAGCACCGTTCACCTCCCGCGCCAATATCATCATGACGACATGCCTGGCCGTCATTGCCTGTGTGGTCATAAGTGTGTGCCTGCTGTGGTTTGCATGGCCGTATTCCGATTATGACCGGCATGTGGGCTGGGCTGTCGAACAGCCGGTTCCTTTCAGCCACCAGCATCATGTGGCTGGTCTGGGGCTTGATTGTCGCTTCTGCCACAGCAGCGTGGAACGCAGCGCGCAGGCCAGCCTGCCCCCAACCTTTACCTGCATGACGTGCCATTCACAGATCTGGACGAATGCCGCAGTGCTCGCGGCCGTTCGCGACAGTTTGCTAAGGAACACCCCCATGACCTGGCAGCGGGTGACCAATGTGCCGGACTATGTCTATTTCAATCACAGCATTCATGTCGCCAAAGGGGTGGGCTGTGAAAGCTGTCACGGCAATGTTGCCGCCATGCCGCTGACCTACAAGGCAAAAACATTGACGATGCAGTTCTGTGTGAACTGCCATCGCAACCCCGGTCCGAACCTGCGCCCGGCGGAAAACATATTTGACACGGACTGGCACCCCGGCCCCGACACACCGGGCGCACCCGCCTTGATGGCACGGTATCATCTTGGCAGGCGTAACCTTACGGAATGCTCGATATGCCACCGGTAGGGCAAGCGCCACGCACCGCCATCGAAATGTCGGACAGGGCGCTCGTCCGCCATTTTCCCCAGCTTGAATCCGCGCTGTCCCACACGCTGGATCGGCGGCGCATGCTCAAGTTGCTGGGGCTTGCGCTGGCCAGTGGCGGGGTGGCCGGCTGTGACCCCGGCACGCCTGACCGGGGCTTCGTTTCGGCCGTGCGCGCAGCGGAAGGCGTGGTGCCCGGTCTGCCCAATGTCTACGCCACTGCTCATGTGCGTGATGGTTATGCGGAGGGAATTCTGGTCACGCACCAGATGGGGCGGCCGATCAAGGTAGAGGGCAATCCCGGCCACCCCAGCAGCCTGGGCGCCACGGATGTGATGGCCCAGGCGCTGATTTACGATTTTTATGATCCCGACCGCGCCACGGGTCCGCTCCACAAAGGCATGCCGACCTCATGGCCGGATCTGGCTGCCGCCATGCAGAAGATGCGCGCAACCGCCATGACCCCACGCGCCGGTAGTACCCATGCAGGCGAGGGGCTGCGTATCCTGACCGGTACGGTCACGTCTCCCACGCTGGGCCGGACGATTGAACGGATCCTTGCCGCTTTCCCCGGTGCGGTATGGCATGAATGGGATGCGATCGGGCGTGAGAATGTAACGCGGGGCCTTGGTCTGGCTTATGGCGCACCTGCCGCGGTTATTGTCGATCCGCGACAGGCGGATGTGCTGCTCGCGCTGGATAGTGACCTGCTGGATAGCGCGCCGGGACATCTGATACCAACCATTGTTTGGCCTGACTCACGGGGTACCCATCGGTTTAAAAATGTGATTCATAGGATGCAGACCATTCTCTGAAGGAGGCATTCTGGATGGGCAGCCCTCTATCCCTGCGTGACGATCATGATAGTTCGGAGTTGCGACGCCTTGCGCGCAGAAGCCGGCATGCGGGTCAGTCGCGTCGCCTGTTGGCGCTTGCGGCGATTTATGATGGCGCCTCGCGCGGCGAGGCGGCCCTGCTTGCGGGGACAGACCGTCAGAGTATCCGTGACTGGGTGCTGCGTTTCAATGCGGATGGCCCGGATGGCCTTGTGGATCGTCATGGCGGGGGACAGAAAGCCCGCCTGACACAG
>NZ_CADP01000169.1 GCF_000285295.1 Komagataeibacter europaeus LMG 18890 | reverse complement strand
CTGCGGCTTGTCGGATCAATCAAGGCCGGGCATGTCGCGCCCTCCAGGATGTTGCGCAAGCTTGCTGCCTATGAGCGCCAGAATCGGCTCGACGTCGCACTCCAGGAAATCGGCAAGATCGAGCGCACTCTGTTCATGCTCGACTGGCTCGAAACCCCTGATCTGCGGCAGAGATGTCAGGCAGGGCTCAACAACAGCGAGCAGCGGCATGTGCTGACCCAGGCAATCCATACCTTCCGCCAGGGACGGATCATCGACCGCAGCCATGAAGCCCAGCAATACCGGGCGTCGGGCCTCAATCTCGTCATCGCGGCGATCGTCTACTGGAATACAGTCTATCTGCAAACCGCCGTCACACATCTGCGCTCAACATCGGCGGTCGTCCCGGAGGACCTGCTGGCGCATACTTCCCCGGTGGGATGGGAGCACATCGCCTTTTCCGGAGACTTCCTCTGGGACAAAGCCGCAGCTTCTGCGGGCCGCAAGACGCTCAATCTGTCGAAACAGGCTCGTGCCGCCTGATCGTTCCTTTATTGTTCATGCCAAACGTTGTTTAGCGTACCATCCACACGATGGCCTCATTTTGCACAAATGTTTCGCAGGGAAACCGGCATCAGTCCACGCGACTTCAGGAAGCTATGACATCATCGGAATGGATATGACCGTCAAACGGGGATACGGCGAAAGAAGATGCCGCGCGCCAGACAAGCGGGGTAAATGACTACACCCTGATGGCCAAATCGCTGCTCCCGCCATCAACCAAAATTGTCGTCACGCCTCAGCGCGAGCGGGTTTGCAAGAGCGGGATCTGTCGCATTGGTCTTCAGCAAGCCCCTCCTCCTTTTCGCCTATTTCCCGTGTATTTCTTGCGACACATCGCGCGGCCCTTTTCCCGACGATCTGCGGGACAGAAAACGCGCCAAAGCTGGCCCGGTGACCAGAACACAGAAAAACCGGGCGACCTGCATGGCAATGACGAAAGGCATATCCACTTTTGTGGTCGAGGCGATAATGGAGACGGAATCAGCTCCACCAGGGCTGGTTGCAAGATAAGCCGTCAGCAGATCCACATGCGCCAGCCGGGCCAGCACCAATGCAAAGCCGCCACACACCGCAATCAGCGCGAGGATGGAACCCAGCACACGTGGAAAGACACGTCCGGCATAAGCCAGCACATCTGGCGTAAACCGCATGCCGATGCCCCACCCGACCAGGGCATAGGCCGCGACTAGCAGAAGATGCGGCTGTTCGATCGGCAGATGGGCGCCAAGCCTTGCAGCCATCCCGATCCCCATGGGCACAAGCAGTCCCCCGGCCGACACGCGCAGACGGGTGCCCAAGGCGCTGCCTGCCAGCGCGATCACAAGCGCAAGTAAAGCACCCTGCCATGAGAGGGTCTGTGCCACGACCAGCGGAGCGGACGGCATTCCGGCTACGCGCGCAACAACAGCCGCAATGACGGCGCAGCACGCCACGCGCAGATATTGCATGAAGGCGACGAGCCGCATATCCGCCCCGTATGATTCCGCCATCAGGGTCATGACCGTGGCCGCACCGGGTGACGAACCCCAGATCGCGGTATTGCCGGGTAGCAGGCGCGAACGTGTCAGCAGCCAGCCGAGAAGGGCTGCCGCAGACAGGGTAGAAAACGTACCGGCGACAAAGACCGGCCAGCTGGCTGCCATTTCGTGAAAGATCGAGGCTGAAAGATAGCTGGCGATCATGACGCCGACCACGCCTTGCGCACCGAGAAAGGCCCAGCGAGGAATACGGACCGCACCACCCCGTGTGGCCAGTACGACCGCCGCCCCCAGTGGTCCCAGCAGCGGCGCGGCCGGCAGGCGTAAGGCAGCCAGAAGCGTGCCGAACACCAGCGAAAGCAGCCCCAGTACGCCCCATCGCCCGGTCAGCAGCCATGCGGACGGCCCCACCCTCACCGCTTAACCGCCAAACACGATTGTATCGGAAGGCAGCACGCGTGCGATCCGCGGGAGGATGGAGCGGATGGAAACATCGTGAAGATCTGCTGACAGGCTGGTGCAGAGATTCTCGGCGATGACGATGTGATAGCCAAGCTCCCAGCCATGCCGTGCGGTGGATTCAACCCCGAAATTCGTGGCGATGCCGCCCAGAACGACCGTTCGGATGCCCCGCCTGCGGAATTGGAGGTCGAGTTCCGTGCCTGTAAATGCCCCCCACTGATGTTTGGTGATGACGATATCGCCGGGTGCCACCAGCCCGTCGGCCAGGTGCGCCCAGTCCGCTGGCAGGCCGCCTTCCGGCGGGCTTAAGGGCTGGTCGGCGGGACCGGACGGCGCGTCGGCAAAGTCGGGTGCAAACGCGACCCGAACCAGTACGACCGTAGCACCGGCATCCCGGAAGCGGGCAGCAAGCGATTTACCACTCTCCAGCACCTGCGACGATGGCCGCGGGGCGGTTGGCAAGGCAAGTATGCCATTCTGCAGGTCAATGAGGACAAGGGCGGTGGTTCGCGGGTCAAATCTATTCACGGATCGGCGCCTTCCGGGATCTGGATACGGATGCATGGTCGGGTCGAACATCGACCGGCAATGGAAAATCGGTTATGCGAGAACTGTCTCGCATAAAAGAAAGTTGAGGGTACCCTCGCATTATGTCAAGCCCGCCCCGTTCATCACCACTCGCGCCCAAGCGGCAGCGCGGACGAGACCGCGTTGAAGCGATCCTCGCAGCCGCGACAACGGTCTTTGGCGAGAAATCTTACGAGGCGGCGACAATGACCGAGATCGCTGCCCGCGCCAGCACGGCAATCGGTTCGCTCTACCGTTTTTTCCCGACCAAGGACGTGCTGGCAGCCGCAGTGCTCGAACGCTACGGCGCGCGGTTGCTACGCGCCCTGGATGGACTGATCGACTGCGATCCGCCACTGTTGCCAACCGACGCGGCGGAAGGACTTCTGGACATCATCCAGCGTCTACGGACGGAACGGTCAGTCGTCCTTTCCCTTATCGACAGCGGGATCGCCCTGCCAGATGGGACAGGAACGCTCCGCAAGGCGCTGATCGGACGCATGAGCCAGTTATTGTCACGGCTGGGTGGTTCTCCGGGTCCACATGACGAACGGGCCGTGATGCTGCTGCATCTGGTCAAGGCGATCTTTGCCCTGCCACAGGATCATTCGGTCCCCCGCCCGGCACAGGACAAGGAAGCCGTTACGGTGCTGCGGCTCTATCTGGAACATGCGGTCGCTTCCCGCTGATCCGGGTCAGAGGTCGCTCCGTAACCTCTGAATCCGCACACAGCCGATCGATATCTCCAGCGGTCGCGTCATCTGGATCGAACAGGTCTGCTTTTCAAAGCATAACTGACTGTAATGCGTTGAAAATCACGCTTTTACTCTCCAACTGTCTCGCGAAGATCAGAGAAACGCATCAAGCCGATGCAACAATTCTGCCGGAGCTTCCTCCTGTGGACTATGACCACAGTCGATCGCGTATCCCCGCACGTCCATGGCTTTTTCGCGCCATGTCTCGACAACATCATATAAAGCGCCCACGGTGCCGCGTGCGCCCCACAAGGCCAGTAATGGGGCCTCAATCTGCCTGTCTGCATCAGTCGCATCATGGACGAGGTCGATGCCTGCCGCAGCGCGGTAGTCTTCGCACGCTGCATGACGCATTGCCGGGTCGGCATAGCATCGACGATATTCGGCCATGACACGCGGATCGACCGACCCTGGTATCTTGATCTGTCCTGCAATGTGGCTTTCGAGAAAAAAGTCTGGATCCCCGCTGATCAGCCTTTCAGGCAGAAGGGCAGGCTGGATCAGAAAAAACCACCAGAAATAGCGTCGGGCGAATTCCATATTGGTCCGGGCATACATCGTTGCTGTCGGTGCGATATCGATCAGCACCAGTTTTTCCACCGACTGCGGTGCATCCAGCGCCATACGGTGCGCCACCCGTCCGCCCCGGTCATGCCCGACAACCATGAACCGTTCAAATCCAAGCTGGTGCATGACGCCAACCTGATCAGCCGCCATGGTCCGCTTGGAATAGTTGGCGTGATCCGTCCCACCTTCAGGCTTGGCGCTATCACCGTAACCCCGCAGATCTGGGGCCACGATGGTAAAGCGTTTCGCCAGTGCGGGCGCAACCTTATGCCAGGTCAAATGCATCTGCGGATGACCATGCAGCATGAGCAGCGGCGGTCCGTTTCCGCCGGTAGCCGTGCGGATCCGCACGCCATTCACCT
>NZ_CADP01000170.1 GCF_000285295.1 Komagataeibacter europaeus LMG 18890 | reverse complement strand
TGCTCACGCGACAGGATCACGAGAATATGGTTCATGGCTTCCCATCGTCCCTCGCGGATCCAACGGTAGAAATAGCCCTGCACGGTCGTGAAGGCGGGAAAATGACGAGGCAATTGTCGCCACTGGCAACCCGTAGTGACGATATAGAGGATCGCCTCCATGACCCGGCGCAAATCCGTACGTCGTGGTCTCCCCAGTCGTTTCCTCTCGGGCATCAAAGGCGCAATCAGCGCCCACTCCGCATCGCGAAGGTCGCTTGCATACTCCAGGTCGTCCCTTTGATACTGCGCTCGGGTGATTTCAGTCCAGGCCATCTTGATCTCATCAGGTTATCGCAAACCCATGAATCATAACCCGCTGAAATCACTCAACTCATTTTCGGTCAGACACTGACGGATGCTGGCGATGACATTCCCTTTGATCGCGAGGGATTGCTCAATGCCCTGCATGATTTCTGCGAGGCCCAGGGTGTCAGCACGCAATGGGACGCGCTGCGCCAGATGGATGATGCCGCCCTGCTGGTCACCCTGCCCATGATCTGCCCGTTTGGCACCGAACCCCGCCAGATGATGCTGGAAGCCCCTACGCCCGCCGCACGGGCGCGGATCCTGCGCAATCTGCTGGACGGGGCTGGACATGAACCCGATGAGGGTGCATCCCCATCGTGACCAATGTTACCTGAATAACTGCAACCTGCATGGGATCTGCCGCCATGACCGAAAAGCCGCCCGCCCCACCTCTGGACCCCCGGCTGCTGTCCATCCTTGTCTGCCCGGTAACCAAGGGGCCGCTGGTCTATGACCGTGAGGCCGACGAACTGATCAGCAAGCGCGCAGGCCTGGCCTTTCCGGTGCGAGACGGTATTCCCATCATGCTGCCCGACGAAGCGCGCAAGATCGACGCCTGAAAAAACTGATAAAAACCATAAGTTTCTGGTGAAGCTTTTTTCAAAAAGCTTCAAGGAATGCAGCCTTTTTGAAAAAAGGCTGCACCCAAAAACTTCCTTCTTTTTTATTCCGGCATGGACACCGCCATGCCGTCGATCAGCCGCACGTCACCCAGCCATGCCGCCGCAAGCAGGCGCACGGGCGTGCCTTCGCTCATGACGGCCAGTGGCTGCAGGTCCAGTTCCGAGCGCAGTTCCACGTATTCCACCGGGTCAAAACCCGCATCCACCAGTTGGCTGGCAGCCTGCGCCAATGCGACCGGGACATCCGCGCCTGCTGCGATATCGGCGGCACTGGCCCGCATAATGCGCGGCAGGGCCACGGCGATCTGACGTTGTTGGGGCGCAAGACGCCGGTTGCGTGATGACAGGGCCAACCCGTCGGCCTCACGCTGCGTGGGACAGGCCACGATCTCAACCGGCAGGTCAAGGTCGGTGACCATGCGGCGGACCACCTGAACCTGCTGGAAATCCTTCTCGCCAAAAAAGGCGTAATCCGTCAGCGTCTGCATAAGCAACTTGCACACTACCGTCGCCACGCCATCAAAATGCCCCGCGCGGGTGCCCCCACACAGCCCTTCCGACACGCCTGACACGCCTGACACGCTGATGCTGGTGGCAAAACCGGGCGGGTACATCTGCGATACGGTGGGGGCATACAGCACGTCCACCCCTGCATTTTCCAACAGGCGCGCATCTGCTTCCAGCGTGCGGGGATAGGTTTCAAGGTCATCCGCATTATCAAACTGGATCGGGTTGACGAAAACTGTCGCAATCACCCGCTCCGCCTGCGCCCGCGCCGCATGGACCAGTGACAGGTGGCCTTCATGCAGCGCGCCCATGGTCGGCACCACGCCCACGCGCGCACCTGCCTGCTTCCATTTCCTGACACATGCGCGCAATCCGGCGACGGTGCTGATGGTTTCCATGCGCTATCTTTTCCTCTCCCCTATCCATCACTGACGCCAGTGACGGGACGGATTACATAACATCATTCCGGTTACGTACACGATGGGACATGAGGGCGCGCGCCAATTCATGTATGGACGTGGTGCAGGGATGGCTTTTCTGCTATGTCGGCCATTGCGTCGTGCAGGAGGTTTTTTTTTGGCCCGTTTTCTTCCCGTTCTTGGCATCTGTGCCATCGTGCTGTCACTGGCCGCATGCGCCACCAACACGCCGGGATCGGTCAAGGACCGTTCGACATGGGCACGCTGGGGTTATGCCGAAGGGGTGAAGAACGTCGCCTCCCACTGACGCCACCGCGTTCCCACCCCGCGCGTTCCCGTACAGACCTGATATTCCCCAGCTACAGGATGCCGGCACGACCGGCTGTTTGACTGCATGACCGATATTCCCGAACCCGCATGGTTTCCCATTGCGCTGCGGCTGGACGATGTCCGGGTGCTGGTGATTGGTGGCGGCATGATCGCGGCCAACAAGGTACGCCTGCTGCTGGCCCACCGCGCGAAGGTCGAGGTCGTGGCTAGCCGCCTTGATGCGGAAATGCAGGCATGGGCGCAGGACGGCACCATCACCCATGCCGCCAGTACAGCCGATGACACCACCCTGCGCGCCATCATGCCCGGCTGCCGCCTGGTCTATGCCGCAACCGATGACCGCGCGGTCAATCGCACGGCCGCCAGCCTGGCGCGGGAAATGAACATTCCCGTCTGCGCGGTGGATGACCCGCAGCCCTCCACCTTCATCACCCCGGCCCAGATCCATCGCGGGCTGGTGCGCATCGCCATTTCCACCGGCGGCGCCGCCCCCGTTCTGGCGCGTCGCCTGCGCGAACAGGTGGAAAGCACCATACCCGATGGCACGGGGGAACTGGCCGTATTCATGCAGCAGCAGCGCGAGCATGTAGGGATGGCCTGTCCCGACATCTCACGCCGCAGGCAGGTCTGGGAAACCTTCCTTGACGGCGCGGGCGCACAGGCTGCCCGGCGCGGCGAAATCGCGCGCGCGCAGGCCATACTGGATGACATCATTGCCGCCACCGGCACGCGGGGCGAGGTCTGGCTGGTCGGTGCGGGGCCGGGTGACCCGGACCTGCTGACGCTGCGCGCGCTGCACCTCATGCAGAATGCGGATTGCGTGCTGTATGACCAGTTACTGTCACCCGCTTTACTGGACCGGGTGCGGCGTGATGCGGAACTGGTGTTTGTCGGCAAACGCCGCAACAAACACACCATGCCGCAGGAAGAGATCAATGCCGAACTGGTCCGCCGCGCGCGTATGGGCCAGCGCGTGCTGCGGCTGAAGGGCGGCGACCCGTTCGTGTTTGGCCGTGGGGGCGAGGAAATCGAGGCCCTGCTGGACTCCGCCATCCCGTTTCAGGTGGTACCGGGCATCACGGCAGCCAATGGCTGCGCCGCCTATGCAGGTATCCCACTGACCCACCGTGACTGTGCGCAGGCCTGCATGTTCGTGACCGGCCATGCCCGCGCGGATGGCACGCTGCACCTGCCGTGGGACAGCATGGCGCGCCCGGGACAGACGGTGGTGATCTATATGGGAGTTTCCGCCCTGCCCGCCCTGTGCGCACAGCTTATGGAACATGGCCTGCCTGCGGACTGGCCCGCAGCCATTGTCGAACGTGGCACGCGCGCGGACCAGCGCGTGCTGACCGGCACGCTGGGGGGCCTTGCGCAACAGGCGACTGAAGCTGGCGTTGGCAGTCCTGCGCTGATTATTGTAGGGGAAGTGGTTCGACACCGGGTAATATCCCCATAGCGACTGATTGAAAACAACTCATTGATAAAAAATAATAAAAGTTTTTGGGTGCCGCCTTTTTTTTCAAAAAGGCGGCGTTCTGTCGAAGCTTTTTGAAAAAAGCTCCACCAAAAACTTCCTTACGATTTCAGGATGTTTCCCGGGCTAACTTTTCAGGGTCTGTTGGGAATTGTACTTTTTCAAAGTCACCAAATGTGATTCAAAATCCGTATGGATCGCTTCGTACTGACAGACGCCCAATGGGCGAAAATGGAACCGCTGTGCCTTGGCAAGAAAACAGATCGCGGGCGCAGCGGGCAGGACAACCGTCTTTTTATCGAGGCGGTCTTATGGATTGCCCGGACCGGCAGCCCATGGCGGGACCTTCCGACGTATTTCGGGCATTGGAACTCGGTCTATTCCCGTTACAGCGACTGGATGAAAGCCGGTGTTTTCAAACGGCTTTTTGAAGCGGTCTCTGACGAGGCCGACATGGAATATGCGATGATCGACGGCACGGTGGTCCGGGTTCACCG
>NZ_CADP01000171.1 GCF_000285295.1 Komagataeibacter europaeus LMG 18890 | reverse complement strand
AATGATCGGATCTTTGCTTCCATATGTCCGGCCTGTTGATGCGGCCATAGGGTCGCTGGCCAAGATGGCTTCCGCAGCGTGAGCCCCAAACACAGAAGCGGTCTTTGATGACCACTGGTTGCCACGGGTTTTCTCACGCCATGGATCGATCGATCACACCATCTGCTCTATTACTTGCAAGCCACGACCTCAGCTCGGCACGAGAGCGTCAAATGTCAGCGCATCGTGCCAGGCTAAGCTCAAACAGCAGCTGCGCCGGGTTGCTGCAGAAGGCGCTTATAGTGTTCGCCGCTGACCATCAGTTTCCAGGCAATCCGCGCAATCTTATTGGCAAGGGCCACCGCTGCGAGTTTCGGTTTTTTGCGCTCCAGCAATTCACGTAACCAAGATGAGGCATTCTTCCCATTGGTCCGCCGGGCATGCGACACGACTGCGGTCGCGCCAACCACCAGCGTGCTTCGCAAGACCTCATCGCCAGCGCGTGTGATTCTGCCAAGCCTTGTTTTTCCACCGGTTGAGTGATCCCTGGGCGTCAATCCGATCCAGGCCGCAAAGGCTCGACCCGATTTGAACAGATGCGGATCAGGCGTTTTCATCATCAGCAGCGCTGCGCCGATCGGGCCAACGCCCGGAATTTTCGCAAGACGCTGACTGCATTCGTTGGCGCGGTGCCATGCCATCACCTTGCCCTCAAGCTGTTCGATTTCACCTTGCAATTCAGCATATTCCTTTGCGTGAAGGGCAAACAACTCGCGCGTCAATGTGGGCAGGCTTTCGTCCGCAGCGATCCGATCAAGGAGTGCCTCAATCCGGCACATGCCTTTGGGCGCCGTGATCCCAAACTCGGCAGCATATCCCCGGATCGTATTGACGAGCTGTGTGCGGTTCCGGATAAGTCGTGCCCGCATTCCAATCAGCATCAACGCTGCCTGCTCTTCCTCGCTCTTGAGCGGGACGAACCGCATTGTAGGCCGACTCATCGCTTCACAGAGGGCTTCCGCGTCGGCGGCATCGTTTTTCCCGCGCTTGACATAAGGCTTCACGAGCTGCGGCGCGATCAGCTTCACTGTGTGTCCCAGACACGAGAGCACCCGCCCCCAGTAATGGGAGGCGCCACAGGCCTCAATCGCGATTTCAATCGGGGGCAGTTTCTCAAAAAACTTTACCATCTCCCGGCGGGATAGCTTCCTGCGCAAAACAGGCTGCTCCTTCGCGTTTACACCGTGCAATTGGAAAACACTTTTTGACGTGTCCATGCCAATACGGATAATTTGTTCCATGGGTGGCCTCCTCTGTGAATTCTGCAACGACTTCACCTTGGCACATCGCGATGCCGTTGGGAGCCGTCCACCCCATCAGTTCAGGTCGCGCGTCGTCGCCATGCGGCGGCGCGGTCATGCGGGGATGCAGGATCTGCAGCGCGCGCCTGCGCCAGCATGACCAGCATCCCCGCCAGTGCGCGCCGGGCATGGTCGCCCACGTGGTTGCGTGGCCCCAGTTCCAGCGCGCTGAATTCGATCTGTCCGCTAAATGTCACGATCCGTTTCAGCAGGGTGCCGGTCACGGCCTGCTGTTCCGGGTCGGCCGATGCGCCGGGGTGCCGGGTGATCGTGGCACAGGTGGCGCGGAATGTATCGGCCAGACGGTCCAGAAGCTGCTGGCGGGCGCGTTCCACCATGCGGGGCATGAACAGGACCGCCAGAACCGCTTCGCACAGCACGCCCAGTATGATGTAGCTACTGCGCGCGACACTTATGGCAAAGACATCATCAGGTTGCGCAATGGCCCCCGTGGCGATGATGGCGGATGTAAATCCCGTCAGCACCAGTCCGTAAGCCCGGTACTGGTCCAGCAGTGTCGCCAGTGCGCAGCACAGCCCGATCCACAGGGAAAGGCAGGCAAAGAACAGTCCCGGCGCCTGCGGGAAAGCCGCCATCAGGGTAATGGCCGCGACACTGCCCACCAGCGTGCCGAAAATTCGCCACCGCGCCTTGGACAGGCTTTCCCCGCGTGAGGACTGCGCCACGACCCATACGGTCAGTGGGGCCCATTGCGGGCTGTCCAGTTCCATCCACATCGCGATCAGCAGCGAAATGATGGCGGCGAACGCTGTGCGTACCGCAAACGCCAGATCAGGCAGGGCTGGCGCATAAATCCACGAAACGCGCCTTACTTGATGCATCAGCACGCTGGTAATGCGCTCAGGCAGGGGTAAAGTTGCGGTCCGGGCCCCCATTTCGTTCAGCCTTTTACATCATGGTCAGGATGCGCATTGCCCATGCGGGCTTTGCCGTGGCGGAACATGGCGGCGGCGGGGCCGACGGGTCCAATCGTTTGTTATGATATTTTGATAAGTAATATTTATGAAAAAGCCCCGGGTGGATTCAGGGCATGGATCATGCGGCTTATGACGGATACGGGGGCCGTATACCCGTCATGCGATGCGGAACCGTATGGTGTCAGTCTGCCATGGGAACAGGCGGGTATTCAGAATGTAATATTGCTGTGCAGGCCGAAGATCGCCTCGTCGCCGGTGCGGCGGTATGGGAAGGACGGGTCGGCACCGCCGCCGGCGGGGTGCCAGACGTACTGGAAGTCGGGCTGCATGACCAGCCATGGCGTGACCTGCGCCTGATAGGTCAGTTCAAGGTGGTTTTCGTTGCCCTGCACCAGCGAATGGCTGTCGCGGTCGAACTGGCGCTGCCCCGAACTGGCGCGGCCGATGCCCCAGCCCAGCCCGATCGTGTCGTTGTCGCGTCCCCTGAACGGGGCCTTCAGGTTCAGCCCCGCGTCGATGGCGAAGCTGATCATGTTGCGGTCGCCCCCGTTGCCCGTGGCGCGCACGAATGCACCCAGCGAGCGGGGGGATGTTAGCGAAGGCCGCCAGATCATCTGGTCGATGATGCCATAGACCATCCAGTTGCCCCGGTCCCATCGCGGGGTCAGGTCGGCCTGCGTGGCGCTGGCGTTCAGCGTGGCCGCCCCCAGTGAACCGCCGCGCTGGTTGTAGCGGTAGTCGGCGAATTTCGCGGTATCGTAGTATCCACCCAGCTTGTACACCCCCGGCAGGCCGGGATTTTTGGTCACGTTGGACATGTCGGCCGGCTGCGGGTTGAGCGCATACTGCAGTTCGGTGATCAGCAGCGCGCCGGTGCCCATGTTGAAGTTCGTGCCGTTGGCGCCGTCATAGGTCTGGCTGGTGGGATCGGAACTGAAGCCGCTGCCAGACCCGGTGGCCTGCTGGATGGGCAGGGAGTTGTAGCGGTTGCCGGGCGGGTTGTCGTCGGCTGCGGCGAACATGAAGGTGAATTTCTCGCTGGGGCGGTAGCGGATGCGGATGGCGGGCGAGGACAGCGGCCATGACGGCCCGCCACCATACAGGTTGACCGAAGGGGCCATGGGCCAGCCGAAATTGGCGTTCAGGTACAAAGACGCGTAATAACTGACCAGGAATTCGGTATCAAGGTCCTGCTGGCCGATCTTCACGTCCAGCTTTCCCTTGAGGAAGGACTGCTGGTACCACAGTTCGAACAGGCGGGTGGAGCGATCGGCCTCGAACCCGCTTATGGGGTTGAAGTTGTTCAGGTGATCCTGCGAGATCGAGCGCCCGCGCGTCTGCAGCGCGCTGACGTTGAACAGGCCGCCCTTCAGCCCGAACAGCTTTTCGGTATCGATGGTCAGCGTCGGCATGGTGACGCCGTCATAGGCGGGGCCGGTGCCCGAACCCTGCCCGTCGCCATTGGTGCTGGGCGTGCCGCCGGTGCCGTTGCCCCAGACCTCATCGACTTCCTGTATGTCGAAGGTGATGCCGTGTTTGTAAAGCCACGGCCGCGCGCCCCACATGTTGCCCAGCAGGTTGCCGCTGGTGTCCAGCCTGTCCTCGCCCCCTGCCGCGACCGCGGCCTTTTCTTCCGTATCGGCCTGCGCGCGTTCCGAATCACGCACCGTGGCGGGGTCGATCTGCTGGATCAGCGGGGTGGAATTGCCCAG
>NZ_CADP01000172.1 GCF_000285295.1 Komagataeibacter europaeus LMG 18890 | reverse complement strand
TTTTTTCCCTGCCTCCCGTAGAGACCTTGGTAAACCCGATCTTTTCGGGAGATGCTCGGGTGAAGGAAAACTCCGTTGTATCCTGCAGGATCAGGACTGGCCCTGCAGTCGCATCGAAACGCTGGGCGGTAGCAGAAAAATGCCCTTCAAGGATTTTGTCTTCGCTTACATTTGCATTTGCAAAAAATCTATATGCTGCCTTGGTCGCAGACCAATCCTGAAATGCCGTCGGGAGAGACTTGCCCGGTCGTTCAGCAAGTGCCGCGAGCATCGTGCCCAGACGCCTGTTCAGGCGCTCGTCGCCAAGGTCAGATCCGGATATTTCCTGTATGACCCAATCCTGTACCATTCTCACACCCCGCCTGCATAAAGGTGACAGAAAAGGAATCACAACAGATTCATCTGCATCAAGCACAAAATTCAAGAACAGCAGATTTGTGGGTAACTGCAAGGCCGGACAAGGGGCTACGCAGCTTTTTTTTCACGCGTTTATCCCCGTGACATCCGGAAGTTCGCCTCAATCATTATTTTATCTGATTTATAGGACGAAAAGCTGTAGCTCCATGGTCCTCGTATCGACATATCCACGACGCCGCATACGGGCTACGTCACGGCCAGTATTTCAGAAGTCTTCTGTTATTCTGAAAGTCTGCCATAAGCGGGATCAAGGCTTCGATGAATGGGCTGCGCCCGTCCCATCCAGGGCTGGGGGCGGATTTCCTTCAGCCAATCAACGAAACTCGGAATAAATCCAAAGTCCTCGCGCATATGCTGCTCGGCGATCAACCGCACCGGGACAACCCGCCCGGTGGAAATTGTCAGCACAACGCCAAAAAGTCTCTCAGCGAGGAAGATTCCTTCCGCGTGATGTCTCAGCGCACGATGCCGAAAATCGGCCGAAATCAATTTTGATTCGTCGAACCAGGTATGGATAGGCAGGAAGTCATCAGCCGTACCTCCCCACTGCCGCACCGACGAGAGAGCATGATAATAACTATGCGCCATTTCAGGCCTCCTCTGTCCAGCTATGCTCGGAATATTCAGTGGACATATATCGTCCGTTAAATTCGAGCGTCAGCGTTCTGTTGGCCACGTCAAACCTGAAGTCGCCAAAAGCACCCTCATTGTTTTCCCAACCACCGTTGGTCTCGGCCAGTGCGGCGTAACAGACCTGTTCGATGACATCCCGCAGGGGAGTACGTTCCGAGACAGTCTCGCAGTCAGTCCACCTCGCCGTCACCGCATCGACAAGGACGTCGAGCAGTGTATCCTCCCCTTCAGGCACAACAGCAATCTCCTCGATCTGGCCGCTATCTCCTTCACCGTCAAACGACACTGTAACGGCTGTAATCCTGGATACCGAAAGCGCTTCAAAGATGATCCTGCGATTTTGCGCTGAAGCTTCATTGTATGCTCTTTCATGGCGAAGTAACCGCTCTGCATGCTCCGCAAAGCTTCGTTCGAAGTTCTCAGTCATGGCGAGTTCCCTCGGTTGCTCAGGCACGGGCACATACCCGCACTTGTTATCGGAAATGAAGCGGGCCGGACGTTGAAAACCATGTCGTAAGCAGATCAATGACAGGTAATGCCTTAATATAGGATTGTTAATCATAGCGTTTCCGATCATATTTACCATGATTTTTATTATTTTTTACGCCCAGACCTCGCCCGTTACCTACATTTTTGCTTACGTTAATAAAGAATAGTCCTCGCGATATCCGACATATGCTTGTTCGCGTCAGGGTGTTTTCGGGGATGCCAGATAGGGGCAACTGATCTGCGCAGGCGTGACATCAATCCACAAACGACTGCCCGCAGTCGCCTCCAGTGCCTTGCGGATGGTATCGGCGGAAAGAAATTCCGCGCCATCGTCACCGCCAAACGACGCGCGTTTGACATCGTACCAGTCGTCAGGACATGTGCGCGGGTCCGCTTCGACAGCATAGGCGACAAGGTTCGCCTGACCCTCAGCGTCACTGAAGCCCGGATAACCATTCGACATCAGGTACACCCCATGATCGCCAACCAGCATGAGACCTGCCGGTATCTTCGCACGGTCGACATCCGCACCGGTCGGATGGCGCGACGACACGCCAGCCTTGAGAAAGGCCGGGTCAACAAGCTGATCATAGGTAGGGGAATGTTCGCTCGCGGCTTGCGCATGAGCAAGAAGACGCGCCACCAGGGCGTGGTCAAAATGAAGTTTCATTGCAGTATTCCTTCGTGTGATCCCCTTGCGAGGACACAAAAAAGGCGGAACACCGAAGTATCCCGCCTTAAGAAATAAGAACCGGCGCCTCTGGCCCGAGGGACGCCCGATGCCGTTGCCGGTCATTCATCTTCATCGTCATCAAAGAAACGAAGCGAGGCATCGACCGGGCCGTCCGCATCAAACAGGACGTAATCACAGTCGTGATTCCGGGCCAGGGCAAGAATGGCCCGCAGTGACCGCGACCCCGGCCAATCATGGGAGTATGGATCCAGATGGGGTGGACGGCCTCCATGCGACATCAATGTGCCATGATGAGGTCGGAAGACCATTCAGAGGAGACCGCCCGGATGAAAGTTACCATAATCGGCCTGGATATCGCCAAGTCTGTTTTTCAAGTGCATGGCACGGACGCAAGCGGAAAATGTCTGCTCAAGAAGAAACTCGGGCGGAGTGAAGTTATCTCATTCTTTGAAAAGCTGGAGCGCTGCCTGGTCGTACTCGAAGCCTGTAGCACGTCGCATCACTGGGCTCGTGTCATCCGTGACACCGGTCATGAGGTAAAACTCATTCCCCCTGAAATGGTCAAACCATTTGTCAAACGTGGCAAGAAAAACGATGCTGTTGATGCCGCCGCGATTTGTCTTGCCGCGATCCATCCCGACACGCGCTTCGTCCCGATTAAAAATCGGGAGCAGCAAAGCCTGTTATCGCTGCACTCAACTCGTACCCTTCTGGTCAAACAGCAAACGATGCTGGTGAATGCGTTGCGTGCACTTGCAGCGGAATTCGGTTTGATTGTTCCCCTTGGAAATGCCCGTCTCCCCGAACTTCTGGCGAAAATCGAAACCTCATCCAATCTGCCTGATGCCCTGAAACAGACAACCATGCTGCTCTTTGAACAGTATGGTCGACTGAACGAAAGCATAGAAAACCTGGAAGGAGGTATCCGGACACATGCCAAACAGGATGAAGATGCTCGCCGTCTTTTGACCATCCCGGGCATTGGTCCGGTAACCGCCTCCCTGATTGTCGCGTCTGTTACCGATATTGGGGCCTTCGATACGGCCCGGCACTTCGCAGCCTGGCTTGGTCTCGTACCGCGCCAGCATTCATCGGGCGGAAAAACCCGATTGGGCAGAATTACCAAAACGGGCAACCGGGAAATAAGAAAGATGCTCGTTCTGGGCGCAACATCCATGCTTTACCGCGCACAGAAATGGGATAGCGCTGCGGGAGTATGGCTTTGCAAGCTTCTGGAACGTCGCCCGGGCCGTCTGGCAACCGTGGCGTTAGCCAACAAGCTGGCCCGGATCATCTGGGTTTTGTTGTCGCGCAAAGAGATCTATCGTCCGGCCGGTCGCAGTGTCGCTATAGTCTGACATGTACCACCAGGATGATGGATACCGGAATAAGCTCCGGTAGATCCGGCAGTATGCACTGACCGCGTGATGGGAAAGACTGTAATCAGAAGCAGTTCAGGCAATACCGAATGTCCCCATGTGCCATTGAGCACGAGATCCAGATTGGTGCCTGACACGCAAGCGAACACCCATGATGGCCAGCGAAGGATTTCGCATAAACAGGCCGGACATAAGGGCGCATCTGACCGGATCTCCACATCATGACAGTATCAGTGCATTTCGCTGGAGCGAAAATACGCAGAAGAAAGATACGACAATGCAATCAATGTGACCTCTTGCATCGTAAAGGCCGTCCACATAAG
>NZ_CADP01000173.1 GCF_000285295.1 Komagataeibacter europaeus LMG 18890 | reverse complement strand
ACCAGACCAGAAGTATTCAGCAAGGCGTCAGTCGCCGGAAGCTTACGCAACGTATGAAGTACGGGCAGCATATCGGCCTGCTGCATGGGCGCGGCGAAACCCGGCGCATTACACAGCCCTATACCGACCACACCCAGTCCACGCGCCCCGTCGATCGCCACATGACGCGCTTTACGGGATAAAGCATGAATATTGGGGGCCGCAGGCGGATGCAAAGACCTTCCCCGGCCTACGCGGGGTTCTGCACGCCATGTGCCCGCAGGGTGGCATGGAGGGCACGGGCCTGTTCCAGCAGACCCGGATTGATTTCCGATACCACCCGGGGGGAAACCGCACGCAGGCTGGACAGATCCAACGGCTGCGATAAGGCCAGGGCCGCCGTCAGCGGCACGACATAACTGGCCGCATCGGCGCACACGGCATCATAATCCACAAAAACCTGCCGTGCCCTGACTTCAGCGGGCTGTGCGAGAAGGGCCGTATAGACACTTGTCCACAACTGCAGCCAGTAATCTATCCCGTTGCGATCACCTGTTGCAGCCGGGTGCCCCGAAAACAGAAAGGGACGCTGGTCACCGCCGAATTCATAATGGCCCAGCCAGCGCATGAAATCACGGCGGAAAGGATCGTCATGCGCCAGGGTCAGAGCCTGGATATGCTGACGCCGCAGCGATAGGGCCTGCTGGAGAGGATCACGGAAAGGATGGACAAGAATAGCCTGCGGAAAAGCTTCCAGCAATGCCGGCAACCGCAGCACATTGGCATTATTCTTGGAAAGATAGCGCGCGCCTCCGTACCGCCGGCGGATCAGCCCCACGTAATCACGGAACGCCTTGATGGTCTCGGCTTGCGGTGGAACAGGGGTCAGGCCATCCGGGCCGACATAGCGGGTCCCTTCGAAATGTCGCCAGAAGACTTCCTCAATGGCTTCGGCACTATCGAGATCATGGAAAATACCATCTCCATGTCCGCGTTCCGTACGCGTGACCTGCCGTTTGAAACTGGCCGAAAGTCTGGCCCAGCCGTTAGGCGCCAAGGGAAAAGGCAGATCGCGGTACGTCAGCGAAGCCATATGATACTGTTCATGCAAAAGCCGCGTCAGGATAGTCGTACCGGCCCGCGCCAGACCTGTCACGAACAGCGGTTGTTCCCCATCCGTCCAAGGCCTGTAGCGCGCACGTTCCATATCAAACGTGATGTCGAGTATGGCCCGGTTGCCCAGCGCCACACGCTGTAGAAAGCGTTCCGATCTGCTGCCACTATCCCCCTTCCCGTCATTGCCCTTCGCCCTGCGCATATGACGACGCACGAGCAGATAAAGCAGTGAAACCGCCACGATGGCCAGCCGTTCCCGCCAGTCGGCATAGGCCCGTCCCAGCCCGTAAGGCCAGATGGCATTGACTGCCACTATCAGCGCGAAGGGGCTGGCGACCAGGGCAATCAGGCCGAAGCTGCGCAGGGAATGCAGCATGAGCCGGGCAGACATGAGCCGCAGCGCCCGTTCCTTGGCCCATTCGGACACACGATGCCGCAACAGGAGCCGGACAGCCCTCTGTCCTTTGCGGTTCAGGCCGCGCAGGCATCCCAATATGCCGGTAGCCCAGACCAGTTCGATACTTGCAAGCGTAGCCAGCAACAGTACGGCCAGACCGATCATGGTCAGCAACCGTCCTGCAGATGCAGCATCATCCGGGAAAGAATGTTACAAAACCGCTGCATTTCGTTACGCTTGCGGCGGCGAGGATGAATGGTCCTTGGTCAATTGGGCCTGCTGCGTACCACGCATGCGCCTTATCAGGCGTTTACATGGGTACCAGACAATGGAAATAAACGCGAGGAGGACGGCTCCCATCACCCCCAACGCACTCCCGATGGCACCAAGACCCAGCCCCGGTCCCATATAAGCCAGTGCTGTCGCAGGATTGGCGGCAAGCAGTATAACCGAACCGATACGGAGAAGAGCTGGAATCTTCAATTGCATTTTGCGTCTTTCGCCAAGGTGATTGCGCCACTGTTACTTACAGGATCGATATAACGGCTCCATCGGAGTTGCAGACGGTGCATCTCCGGTGTCGCTGCTGTATAAAGCCACCGTATTGTCCCGTCGAGGGATAGTCGCATAAGGCGTCCCTGTTCGGTTTCCTCAATCATGGAATCACCATTGGAAAGAGGCGTGGCCCGTCCCTGCGCGCGCGTATGGACATGCAGTTTTTCCATCACGCCTGCCAACGGATAGCTTACCGTATTCGTATCAAAATCATAAACCGCGACGCGATTGACGCCATCGACCGCCCCTTCGGGATAGGCTACGCGCCAGTGGTTATCGAATATGGAAATTCGATGATCATCCACAATGCTCACATCATGCTGCATGGCCCATGGTCCTGCCTTCCACCATATTACCTTGCCTGTGGCAGGACGGTAAAGCATCACGACAGACAGATTACGCAGGCTGAGGAACAGATCGCCCTTCTGCCAGTAAGGGCCTGAACGCAGCACGGGCTGCACATCATTCAGGTGAAAGGGATCATCCGTATAGGGACGGGTACGCCACAGCCACCCCATATCATTGGCATCAAGAATGTCAGCCACACGTTCCGTATGAAGTATCTGCCCTTCCGGGCTTACCTTCATGATGGCTTCATCATTAAAAAGGGGGCCAACATCAGGAATTTTTGCCTGCGGGTAGCGGAAACTAGCCCAGATATTGCCATCTTCATCAAGTTCGGCCGAATGATGGAAAATACCATCGATCATCCATTCCAGACGACCACACACATCGTACCGTGTAAGCGGGGAACTGTCGTGGATGACAAGACCACCATCGGGCATGAGTAACGGATGCATCATAAGATGCAGTCCGGTATTGCGGTCCCGCCTGAGATCAATCAGGGCCGAACTGAAGGTCGAACGCCGTACCATCGCCTGGATATCAGGCGCATACTGATGAATGACCGTACCATCCGAAAGACGGATCAGGCGCACGACTGGCCGTTTCAACGTTTCATCAAAAGCCGTAAGCAGCATATAACCGTTATCAACAAACGGCTGATCCGGATTTCGCCACAGCCCCTGCGCGCGCGGCTCATAGGGGCCGTCCACATCGGGTCGCGCCACCTGTGTGGGATTGCGAAACGTCTTTTTCAGGACAAAAGGTACATTGGCCAGCCCCAGCACGGCTTCCTGTGCCATTTTCTGCTTGGGTGGCCGCAGCACCAGCGCCCCGAATATAATGGCCACGACCAGTCCCATCATGATGGCCAGCATCAGAAGCCAGAGAGGCACGGGCCAGAACATGATCCGTTCCATCCCGGAAGACACCGTTGGGCTCGACTGTTTCTTTGTATCTTTTAAAAACGCCAACCTGATATCCTGATATCCGCCGCGCTGTTACCTCGACCTGTAAGAGCCCGATCCGAAAGTTTTTCAAGCTTGACAATGCCTTGCTGTCCGTCGTGTGAGCATGCGGATCGAGGCGATCAATGTCCATGCGGTTGAGGACGCAATGGATTGTTCCCAATCTTTGGCGAGCCGCCTGCACCGTCCCAGCCAGGCGAATGTCCGTTCAACCACCCAGCGGCGCGGCAGGATCTGAAAGCCTTTCACCGTATCGGACCGCCTGATGATTTCGACCGTCCATTTTCCCATGGAGGCGAGCGCGGATCGCAATTTCTCGCCAGCATAGCCGCCATCAGCGAAGATGTGGCGCAGCCAGGGAAAGCGCCTGCGTATTGCCGCCAGGACATCAACGGCCCCATCACGATCCTGGATATCGGCGGCATGAACGAGGAGAAAGATCAGGAAGCCGCAGGTATCAGTCACGATATGGCGCTTGCGGCCCTTGACCTTCTT
>NZ_CADP01000174.1 GCF_000285295.1 Komagataeibacter europaeus LMG 18890 | reverse complement strand
ACAGCAAGGCATTGTCAAGCTTGAAAAACTTTCGGATCGGGCTCTATGAGAATCGCGGTCTTTGTCGGCGTTCCATCAGGCCGCGTAATGGTCGAGCGCGGCATGAGACGTCGCTGAACGCGATAATCGTCGCTCGCGCTAAGAATATCGGCCAAATCTGCCAAATTAGGTACGGCTTCGCTCATAGGATCTACCTTTACCAAAGATTTAAGCTAAAAGGCAGTAAGTAAGGCTACGTGTTGCAGGCTCTCGGTGCTGCGATCCAGCGTTTAACCCAAGTGCATTCTTGGTAATCGTCCATATGTCCTGTCTGACCGGTAACGGTCGTCACCGGAAAGAACTGCGAATGCCAGTTTTGTCTCAAACTCTGTTCATCAGGGTGCGCTTAGCAATGTCAGCTTTCGGACATGGTCAGCACTGTTTGGATGTCTCCCATGAGGGCGGAAGCCGCCGCTGCGCATCTCGCACTTCGCAAGTGCGGCCGATCTCTCGCGCCGTCAGTCGAAGGACGCATCACACCGGGAGAGTGTGGCTTCGTCTCCGGTTCGCATTTAGCGTGTCTTTCCATCCGTTGCGTTGTCTGAACCGCGCCGGAACGGCGCCAGCCTGTCGGAAAGATAAAGTCGGTTCATCCGCCGCAACTCATCGGGCGCGCCCGACGTCGTGGGCGCGTCGTTCGCCAGCATGCTGCGCAGCACTTTCATGGTGTTCAGAACGACCGCCGCCATGTCTTTCGCCAGCGCCTCATCCAGTCCCGGCGCACACACGCGCAGCGCCGCCGCAATTCCGGCCACGGCATGACCTCGCGCGCGGTCGCGGATCTCCATCTTGTCAGTCCGCGCCTCCATCAGGGCGGACAGCGATTTCACACGCGGATGAAGCGTGACAAGCAGTTCGATCAGGATATCCGCCAACGCTTCCGGCGAAAGCGTGGCCGCACGTTTGGCAAGTGCTGCGTATTCGTCTTCCAGAATGGCGATATGCCGCTGCACCAGAGCGTCCGCCACAGCCTCCTTGTTCGGAAAGAAGCGATAGAGCGAGCCGATCTT
Source organism: Komagataeibacter europaeus LMG 18890 (assembly GCF_000285295.1). Taxonomy (GTDB): domain Bacteria; phylum Pseudomonadota; class Alphaproteobacteria; order Acetobacterales; family Acetobacteraceae; genus Komagataeibacter; species Komagataeibacter europaeus. The sequence goes on along the minus strand of NZ_CADP01000174.1, from coordinate 2,800 downwards.
CGCCCCGGCGCGCGCGGCGATCTCCGCCATGGTCGTCGCCTCGTAACCGCGTTCCGCCATCAGGTCGGACGCAGCCGCGAGCAGTTCCTCGACGCGCTGGCGTCCGGCCGAGCGTAGCGGCTGAAGAGGTGTCCGTTTTGCTCTTGACGTATTTGAGTCCATCCTCAAATAATGCTCCTGTTTGAGTATCTGCTCAACTTCTAACAGTTCCGTGCGGTCTGGACAACGCTTCGGGACGGTCGCGCGAACGTCAACAGGGAAGCTCACGCCATGATTTCACTTCCGCCCACCCGGACGGCCCTCGTCCTGATCGATCTCCAGAAGGGAATCACGGGACTGCCTTTGGCCCCGATACCGGGGGCCACGATCGTCGAACGATCGAAAGAACTCGCGGCGCGTTTCCGGGCCGCCGGTGCTCCCGTCATTCTGGTGAATGTCGCGTTCGCGCCCGATTTCGCGGACGCGGTGCATGCGGTCGTCGATCGCTCCTTTTCGCCGCCCGGAGGCTTTGCTCCCGACTGGACCGAACTGGTTGACGGGCTCGCCGGACCGAATGATCTGCGTATCACGAAACGGCAATGGGGTGCCTTCTACGGCACGGATCTCGACCTTCAGTTGCGGCGGCGCGGCATCACCACCATCGTCCTGGGCGGAATCGCGACCAATCTGGGCGTGGAGTCCACCGCTAGGTGGGCTCATGAGCATGGATACAACGTCGTGCTCGCCGAGGATGTTATGTCCACATTCACCGAAGAGATGCAGCGCTTTGCCTGCGAGGAGATTTTTCCCCGTCTTGGCCGTGTCACGACGAGCGAGGCGATCGCGCTGGATGCGTAAACGCATGGTTCATGTCTGCGCGTCTCGCGGTTCCCGACGAGATCGTTCATGAACACCAGAACATCGTTGCCATCCCAGAGTTCGGATCAACTGCCTCGGGGCACCTGGAAAATCGTGAGCGTCGCGGCGGTCGGATCTTTCATGGCGCAACTGGACGCCACGATTGTCAATGTGTCGCTCCCAGATCTTGTCGCGACCCTGCACGCTCCGTTTTCACACATTCAATGGGTGGTAAGCGGCTATCTGCTGGCACTCGCCCTGACGTTGCCCCTGAATGGATGGCTTGTAAGCCGCCTCGGGGGGCGGGCAGTCTATTTATGGTGCTTCGGTGCCTTCACGCTGACATCAGGCCTGTGCGCACTAGCGTGGTCTGCGCCGTCCCTGATCGTATTCCGTCTGCTGCAAGGCATGGCGGGCGGACTGCTCGCCCCTATGGCTCAGATGACGGTGGCTCGTGTGGCGGGCCGACAGATGCCGAGGGTCGCGAGCGCAATGACGGCACCTGTTCTGCTCGCGCCGCTTCTTGGACCCGTCGTCGCCGGTGCCATTCTCTCCATCGCGTCCTGGCGATGGATCTTTCTTCTCAATGTGCCGGTCGGGCTTGCGGCTTTTGCCCTTGCCGTTCTGTTTCTCCCTGACGATCGGCATGACGAGCGCCCCCGTCCACTTGACCTGACAGGGCTAGGATTTCTCGCTCCCGCTCTCGTCTCGTTTCTTTACGGGATGGATCATGTCGCCTGGCTTTATGGACAGGCGACTTTAGGCGCGTCCCTCGTGCTGTTCGTCCTGTATGTCAGATCCGCGCGACGCAAGGGCGATGACGCGCTGATCGACCTGCGCCTGCTGCGTGCGCCTGCCTTTTCGGTGTCGGCGATCATCATGTTTCTGACGAACGGGGTGTCGTTCGCTGGTCAGATGCTTCTACCCGTATGGCTGATTCACGCCTGCGGTGTCTCGCCCGAGCGGACGGGCCTGCTCATGGCCCCGCTGGGCCTGGGAATGATGTGCGTCTATCCGCTCATTGGTCGTCTGAGTGACCGGTTTGACGCGCGCGATCTGACCGGTTGCGGCGCGCTGCTTTCGCTGGTTGGAACACTGATTCTGGCTGTGCTCGCCTATAACGGTCTGAACGCCGCCCTGCTCAGTGTCGCCCTGCTTCTGCGCGGTGGTGGAGGAGCCGTGGGCATTCCGGCGATGAGCGCGGGGTATGCGTCGATCGCTCGGGACGATATTCCCATGGCAACGACTGCGCTGAACATCATGCAAAGGATCGGGGGGCCGACGTTGACCACGGTGTGCGCCACATTCCTTGGATGGCGGCTCGCGACAACCGGTCCGTCTCATATCCCATCAGAGGCTTTTGCTGAAGCATTTGGAGTGCTCGCGTTATTTCATGGCGTTCTGCTGCTCACGACGCGCTTCATCAACCACTCAGAAAACAACCGCAACTCAGGCAAGCTCTGCTGAATTTTTCTGCTTTGAGGGCGAAAGACGACATCGTCGACCAGCAGAATTATCACGTAAGCGCATGGGCTAGTGGAAGTTTCTTGATTTCACCGTCATCCGTTCAGAGCCCGATCCGAAAGTTTTCCAAGCTTGACAATGCCTTGCTGTCCGTCGTGTGAGCATGCGGATCGAGGCGATCAATGTCCATGCGGTTGAGGAAGCAATGGACTTTTCCCAATCTTTGGCGAGCCGCCTGCACCGTCCCAGCCAGGCGAATGTCCGTTCAACCACCCAGCGGCGAGGCAAGATCTGAAAGCCCTTCGCCGTATCGGACCGCCTGATGATTTCGACCGTCCATTTTCCCATGGAGGCGAGCGCGGATCGCAATTTGTTGCCAGCATAGCCGCCATCAGCAAAGATGTGGCGCAGCCAGGGAAAGCGCCTGCGTATTGCCGCCAGAACATCAACCGCCCCATCACGGTCCTGGATGTCGGCGGCATGAACGAGGAGAAAGATC
>NZ_CADP01000175.1 GCF_000285295.1 Komagataeibacter europaeus LMG 18890 | reverse complement strand
CATAGCGCGATCTCCCACCCGGCATCCCCCTGCTCGCCCTTTCAGGCCTGCGCTAAACGGACACGCCTTCGGCGTGAAAATATCATATGACAATACGATAAACGCANNNNCCCCGCCTGCGTCGGCACCTTCGGCGCCCTACGGGGCTCCCGCTCCGCGCTCGCCCGACACCTGCAACGCCAGAAAAACCGGGCAAGACCGCAATCTGCTCAAGACACAATAGAGTTCAGACGGTCATTCAGCGACTCACATGTTGCAGCATGCCAACCAGGCGCTACAGGATGACCGTACAGGCGTTACCGAACGTGGTGGCTAGTTGGGTGTAGGCCATAGAGGGAATTACGCTCTGTACGGCCTCCCAGAGCGCTCTACGGGCATTGCAGGGAATTGACGGCCAGGTCACATCCTTTTACCTGCCTTCTTGAACAAGGATCAGGCCGTGTGTATGATGTGTAAATGAAAAGTGCCGATCTGATCCGGGAGCTGGAAAAAGCAGGCTGGAAGCTGGATCGCGTGCGCGGTTCACACAACGTCTTCAAACATCCGTCGCGACCAGGGATCGTGGTCGTCCCTCATCCCAAAAAGGATCTGGGCACCGGTCTGGTTGCCGCCATCCGCAAACAGGCGGGTCTCTAGGAGGATCATCATGCGCTATCCGGTTGTTATCGAACGGGGCAGCGAGACAACGGCGTTTGGTGTTGTCTTTCCTGACCTTCCCGGCTGCTTTTCGGCAGGCGACACGCTCGATGAAGCCATTTCCAATGCGGAAGAGGCCGCTGCGGCATGGATCGATGCCACGCTGGATGCCGGAGAGGCTGTGCCTTCTCCCAGCACGCTCGACGCCATCCAGAACAACCCGGATTATGAGGGCTGGACAGTGGGCTTTGTCACCATTGATCCGGCCGTCCTCGATGACCGGGTAGAACGGGCGAACATCTCCCTTCCCCGGCGCGTTCTGGAGCGGCTGGATGCGCTTGCCAGATCATCCCATGAGAGCCGTTCCGGCATGATCGCGGCCATGACCCTGCAGGCAAGACTTACGCCGGTGATCAGGAGCAAATGAACAACCAGAACAGGGGAGATCGGGCGATGTAGGTACGCCCGGAAATCACTCCGTGCGTCATGGAGGGGAAGCTCCCATGTCTCGCACCTATCATCACAGCCGCAGACACGGCCGGGACCATCGCTGGGCCAACCGGCCGGATCGCTGTGGCTATGGAGGCTCACGTGAAGCCTCTGAATCCCCCAACTGGTACAGCCATCTGCACGATATCCGCCCTGACCGTCATCATGACAGGCATATTGCCCACCTGATCATCAAGGGCGATCTCGATCCTCTCGAGGCGGTCTTTCCGTATACCGGAACCCGACGCCCCCACGAATATTACTGGTAATCTTCAGCGCGGGATTTCGTCTCTTCCCTCAAATACCCTAACCTGACCTGATGATTGAAGAACGCGCAGTCAATGACTGCAATGCTGTCATTGCCTAATGGAGGTTCCCGTGGCCGTCATGACCATCCGCAATCTCGATGACAGTCTCAAGCACAGGCTTCGTCTGCGCGCAGCACAGCATGGGCGTTCCATGGAGGAAGAGGTGCGCGATATCTTGCGCTCGACTCTTTCCGCTGAAGTGTCGCAGGGGGTGGATGCCGGTCAGGCCATCCACCAGCGTTTTGCCAGGCTGGGCGGGGTAGACCTGCCTGCCGTGTCCCGTGAGGCCATCAGGGATGTGGATTTCGGAGTGTGATCGTTCTCGACACCAACATCCTCTCCGAACTGATGCGCTCCGGGCCTGACGGGGCGGTGCTGGCCTGGATGTCCCGTCAGTCCATGATGACCATCTTCATCACGACCATGACCCAGGCCGATATCCTGTATGGGCTGGCGCTGCTGCCGGAAGGACGACGGCGGGATCTGCTTGAATTATAGGTTCATTGAACCTATAATTCAGCATGAAGTCACGGTGGACGGTCGAAGACCTGTCGTTCGAAATGGACGATGACCAGAGCAGTGATCCGATCGCAACCCTGGTTATTCAGGCTCCTGGTGTCGTTCTGATGGTCATGGCTGAATTCAGTATCGATCGATCCCAAGGCTTCATGAAGCTGTCCAAGACTCACATCCACGGTGCAACAGCCAATGGGGTCGGGTTCGCCAATCTGAAAACGATCGCACAGGCCGTTCTGGAAGGAATGGATCTCGATGAAATCATCATTGAAGGCGGAATTCGCACGACTGGGGCCTGTCCGGGCCATATCCCGTGTCCGTTCCGGTTCACGCGCCAGATTCGCCCTGACCCTGACGCGTGAGGGATGGCCTGATCTCAATTCCATTGCCGTCACGATGGCGCTGTCCAGGCGTGGCCTGACGATGCTGGCCGCCAAGAAGACGGTGGAAGACCTCATCAGGCAATCCTCGGAACAGGCGGAAGGGCATGCAATCGTTCTGCTGCCCATGACTGACACGATCGAGGCGGTTATCTCCGACCTTGCAAAGGCCGGGATCAGGGCGATCCATGTCGATCACAAGGCCGATGTGGATGTGGCCCTGATTCGTCGGCGTCTGAAGCTCAGTCGCCGACAGTTCGCGCTCTGGTATGGTCTGGAAGAGGAAACCATCAAAGGATGGGAAAGCGGGGAACGTACGCCAGATACCGCTGCAAAAAGTTATCTGCTGGCCATTTCCAATCGGCCGGAAGCCGTGCGTGAAGCCTACGCCCATACGGAGTAAATTTCGACAGGTCCGGCTTGTTCTGGATCCTCAGGTCCCCTTTCTCCCGATACCGCCGGGGCGTCGGTCATAGGAAGCGGCGGGGAAGAGACATGATGAATAAAGTGGACTATCAGGCTGCTCGTGAAGCAGGTGTGCTCCATAGAGCGACTGTTCCCCATGTGGTGTCTGCAAGGTTTATCCGTGCACGCCGCGCCATTCACGTCACGCTCTCGAATGGCGTTGAGATGACCCCGCTTGGTAACGGCCTTCACTGGCCCCGCCTTGATGCCGATGTTCTGGTCGAAGGCCTGATCCACGATATCTAGGGGTCGTTTGCGGGAGGGGGCGAAATCCTACGCTAAGGATTTAGGCCAGCGATATTCGCCGGTGAGGTTGATGTGTTCCCATCCCAGCGGTGAGACATGGGCGAGGAGATCAGGCGGGATGATGATGCCGTCCACGGCGCGTCTGTCCACGACCTCCCCGAGTTTCATGGTGTTCCAGAAGATGATGATGGCGGCGAGCAGGTTCATGCCGGCAATACGATAGTGCTGCCCTTCGCCTGAGCGGTCGCGTATCTCACCTCGACGATGGAAGCTGATGGCGCGCTTGAGGGCATGATGGGCCTCGCCCTTGTTGAGACCGATCTGAGCCTGGCGCCGGAGACCGGCGTCGAGAATCCAGTCGATCATGAACAGGGTGCGCTCGATGCGACCGATCTCCCGCAATGCGAGGGCCAGCTCATTCTGGCGCGGGTAGGAAGCGAGCTTGCGAAGAATCTGGCTGGGGGCGACGATGCCCGCTGCGATCGTTGCCGTGACGCGCAGGATGTCGGGCCAGTTGCGCTCGATGAGCGGTTCATTGATTTTGCCGCCAACCAGCGCTCGCACATTGGCGGGCGTCGCGTTGGGCGTGAAGGCATAGAGTCTTTTCTGAGAGAGATCTCGGATACGCGGTGCGAACCTGTAGCCGAGCAAGGAGCTGGCGGCGAACACATGATCGGTAAAGCCACCCGTGTCGGCAAAATGCTGGCGGACGCGGCGGCC
>NZ_CADP01000176.1 GCF_000285295.1 Komagataeibacter europaeus LMG 18890 | reverse complement strand
TGGTATTTAAAACCCCGAATCTTGGTATTTAAAACCCCGAATCTTGCTTCCGGTATTTAAAACCCCGAATCACTTGACACGGGTATCTGAAACCCCGAACGTAAGTTATGGTATCTGAAACCCCGAATCAGCCAGTTGTTTATGAGGCTCTTTTACCGGAGCGTCATCCTCAGCATGACCTGTTCATCTGCGACGTGGCAGATGCGGTACTTAAGGATGTGATGCCCCAAATGGAGCATCCGTTCTATTCCTTGTCCAAAAAACCTGAGACTTCCATTCGCCGCTATGAGCATAATGGGCAATGGCTGGAAATCACGCCAAGCGTGAAGGGTCTTGCTACAATCTACGACAAGGATATTTTGATCTACTGCATTTCACAGATCATGGCGAAGCTAAAAGCCGGGGAGAAGGTATCGCAACGGGTGCGGATCAGCAGCCGTGACTTACTTATCTTCACCAATCGCGGTACGGCAGGTAAAGACTATAAGGCCCTCATCGAAGCCCTCGACCGCCTTGAGGGAACCCGTATCCGCACCAACATTGTCACAGGCGACGAAGAACAGGTGGACGGTTTTGGCCTGATCGACGCTTCATCCATCCGCCGTAAACTCGGCCTCGACGGCCGCCTGTTGCATTGCGAAATCAAGCTGTCGGATTGGGTCTTTAACGCAATCAAGAGCAATGATGTTCTGACACTACACCGTGATTATTTCCGGCTACGCAAACCGTTGGAACGACGCGTTTATGAACTAGCCCGCAAGCATTGCGGTCAGCAAACAGCATGGAAAGTCTCTCTTGAGATTCTGTTGAAAAAATCAGGCTCTCAAAGCCCAGAAAAGCTATTCCGACAGATGATAAAAAATCTCGCAGCGAGCGATCATCTGCCAGATTACCGTGTCGAATTCGATCTCCAGAAAGACATGGTAACATTTATCAATCGCGGCACGATGAGAGCTGCCGAGCCCGCAGCAGAGGCTTGGATGGGCGCGCTCGATCCTGATATTTACGGGGATGCTCGGAACGTCGCACCAGGTTGGGATGTACACCATCTCGAAAGAGAATGGCGTATGTGGCTGGGTGATAACGAGATCGCCCCGAAGAATCCCGAGCGGCATTTCATCAAGTTCTGCGAGACGTGGTTTGCTAAGCGCGGTCAACCCTGATTGTGCAAATATACAAGCATACTTCTACGTGAAATAGGGGTCAGCGCTCTCCAAAAGGATGGCGCCCGTGCTTACGCATCAGGTCATCAATGGCTTCCCCAATCAAACCCTGAATAGTTGTATCAGTATCAAGGGCGAGTTGATGTAGTCCTTTGCTAACCGCTGGGGAAAAATATCCCACCACAGCCCGCTTACCTTCTCTCGGATTGCGCGGGCGGGCTTTCTCTACCACTGCTTGCGCTTCCGGTTCCACAACCGATGGCGCGACCGTCTTTTTGAGACCAGCAAACCGACTCATGCTGTACGTCCTTAACTTAGAAATTTGCTAACGTGTTTTTGTATCATCTTGTTTGTGTGATGGCATGTTAACTTGATCACACACCCAATTCCACAACCGTGCCACATCAGCAGCAGCCTTGCTTTCCGGCTCCGCTTCCTGCGCAGTCTGACCGGAACCAACGCTATGATGAAAAATCGCACGCTCTGACAAGACAACAGGAGCAACAGGGATGCCGAACTGCGCCACGACCGCAGCCGCCTCTCTATAAACTTGAGGCGCACGAGGAGGCCCTGCAGTAAAAATCACAAAGGCAGGCTTGCCACTGGCTCGCACAAGTTCTGCCGTTGTTCTGACAGCATCCATATCGAAAGCGCGTGGTCTACATGGAATCAATAAGAAGTCAGCGACACGGCACGCCTCACGCGCCATAATATCGGCATGAGGCGGGGTATCTATTATTGATAGCTCTGCGCCTAGTTCAGAGGCTTGCTCCAGCTTTCTTGATAACAAGGCGTGGGCTGCACAATCCACCACATCCGGGTCGGCATCCCCTCGCCACGCTTTCCATGAACTTGCAGTCGCTTGAGGGTCTGTATCGAGGATAAGAGAAACGTATCCAGCGGCACTGGCACTGGTCGCCAGGTGCAGGGCAAGCGTCGTCTTCCCAGCCCCCCCCTTCTGACTAATGATCGCGATTGTTTTCATGCCATCATGTTTCCGTGTTAACATATTAACTCATTATCATGATATTTTGATAACTCAATATCTAACTCACAAAAAACGAATAATTTAATCGAACCGAACATTTCATATATCTCCAGCCGATGTGTTGGCACTCATTTCAATGTCATCGTGTTAACATGAGAGCATGAGAGCATGAGAGCATGAGAGCATGAGAGCATGAGAGCATGAGAGCATGAGAGCATGAGAGCATGAGAGCATGCTGACATCATATTTGCTCTATATACAATAGCCTAATAGGGATCACGACACGAAAGTGTATTTTACGTACGCTTGGAGTGAACACCTGTAGAACTGGCCACATTGAGGTTCACGCAACAAGTAGGGATGCAGGTACCCGAAGCGGTCGTAACGCGCCAGCTTCGGGCTGCTCATCGACATTCCAGCGATAGTCGCCTGTCAGAGAAATATGCTCCCAGCCGAGGGGTGCGATATGCTGGGCCAGGTCATCTGAAATACCGAGCGTCGTGATGGCAGACTGAAGATAGCGCGTATTCCATAGGATGACCGCTGCCACCAGCAGGTTCAGACCTGACGCCCGATAGGCCTGATTTTCAAAACGCCGATCCCGCAGTTCGCCAAGCTGATTGAAGAAGAGCGCCCGAGCCAGCGCATTCCGGGCTTCTCCCTTATTGAGTCCAGCCTGGGTTCGTCTGCGCAAATCCAGATCCTGTATCCAGTCGAGCATAAAAATTGACCGTTCGATCCGGCCGACTTCGCGCAAAGCCACAGCCAGACCATTCTGACGGGGGTAAGATCCGAGTTTGCGCAGCATGGCCGAAGCGGTCACGGTTCCACTCCGAATAGATGTGACGAGACGCAGCAGGTCGTCCCAGTGTTCCACAATATGGTTGGTATTGATCAGGTCACCGGCCATCCCACCCAGAAGTTCGCCCGGGTGTTGTCCCGGAAAAAGGTGAAGTTTCCGCTCTTTCAGATCCCGTATCCTGGGCGCAAATCGATAACCAAAGAAGGGCATCAGCCCGAAAACATGATCCGATGCCCCACCCGTATCTGTATAATGCTCTTCAATGGAAAGTCCGTTAGCATGATAAAGCAGTCCATCCAGAACATAGGGCGCTTCACCGGCCGTCGCAGCAATCACCCGGGTCGAAAACGGATCATACTGATCGGAGATGTGGGTGTAGAAACTGACGCCCGGTTCACTGCCATTGCGCGCATTGATATCGCTGATCGCAGCGCCTCTGCCACCTGCATGAAACAATTGACCATCACTTGAGGACGATGTGCCGTCTCCCCAGAGTGACGCCAGGGGCAGCCCACGATGGGCTGCAACCATACGGCCAAGGGCTTCGGCGTATCCGGCCTCGCTGATATGCCAGTCATGCAGATGCGCCAACTGGCGCAGGGTGGCACCCTGACAGGTGTCGGCCATGCGTGTCAGACCAAGATTAATCCCATCCGCCAGGATCACCGTCAGCAGGGCGTTTTTGTCATCCGCGACACGGCTGGAACGGCGATGGGTAAAGCAGTCGGTGAAGCTGATCCAGCGGTCCACTTCCAGCAGAAGATCAGTAATCTTGATCCGTGGCAGCCGG
>NZ_CADP01000177.1 GCF_000285295.1 Komagataeibacter europaeus LMG 18890 | reverse complement strand
TCTGGAACCACAGCCCCATGCCCGGCAGGTCGCCGGTCGTACCCGTGATGGTGGCCAGATACGTGCCGGACAGCAGGGTGCCCTTGTCCACGCCATCAATCGCTATGCGCAGCAGGCCGGAATAGGTTGCGTCCTGACCCAGGTTGATCTTGTCGGTGGTCTGGCTGGGGCCGCCGCCCTGCTGCACGGGGGTGAAGCCCAGTGCATCCTGCTTGGCCGCCTGCAGCTGCGGGATGGTGTCGTAAAACGGCGCGCCACCCGCCTGTGCGATCATGTCCGCCGTGATGGACGTGGCCCCGGCGGGAACGGTTATGGTCCACAGCGGATATGCGCCATCCGGCACGGACGCGCCAATGCCGATCTGCGCCATGTCCTGCCGCACGGTGGGCGCGGTCTTTCCGCTGTTATCGGCACCGGCATAGGTCACGGACGGGTCGGCGGCGTTGTAGAACGGCAGTACGGTATCATCCGTATCGACCGTGGCGGGCGTGACATAAACGGTATAGGTCGCCCCTGCCCCCGGCACCGCCAGCGTGACGGGATCGCGGCTGGCGTACTGGCGCACCAGCGCGCTGGAAACGGCGGCAAGCGTGCCATAGGCGGATGCATCCACCACGCCGGGGGCCAGAAGGGATCCGGGCGCGACGGTCACGGCCAGCCCGGTTCCGGGCGCGCAGGCAAAGCCGCTGGCGGCCACGGTGGACCAGCCGTAAGCCATGGCCGCAAGCTGGCCCAGACCCACATACGCATTGCGCTGGGCGTTCAGCTGGTCGCTGTCCAGCGGGATCTGCGCGGGGTAGACGATCTGTCTGTCCATTATTCAGGGTTCTCCACGTCCTGAACCCACGCGATGGTGCCTGCGGGCATCACATCGGCCATGCGGTCCAGTGTCTGTGTTGCGGGCGGGTCGGTGTCACCCGTGGGAAGCTGGGCAAAAAGCTGGAAGGGGGCTGCGCGCGAGCCATAGCGCAGGGCGGCGACGCCATACCCGTATCCGCCGCCAATGGCCGGGCTGGCCATGCTGGCAATCCCCTTGCAGTCGGCTGCGTTGCGCGGTTCGATCACGCGGCCTGCGCTGCCCACTTCATCGGCAATGGTGTTGACCACGTCGGGCCGCGTGCCCAGCGAGGGGAACAGGGCTTCCTCGATGCGGGTGCGGAAGGCATCATCACTTTCGCCGGGGTTGCGGGTCAGCATGGTGCCAAAGAAGTCGGTTGCGAACATGTCCAGGAACGCGCCGGTCATGGTGGCTAGGCGGGTCTGGTCTGCCGTTCCCGACAGCATATCCCATATCCATGCGAACATGCTGCCAAAGCCCTGCAGCAGCGCGTTCAGCACCGGGGCCTGTTCCGCCTCCCCCGCTGCAGGAGCCGCCGGGAACCACCCGGTCGGCAGCAGCTTGCGGATGCGCAGGGCAAAACCGTTCTGCGTCACGTCAGCCAAAGGACACCGTCCCCGCACGATAGGCCGTGCCGGTTGTCGCGGGTAGGTCCACCACCCCACCGGCCAGTGTCACGCCGGTCACGTTGGTGACGGATGTGCTGGCAGCATAGGCAATCTGGATCAGGCGCGAATAGCTGGCCGAAGCCCCGATGGCGAGGCCATTGAAGTAGGCCGCGATATTGGTGCTGATCGTGGCCTGAACGGCGGCAAGGTCGCCCGTGCCATCCACGCTGACGGTCATGGCCACGGCGGGCCGCACCACATCGGGGCGCACAACCATGATGGACACGGCGGCCGGACGCACATCATCCACGGCCGTATAGACCTGATCGATCAGCGTATCGGACACGTCACCCGACCCGTCATCGACATACACCACTACGTTTCCGGGCAGGAAAGCTCCGGACGTGTCCACGTTCTCCACCACCTGGTAGATCAGGTCGGCGGAAACATCGGTTACGGCGTTTTCGATGGCGGCAATCGTGGCCTTGGAGCGGCTGTTGATGTAGGCGACAAACCGGGTGCGGAGCGCCGCGTCCGTCTCGCCATCGCTGCCGTTGGTCAGGGCTGCGGCATTCGTTACAGTGTCGATACCCGCAACCGCCGTGCCCAGCAGGCAGATGGCACCCGCCGCCACGTTGCCGGTAGTGCCGGTGGTCTCGCACTGGACGGGCACCGTGATGGATGCCGTGCCAGCTGGACGCACATACGCGCCATCGGCTGCGGACCAAGCCGCATTCGTGCTGTCCTCCACCACATCATAGATCAGGTTCGAGGCCGTCTTGACCGTGCTGCCCACCGCAATGGTGGCGGACTGGCTGGCGGGTGTGAACGAGGTGAACGTGACCGTGCCGGTGGCTGCTGTGCCCGCCAGGCGCGTGAGGCCAAAATCCTGCACGAAACTGTCCACGTCCGACCCGATGGACGTGGCAAGGCGGGTGCGCGAGAGGATCTGCAAAGCAATGAACTGGAACCACAACCCCAACCCCGCCACCGCTTCAAGCATGGCGCGGCCGGGGGAGCCGACGTTCAGGTCCAGCAGCGACGGGCACGCGCCCTGCGCTGCGGCCACCATGTTGCCCAGCGTCGTCTTGAAAGACTGGAAGGTTATGGCCAAGCGGGCCTCCCATAAAAAAAGGCGGCTCCGAAGAACCGCCTTGTGGTTATGCAATCTGTTTTTGTCGTTCTGGTTGCAGTTGCGTCCCCCGCCGCCTCTGCAACCAATTCTGCCGGGCCGACTCGACATGGGGGCGGATGCCCTGGCGTTTCTTGATCCGCAGCAGGAACATAACAGCCTTCATTCGGGCAAGCAGATTGTCCGGTTCAGCACGCTCGACGCGTTCCCAGTGATCGCATTCAGCCATCCAGATCAGCAGTTCTTCGTCAGATGGCAGGTGGCCGCTGACCGGGAGACCGGCGTGGATTACGCCGGTTCTGTCTCCCGCTTCTTGGCGAAAGGGCGCATGGCAGCTCCCTGCACCCCAAAAAGCTCCGCCAGACGCGCCAGTCCCTTCCGGGTGATACGGAAATCATCGGAAATCTTTTCCTGCCCGGTATGCTTGTCTTCATACACACGCGGCACGAGGCAAACATATCCATGTTCGAGGCCATACGAGGCCGGGCGGATGTCGCGTCCCTGACGGCAGGCCCATTTGCGTTCAAACAGCATGTCGCGCACCCGGTTCTGTCCTACCTTCAATTCGCGGCCAGCATCGCGGATGCCAAGTTCACCTTCCTTCTCGGCCAGAAGTTCCAGCCCGGCGGCCTTTGGGGCGAGCGTGGCAATCTCCTGGTCCTTCGCCTCAAGCGCCTTCTGCTGCTCAAGCGCCAGCGTCAGGGCTTCGACCATGTTTGTGGGGGCCTTAACTGCGGAAACCTCACCGCGTTCGTAAGCATCAAACCTCTCAGAGCCTGAATCAGAAAGCGGTTTGATTGATTTTTCGCAGAACTCTGCGGATATGGGCAATCATCAACCACGCGTGGGATGACGAGATTGTTGCCTCGACATCCTTCGTGAGGCGACGGCAACGTCCGAGCCATGCAAAGCTACGCTCCACGATCCAGCGTTTGGGCAGGACGACGAAGCCTTCGGCCCGATCGCTACGCTTGACGATCTCGATCGTCCATCGGCCGAGTTCAGCCAGCGCACCACGCAACTTCTCGCCAGCATATCCCCCGTCACCGATCAGATGGCGAAGCCAGGGAAACAATGAGCGTATCCTGACCGCTACCAGCGGCGCACCATCACGATCCTGAATGTCGGCGGGATG
>NZ_CADP01000178.1:1290-3676 GCF_000285295.1 Komagataeibacter europaeus LMG 18890 | reverse complement strand
CTTCGCGTCCCAGGGCCAGTCCACTTCCAATCGCCAGCAGACCACCAATGAACTTGACCGGGATGAGCACCCATGGCGCTGGGACCGCGACGCCCGACAGCACGGCCTCGACATGGGGAATACCGCTGCCTGATGCCAGCGGCGCAAAACGGCGCACCATTTCCACTGCGACAAGGGCCGCCAGGGCAACCCCCACGACCAGAAAGCAACCCTCCCACGGAGAACCATGCAGAAACCGGAGAGCCAGATCCGTTCGCGCGGTTTCCAGCCCTTTAAGAAACAGGCGGAAGACCCCACAGATTGCACCGGTCGCAAGCCCGATCAGGATTGACGCTGATGCCAGGAAAACCAGACTGCAGGAACTCCCGGTCTGTTCCGGTGGTGGTTTCCGGTTCGGCACCTGCTGCAGCATCGTGTCTTCTTTCGTTGACTGACGGTTCTCTGGCTCGGAATACTGCATCTGCAACCCGGGTCCCGGTTCAGGAGGGATCAGTTTCCTGCCTTGAAAGTGTTTTTTCCTGACCTGCCTTCCGTTCCGTCTTCTCCATGAACCCCGCGGCGAGGGCGGAATAAAGCGGATGCGGGCAGACCGTGCGCGAGACCCCGAACGCCAGAAACGCAGTCGCGAGAAGCGCCAGCGTGACCTGCTGGTTATCGCATACTTCCATTACGATGATCGTCGCCGTGAGGGGGGACTGGGCAACGCCACAGAAATATGCCGCCATCCCAAGCAGAACGACCGCGCCTGGAGATGTATGGGGCAGGAACTGCTCGATCCATCCGCCCATTCCGGCGCCAATGGCAAGAGATGGTGCAAACATGCCCCCGGGTATCCCCGAACAGAAGGTAATGAGCATGGAAAGGTACTTCAGGAGAAAGAAGGACGCTGGATAATGGAGGCTGCCATCCACGATCCCCCGCGCCTGGAGATAGCCCGTACCATAGGTTGCACCATCGGATGCCAGTCCGATCAGGGCCAGAAGCAGACCGCATAGAGCAGCAAACCCGAGAGGGAAACGTGCTGCAAACGGACGAAGTGATCCCGGCAATCCTTTTGACAGCCTGATGACAAGGCGGGCAAAAAGGCCACCTGCCAGCCCACCGCTTACACCACACACCAGAACGGCCAACCATGCGACACCAACCGGGATGGAGGCACTGGTGCGACCGAAATAGGTATAATTCCCCAGCAGGGCAATCGCGGTGATCCCGGAAAAGATGATGACGGTCAGTGTCCGTCCTGACGATTTTTGTTCAAAGGAATGGGCGAGTTCCTCAATGGCGAATACAACTCCGGCCAGGGGCGTGTTGAAGGCCGCAGCCATGCCGGCGGCTCCGCCCGCCAGGATCATACCGTGTCGGGTGACGTCATTATGCTGACCCATGGCCAGCGAGAACGCATGCATGATGGACGCCCCGATCTGGACGCTGGGTCCTTCGCGACCGATTGAGGCGCCGCAGATCAGACCGAGGCATGTCATCAGGATCTTGCCGAGCGCAATGCGCAATGTCAGAATTCGGTCCACCAGCATGAAATTATGCATATGCAATGTTGCAATTGTCTGGGGGATACCCGAGCCTTGGGCACCATTGAACAGCACGCGCGTCAACCAGGTAATGGCGACCAGTCCAAGCGGTGCAATCAGAAGCATGGACCAGGCATTCAGGGCGACGATGTGGTAACGCAGATCGGCCGCCGCATCCCCCAGATGGGCAAAGATCACGGAAATAATCCCGATCAGCACAGCCCCCGAGCAATACATGAGTGTTCTTTGCCATTTCAGGGTCCTGACACGCGCCAGACGACGAAGCCGACGGGTTCGCCTGGCGCGATTTCGGCCCGGAACGGACTGGCAGTCAGCCTGATCTGCACCATGGTATGACAATGTCGGCAAAATGGTCACGGCAGAGAAGGTCCAGACTGTGATACAGGAACGGGGCATATACCATTTTTTCTTACGCCCCCGCTCAGAACCCATACCGGGAAGCTACAGGAGATTCATCCTCAAAATCTACGGGACTGCTACGTAGATCATTCATACATCTGGTGAGTTCCGTCTGGCTTCATTATCCAGATTATCATGCCGTTCTGCCATGCCCTCGAGACCCTTGTCTGGCGACCGGGTCCGGTGTTTGCCATCCAGTTGGGGATGTGGGGGCGCACCGTATTGTAGTCTGCCCGCCAGTCAGCCAGAATCTGGCGGGCATGCATCAGGGACGTGAGCAACGTTTCGTTGAGACATTCATCCCTGAACCGGCCATATCTTACTTCTAACCTTCGATGAGCCCGGATTTCTTCTGTGGTTGCTGTCCGTTATGCAAGAGTTTTCTGACCCATATTGACGTGTGATCGTGTGCGGTCTTCTGTAAGGCCTGTTGATGTGGC
>NZ_CADP01000178.1:0-1283 GCF_000285295.1 Komagataeibacter europaeus LMG 18890 | reverse complement strand
AAGCCACTGGCCAGTATGGTGATCAGCGGATCAGATCCAAATCTCACAGGCGTGCTTTAAAGCACAGAGAAATCCACTGGTTTTTCCGATCCGGATCAGACGATCATGCGCCCATTCAGGTCATCGCCCTCTCACACCCCTACCGGTTCCATCCGCGGGAGCCGAGCCATCGCTCAGGCTGCCACGGACAGGGCCGGATCCCGATAATCCTCCTGTTTTGTTGCCATGGCCCAGATGGCTCGTGCCATCCTGTTGGCCAGCGCAATGGCTACCAGCATACGGGGCTTGCGGGCCAGCATCCGTGCCAGCCAGCTTCCCGGTGCAGGGGCCTTACGGCTGGCCCAGTTCACCTGGGTCATGGCGCCCATGATGAGAAGCCTGCGGATATCAGCCTGCCCGGCTTTTGATATCTTCCCCAGCCTTTCCTTTCCGCCAGATGAGAACTGACGGGGCACCAGCCCCAGCCACGCAGCAAAGTCGCGCCCGCGCCGGAAGCTCTGCAGGTCAGGCGCAAAAGCTTCAATCGCAAGAGCGGTCAGAGGACCCACTCCAGGCATGCTCTGCAATCTGCAGGTGTTTTCACTTTCCTGGACAAGCATCCTGATCTTCTTTGTTCTGACATCAATCCGCACACTCTGCTCCGAAATCTGTCGCAGCAGATCAAGGCATTCCTGCTTCACAGCCTCTGGCAGAACCGCCTCATCCAGCATGGCTTCAATGTGTCTGATATGCGCAATCCCCTGTGGCACGACGAGACCGAATTCATACAGAACGGCACGCAGGGCATTCACCAGTTCCGTGCGCTGGTGCACCAGACGCTGCCGGGCCCGGAAAAGAACGCCACGCGCCTGCTGCGCTTCAGTGCGTGGTTCGACAAAGCGCATTTCCGGCTGACGGGCCGCAATGACGATCGCTTCCGCATCAGCAGCATCGTTCTTCTGGCGCTTCACGAAAGGCTTCACATACTGCGGAGCGATCAGTCTGACCTCGTGACCAGCTCCTGCCAGTTCGCGAGCCCAGTAATGCGCGCTCCCGCACGCTTCAAGAACGACCAGAGCAGGCGGCTGCGTGGCCATGAACTGCATAAACTGCTGACGACGCAGCTTTTTGCGAAACATCACCTCGCCCGCACGCGAAGCTCCATGAACCTGGAAAATGTTCTTTGCCAGATCAACGCCTATCACTGTATCCTTCATCTGCCGTCCTTTCGCGCAGTCGTTTCTTCCAACGACCATTCTGGCACATTGCGATGCCGTGCGGGGAGGACGGCAACCACCCCATCT
>NZ_CADP01000179.1 GCF_000285295.1 Komagataeibacter europaeus LMG 18890 | reverse complement strand
CCTGCGTGCCGCCGGTATCGAGCCAGGTAATATTTATGATGATCGTGCATCCGGTAGCCGCGATGATCGGCCCGGCTTAGCTGCATGCCTCAAATCCTTGCGCGACGGCGATGTGCTGGTGGTCTGGAAACTCGATCGCCTCGGGCGCTCGCTCGCCCACCTGGTCAACACCGTGAAGGATCTGTCAGACCGCAGGATCGGCCTGCGTGTGCTGACCGGAAAAGGCGCTCAGATCGACACCACGACCGCATCCGGCCGCATGGTGTTCGGTATCTTTGCCACTCTGGCCGAGTTCGAGCGGGATCTGATCCGCGAGCGCACCATGGCTGGCCTTGCCGCAGCCAGAGCGCGCGGACGAAAGGGAGGGCGAAAATTCGCCCTGACCAAAGCACAGGTGCGTCTCGCCCAGGCCGCCATGGCGCAGCGCGACACGTCTGTTTCCGATCTGTGCAAGGAACTCGGGATCGAGCGCGTCACTCTATACAGATATGTCGGACCGAAGGGCGAGCTCAGGGATTATGGGAAGCGCGTTCTCAGCTTAGCGTAGGA
This sequence comes from Komagataeibacter europaeus LMG 18890, assembly GCF_000285295.1. Lineage (GTDB taxonomy): Bacteria > Pseudomonadota > Alphaproteobacteria > Acetobacterales > Acetobacteraceae > Komagataeibacter > Komagataeibacter europaeus. Next base: position 3,113 of record NZ_CADP01000179.1, on the reverse strand, counting down.
TTTCGCCCCCTCCAGCAAACGACCCCAGCTTGGCTACCTGATGGACAGGGCGGGCCTTCTGCAAGCCCTCGGCCACTGCCATCTGCCGGGATATGAGGCCAAATACGAACCGAAGGAAAAGCGCACCTTCTGCTACCCCACCCAGAACGCCAGCGGCTGGGCTGTGCAGCCATGATCGCCAACCCCTCCCTCTTCCTGAGCAATTCGGAAGAGCGATTTCCGCCGACTGAACACGTCGAAAATGGCAGTTTTCCACCGAAAAAAGGAAAGGACCATAGGAAAGGATTAATATCTTATTTTTATCTAGGGGTTTGCCGATCCGCGATTTTCGCTGGGAAACCGCCAAAAATGGCTTGCCATTAGGTCGCACCACATGCGACCATAAAGTCGCACAGTGTGCGACCTATTCGGCCCATATACAGAGGTTCCCCACATGCGGAATGTCACCCGTCTCAAGACCCGCAAAGACCGGCTCCGCGAGGACCAAGCCGACCTGTTGAAGCAAGCCCTTCTGCCCTTCGCAGAGGACGATGGACCGATGCGGGATGCGGTCGGACGGCTCTACGTCCAGATCAAGAACCTCACCACCCCAGACCCCGGAACCACGGAGCCGTTCGTCATGATCCGTCCCGCCCAGAATCGCGCCGTCACCCTCTGGCTGCTGAAGAACAGTAAGCGGCCCATGAAGGCCGTGGACGTATGGACGCTGCTGTTCGACCACCTGTTTCCCCATACCGGCCAGATCATGCTGACCCGTGAGGAAATCGCGGAAAAAGTCGGTATCCGGGTCAACGAAGTTACAGCCGTCATGAACGAGCTGGTGAGCTTCGGCGCGATTTTCTCCGAGCGCGAGAAGGTGGCCGGAATGCGCGGTCCGGGCCTCGCCCGCTACTACATGAACCGGCATGTGGCCGAGGTCGGCAGCCGCGCCACGCAGGAAGAACTTGCCCTAATCCCACGCCCCGGCGCCAAGCTGGCAGTCGTGCAGGGTGGCAAGGCTTAACCCATGAAGGTTTCGGAACTGGACGTGTTCGACAGCGCCAAGGCGGCACAAGACCCGTTGGTGCGGGAAGAACTGCTGCAAGCAGCGCAGGCGGACGGCCACGGCCCCGCCCTCGCTCATGCCCGTTCCGTCATAGCCAAGGCGCGGGCCGGGCAGGACGCCAAGGCTTAACGGCCCCGCCCTCTCCCGCCTCGATCCCGGCGGGCCTGTAGCATCTCCTGATGCTCCTTGGCGTTTTTGGCCCGCTGCTCGGCCCGCTCTTTCTCGGCCGCTGCGGCTCTTAGGCGCTCTTCGGCCAGCCGCATCCGCTCGTCCATCTGACGTTTCCGCTCTGCCTCGGCATCCTTGGCGGCTCCTGCCTTCAGCCCTTTGCTGAAAGCCATCCACTTATTGGCGGTTTTCTCGGCTTTCTGCTGTATCGGCGGGGTCAGCCGGTCAAATGCCTGGGCCACCCTCTCGAAGCCCTCACGCATGGCGTTGACGGCCTGCGCCAGTTTAGCCAGGGCGAAATCTATCACCTCGGCCCGCTGGGCGTTCTCGGCCCGGATACGCCGGTTGTGGTTGCCGGTCGGGGTCTGGTGGCCCTTCCGTTCCAGAGCCACCACATTCGGCCCCATGTGCCGCTCTGGAACGCGGTCTAGCCCCTGCTCCGCATTGCTCCGGTGATCTATCCGGGCCTCTTGCCCAGCCCGCTCTAGCGCGGCATTGGCAAGGCCCGCCCATAGCTGCCGGATTTCCTTCACCTCGTCGGCGGCCTTCCCCAGTCCCATGCCCTGCCGCTTCTTGTCGGACAGTTCGATGGTTGATTTGTCTCCAAAGGACAGCTTGCCATCGGCCCCCCGCTCCACCGTGCGGGTGGTGGTCATGATGTGCGCGTGATGATTCCGGTCGTCGCCCTCGTCACCCGGAAGATGCACGGCCACGTCCACGGCCACCCCGTACCGCTGGACCAACTCACGCGCGAAACTGTCCGCCAGTTCGGCCCGCTGCTCGCTGGTGAGTTCATGAGGGAGGGCCACAACCCATTCCCTCCCGGTGCGGGCGTCCTTGCGTTTCTCTGATCGCTCCGCGTCATTCCACAATTCCGAACGGTCAGCGGTGCCACCCCCCGGAATGAAAATTGCCTTATGGGCAACGCTATTCTGCCGGGGGCTGTATTTGTGTTCGTGCCCGTCAACCTCGTTGGTCAAATCCTCGCCAGCACGATACGCAGCCGCAGCCACAACGGAACGCCCTGCGCTCCGGCTGATCGGTTTCGTTTCTGCGCGATAGATTGCCACGGATCGAGCGCCTACCTTTTGGAGTTAAACGGGGGGTTCAGGGGGGCGAAGCCACCATGACGCAGGACTTGCACTTGTGCAAGTCGTAACTGCGCCCTTAATACCTGACGGCATCAAGGGATATGTGGTATTCGTTTGAAACGGAACGGCTCCACGGTGAGGATGATATGAGCGATATTGCGAAAGAGATTGAGAACGCCAAAAGGATCATAGCTGAACAGAAAAAGCGCATCAAAGATGCCCAGAAGGAAGCAGCTAAAGCGGAATCAAAGTTGAGGGACCGGCAGAACTACATCTTGGGCGGCGCACTGGTAAAACTTGCCGAAACAGATGAACGGGCCGTCCGCACTATTGAAACACTTTTGAAGCTGGTGGATCGTCCATCAGACCGGAAGGCGTTTGAGGTGTTTTCCCGTCTCCCAGCCCTCTCCCTGCCCCCGCAGCCAGCACCGGACACCGGCCATGAGTGAGGCACTGGAAGAAGATCCGTTTGAACTGTTCAAAAGGGTCGAAAAAAGCCTGTCCACGGCCACCGCCAGCATGGAGCGGCTGGCCGCCGAACAAGATGCCAGGTGCAAGACCATTTCAGACGCCGCCGGAAAAGCCTCTAAATTGGCCGAGGAAGCCGGTGACACCTTCACAGCATCCAAGAGGCGTCTGATGATCTGGACGGCCCTCTGCGCGGCTCTGCTGGTCTGTGGCGGGTGGTTGGCGGGTTATTGGCTGGGACACCGTGACGGTTGGGCCTCTGGCACGGCCCACGGCTACAGCGAGGCCGTAGCGGCCAACACGGTTGCAGCATGGGGCGTCACCCCCAGCGGCCAGCTTGG
>NZ_CADP01000180.1 GCF_000285295.1 Komagataeibacter europaeus LMG 18890 | reverse complement strand
AAAAATCCCGTTGCCCACGCCATGAACTATTTTCTCAGACGTGCCGATACATTCACACGATTCCTCACTGACGGCCGGATCTGCCTCTCAAACAATGCAGCAGAACGCGCTCTGCGCGGCATCGCCCTGGGCAGGAAAGCCTGGTTGTTCGCCGGGTCCGATCGTGGCGGAGAGCGCGCCGCCGCCATGTATTCCCTGATCGTCACCGCGCGTCTGAACGATGTCGATCCCCACGCATGGCTCGCCGATGTCCTGGCACGGATCAATGACATCCCCAATCCACGCCTCCATGAACTCCTGCCCTGGCACTGGAAAGCCCACCAGCAGGTCCACAATACCATCGCCGCCTGAATACGCCCGCGTCTCTCGCCGGATGATTACTACGTTGCCAGACCGCTTGGCATGGATTGGTGTGCAGGTTGCCATGCAGGGACGTTTCGTTGCCCTGTTTTCCCTGCTTTTCGGTATATCCATGCTGTGGGTTGGTGGTGACGGCCGGGATCGGAGAAAAAGCCGTCGGCTCAGGCGGCGGCTTGGGTGGCTGGCACTGTTCGGCATAGTGCATGGCATGGTCCTGTGGTGGGGGGATATATTGTTGCCCTATGCATTGACCGGCCTTGTCATTAGCCCTTGCCGACGCTGGTCAGGGGCAAGGCTGCTGGTGGTGGGTAGCGTGGCTTATCTTGCAGGTGTCGCCCTGTTGCGCATGGATGGGCTGGTGGCATTGCTGGGTACAGGCCATGTCGCGTATGGGGGGCAGGTTGCAACGGTGCCGCATGACATCATGCTGGCAACGCATTACCCAGCCGCGCTTGCCGGGCTGGTTGGGGAAAACGCAAGGGACTGGCTGCAGGCACTACCGGTTTCGCTTTTTGCGGTGATGGTGACCAGTGGCCCGCTGATGCTGATAGGAATGGGACTCTATCGTTCAGGTTGTTTCCTGTCATGTGCATCGTCGCGCAGATGCGTGTGGTTCTTACCTGCCGGAATTGGTGTCAGCCTGGTACTGTTGCCGCTGGCGCTTATGCAGGTCCGGTTATGTCCTGCATGGTCGGGCGCCTATCCTGCGGATGTTGCTTTTCTGCTGGCTACGATACGGCTGCTGGGTGCGCCGTTTGGCGCGTTGGCATGGTTGTGGCTGGTAGACCGGATCGAGTGGCTGCAACATATGCTGGCCCCCATAGGACGTGTCGCATTGAGTGCCTATCTGGGTCAATCCATAGTGGCGCGTCTTGGTTTTGCGGGAATGCCCCATTTCTATGGCACAATGGATTATGCGTTTCTCATGTGCCTGACGGTGCCAGTGGTTCTGTTTCAGGTTGTGGTGGCCCGGATATGGTACCGCTCTGGTTACACCGGGCCGGCCGAGGCGTTATGGCGATTCCTTTATCTCCGGCCATAACGGCATTCCCAAGCGGTCCTGTGTTTATCCGGGCGGGGAAGAACTGCTGTTTGCGGCAGGTTTCCGGTCAGTCCCGTCTGTATTATTGCCAGATGAATCTGTTGTCGTAGGGGGCTGGTTGGCGGGTTGTGCCGGCTGTGCGGGCTGCGGTGTGGCCGGGACGTCCCGTGGCGGAACGGGCGCAGTGGACACCGTGCCATCATGATGTTCCGCATTGTCGGTCTCGCTGCCCGAAGGCACTGGCGCAGTTGTAGCCGCTGTTGTTTTGTCGGCGGCAGATGCAGGCTGTGTTGGTGTTGGTGTTGGTGTTGGTGTTGGTGTTGGTGCGGCCGGAATCTGCGTGGTCGCGGTTGGTGCGCTCGCCCCCACGGCTGATATCTGCGGCAGGGTGGGCGTCGGGGCCACGGGGCGCGGGGCCAGGGTTACGGTAGGCTGGCTGTAACGGCTCAGCGCATCGGTGTCGCTCTGGACGCCATAGGGGTTCATCGGCGGCAGGGGCTGTGGTGATGGCTGGTCCGCCGCCGGGTTGCGGTCAAGCACGACACGGGTGTTCTGCGGGTAACGGTTCATAAGCCCCAGCAGCGTGCCATTGGTCCAGCCAAACCCGATCTGCATCGGGTATTCGCCGCCGCCCTTGCCGCCCTTGGGGCTGATGAACGGATTGACCACGTCATATTTTTCCAGCAGCACACCGGATTTTTCATAGGTGCCGATCACACGGCCCATCCAGCGGGCCGCGATATCACTGGCCAGTGCGTCATAACCATACTGGTTCAGGCCCTTGACCGCCATCCATTGGAGCGGCGCCCACCCATTGGGTGAATCCCACTGCTGCCCGCTGCCGCTGCGTTCGGTGGCGATCAGGCCACCAACCTTGAGCAGATTCTTGCGCACGGTTTCGGATACGGCCTTGGCCTGCTCGGGCGTTGCCATCTGCATGAACAGGGGTACGACGGTGGCCCCTGACAGGATGGAGGTCGATTCCCCCTTCTTCCAGTCATAATCAATGAAGGCGGCTCGGCGCTCATCCCACAGGATACGCTGCACCGCGTCGATGCGCTCCTGTGCCAGGCGGTTGTAGCGGGCCGCCGCGTCCTTGTTGCCTTTCAGATCATAGGCATGGGCCAGCGTCTGCTCCAGATGCGGGATCATGCAGTTCAGTTCGACCGTCAGCAGGTCGGTGGTATGGATGGTGGACAGGGTATGCCCGTCCGCCAGCCAGCGCGACGAGAAATCCCACCCCGTTTCCGAACCGGCGCGCAGGTCGCGGTAGACTTCTTCCTTCGGGCGACCGGAATGGGCGGCGGTGGCGATATCCTGCGGGTAGCTTTCGTCACGCGGGGTGTCCATGTCATCCCAGTGGCGGTTCATGAGCGTGCCGTCAGGCAGGCGCACGACATGGCGGTACGCACCGCCAGGCGGTACGGAATCCTGCCCGTCCATCCAGTAATCGTATTCGGCCTGCAGTTCGGGCAGGAAAGTGGTGTAGGCCACCTGACCATCATGCATGGCCAGCAGGTCCACCATCAACGAGAAGAACGGCACCTGCGACCGGCTGAGGTAATAGGTGCGGCTGCCATTGGGAATATGGCCATACCGGTCGATCATCGACGCCATGTCGCGCACCATGTCGCGCATGAGGTCGATCTTCTGGTTCTCGTACAGCCCGATCATCGTGAAGTAGCTGTCCCAGTAATACAGTTCACTGAAACGCCCGCCAGGCACGACATAGGTATAGGGCAGGGGAAGCTGTGATGAATACGCCACCTGCGTGTCGGGTGGCCGGCTGAGGACTTCCCACATGCCATTGATGTAGTCGCGCACGTTTTCATCAGGGCTGCGCTGGTAGGAAACCGTCTTGCGTTCGGGCAGGGTGAAATGCCGCGCCACGAAATCCTTGAGCGAGAAGTCAGGCCGCAGCTTGGCGACATTGTATTCCGCCAGGAGGTCCGCCGGGGCCTCATCAGGAATGGCGTCGGCGGCGGTCTTGGCGTCGGTATAGATATGGGCCTCGCCAATCGCCTGGAACAGCCCGTCCAGCACGATCGAGGGGGGACGCAGGTCCTGCACCAGTGCGGCCGGCGCGCCCGCATCGGACAGCAGGGCATCGGCGGGGGGCACCGGACTGCTGCCGGTGGAAGCCGGGCCATCCTTGTGCACGGTCTGCACCGGGGACGTGCCCGGCGTGGGCGGCGCGGCACCGGCGTGGTCGGAACCGCCCGCCGCCGGCATGGCGG
>NZ_CADP01000181.1 GCF_000285295.1 Komagataeibacter europaeus LMG 18890 | reverse complement strand
TATGTGGACGGCCGTTTAAGCGCAATACCTCATATTGTTCTCCCGATGTCATTTCCAAAACGTATTATTCTACCGGCTGGATGATGAATACCGATTTAACGCGAAGACCCGGTCAGATGCGCTCTTATGTCCGGCCTGTTTATGCGACTTTATGCGCTGGCCATCATGGGTGTGCGCTCACGTGTCAGGCACCAATCTCGTATCGCGTGCTCAGGGGCACAGACGGTCGAACGGTATGGCCTGAACTGTTGCTGAATGACAGTCTTCCCATCACGTCGGTTCGTACATACTGCCGGATCTACCGGAGCAAGCTCCGGTGTCCATCGTTCTGCTGGTGCAGGTCAGCCTGCTGAAACACTGACACCAGCCGGACGATAGATCTCTTTACGTGACAACAACGCCCAGATGATACGAGCCATTTTATTGGCAAGTGCAACTGTTGCCAGACGCCTTGGACGACGCGCCATGAGTTCGCATAGCCACTGACCCGCAGCGCTATCCCACTTATGGGCACGATGAAGCATGGCCGTCGCACCAAGAACCAGCAACGTTCTTATCTGCCGGTTGCCCGTTTTGGTAATCCTGCCCAGACGGGTTTTACCGCCGGTAGAATGCTGACGAGGCACAAGCCCAAGCCAGGCGGCAAAATGGCGCGCAGAGGCGAAGGAGCCAATATCCGCGACCGAGGCGACAATCAGAGAAGCCGTTATGGGACCGACCCCAGGGATGGTCATCAATCGACGCGCATCCTCATCGCTTTTTGCACGCGCCCGGATCTGCACTTCCAAAGTATCAATGCTCTGAGCGACCTTTTCATAATGATCAAATAACAACATGGCACTCTGCTTCATGGCAGCAGGCAGGTCGGCTGATGTCTCTATTTTTGCCATCAGTTCTGGCAGATGGCGTGTGCCCAGAGGGGCTATCAGCCCGAACTCGGAAGCAAGAGCCCGTAACGCATTACTCAGCATGGTCTGCTGTTTGACCAGAAGAGCGCGGGTAGAATGCAGTGACAAGATACCTTGCTGCTCTTCGCTCTTGATCGGAACACACATCGTATCAGGATGAGACGCCGCCATGCAGATCGCAGCCGCATCAACAGCGTCGTTTTTCTTGCCTTTTTTGACAAATGATTTGACCCGATCAGGAGGAACCAGTCTGACATCATGACCAATCCTGCTGATCACCCGTGCCCAGTAATGAGCTGACCCGCAGGCTTCCAGAACAACTTCACATGGGTCAAGTTTTGCAAAAAATGCTGAAACTTCACTGCGACCAAGCTTGCGCTTGAAAACGCACTTTCCATTTGCGTCAGCCCCATGAGCCTGAAAAACGGATTTGGCAATATCAAGGCCAATTATGCTAGCTTTCATACGGGCGGTCTCCTCCTGATGGTCAGTGAACCTCCATCATGGCACATTGATGCCGCAGGGAGGCCGTCCACCCCATCTCGTGAATAAGATGGGCTAACTGTTGGGGGCATAAAATGCCATGGATTCATCAAATCTATAAAATGAATCATCTATATAAATTATTTTATATAGATGATAGTTTTTCATAAAATCAGGAAGAAGTTTTCCTTCCTCCCTTTTATATAAATCTCCTACCTGAAAAGGATATTCAATAATACCAAATTCTTTATTCCTAATCATATCATTGAATATTTTTTTGTTTCCATTCATTTGTAGATATTGACCAAGATTAAACATATCTACCGTATAAGGTTCACCTGCCCAATAACAGATTGACAGCATACGGCACGCAGCAGGCCGGCTGTTTGATCTTAATAAACTATAAACAGCATTCCATTTCTCCTGTTCCTCCGGTATGCGGCGTATGTCATTAATGCTTCCGGGCAAGTGTGTAATGCTTTTAATGACGGGAGGCGTGATGGCCAGTATCGTCAATAATATCATGCTCGGCTTTCTGTATCCCTGCCATTTCTGTGGGAAGACAGATGCACCCATGGCAATGACAATGCCCAGGGCAAGGACGGTATCGATATGGGCATTTTCAGACACGCCATCTCCTACTTTCTGGGAGACGCCCAACGCAAAACATACCAAAAAAATAATTATCAGGAATTGCCTTAGTTTTTTATCTTTTATTCCAATAAGGCAGGGAATGGCAGCGATATAAAGCGTCAGGGTATGCTTAATGGAAAAATCTGTATTGAATAGTAATGATATAGAAATGACGCGCGGATGAAAAAATACATCGGATATTATATCGCTACCAAACATTAACTTCAGGTAAACGAAGGCCATGACTGAAAATAATATACCAGACACACACCACGTATAAAATAATTTTTTGTTATTGAAAAACAATACAATGGTTATGACAAGCGGGATGGAAATTTCATTATGTTTTGCAGTGCCGGCCAGTACGGAGAGGAACGCCGCCAAGCATATTATAAAATAATTACTTTTCCTGTCATTCCAAAGACAGTCTATCGCCAGGAGCAGTGACAATAAAACAAAAAATATGCTGACCCATTGCGGATCATTCGTGGCAAACCACCAGCCGAAATATGCTACTGTATAAAGAAATGGTATGAAAAATGCCAGTATCATCCCAATGGGTTTTGCTCCCAACGATCTGACGCATAAGCTACATACAATACACGACAAAAGCTGAAAGGTGACACTGACTATCCTTCCAGCGACCATAACATCGTGCGTTACGTATTTACTGAAATAGCCAACCAGGTAGAATGACAGTGGTGGATAATTATTGAAAATCAGGCCGTTTTCAGGGTCTGGATAAAGGGGGCCCAATGCCGGGTTAATAACCCGATCAATCTGATAGGCGTTCCATCCTTCATTCTGCGCAAGAGGGATGTGATTGAAAATCTCGGAAAATGGGAAGATCACTAAAAATACAGTAGCGACAATCAAGATAGATAATATGACATACGTAAATATATCTATTTTCTTTCCTGTCAGTAACGAACTTTCCATTATGCTTCCACCAGATAGATCAATAGACGGCCTGATTAACTTTAATGACCTTACAAATATTACATTTATATGTAAAGAGAAATAATATTGCCTTTTTATAGTATAGATTTAAATAATTAAAATAATTTACAAATGAGTAAATTAAATTATCAAAATAATACAATAAAACTCTTGCTCGCCTATTGGCGGGCAAGAGGCTGGCATCGGCCAACCATGCCAGGATCAATGCTTCTTGACCCATTGAACGTGGCTCATACCAACCATTGTTTGGCCTGACTCACGGGGTACCCATCGGTTTAAAAATGTGATTCATAGGATGCAGACCATTCTCTGAAGGAGGCATTCTGGATGGGCAGCCCTCTATCCCTGCGTGACGATCATGATAGTTCGGAGTTGCGACGCCTTGCGCGCAGAAGCCGGCATGCGGGTCAGTCGCGTCGCCTGTTGGCGCTTGCGGCGATTTATGATGGCGCCTCGCGCGGCGAGGCGGCCCTGCTTGCGGGGACAGACCGTCAGAGTATCCGTGACTGGGTGCTGCGTTTCAATGCGGATGGCCCGGATGGCCTTGTGGATCGTCATGGCGGGGGACAGAAAGCCCGCCTGACACAGGAGATGCTGT
>NZ_CADP01000182.1 GCF_000285295.1 Komagataeibacter europaeus LMG 18890 | reverse complement strand
ACTGCTGCCCGTACCGAGTGCGCGGCACTGGAAAAAGAATATCTGATCGACCTTGCGGATGCCGTGGTTGTCCGTCGCACCAGCGACGGCAAAGTGCATCTGGATCAGTCGGTCAATCTGACGGCCCTGGGTTTTTCGGGCGGTCTTGCGACGGGTGCGTTCTGAGGCACGCTGCTCGGCCTGATTTTCCTCAACCCGCTGGCAGGCTTCGTGGTAGGGAGCATGACCGGCGCTGGCGTGGGCACGCTGGAGGGCCACTTCAGTGACTACGGAATCAGCGATGATTTCATCCGGGAGGTGGGCCAGCAGGTCAGGAACGGCACATCGGCACTGTTCATTCTGGTGCGCAAGGCACAGCCTGAAAAGGTCGTCAGTGAGTTCCACAAGCTGGGCGGACATCCCCATATTATGCAAACATCACTTTCTCCTGAAGCTGATGCGAAACTGCGCAGCCTGATTGGCTGAAATCGTAATCGTCCGACGCTTCCAGTCTCAGGCTGGACGCGTAGGACTGGCCTGTCTGATCCATGGCATCCTGTCCGGGTGTGACAGTACATCTTCACAAGGGGCCATCCTTCATGGCGATGTGGCGAGGACGTGTCGCATACAAGTTGCAGAACGGGCTGTGGCGCGCGCCGACTTCGGCCATCTGCAAGTCAAAAAGGCCGCAGCGTACCACGACAGGTTGGATGTATGCTTGAACAGCACGGTGTTAGCCCAATCAGTCGGTGCAGCACATGCCATCCAGCAACACGTCCAGTGCAGCCGGAACCGGGGCTGACCCGACCTTCTCTTCAAGCAACTGATGACTGATCGCCAGCATGGCCAGGCCGTGCACCTGCGCCCAACCTGCCGCCGCCAGGGCACTGACGGCAACCGGCCGGAAGCTTCCGTCGCGTTGTCCCCTTTCCAGAAGCCCCAGAAGAATCCCGAAGGTCTTCATGGCCGCGTCATGCAGTGACGGATCTATCGTCTTGTCGGCATCGGAACTGAACATCAGCCGATAAAGACCGGGATTTTGACACGCAAATCCAATACAGGCCTGCGCCGCAGCCATGAATTGCGCGCGCGTGGAAGGCAGCCCCAAAGACATGGCCTCTGTCATGTTCTCTCCAAGTCTGACGAAACCGATCCGCGCCAGTTCCCGCAACAGCATCTCGCGATCCCGAAAATGCTTGTAAGGGGCTGCGTGGCTGACACCCGTGCGTCGCGCCACTTCCCGCAGGGTGAACGCCCAGTTCTGGTCTGTGGCCAGCATGTCCAGCGCCGTGTCGATCAGGGCGCGGCGCAGGTCGCCGTGATGGTAGGGGCGGTCGTTGGTTTCACTCATTCGTGAGGTCCATGTTTACACAAGAAACTTTCATTGACACCAGATCGTCTTGCTCCATACCCTGCCTGCGTAAGTTTCTCCTGTAAACATGGAGGACGTGATGTCCGATGTTACCCCCGCTGAAATGCACCGTATTCTCGACCGCCAGCGCGCCGCGTTCCTGAATGCCGGGCCACCCGACCGGAAACAGCGGCGGACCAATCTGCGCCGTCTGAAAGCTGAAATCCTGAAGCGGCGCACCGAGATCGTGCGCGCCCTGAAAACGGATTTCGGCCAGCGGTCGGAGCGCGAAAGCGCCATCGTGGAATTGATCCCGCTGGTGCAGTCGATCAATTACATGATCGCACATCTGGGGTGCTGGATGAAACCGCAGCGCCGCCATGTCTCGGCCTATTTCCAGTGCGGTCGTGCCTGGGTGGTCCGGCAGCCGGTGGGTGTCGTTGGCATTATTGCGCCGTGGAACTATCCGGTCTCGCTTGCCCTTGTGCCACTGGCAACGGCGATCGCTGCTGGTAACCGGGCCATGCTCAAACCATCGGAATTTACACCAGCCACATCGGCGGTGATCGGCCAGATCGTTCAGGCCATCTTTCCGCCAGAGCAGGTTTCTGTGGTGACCGGCGGTGGCGAAGTGGGGGCTGCGTTTTCGGCCCTGCCTTTCGATCATATCCTGTTCACCGGCAGCACGGCGGTCGGAAAGAAGGTGGCAGAGGCGGCGGCACGCAATCTCACCCCGGTCACGCTTGAACTGGGCGGCAAGTCGCCCGTGGTGATCGCGCCCGGTTTTTCCATGCAGCAGGTGGCCGAGCGCGTGGCGTTCGGCAAGCTGACCAATGCCGGGCAGACCTGCATCGCGCCGGATTATGTGCTGGTTCATGAAGGCGACAGGGACGCTTTTGCCGCAGCCTATCAGGACGCCGTGAAAAAGCTGCATCCGGGCGGTTACGCCGGGTCGCCTGATTATACGGCCATTCTCAACACGCATCATTATGAGCGCCTGAGCGGTCTGGTCCGTGATGCCGAGGAGCATGGTGCGCAGGTCATCCGGATGGGGAGCGATTCAGCCGCCAGCCATGTCCTTGCGCCGGTTCTCATACTGGACGTCAGACCTGAACTTGCGGTCATGCAGGAGGAGATTTTCGGACCCATCCTGCCTGTGTTGACCTACAGGAACCTTGATGAAGCGATTGCTTTCATCAACGCCCGTCCCCGGCCTCTGGCCCTGTATTATTTTGGCGACAGCCGCGTTGAACGCGACAGGGTGTTGAAGAACACGATTTCAGGAAACGTGACGATCAATGGTACATTGATGCATTATGTGCAGGACGATCTGCCGTTTGGCGGTGTGGGGGACAGTGGGATCGGCGCGTATCATGGAAAGGAAGGCTTCATGGCACTTACACATGCCCGTGGGGTGTACAGACAGGGGCGTTTCAATGCGGCAACACTGCTTCAGCCGCCATTCGGCAAACTAACCGACGTCATCACCAATCTGATCCTGCGATGACGACGCGCGTTCTGCTCATCGGGGGCACCGGTCTCATCGGGCGTTCTGTCGATGCGGACCTTGCCAAGCGGCCTGATACCGTCGTCACCAGCCTGACGCGTCGGAAATCATCTTGCTCCGATCATGTCATTGATTTCGAACGCCTGTACGCGGCGCCCGAGGTGACGTTACGGACCGTCGCCCCAACTGGCGCTGACGTGGCGATTTCCTGCCTTGGCACCACAATTCGTGCCGCTGGATCGCAGACGGCCATGTTCCGCGTAGATCATGACTATGTCCTCGCTTTTGCTACAGCGGCACATGCGCTTGGCGCACGCCAGTTCATTCTCGTTTCTTCCGTGGGGGCGGGCGGTCCCGGTTTTTACCTCAGGACCAAAGGCGAGATCGAGCGCGACATCAGGGCGCTCGGTTTCAGCCGCGTGGACATCCTGCGTCCCGGCATGTTGCTGGGTCACCGTGCAGAGGCACGACCGATGGAGGCGATCGGTCAGCGGCTGGCGGCGGCGCTGGCACCGTTCATGATCGGCAGGCTTGCTGGATATGGCGCGATTGACGCGAAAACTGTCGCGAAGGCGATTGCCGGGCTTGTGGGGCAGGTGGCAGATGGATGCCGGACATATGACAATGCGGACCTGCATCGGATCGCCGGTCAAACTGCCAACTCATAAGATGATCCGGTTCGGAACCACTGGGATCAGGAATTAA
>NZ_CADP01000183.1 GCF_000285295.1 Komagataeibacter europaeus LMG 18890 | reverse complement strand
ATAATCCTTAGCGTATATCTGTGCCCGTTTTATGTACCGACCCCAGGTAGGGCATGCCCATGAGCGCCACGGCGTGAATGGGAGTTTCTATGTGATGGTTGGCTGACCGCGTTAGCTGTTAGCTAACATCACCTATCCTGCCCCGTCTTTGTCCTCTGATATTGCGCTGACGATGCTGGGACATTCTCCGATCCATGCAGGACGGAAGCCAGACCGATCGCGGACCACGCCAGCATATGCAGGGTATATACTTGGCTTCGGCTACCCTGCGACCTGCTCCAGTGCGTCCTGGACAAGACGGTTGAGGCTCACGCCACGGGCGGCCGCGATTTCAGCCGCACGGGCATGCACATCTGGCGACAGGCGGACCTGAAACTTGCCGGAGTAGCGTTTCGTGGGGTCGATCCCCTTTTCCTCGCACATCTCCAGAAACACGCGGAGGGAGGTCTCGCCTTCCTTCCGCAGTCCTTCCACGCTGTCGGCATAGAAGTCCGCCCCGCCATTCAGGCCAAGGAACTCGCCCCGGAACATGCCGATTTCCGGGTCAAACTGGATAACGGCCCGGTGGCCGCCAATCTCCATCATGTTGTTCATGGCGTAACTCCGTTCTGCTCCAGCCATTTCCGCACCGATGCCACCGCGCCCTTGTCCGTGTCCGGCTTGGGGTGGGGCCGATGAAAGACCCTGATTTCACCGAACAGGACCACGCCAATGCGCGATCCTTCCCGTTCCGACACCTCAGCACCTAGCGATACGAACAGGGCCTCAATGTCGCTCCACGGCACATTGCCGGAGACGGGGCGCTTGAAGATCAGTTCCAGAGTGCGGCGGTGCTTAGCTTTCATCAATGAATGATACCGAAATATGGTATCACTTCCAACAGAAAACCATTGAGTGCAGAGCGCGAGTAAGGCCGGTGCCCCATACGGGGCAACACATCTTGCCGATCCGATTTCTGTCTTATTCGGCCCGAGATGGCCCGACTTGGCCCGAAGCCGGACAGATAGCGTGTTAAGGCCATCTCGGGCCAAGTTGGAACAAATTAGGGATGGCAAGATATGTGTGCCTACGTAGGCACACGGCCTTACTCGCATTTCATGCTCGATGGAGTAGCGCACAATTAGGCATCCAGCGCTCCCCGAACGCTCCCTGTTCGCTCCCCATGCGCTCCCCATAAAAATGCAGGCCCTCATACACCATTGCACCGTTGGTGCGGTGATGGCCGGGGATGGGTCACAGTGCGTTCCATTTGGGTATACCCTGACGGATAGATTTTGTGGGACGGTTAATTGCCGCGTCCGTATGCACCATTAGGGTTGAATTGTTTTTTACGGAACACTATGGATTAAGGTCTAAACCCTAACAGAACACTTTTAGGAACAGACCATGCGATACGGATACGCCCGCGTCTCGACCACCGATCAGAACGCCGCAACGCAGGAGGATGCGCTCCGACAGGCTGGATGCAGTATCATCCGCGTTGAAAAGAAATCCGGCACAAGCCGCACTGAGCGTTCCGAACTGAACATCCTCCTCGCATTCCTTCGCCCTGGCGACGTATTAATGGTCACACGGATAGACCGCCTGGCACGCTCCATAGCGGACCTGCAAACCATCATCACGGAAGTGAAGGCCAAGGGCGCTCAGCTCCAGTGCACGGAACATCCGGTCGATACTGGTACTGCCACCGGCAAGATGTTCCTCGACATGCTTGGGGTGTTCGCTGAGTTCGAGACCAATCTCCGCAAGGAACGGCAACTGGAGGGGATCGCGGCGGCCAAGGAACGCGGTGTCTACAAAGGGCGCAAGGCATCCATCGACCGGAAACAGGTCCATGAGATGCACAGGGAGGGAATCAGTCCGACCGAAATAGCCAAGCGCCTTGGTATCGGTCGGACCTCAGTCTACCGTTGCTTGGGAAAAGCATGACAATGACAGACTAACCTTTAGGAAGTCTTCTGCCATTCACCATCCTGCTCGTCCTGCTTCCATTCTTTATTGATCTTGATGGCCGTAAAAATAAGCCCGCCATCTTTATCAGTAACCGTCATTTTCATAGGGGAGCGTGCCGTGGCCTTACCTTCTTCGCCACCTAAAACATACACCGTAAGATTTTGATCGTTCACAAGTGTATCAAGCATATTATCAGATATTGTTACAGGCATACCTATATCCATTCACATACAATGTTTTATTTACATACATATACTTAACCGCCTTTCTTGATCTGCCTGAGTCGGTCGCGGATCAGGCCATTGGCGGCGCGGGTGATCGCCTTGGGCACAGGCTCAGCCCCCGGCGTGCTGGCAAGCGTGGTCGCCATCTGTATCAGTCGCTCCACCTCGCTCATGTCAGCCTGTGGCACGGCGGCCTGCAGACTGACCGGAACCGGCGCTCGGTCTGCCTGCGCTCTGGCGTGCACATGTGCGAGGATCGCACGGCCAAGCCATTCCCCTATCGTCTGTCGCTCACGCTTTGCTGCGGCTATGGCCGCATTCCTGACCTCCGGCGGTATGCCCTTGATCGTCCAGGGCGCAATGCGGGTGGTGTCGGCTTCGGCTTTCTGGTCAGCGGTGGCATCGGTCATGGGTCTGCCTTTCTGGTCTGGTAGTCCGACCATACACAGCTTTAGTCTTACCGGCATCAAGTTTAGTCAGACCGCTTGGCAATCTGGTCTGACTGGTTGCGTGTCTGGTCTGACCGTCATTGCCTATGGTTAGACCTCATTTACGATTGGTCAGACCATACCGGATCATGGTCATACTAGGGGTCGTTTGCGGGAGGGGGCGAAATCCTACGCTAAGGATTTAGGCCAGCGATATTCGCCGGTGAGGTTGATGTGTTCCCATCCCAGCGGTGAGACATGGGCGAGGAGATCAGGCGGGATGATGATGCCGTCCACGGCGCGTCTGTCCACGACCTCCCCGAGTTTCATGGTGTTCCAGAAGATGATGATGGCGGCGAGCAGGTTCATGCCGGCAATACGATAGTGCTGCCCTTCGCCTGAGCGGTCGCGTATCTCACCTCGACGATGGAAGCTGATGGCGCGCTTGAGGGCATGATGGGCCTCGCCCTTGTTGAGACCGATCTGAGCCTGGCGCCGGAGACCGGCGTCGAGAATCCAGTCGATCATGAACAGGGTGCGCTCGATGCGACCGATCTCCCGCAATGCGAGGGCCAGCTCATTCTGGCGCGGGTAGGAAGCGAGCTTGCGAAGAATCTGGCTGGGGGCGACGATGCCCGCTGCGATCGTTGCCGTGACGCGCAGGATGTCGGGCCAGTTGCGCTCGATGAGCGGTTCATTGATTTTGCCGCCAACCAGCGCTCGCACATTGGCGGGCGTCGCGTTGGGCGTGAAGGCATAGAGTCTTTTCTGAGAGAGATCTCGGATACGCGGTGCGAACCTGTAGCCGAGCAAGGAGCTGGCGGCGAACACATGATCGGTAAAGCCACCCGTGTCGGCAAAATGCTGGCGGACGCGGCGGCC
>NZ_CADP01000184.1 GCF_000285295.1 Komagataeibacter europaeus LMG 18890 | reverse complement strand
CTGTATCCGCTCACCACGTCATGGAAAATTCGTGGATGGATATATTCGGACTAAAAAACTTATCATCGACATTGAGGTGAGTCGTAGCTTCTGTGCCAGGCCCGCTGCAGGAGCCAGTTTACGCCGTCTGATAGCGTAATCAGGGGCAGGCTTCGCCGCTTACAATTTGCATAGAACTTGATGCTCATGGTGCAATGTGATCGATGTAGGCAACGTAACGCAATATATAATTCAGCTTTCGATACGCCATATTTTGCCGATTGCATAAAGACTTACACTCCGGCAATATTATTCGGTAAAAATATAGCGGAGAGGCTTTATCATGGACCAATCAGACGACCTATCCCCGGCAATTGTAATTGCCATGAGCGACATCGTGGCAGCGCATCTCGGCAATACCAATACTTCTCTGCCGACAGAACACGTCCCGGCGTTTATCCGTGATGTCTACGCTGCTATCCGCGAAACAACACCGGTCCCAGAGAAAAACGCCAGCATTCCGGCCCAGCAGCCCGCAGTTCCAGTCGCGCAGTCGGTATTTCCTGAATACATCGTCTGTCTGGAAGATGGCAAAAAACTCAAAATGCTCAAGCGTCACCTGCAGACAAGGTATGGGATGACGCCAACGCAATACCGAGAGAAATGGCAGCTTCCTATGGATTATCCCATGGTTGCTCCGGAGTATGCCAAAATGCGGGCGGCTCTGGCGCGAGACGCGGGCCTTGGACGTAAGATTTTGGTGCCCCCGACCGCTCCCGTGGACGAGGCACCCGCAGCACCTTCTGTCGATAGTGCAGCGAAAGAAATATCGGTCGATACTGCTGAGGCCGTAGTACCCACCAAAAAAACCATTTCGCGGCGATCCAGGTCGTCGGCAACTGAATCTGGATCTTCCGCAGCGTCGCCAAAGAAAATGCCTCGTTCCAAGGCCTCAGCGAAACCGCGTGCGGTACGGAAAACCGGCACGAAAGCAAAAGGGGCCAAGGTCTGACTGATCAGCCCGGCCTATCGGGCGTGGTTATAAGGCAACCAGGCATCCACGCATCACTCGAACTTCAGGATGACCAGATGGTGAATGTCCACGAGGAAGATGGTCGAGTTATCATTGAGCCAGTTCGCGCCACACCGCTCAAACTGGAAGACCTCGTCGCCGGGATTACCGATTTGAACCAGCATGAGGAAATTGACTTTGGACAGTCTGTAGGTGACGAAAGCTTGTGAGCACCAAATCCCAGGTCACGTGGGTTCCTGACTGCGGCGATATTGTCTGGTTGGAATTTGACCCTCAGGCAGGGCGGGAACAGGCTGTGCATCGGCCAGCGGTGGTTCTCAGCCCTGCGAGTTATAATGCCAAAGCGGGGATGATGCTTTGCTGCCCTACGACCACTAAAATCAAAGGCTATCCGTTTGAAGTGGTCGTGATCGGAAAACCCGCCAGTGTGGTGCTCTCGGATCAGATGAGAAGTCTGGATTGCCGGGTGCGGAGCGCGAAGCTCAAAGGAAAGGTCTCAGCGAAGGAACTTGAGGCAGTTCGTCAGCGCGCCAGATTATTGGTTGGTTGAGGAAAATAAAGAATCCCGCACATTTCGAGGTAGTCAAACATGTCCTGTCGGGCTTCCTGATGTGTGTTGTAGGCTCGATGCCGGACGCGCTTGGGCGATGAGCAATCGATTACGTTCCGCACCATCATACAGGGCGAGGGCGGTAATTTTTCCTGTCATGATTAAGGGTAAGGTGGAAACCTTAATTACTGGTATTGGGTGCAGAACCTTGCGCAAGGTTCTGTCTTTTGTGCGGATTCATAGACGGGAACCGGAGATGAAAGCTCTTCAGGCTGGGAATATGGATCAACTGACAGACTGCTTTCGCCACCGAATCCATATGTCTTATAAGATTTGTTATGCCAACAAACAACCGGATACACCTGCGGTGCTCGTGACAGGACGCCGTGGATGGCAACAAGACAGATGAATATTCGCCGCCATAATCCATCTCATGACCGCAATCCTTAATTCACGATATTTTCCAACAATCCTCAGTCAAGGATCGATCATAGCAGCGTAGTCGCCAGACCGACCTGAGGTCCCGCTTCGGCAAGACGCCGATCCAGGGTACACAATGTTGAGCCATGATCCGCACAAACCGCCAGATGGAGGGCGTCTCCGGCACGAAGACCCAGAGTGTACTGATCCGAGAACCGCGCCGCCGTCCGGAAGTTCTGACTGGTCACAGGCACGACACCAAAACTTTCTGCGCAAAGACGGGTGAACATGGCCAGGCTGTTCGCTCGATCCATGACGGTTATCTGGCCTGTGCGCAGCTTGATCGACAGGGCAGAAGAAAACTCGGTGACCACCCAATCACTGACAGAAAGATCTTCAGGCGCCTGGGCACCAAGCCAGTCCTGCATTCGGGTCGTCTCTCCCTCATTGGTCAGGGCCGCCACAAGAACCGATGTATCGATATAAAGACTCAATACCTTGCCTCATCACGCATGGCACGGACAGTTTCGGCAGCAGATTCCTTTTGCGGTGTCATAGCGTTGGTCAGCAAGCGAAGAGCACTCACGGCAATGGGTTTACGTACCGGCTCCGCCTTGACAAGTTGCGCAACAACCTTGCCGCGGCGAAGAATACAGACGGACTCTCCATCCTTCGCCAGATCAACCAGACGACTGAGATGGGCTTTGGCTTCTACCAGATTGACTGTCTGCATCCTAGACTCCGAACCGCTAAACTGGTCACTTTATAGCGGAAAAAAGTCGCCTTACCTAACAGAATATGCGTCGGACAGAGGTGATGTTGTGGACGGCCCCCGCACGAAATGTGCGAGGATGAAATCGTCACCGTCTGCAACGCATGGAGCCATGTGTGGACGGCCCTGACGATGCAAGTGGAAAGTATGATTTTGGTGGTCGGGTGCAGCCATGTGTCCGGCCTGTTTGCGCAGCCCGGGGGCTGCTGGCCCTGATGAAGTCCGCGGATTGGATTCCTGATCACCTCTGCGCGCTTTTGCTGCGCTTGGTCCCGTCGGGTTTATCCTCTCCCCGGCCTGACCGGTTCGCCATCATATATCACCACTCCGCACATTCACCTTCGTCGCTTCTGGTGTTCGACGAGGGCAAATCTCTGAATTCTTTCAGGCGCTCCTGGCGCTGTATGCATTGCCCGTTGTGAGAAGTGCCCAGACAATCCTGGCAGTCTTGTTGGCGAGAGCGACAGATACGACACGCGCCGCCTTCTTCTCGAGCAACTTTGCGGCCCATTGACGACTGGCGTTTTCCTTGCGTGCAAGACGGATCACCGCCGTGGCGCCCAGCACGAGCAGGCGTCTGAGATAGCTATCCCCCTGTTTGCTGATGCCAACCTGTCGTTCCTTGCCACCACTGCTGTGACTTTTGGGCGTCAGACCGAGCCACGCAGCGAATTGACGGCCTGACCGGAAAGTCGAGGCATCCGGAACGGCCGCGACGATCGCGCT
>NZ_CADP01000185.1 GCF_000285295.1 Komagataeibacter europaeus LMG 18890 | reverse complement strand
GCGATTGATGCTGAAGAACAGGCACTCAATCACATCCGTAATTTCCCGGTCAGGGGCGTAGCCCTTTCCACTCTTCTTAAATGGCCAGCGCTCGACGCTGCTGCCCGTCTCGTGCGGGAGCATACGGCAGAACTGGACGGGCGTGATTACGGAACACTACGTCCGGCTGCGGATCGTCTGTCTGAATCGTATCCCAATGAGGCGACCCTTCTTTACCGCCTGCTGGTCGAGGCCGTGCTGAATAAGGCGCTTTCCCGCTATTATTCCTATGCGGCGAAGGATCTCGCCTCCTGTCGGCTGCTTGCACAAATGCTGACAGCGACAAACGGCATGGAAACCCATGAAGCCTTTATGACCCGCTTGAAAGCGCAGCATAAGCGCAAGCTGGGTTTCTGGTCGCTGATCGGTGAATAATTAAAGACAGCGATAGGGGCAGCTGAATGTCTGTCAGGTTGTGAAACGTCATTGGCGTAATCAAGGAGTTCGTCGACCTGCTTCATGATGTTCACGATCAGCCGGTTTGATGTGATCAGCATTACGGAACGCATGATGGTTTCCTTCACTGACATTCAACTCCTCAGCATCCTCTCAGGACCACAGGGAGCCGTCCACGCCATCAGTTCTCAGTGAAAATCAACACCGATAGGTCTGCACGACGGGCCAGCCTTCACGGACGGCCATTTCATCGCACAGGCGCAACTGGTCCTCGATGGAGGCCGCACTCTGGTTGTCGGACGAATGGTGGGCATAAAGAGCTACGCGGGTCATTCACTCTCCCCTTTCCGGCCTGTCCTGCCCGTCCGGGCGATGGCCGGGAAGAGGGCAATTGTCGTTGGCCGCCCGCCCCAATTTCCGACGGGCGAACTCTTCGCGGGCGATCTGGCGGCCCATTGCGCTCGCCAGGGCAAACATCAGTTCATCGCACCGCGCTTTCGCGGCAGGATCGACCGGCCCGTTATCGTTGGCCGGGACGATACCGCCGAGTTTGCGTTTCGTATCTTTTACCATGCCGCCACTCCCCATTTCCGCAAAAAAACAGGGTATGAGGCATCGAAAAACTCACGGTCGGAACATCACAAATCCCGTGTTCGGGCGTTTACGTATGTCATAGCGGTAATCGGCGGGACTGGCGTAAGTCTCAAACGCCCCCGCTTCGCGTTCAATTCGGAGAAATTGCGGATCTTCACCGCATGATCGGGGAATCGAGCGACGATTTCCAGTTCGCCCCCAAATGCCGGCATGACATCAATCGGGTATAGCTTATCAAGCCCACAAAACTGTCCGAACGGACGGGGCCACCTCAAAATATACATAAAATTATTATTTGATATCGAAATATATATATCAATCTTGAAAGGCACCCAGAACTTTGATATATAAAACTGCATCATATATGTGAATTGATGCAGAAAAGAACATTGATATGAGCTACGACATAACAGGCATAGCAGAGCGATTGCAAGCGGCGCGCAAAACCAAGGGGTTAAGCCAACGCGAGTTGAGCGAGTTGGCTGGGGTGCCTCAAGCGCAGATTTCCCGGATCGAAGCAGGAACTGTCGACCTACGCCTCTCAAGCTTGGCCGCGCTCGCTCATGCCCTTGATCTGGAGCTTGCTCTTGTTCCACGCAAGGCTGTGGCCGTCGTGCGTTCCCTAAGCCGCGATGCGATCAGCTCCAACCGCAAAGACGTCGTTGCAATCCAAAAGGAGATGCAGCGAATCAGTGAGACAATGCGCGGCATCCAAATGAGCATGCCAGACCTCGAAGGACTTCAGCGACTTCAGAAGTCTATCTCCGACTTGCACCGGTTCCGAGTATCGATGCTCGACCTCGAGGAAATGAAAAAACTGCGTCACATAATTGAGCAGATCGGTCGTCCAGGAAAAGAGATGGTCTCACTCAATGAAAGCCTCAAAATAATGCGAACGATCCGCAACAAGGCTTCACATGATCCGCTACCCGATAGCGGAGATACCCTATCACGTCCGGCCTACTCTCTTGATGAGGAGGACGATGATGCCTGATGTTTCCTTCCTGACCGTCAAACTCCATGGCAAACCGATCGGGACACTCACGCATCTTGGCGATGAACGATCTATATTTACGTTCAATGACGCCTATATTGGTAACGCGGACAGAGAAACGCTCGGTTTGTCCTTCAAAGACCAGTATGGGGAGTTGCGGAACGACTTCAGGCCGATCAAGGTGAAGCTCATGCCGTTCTTCTCGAACCTGCTTCCTGAAGGTCGTCTCCGCAGCTATCTGGCAGAAAAGGCGGGCGTCAATGAGATGCGTGAGTTCTTCCTGATCCAAGCCCTCGGCCGCGACCTGCCCGGGGCTGTGACGGTCGAGGTCGCTGAAGATGAAGCACGGCCTTTGTTTGATGATCTCGATGATCAAGTCGAGGTTAAGGGCTCAAACACCCATGAAAACGCGCTCCGGTTTTCGCTTGCTGGGGTTCAGTTGAAATTTTCAGCCGTCATCGACGCTGCCGGTGGCCTGACCATTCCAGCAAGTGGGATCGGGGGCGGTTGGATCGTCAAGCTTCCCTCAAGAGAGTATCATGGCGTCCCTGAAAACGAATTCTCGATGATGACGCTTGCTCGCATGGTTGGCATCAATGTCCCACCTATCGGCTTGGTAGATATTAGCGGTATCAAAAACTTGCCGGACGGCATCGACCAGCTTGGAGACAAGGCTTTTATCATCGAGCGCTTTGATCGTTGCGAAGATGGCACATCCATCCATATCGAGGACTTTGCTCAGGTCTATGGGGTCTATTCCGAAGATAAGTACAAAAAGGCAAGCAACCGCAGCATCGCGTCGGTGATCGCGGCTGAGTCCGATCATAACGATGTTGCCGAGTTCATCCGTCGCCTGACTTTCAATACCCTCATCGGCAACGGGGATATGCATCTAAAAAATTGGTCACTCATCTACCCCGACCAGCGGACCGCCAAGCTCTCTCCTGCCTATGACTTCGTATCGACGATTCCCTACATTCCGGGCGATCAGTCGGCCTTGAATTTCAGTCGTACGCGACGGTTTGATCAATTCACGAAAGAGGAGCTTCTTCACCTCGCCGGCAAGGCCGCGCTGCCGAGAAAGCTGGTCCTCGACACGGCACGTGAAACTGTCGGTCTCTTCATGGATCGATGGTCATCCGAGAAGGCGCATCTTCCGATGTCCCGTCATATAGTCAAGGTCATCGACAACCATCTAAAGACTCTGCCTATCATAGGCGAGGCGACCAGCTAAGAAACGAAGCTGAATGAATATTGCCGCTGGATCCGGAGATAAGACTTTCAAGCAATGATGTCCGCTTTGCGAAACACAGTCCAGCACTCCGCATGACCAATGTGTAGGCGTAAGCGAACATTGCGAAGATGAATTATCCTTCTGACACAACAACTGTTGATTTTCACTGAGAACTGACCCGGGTAGGGCGGAAATTTTC
>NZ_CADP01000186.1 GCF_000285295.1 Komagataeibacter europaeus LMG 18890 | reverse complement strand
CGGCGGAAAACGGCACGCTGGCGTCGCTGGACAATACCGGGACCGCCACCCTGACGGACAGCACCGTGACGGGCGCGCTGAATAACGAGGCAGCCGGCACGGCGACGGCGACCGGCGGGACGATCGGCAGCGTCACCAATGCTGGCACTTTGACGCTGGGCGCGGGCAATACGGTGACGGGTGATGTCACCAACGCCGCGGGCGGCGCGCTGACACTGGATGGCGACACCATCAACGGCACGCTGGCCAGCAACGGAACCAGCCTTGACGTGACGACGAACGGCGCGTCGGCCGGCTCGCTGTCGGGTAGCGGCAATGCCGCGCTGGACGGGACGCTGACGCTGACGAATGCGGCGGATACCTATTCCGGCGGGCTGTCGGGCACGGGTGGCCTGACGGTCGCTGGCGGCACGGAAACGCTGTCGGGGGCGAATACCTACAGCGGTGCGACGACGGTGGCGTCCGGCGCGGTGCTGCAGCTTGGCACGGGCGGGATGTCCGGTTCACTTGATGGCACGTCTGGCATCAGCGACGACGGCACGCTGGTTGTGGACCGGTCCGATGCATCCACCCTGTCGGCACCGATTTCCGGCAGCGGCGCGCTGGTCCAGGCGGGCACGGGCACGACAACCCTGACTGGCACCAACAGTTACAGCGGTGGCACGACCATTTCCAACGGCACGCTGGCGGGCACGACCTCGAGCTTCGGTTCGGGCGCGATTACCGATGACGCGGCGCTGGATGTCGATGTCGCCTCCACCGATACGGACAGCCTGGCCAACACGGTCACGGGCACCGGCAGCATGACCAAGACAGGCGGCGGCACGCTGGTGCTGGATAACGCCGCCGACAGCTACAGCGGTGGCACGACGGTTGCAGCGGGCACCCTGCAGGTCGATGGCAATGAAAGCCAGATCGGCGGCACGACAACGGTTGCATCGGGCGCCACGCTGTCGGGTGTCGGGACCATGGGCGGGGATGTCACCATCGCCAGTGGCGGCACGCTGTCGCCCGGTGATGGCGCCAACAGCGTCGGCACCCTGTCCATTGCCGGAAACCTGACCGAAAGCAGCGGGTCCATCGCGAATTTCGATATGGGGCAGGCCGGGACCGTTGGTGGGAAATATAACGATCTGGTCAGTGTCGGGGGCAACCTGACGATTGCCTGAACCCTGAATGTCAGCCAGAGCCCGGGCGGTGATTTCGGGCCGGGTGTGTATCGCCTGTATGATTATGGCGGCACGCTGACCAACAATGGCGTGACGCTGGCCGGGACGGGTGAAACACTGCAGACATCGGTTGATAACGAAGTCAACCTGGTCGTGGCGGCGGCTGGCACGCAGGAGCAGTACTGGGATGGCGGCAACGTCAACGGCGACCACGGCAGCGATGGCACGTCCGGCAACGGACAGGTCGATGGCGGGAATGGCGTCTGGACCGCGCCGGGTGGCAGTGGTGATGGCAACTGGACCAGTTCGTCCGGAACGGGCAACACCCCCTCCACACAGGGCGCATACGACATATTCGAAGGCAAGGGCGGCACCGTCACCGTTGATGACAGCAGCGGCGATGTCACGCTGAGTGGCGCGCAGTTCGCCAATTCCGATGCGTCCAGCGGCGGCAAATATGTCATTACCGGTGATACGCTGTATTCATCCGGATCGGACCTGACGCTGCGCGTCGGTGACGGTACGGCCGCCGGCGCGGCGACGGTCGCGGAAATTGATTCCAAGATTGACGACAGCAAGGTCGCGGGTGGCACGACCCTGACCAAGACCGATGGCGGCACGCTGATCCTGGGCGGAAACAACAGCTATAGTGGCGGGACCGATATCCAGGGCGGCACGCTGGTGGGCACGATATCCAGCTTCGGCACCGGTGCGATCAATGATGAAACGGGCGCCAGCCTGACGCTGGACCAGGGCACGGATGGCACGCTGGGCAACGGGCTGGGTGGTTCCGGCGCGCTGGTGAAGGATGGTTCCGGTGATGTCACGATCGCCAGCGATGATTCCGGCTTTACCGGCAACACCAGTGTCAATGACGGCACCCTGACGGTCGATGGCTCGCTGGCGAATTCCAGCGTGACCGTCGCCGGGGCGGGGACGCTGGCTGGCACCGGGACCGTGGGGTCAACCACCGTTGCCAATGGGGGCACCCTGTCGCCCGCCGGTGGCAATGCGCTGGGGACGCTGACGGTTGATGGCAACCTGAACATGGGTGCCGGTTCCACCTATGTCGTCAATGGCGGGACCGCGGGACAGAGCGACCTGGTATCGGTCACCGGCGGGGCGACCCTGACCGGCGGCACGGTTGAATTCACGGTTCCCAGTGGCACCACACTCAAACCCGGAACCGAATATACCATCCTGACCACCCAGAACGGGGTGACGGGGCAGTTCGCGGGGCTTTCGACCAACCTGTCGGATGCCTATACCTTCCTCTCGCCTGAACTGCTTTATACTGCGGACGACGTGGATATTACGCTGGGCCGGAACACCACGACCTTCGAATCCGTTGCGAATACGCGCAATGAACGCGACGTGGCGGCCGTGCTGGATGGCATGGGTGGCAGCAATGCGATGGTGACCGCCATCGAGCAGCTGAACGGGGCGCAGGCGCGCAAGGCCTTTGACGCCCTGTCGGGCGAGATCCATGCATCCGCCCGGACCGCGTTGATCGAGGACAGTTTCTATGTCCGCAACGCCGCGATCGACCGCCTGCGCAATGCCGCGTGTGATCCCGGCGCCGACGCCAACCAGAAGACGGCAACCCTGAAGGGCCGCAGGACGGACGGCACCTGCATGCAGGACCGCGTGACGCTGTGGGGCGAGGCCTTCGGGTCGTGGGGCCATAATTCCGGCGATGGCAATGCAGGCGGCATGAACCATTCCGTTGGTGGCTTCGTGCTGGGCGCGGATGCGCCGGTCTTCAATACGTGGCGCGTTGGCGGACTGGTCAGCTATGGCCGTTCGACCTTCAGCTCCGAAGGGACGGCTTGCAGTTACCCACAAATCTGCTGTTCTTGAATTTTGTGCTTGATGCAGATGAATCTGTTGTGATTCCTTTTCTGTCACCTTTATGCAGGCGGGGTGTGAGAATGGTACAGGATTGGGTCATACAGGAAATATCCGGATCTGACCTTGGCGACGAGCGCCTGAACAGGCGTCTGGGCACGATGCTCGCGGCACTTGCTGAACGACCGGGCAAGTCTCTCCCGACGGCATTTCAGGATTGGTCTGCGACCAAGGCAGCATATAGATTTTTTGCAAATGCAAATGTAAGCGAAGACAAAATCCTTGAAGGGCATTTTTCTGCTACCGCCCAGCGTTTCGATGCGACTGCAGGGCCAGTCCTGATCCTGCAGGATACAACGGAGTTTTCCTTCACCCGAGCATCTCCCGAAAAGATCGGGTTTACCAAGGTCTCTACGGGAGGCAGGGAAAAAA
>NZ_CADP01000187.1 GCF_000285295.1 Komagataeibacter europaeus LMG 18890 | reverse complement strand
TGTGATCCATTGCATCGAACCGGCCGTCCACATAAGTCATCCAGAATGTTCAGGAGCCGAAAAGCACGTCCATCCATCAGCCTGTCCGCCATAAAATCCATGGACCAGACCCTGTTGGGAAGGGCCGGAACCGACAGCTTTTCAGGCTTTTCGCGAACCAGACGCCTGCGGGGTTTAATCCGCAGGTTGAGTTCCTGTTCCCGATAGATCCGATAAACCCGCTTATGATTCCAGACATGTCCCTGCACATTGCGCAGATACAGGAAACACAGACCAAATCCCCATCTCCTGTGAGCCTGGGTCAGTCCCACAAGAAGAGCGGCAATCCTGTCGTTCTCCGCTGCCAGTCGCGGACGATAGCGAAAGCAGGTCTCGGATATCCCAAAAATCCGACAGGCCAGCGCAATGCTGACCCCATGATGCGCCACAGCTTGTGCGGCCAGTTCCCGGCGCTGGGCTGGCCGCTTCATTTTTTTCCAAGGACTTCCTTCAGGATATCCGTCTGCATGCTCAAATCCGCATACATGCGCTTCAGCCGACGGTTCTCCTCTTCCAAAGCCTTCATCTGACTGATCATCGAAGCATCCATGCCGCCATATTTCGCGCGCCACCGGTAAAACGTGGCGTTGCTGATCCCATGCTCCCGGCACAGGTCAGGAACCGGGACACCGCCCTCAGCCTGGCGGATCACACCCATGATCTGGGCGTCAGTAAAGCGATCACTCTTCATCAGAATCTCCTCAATTCTTACGCTGAGAAAATTCTCATTCAAAAGTCACTCTTTTTATGGGGGGATTACCAGGCAGCCGATGCTTATATGCACCGCAGCAAGGCTGAGAACACACTGCGCACCTGTCGCGCCGCCGTCCGGTCCTGGTGTCGCTGGGCCTGCCCTTCAGGAAACGTCCGCGCCTGCGGACTCAGCACCACCTGACCTGCCTGTCGTCCCGCCATCGTTCTGCTCCCGTCATTGCGACAGGAGCATCATCTAATGATGCTTATTTCAGTTTCAGATGACGAGGAGGAAAGAGTTCTTCGTTCTCTGGAATTGATGCTCGCAAAGGAAACGCCGAACAATTTCATGTAGAGTAAGCGCTAACTGAAATCGAGACGGCAAAAATCCACTTTTCCGTTTACATCTCAGTATTCTTAATGTCTCGAATGAAGGCGGCTGCCGCCTTTTCCTCGCATCTCGCCCACATATGTGCTAATGTGGGTTTGTGCTTCATGGGAGGGATATATCATGAGCCGACTGACCATTGATATGACGGATCAGCAGCACCAGAGCCTGAAAGCACTGGCGGCGCTACAGGGCAAGACGATCAAACAGTATGCCCTTGAGCGCTTGCTCCCTGATAATCTTGATACTGACCATGCGTGGCAGGAACTTAAAAATCTTCTTAGAGCCCGCGTTCAGGAAGGCCTTGACGGCAAGGTAAGCTCAAAGAGCGTCAGTGCGATCCTTAGTGAGGAACTCAACGAGAAGCACGCTTGAAAAGTTACATCCTTACTGAAGCAGCGGAAGCTGATTTGCGTGCAGTCATCCGTTACACAACAAAACAGTGGGGAGACGCTCAGGTTCGTCGATATGTCGCCGTTCTGGAGCAAGGCATTATCAGTCTCGTCGAAGGTCATAGCGCTTTCAAGGACATGAGCACGCTGTGTCCTGGGTTGAGAATGGTGCGGGTCGACCATCACTACATTTTCTGTCTACCGCGTGAGGGTGCGCCAGCCTTGGTCGTGGCCATTCTACACGAGCGCATGGATCTTCTGACCCGCTTGGCAGGCAGGTTATGATCTGACGTCTGCTTTCGGGAACGCAGATTGCCGAGCCCTACGTCCGGGAAGAGGCAAGTGCTGCCTGCCTGCTTAATTCCTGATCCCAGTGGTTCCGAACCGGATCATCTTATGAGTTGGCAGTTTGACCGGCGATCCGATGCAGGTCCGCATTGTCATATGTCCGGCATCCATCTGCCACCTGCCCCACAAGCCCGGCAATCGCCTTCGCGACAGTTTTCGCGTCAATCGCGCCATATCCAGCAAGCCTGCCGATCATGAACGGTGCCAGCGCCGCCGCCAGCCGCTGACCGATCGCCTCCATCGGTCGTGCCTCTGCACGGTGACCCAGCAACATGCCGGGACGCAGGATGTCCACGCGGCTGAAACCGAGCGCCCTGATGTCGCGCTCGATCTCGCCTTTGGTCCTGAGGTAAAAACCGGGACCGCCCGCCCCCACGGAAGAAACGAGAATGAACTGGCGTGCGCCAAGCGCATGTGCCGCTGTAGCAAAAGCGAGGACATAGTCATGATCTACGCGGAACATGGCCGTCTGCGATCCAGCGGCACGAATTGTGGTGCCAAGGCAGGAAATCGCCACGTCAGCGCCAGTTGGGGCGACGGTCCGTAACGTCACCTCGGGCGCCGCGTACAGGCGTTCGAAATCAATGACATGATCGGAGCAAGATGATTTCCGACGCGTCAGGCTGGTGACGACGGTATCAGGCCGCTTGGCAAGGTCCGCATCGACAGAACGCCCGATGAGACCGGTGCCCCCGATGAGCAGAACGCGCGTCGTCATCGCAGGATCAGATTGGTGATGACGTCGGTTAGTTTGCCGAATGGCGGCTGAAGCAGTGTTGCCGCATTGAAACGCCCCTGTCTGTACACCCCACGGGCATGTGTAAGTGCCATGAAGCCTTCCTTTCCATGATACGCGCCGATCCCACTGTCCCCCACACCGCCAAACGGCAGATCGTCCTGCACATAATGCATCAATGTACCATTGATCGTCACGTTTCCTGAAATCGTGTTCTTCAACACCCTGTCGCGTTCAACGCGGCTGTCGCCAAAATAATACAGGGCCAGAGGCCGGGGACGGGCGTTGATGAAAGCAATCGCTTCATCAAGGTTCCTGTAGGTCAACACAGGCAGGATGGGTCCGAAAATCTCCTCCTGCATGACCGCAAGTTCAGGTCTGACGTCCAGTATGAGAACCGGCGCAAGGACATGGCTGGCGGCTGAATCGCTCCCCATCCGGATGACCTGCGCACCATGCTCCTCGGCATCACGGACCAGACCGCTCAGGCGCTCATAATGATGCGTGTTGAGAATGGCCGTATAATCAGGCGACCCGGCGTAACCGCCCGGATGCAGCTTTTTCACGGCGTCCTGATAGGCTGCGGCAAAAGCGTCCCTGTCGCCTTCATGAACCAGCACATAATCCGGCGCGATGCAGGTCTGCCCGGCATTGGTCAGCTTGCCGAACGCCACGCGCTCGGCCACCTGCTGCATGGAAAAACCGGGCGCGATCACCACGGGCGACTTGCCGCCCAGTTCAAGCGTGACCGGGGTGAGATTGCGTGCCGCCGCCTCTGCCACCTTCTTTCCGACCGCCGTGCTGCCGGTGAACAGGATATGATCGAAAGGCAGGGCCGA
>NZ_CADP01000188.1 GCF_000285295.1 Komagataeibacter europaeus LMG 18890 | reverse complement strand
ACAGCATCTCCTGTGTCAGGCGGGCTTTCTGTCCCCCGCCATGACGATCCACAAGGCCATCCGGGCCATCCGCATTGAAACGCAGCACCCAGTCACGGATACTCTGACGGTCTGTCCCCGCAAGCAGGGCCGCCTCGCCGCGCGAGGCGCCATCATAAATCGCCGCAAGCGCCAACAGGCGACGCGACTGACCCGCATGCCGGCTTCTGCGCGCAAGGCGTCGCAACTCCGAACTATCATGATCGTCACGCAGGGATAGAGGGCTGCCCATCCAGAATGCCTCCTTCAGAGAATGGTCTGCATCCTATGAATCACATTTTTAAACCGATGGGTACCCCGTGAGTCAGGCCAAACAATGGTTGGTATTAGCTATTCCGTAAAATAATTTACCAATCATAGTCCTGGACACTTTTCCAACTCGATACATTCCGCTGACTGGAGATATAATCTTTTTGTTTTCTGAATAACCTATATTTTTTCTGTAGTTACAATTATTCACATTCTGATTGATAAATTAATGCAATCATTTTTTCTCCATACTGGTTGAGGTCTTTTATTTTTAAAAGGCATTTGCGGTTCTTGAAAGAAAAATGGACATTGAGACAAAATCGTAATTCATATTATTACATAATTTATCATTTTGAGGCGTGTCTACCGCAAATGGCTTATCGGTCCGTCTTAACGGCTGATCGCGGCAAAATATTTTAAAAACGTCGATAAGGGAAGATGACATTGCCGCCAAAGCGATTTTGTATCACGCCGAAGCAAATACCCCAGTCGATATCATCCGACCGGGATATGGCTCCGTAGGAGGCAACTGCATATTGCAATGTTACGCAGAAACGCTGCGATTAATAATGCAGATCTATTTTAAGGAAAGGTGGCTCCCGAAGTAGGACTCGAACCTACGACCCAGCGATTAACAGTCGCTTGCTCTACCAACTGAGCTATTCGGGATCAGCGTTGAGCAGCTTATAGCCACACCGATGGGGGGGCGTAAACCCCCCTTTTGAACTTTTTTTCAAAAAGGGGGAAAATGGGGGGCCAGACCGGCCAAAAGCACGGTAAAGCCTTTGTGTTGCAGGAGAAAAGCGAACCAATGGTCGATGAGAACACGCAAGGGCGGCCCCCACGCCTGCTGCGCCGCGCGGTCATGCCGCTGCTGGTTGGGGCAGGATGCGCCGTGGTGGGCGCGCAGTGGCTGCAAAGCCGCCAGCAGGCCCGTATCGTGCGGCATGATGATGCGCTGCTGGATGGCGAAGCCCATGACCTGACGCTGTCCTGGCCGTTTGCACAGGCATCGACCCTGTATAACGTCGCGCTCCGGCAGGACTTCTTTTCCCAGTACCGGCTGGATGTACACCTGCGTTCCGGCGCGGTAACGGGGCGGGACGCCATTGCCGACCTGCGCGCGGGGCGCAGCATGGCGGCCGTTGCCCCCGTGCTGTCATGGCTGCAGGCGTATCAGGCGGATGCGGACCTGCCCGCACGGCTGGTCATGGGGTTGCAGGCGGGGACATTCCGCCTGCTGGTGCGCAGGCGGCTGCGGATTGCCAAGATCGAGGACCTGGTGGGCCGCAGGATCGCCGTGCTGAATGCGGATATGGCGGACCGGCTGTTCTTTTCCGTTATCCTGCGCCGCAAGGGACTGAACCCGGACACGGCGCCCGACTGGGTCATCCTGCCACCCGACCAGATTGATGACGCCCTGGCAGCGGGCACGGTGGACGCCGTGGCCCTGCATGACCCGCTGGCATGGCAACTGCTGAACAACCGGGCGCTGGACCTGGTGGAACTGGTCAACAGCGTAAAGGGATTGTACGCGGAACGCACGAACCTTGCGCTGGGTGTCTCGACGGACCTGCTGGCGCAGACGCCGGGCGCCGCCGTGGCCCTTGTGCTGGCGCTGTCGCATGCCGCCCGCTGGCTGCCCCAGCGCGTGGCGGAAGCCGCAGCGCTGCTTGATGACCGGGTGGAGGGCATGGATCAGGACACGATCCTGCAGATGATGCGCCACGAAGTGCTCGGGATCAGTCCCGTAGGCAATGACCTGAAAATACAGATCGCGCGGTATGTGGATGAACTCAAGCTGCTGGGTATTTTCCCCGACAGCCTTGATTCGGCAGGTTACGCCCGCACCATTTCAGCCGATATCCTGCACCATGGCCAAAGGGGAGGCCACGGCGCGGGATAGTCGGGGGGAGAATTTACCAGGTAAAGCCAAGGCTTGCCTGCGCGTTCCGGCGCTCGCCGTAATAGCACCATTCCTGATTATAGGATGCATAGCTCAGGCAGTTCGCGACATAATTCTTGTCAAACAGGTTGCGGGCACTGGCCGCAACGGTCCAGCCATGAAGCGACGGGGAAAGGTTCGACAGGTCATAGCGAACTGACGCATCAAACACGGCGTATTGCGGCACCCAGACGCTGCCGTAACTGGCTTCGCCACCGTAGGATTTGTTCGAATACCGCATGCCACCCCCGAAGCCGAGGCCTTTTACCGGCCCCGAGGGCATGGTGTAGAATGCGAACAGCGATGCATTGCCCGTCCCGGACTGGATCAGTGGCTTGCCCGTCGAATCATCATGGACTTTCTGCACGCTGACTGCCGCAGTGATCATCAGGTTCTTGTACGGTTCGGCATGGGCTTCGAATTCAAAGCCATCGGAATGTACCAGTCCGCTCTGCGTGCTGTAGCCCAGGTTGCCAACGGCAACCAGCACGTTGGTCTGTTCGATATGGAAGCCCGCCGCCGTAAACAGCAGCGACGTGCCCGGAAGCTGGTATTTCAGGCCCCCTTCAAGCTGCTTGCCAAGGGAGGGATCGGCCTGGCGGAACGTCTTGCCGCCATCGCTGGATACGGTGCCCGACTGCGGCTGGAACGACGTTGAGTAGCTGATATAGGGCGAAAGGCCGAAATCGAAATGGTAAAGGGCCGAGGCACCTTGCAGTTACCCACAAATCTGCTGTTCTTGAATTTTGTGCTTGATGCAGATGAATCTGTTGTGATTCCTTTTCTGTCACCTTTATGCAGGCGGGGTGTGAGAATGGTACAGGATTGGGTCATACAGGAAATATCCGGATCTGACCTTGGCGACGAGCGCCTGAACAGGCGTCTGGGCACGATGCTCGCGGCACTTGCTGAACGACCGGGCAAGTCTCTCCCGACGGCATTTCAGGATTGGTCTGCGACCAAGGCAGCATATAGATTTTTTGCAAATGCAAATGTAAGCGAAGACAAAATCCTTGAAGGGCATTTTTCTGCTACCGCCCAGCGTTTCGATGCGACTGCAGGGCCAGTCCTGATCCTGCAGGATACAACGGAGTTTTCCTTCACCCGAGCATCTCCCGAAAAGATCGGGTTTACCAAGGTCTCTACGGGAGGCAGGGAAAAAA
>NZ_CADP01000189.1 GCF_000285295.1 Komagataeibacter europaeus LMG 18890 | reverse complement strand
GAACCCGGACCACCGTGCCGTCGATCATCGCATATTCCATGTCGGCCTCGTCAGAGACCGCTTCAAAAAGCCGTTTGAAAACACCGGCTTTCATCCAGTCGCTGTAACGGGAATAGACCGAGTTCCAATGCCCGAAATACGTCGGAAGGTCCCGCCATGGGCTGCCGGTCCGGGCAATCCATAAGACCGCCTCGATAAAAAGACGGTTGTCCTGCCCGCTGCGCGCCCGATCTGTTTTCTTGCCAAGGCACAACGGTTCCATTTTCGCCCATTGGGCGTCTGTCAGTACGAAGCGATCCATGCGGCGTTTGAATCACATTTGGTGACTTTGAAAAAGCACAATTCCCAACAGACCCCAATGTCCTGCTTTTTCAAAGCTGGCGCATCCATACCGTATCGATCGCGTGGCTGGCGCTTTTGTGCATGACCACGCGGGCACGTTCGCGCGTGGGCAGAATGTTCTGCCGCAGGTTGGGCAGATTGATGCGCCGCCAGATATCATGCGCCATGCGCGTGGCCTCATCGGGTGTCAGGTCGGCGCAGTGATGGAAATAGGATGTCGGCTTGCGGAACGCCGTGCGCTGAAGCGACAGGAAGCGTTTTACGTACCAGTCCTCGATCACCTGCGTATCCGCATCCAGGTAGATGGAAAAATCGAAGAAATCGGATGCCATGAATGGCTGTTCGGATACGGTCTGCAACACGTTCAGCCCTTCGAATATCAGGATGTCGGGCTGGTCGATCACCTGATAGCGATCAGGAACGATGTCATAGGCTTCATGCGAATAGACCGGCACCTTCAGGTTACGCTCCCCCGCCTTCAGCGCGGCGAGGAAGGCGATCATCTGCCGCAGGTCATAGCTTTCGGGAAAGCCCTTGCGGTGCATGAGCCTGCGCTGCTCCAGTTCACGCGTGGAATGCAGGAAGCCATCGGTCGTGACCAGCGCCACGTTCGGATGATCGGGCCAGCGCGACAGCACCGCCTGCAGCAGGCGCGCGAACGTACTCTTGCCCACGCCCACGCTGCCCGCGATACCGATCACGAACGGCATGGTCACGGCAGGCGCGCCGATAAAGGCGCTCTTGACCATGTTGTTCATGCTGCGCGTCGCCATGACATGCAGGTTGAGCAGGCGCGAAAGCGGCAGGTAGACCTCGGTGATGTCTTCCAGCGAGACCGGCTCATTATGCCCACGCAGGGCCGCGATATCCGCCTCCCCCAGCGACTGGGGCACATTCGCGCGCAGGGCCGCCCATTCCGGGCGGGGAAAGACCAGATAAGGCTGCACCATCCCGTGGGGTGGCTGCGTGGAGGGAACAGGACGCGCGTCCAGCACACAGTTCTCCATGCCCTTGTCCTTTCTGTTGTGACGCCTGCGCGTGGGGGCAGGTCATCTGCCGCGTATCACCATCGTCCCCGCCAATCCATATGCCAGTTCCCCAATTTAGCGTGTGCGGGGCCTGCGGACCCGGCTTTCCCCCCATCCTGATACAGACGTGATAATTGTGACACACTGCCCGTCCCTGCACGGATGGTATGGACCGGGTGCCGGGCCAGCATGCATCCCGCCCGCATACCATGCGTTAGGACACGGACCCGGCCTGCACCGATGCCTGTACGAAAAATCTGGACCACTGCAATGAACGACGCCACCATCCACCCATTTGCCGCCACGTCACGCATCACCACGGGCACGGACTGGACAGACGAACGCGCACGCACGGCCCTGCGACGCATACTGGACGCCGCCATCCGCAGCGCCATGCCCGATGTGGTGCTGCCGCGCTACCTGCCCCAGCGGCCAAAGGGGAAGTGCGTGGTGGTGGGCGCGGGCAAGGCCGCCGCATCCATGGCGGCCGCACTGGAACAGGCATGGCCCGACGTGGACCTGACGGGATGCGTGGTGACGCGCGACGGTCACATGGCCCCCACGCGCCGCA
Organism: Komagataeibacter europaeus LMG 18890; assembly: GCF_000285295.1. Classification (GTDB taxonomy): domain Bacteria; phylum Pseudomonadota; class Alphaproteobacteria; order Acetobacterales; family Acetobacteraceae; genus Komagataeibacter; species Komagataeibacter europaeus. The sequence continues at coordinate 1,439 of NZ_CADP01000189.1, read as the reverse complement.
TCCGCGTGCTGGAAGCCAGCCACCCCGTGCCGGACAGCCGGAGCGAGGCCGCCGCGCGTACCATGATGACTGAAGTGACGGGACTGGGACCGGATGATCTTGTCATTGCCCTGATTTCGGGCGGGGGCTCGGCGCTGCTGGAACTGCCGGCAGCGGGCCTGACGCTGGATGACATCCGCGCGGTCAACCGTGCCCTGCTACATTCAGGGGCGAGCATACGCGACATGAACGTGGTGCGCCGCCACCTGTCGGCCATCAAGGGTGGCGGTCTGGCCGCCGCCGCTGGCGCCGCCCGCGTGGTGACCCTGGCCATAAGCGATGTGCCGGGCGATGACCCGCTGACCATCGCCAGCGGCCCGACCGTGGCCGACCCCACCACCGCAGCCGACGCCCGCGCCATCATCGCGCATTACGGCATTGCCGTGCCAGATGCGGTGCAGCGCGTGCTCATGCGCCCGCCCGTCGCCGGCACGCTGTCCCCACGCAATCGCTATACCCTTGTTTCAACGCCGTTCATGGCGTTGCAGGCCGCCGCCATTACCGCGCGTGAACTGGGGCTGACACCGCTGATCCTTGGCGATGCACTGGAAGGGGAAAGCCGGGACGCGGGCACATTCATGGCAGGCATCGCCCTGTCCGCCCGCCAGCATGGCGTGCCGGTGGCAGGCCCTGCGGTGCTGCTGTCGGGGGGCGAGACGACGGTGACCATCCACCCCGACCAGCCCGCGCCGGGACGCGGCGGACGCAATACCGAATTCCTGCTGTCCATGGCCAATACCCTGCAGGGACATGAAGGAATCTGGGCCATTGCGGCGGATAGTGACGGCATTGACGGGACCGAGGATGCGGCGGGCGCGATCATCACCCCCACCACCCTGTTGCGCGCCCGCGCGCTGGGATGTGACCCGCGCGCCTGCCTGCGCGCACATGACAGCTACACCATGTTCCAGCAGACGGGCGACCTGGTCATGACCGGCCCCACCCTGACCAACGTCAACGACATCCGGGCGGTGCTGGTCATCTGAAGGGTATTCCAGAAACCTGAAGAGGTTTTTTGGTGAAGCTTTTTTCAGGGCCTGTTGGGAATTAACGCGAATTGATGATTGCGGCGGTAAGATAAATCATCGCTGCGAATGATCTGTCGGTCTTGTCGCTTCGCATGGCGATGCGCTTGAACTCCTTGAGCTGGCAGAAGAAGTTCTCGATGAGATGGCGTGCCTTGAACAGGGCTCCATCGAAGGGTCGCCTGTCGAGGCGGTTCCGACGCTGGGGAATGACCACGCGGGCCCCTTGCGCGCGTATGGTGTCCACGATCCAGTGGACATCGAACGCCTTGTCAGCAAGAAGTCCCTCAAAATCAGCCGGTTCAAGGAGAGGCGCCACCCCGACCGTATCGTAATGCTGGCCGGGGATAAGCGTAAAGCGGACCAGATTGCCCA
>NZ_CADP01000190.1 GCF_000285295.1 Komagataeibacter europaeus LMG 18890 | reverse complement strand
CCCCAGAACGAGCAGCTTCCTTATTTCCCGGTTGCCCGTTTTCGTAATCCTGCCCAGCCGGACCTTTCCGCCGGACGAGTGCTGCCGCGGCACAAGTCCAAGCCAGGCCGCGAAGTGCCGCGCACTTTCGAAAGTGTCGATATCCGTGACAGATGCCACGATCAAGGACGCGGTCATCGGGCCGATGCCGGGTATTGTCAAAAGACGACGGGCATCTTCGTCCTGCCTGGCGTGCGCCTGGATTCGCCTTTCCAGGCATCCGATGCTTTCACTCAACTTTCCGTATTGTTCGAAGAGCAAAATGACGGTCTGCTTCATGACGTCGGGCAAATCGGGTGATGTCTCGATTTTCGCCAGAAGATCGGGCAGGCGACTGTTTCCCAACGGCACGATCAAGCCGAATTCCGCTGCAAGCGCGCGCAACGCATTGACCAGCATCGTCTGCTGTTTGACCAATAGTGTGCGCGTTGAGTGTAACGAGAGCAGGCTTTGCTGTTCTTCGTTTTTGATCGGGACGAAGCGCGTGTCGGGATGGAGTGCCGCAAGACAAATGGCTGCGGCGTCAACAGCGTCGTTTTTCTTGCCACGTTTGACGAACGGCTTGACCATGTCCGGCGGAATAAGTTTCACGTCATGACCCGCATCGCGGATGACGCGCGCCCAATGATGCGATGTGCCGCAAGCTTCGAGCACGACCTGACACCGCTCGAGTTTCCCGAAGAATGAGGCAACCTCACTGCGCCCGAGCTTTCGCTTGAGAAGACATTTTCCATTTGCATCTGTGCCGTGCGCCTGAAAAACGGACTTGGCGATATCCAGGCCGATCATGGTAATTTTCATCCGGGCGGTCTCCTCTGAATGGTCATTCCGACCCCAGCATGGCACATTGATGCCGCATGGAGGCCGTCCACCCCATCTTGACGGTCGGCCCGTTTCCCACGGGACGGGTATCTGCCCTGCTTGGTCCCAATGGCAGTGGCAAGTCCACCCTGCTGCGTGCCATGGCGGGATTGGGGGAGGCGACGGGCCGGATCATGCTTGGCCCGGATGAACTTTCGCGCATGTCGCTGGCGCAGCGGACACGGCGCTGCCTGTACCTGCCCCAGACCCTGCCGGCCACTGTGCATCTGCAGGTGCTGGAATCGCTTCTGGCTGCCCGGAATGCCACGGGCGTAATGCCCGGGGTTTCGGGCGGGGATGAAATCGACGCGACGCTGCGCATGCTGGACATATTCGGCATCGCGGATCTGGCCATGCGGTACATGGATGAACTGTCGGGCGGGCAGCGCCAGCTTGTGGGGCTGGCGCAGGCCCTGGGGCGGCATCCCGACGCCCTGCTGCTTGATGAGCCGCTCAGCGCGCTTGACCTGCATCACCAGTTTGCTGTCATGGAGGTGCTGCGGCGCGAGACGGAACGGCGCAACATCGTAACGGTCATGGTATTGCATGACCTGAATATTGCCGTACGCATGACGGATTATGATGTCATCCTGCGCGCGGGTAAAATCATCGCCGCCGGGGCTCCGTGTGATGTCATTACACCCGATACATTGCGCCAGACCTATGACATTGTCGCCCGCGTGGAAACATGCAGCCGGGGACTGCCGCATATCATGGTGGATGGACTGGCGCCTGCAAATCACTGACCGCGAGGCAGAACCAACAGCGGCCATTCTCGATAGCCGGACCTTGCGCTCGACGTCGGAAGGCGGACCATCGCGCCGGATATGATGGGGGCAAACGCAAAAAGGGATCAGAGTTGCATATGGCGGTGGATACGCTGGGGCACCTGCTGGCCCTGCATGTGACGCCAGCCAATCGGGATGGCCACTGACGATAGCGTTGAGCAGGCTTATGTTGATCCGGGCCATACAGGCAAAAAGCCTGTCGAGGCAGCGCAGGTTCACGATATCGCCCTTGAGGTCATGAGGTTGCCCAAGGCCAGACGTGGCTGCGTCCGGCTGCCGCGCCGATGGGTTGTCGAGCGATCTTTCGCATGCGTCACTTGCTGTCACAGGGTCATCACGGATTGCGGGCGTTATGCTTCAACATTCGCAGGATGTAATATTCAGGTTCCATTCGTCCCTGCGGCTCGACACTGTTGTACGATCTTCGGCAATCTTCCAGCGTCATGAAATCGGCATGACGTGGCAGCGCATTCCCGTCGAACCGGGGTCATGGTGACGCCATGCGCCGGGTGATACCGGGGAAGGCATGCGATCTGTGGGCAATGGCTGACAGGGTGCGCCCCAGATGCTTTCCGGTACGGATCCGAAACATGGGGGCGTCCAGCTATTTCCATAAACAGGCGGGACGTAATCAAGGGCTGTCGCAATATAACATGAAAAGATGGCTACCGCGTTTGTGGCTGTCATTTCCATTGCGACCAGTTGAAAACTGGACCGGTTGTCAACTGGGGCAGGGCTGACAGCCATATTGTCCATGGAGCAGGAATGGAAAAAGCAGGATGGAATGACATCATCCTGCTTGTTTTGTCTATTCATGCATCATCATACGGGTATTGGAATTGACGTATAGGCTGCCTGACACAGTCTGTTACTTTCGACTGGGGTTGGCCGGCATATCAGCCAGACCGGAACATGGCAAACAGATATGCATGATAACATATACACAACCACGGCGTGTATTTCTGAAATAAATGCAATGATGGCGAGGTCTGGTTCTGCAATAACGGAATGACAGCATGTATTATGATGCAGATGCGTGCGGGATATGGTCCGTAGGATTCATGCCATGCGGTTGCGGATCATGCCGGAGGATGCATGGTAAGCGCCAGGCCAGAATATGAATATACATTTAAAATAATATGTAATTATAGAAAAGTTACTGGTTTTGTCGCGTTTTATTTTAATTATTATTTATGAAATCATGCACATAAATATATATTTGTATAAAAATGAAAATTAAATGACTTCATGAAATTTAAATATCGTAGGTTATTTACTTATTCCCATAAGAGCCCGATCCGAAAGTTTTCCAAGCTTGACAATGCCTTGCTGTCCGTCGTGTGAGCATGCGGATCGAGGCGATCAATGTCCACGCGGTTGAGGAAGCAATGGACTTTTCCCAATCTTTGGCGAGCCGCCTGCACCGTCCCAGCCAGGCGAATGTCCGTTCAACCACCCAGCGGCGAGGCAAGATCTGAAAGCCCTTCGCCGTATCGGACCGCCTGATGATTTCGACCGTCCATTTTCCCATGGAGGCGAGCGCGGATCGCAATTTGTTGCCAGCATAGCCGCCATCAGCAAAGATGTGGCGCAGCCAGGGAAAGCGCCTGCGTATTGCCGCCAGAACATCAACCGCCCCATCACGGTCCTGGATGTCGGCGGCATGAACGAGGAGAAAGATC
>NZ_CADP01000191.1 GCF_000285295.1 Komagataeibacter europaeus LMG 18890 | reverse complement strand
AGCTGGAGACCCGCAAAAACCGGTAGCGTTTGGACGGCTATGGTGATTCATTGAAGTTACGCGATCACGGAGGCCTGCTATGGATCCCAAGTCCCTGTTCAGTTTGAGCGATCACCTTGATGCATTGAGCAAAGAGGGCGATCCGCTCGAGGTTTTGCAGGAGACGGTGGATTTCGAGTATTTCCGGGCGTGGCTGGTCGAAGGGCTTGGGTATGGCGATGGTAGCAAAGGCGGCCGCCCACCATTCGATCCGGTGATGATGTTCAAGGTCCTGATCCTGCAGGCGCAGCATAATCTGTCAGACGCCCGGATGGAGTTCATGATCCGCGATCGGCTGAGTTGGCTGCGATTTCTGGGGCTGTCGCTCGGGGATCGAACGCCGGACGAGAATACGATCCGGCATTTTCGCAATCGCCTGACCGAGACGGGAACGCTCAGGCGGGTGATGAAGGCCTTTGACTGGCAACTCCAGAAGAAGGGCTACATGCCAATGTCCGGGCAGATCGTGGACGCCTCGCTAGTGCCTGCGCCAAGACAGCGGAACACCGAGGGCGAACGCGAAGCGATCAAGTCAGGGAAGAGCGCCAGCGACATTTGGCCGGACGAGCCGAACAAGGCAGCACAGAAGGATACCGACGCTCGCTGGACACTCAAGGTCGGCGGAAAAGTCCGGTATCGGGCAGATGGGACGCCGCTCCCCATGATCGCCCTGCCGGTCTTCGGCTACAAATCCCACATCAGCATCGACCGACGCTTCGGCTTCATCCGAGGCATGGCGGTGACTTCGGCGTCAGCGGCGGACGGGCGTCTTCTCCGGCAGGTCGTCAGCACGAACAATACCAGTTCCGAGGTCTGGGCAGACAGTGCCTATCGATCCAGGCGCAACGAGAAGTGGCTGTCGGACCAGATGCTCACGTCCCGTATTCATCGGCGCAAACCCATGGGCAAGCCGATGTCAAAGGCAACCGCGCGGGCCAATGCCGCCAAATCCTCGATCCGTGCGCATGTTGAGCATGTCTTCGCGCATCAGAAAAACCGGTTCAACCTGTTCATCCGCACCATCGGCCTCGCCCGCGCTGAGGCGAAACTGACCCTTTGCAACCTGGCCTACAACTTCAATCGGCTGATCTTCCACGAGCGTCTAGAAACCGCAGGCTGACTCTGTCTGCAAGTCGGCAAAACCGGCGAAATCAACGCCGGGTATCGTGGAAATCGGTCCGAATGATACCCTTGGTGCGCCCCGCAACCTCGACGTCATCAAGCCAGCCCGCTTCGCCAGAAATTACCCGGTTTTTGCGGGTCTCCAGCTGATGAAATTACGCCGTGCGCAGTATCGGCGCGATGATCTGGAATACCGGTAACCTGCGTATCGCCTGATCGCCCCACTGACGCCACGGAGGAAGCATCTGGACCGTTCCCCGCGCACGGATGCTGCGGCGCGTTGTCGGAGCGTATTCTTCATATTGTCATGACCACGCCATTTCCGGCCCATCATGACCGTGCAGGGATAGTTTTACCGCTTGCGTTCATCCGCCGGTATTCAGGATCGGGATGGGGCAGCGCTGCTGGTTGTCCGGATCAGGCAGTTCTTTTTCATGGTTGTGGCATCTGATGAAAAACCGTGTGCAATCCGGTCAAGGGACCATCGGAATCGTCAACCGCTCTGACAGGGCGGCGGGTTCTGTTGTCCTGCCCAAATGCTGGATCGTGGAATACAGCCTTGCCCGGCCTGGTTGCTGCCGTTGTCCCAACAGGAAGGGCGAGGTGACGATTTCATCTTCATATGCAGGATTGGTTATCGTCCATACCCGCATGGTTGTGCGGAGAATCGTTCAGGTTGTTTTTCGAATCGGTTTCTAACAGATTTGGAACTCAATAAATTTTTTACTAAAACTATGATATAGGGTCTGGTATAAAACTTTTTATGCCTCTAAAAGCCGCTTCATGATAACGGAATTATGCAAGCACGATATGGTTTTTCCAAGAATTTTCTATTCCGAAATAATGGAATTTAATTTTTTACTAAATTAAAAGTAAATACATCGGCATATATTCTTCAAATAAAAATATAAATAATTTAGTAAAACCGGAAATAAATTATAATGCCTAGCGTAAATAAAAAGTTATCAAAAATAATATGTTTTGTCATATTAATAATTTTATACTTTTTAATTTCGTTTCGTATAAGCTTTCATACTATATGGCATATGAAACCAACCTTTTTTGCCATATCAACTGTCTTGTTGCCAGTTTTTCTTATGAATTCAGGAAAAATTTTTGCCTTGGCGACAATGCCGATATTCATGACATCGACATTGATATATTGGTTTCTCTGTCATGAATATGGTTCCATTAGTGAACCCATGCTGCAGGCAATAGCTGGTACCAATTCTCATGAAGCCTTATCTACACTGGAATCTTTCAGTATTCCCGTTGTGATGCTTCTTGTGGCAAGCTTTGCTGCGCAATGCTATCTGTCCTGGAAATTTTCCCGTTTTAGATTATACGTGTTCATTTTTACCGGACTGACTCTTGTCTATCCTTACGGAAGGGCAATTGTAAAAGCGTATCATGTACAGAAAGAACGTCATGTATATACCGAAAGCGCCAGTTCTTTCCGTGCGTATGCGCCTGGTACGATAGGGAATACCGTCTATCTTCTTTCCTTGATCATGAATGATGAGAACACGGAAGCCGTACCTCATCAGAATACGGATAGCATGATCACAGATAAAGTGCCTGGCAGGGTCAAGAATATTATTGTCGTTGTCGGTGAATCAGATCTGGCCGACAGGCATACGATTTATGGCTACAAGGCACAGAATACGACACCAAATATACAAAGGCTTGTTGATGGCGACAGGATATGCGTCATACAGAATGCGCATTCTTCCGCCAACATGACACGCTATGCCGTTCCCATGCTATTTTCATTTTATGATCCCGATCATAGGGATAAACTATACTCTGAAAAGAATATCATAGAACTTGCCAAGGATAATAAATACAAGACTTTCTGGATATCATCACAGGACGGTTTCGGTCAATACTCCCGCTCCTTTGGCTATCTATCTGAATTCAGCGATTATGTAACGCGACAGGATTATAACAATAAGGAAAATCATGTTGACTGGCATGATGAATCCCTGCTGCCCGTTATTAAAGAAAAGTTCGCTGATCCAGATGAATACAAATTTTTTGTCATTCATATCATTGGCAGTCACATCTTCTACTCTGACGATCGGACACAGGAAGATATTGATGCGCTTCCCACGGCAGACACCTATGACCAGAGTATTCATAGAACTGACCGTATATTAGCACTACAGTTGCAGTTTGTTTTGTTCGTTAATTGTTCATGGT
>NZ_CADP01000192.1 GCF_000285295.1 Komagataeibacter europaeus LMG 18890 | reverse complement strand
CCCCCAAGAGGCGGTGCTTGGGTTCATTTGGCTGCAAATTTTTGAGGTTTATGAGTTATCCACAGGCTCAGAGTGTTTAAATAGGTGTTTAAATGGTGTTACGGATTTTTATAGTTCAAATAACAGGCTGAATAATAACGGTTTTATCGAGAGATTCTATCGTCCTGTGAATCCACTATGACGATAAACTGAATCCACTATGACGATAAACTGAATCTAAAATGACGATAGCAAGTATGCGTAATTGAAATGACGATAAGCTCAGCCTGAATCTAAAATGACGATAATTGACTTGCGTATGTGAAGTGACGATAGTAGCTATCTGTAATTGAAATGACGATAGAATCTTCTCCTTCCTTGTTCGACATTGCGCCTTCTCTGGCGGTGGAAGGTGATGATCGCACGCCCCTCCTTCCAGTCCGCCATCCAAATCAGGATCTATTCATTTGTGACGTGCTCGATGCCATTCCCAAAGATGATATGGCGTCAATGGAGCATCCAGTTTTTTCGCTCTCGACCAAGCCAGACAACCGGATGCGACGCTATGAACACAATGGGAATATCATAGAGATCATCCCGTCTGGCAAAGGGCTGGCAACGATCCATGACAAGGATATCCTCATCTACTGCATCTCTCAGCTCGTTGCGAAAATGAATCACGGCGAACAACCTAGCCGAACACTCCGCCTTCAAGCCTATGACATGCTGGTCGCTACCAATCGTCAAACCAGCGGAGCAGGCTATAGGCTACTGACCGACGCGTTGACACGCTTGCGCGGAACAACCGTGCGAACCAACATTCAAACAGGCGGCATTGAAGAAACTCGAATTTTCGGTTTGATCGAAGAAGCTAGAATCACCCGTAAGACGTTTGACGGCCGAATGCTTGATCTTGAAATCACTCTGTCAGATTGGGTCTATCGTTCAGTCATCAGCAAGAATGTCCTCACACTTCACCGAGACTATTTCCGACTTCGTAAACCGTTCGAACGACGCATGTACGAACTCGCCCGCAAACACTGCGGTATGAAAGATGAATGGAAGATCGGATTAGAGCTGCTGCAAAAAAAATGTGGCTCAAATAGCCCGCTTCGCGTCTTTCGATCCTTGGTTAAGAAAGTTTGTGCGCATGACACCAGTCATGCCCATTTTCCTGACTATGCCATCACAATGGCCGATGACATCATTCTATTTCGCAACCGTTTGAGCCTTAAAACAAAGGGCGATGTTATCGCCCCTATGAGGGATGCTCCCTACATCGACCCCGAAACCATGCATGACGCTAAAACCGTTGCGCCTGGATATGACATCTATGCTCTCCATGACGAATGGGTTTCATGGTGGCACGACATGGGAAAACCAGAGCTTAAAAGCCCTGCCGGAGCCTTTATTGGCTTTTGTAAAAAACGGCACGAACGCAACCCAATACGCTGATTCCGGCATACGCCAGCAAGTGTGCATGCTTACATGCAAACATGACCGCACGTAAACATGCCTACTTGCCCACAGGACTTTCTCCCATCTTACGTAGCCAGTCGTTAAACGCGTCAGCCATCGCATCCTGTAAACTCATCCCATGCTTTCTGGCGGTCATGTGCATAGCAAATGACATTTCCGGACTAAAATAGCCGGTCATGGCTTTCTTGCCCTGACGGCTCGGCGCAACCTGCTTGCCGGCTGTACCAACAACATTGGTAGCAGCAACCTTGCTTTCTGATGCAACTGCAACCGGCGATATTACGGAATCACGATCCCGCAACGACAGTAGAGACCCCTTCCGGCTCATGCACTAGCTCTCCGCTTCCTTGATGATTGCATGTTTACATGCTTGCATGCCCACTTGTAAAGCAGCCTTACCTCATCAGACGCCTTGCCTTTAGGCTCTACTTCCATTGCAGTTTTCCCTTCCGCCGCAGCATGACGGAAAACTGCACGATCAGCGATAATATGTGGACATGCGTTCAGTCCGTAACTTTGTACGAGTTGTGTGGCCTCCTCATACATACGTGGAGCAGTCGGACTTCCCGCTGTAAAAACGACGAAGGCTGGTTTGCCACGCATTTTTATAAGGCTGGCAGTCGTTTTGATTGCTGCCAGATCGAACGCACTCGGCCGACATGGAATTAATACCAAATCGGCGACTTCAACGGCAGCACTAGCCGCACTATCAGCGTGAGGCGGAGTATCAATCACGATGAACTCAGCACCCTGACTCATTGCCTGTCCGATCTTAGCCGCGAGACGAGGCGGAGCACTGTCAATTACAACCGGCGGAGCATCCTTACGCCATGCGGCCCATTGGCTCGCCGTCGCCTGTGGGTCCACATCAATCACCAATGCTGTATGGCCAGCATCCTCAGCCGCAGCAGACAGATGCAAGGCCAGAGTGGTTTTTCCAGCCCCACCCTTCTGGCTGATAATCGCTATTGTTGGCATGTGAACGTCCTTACATGACCTCATGTTTGCATGTGGTCATACGTGAAAATCTGCTCTATCTACAAGAGAGAATGACAGAAAATCACTCCCACATTTTCCGTGCGATATCCTGCTCCTCGGCGCCGACGGCATCGGCGTAGATGGCGGTGGTGGAGAGCTGGGCGTGACCGAGCCATTTCTGCACCATGTTGAGGGGGATGCCGCTGGAGACGGCGGCAACGCCGAAGGCATGGCGCAGGCCCTTGGGGGACGCGGCCGGGCCGGACAGGCCGGCGGCGTCCATGACCGCATGCACCGCCCGCCAGCCGGTCATGCGGGACCAGGGCCACAGCCGGGCGGCCGCTCCACGGCCTCGCCGACGCTGGGCCTCGCGGATGCCATGCACCAGATCCAGGGCCTCGAGCAAGGAGGGGGGCACCGGCACGGCGCGATAGATCCCGTCCTGGCGCTTCTTGAGCGTGGAGAACACCAGCACGCCGCCGGCGAGATCCACCCGGTCCGCCGTCAGGGCGAGGGCCTCGGACAGGCGGCAGCCCGACCAGGCCAGGGTCATGCACAGCGTGCGGGCCTCGCGCGGCGCCTGCTCGGCCGCGCGCAGGAACCGCGCCCGCTCGGCAACCGTGAGGTATTTGCGGCTCCCGTCGCGGTCGAACAACTGCATCCCGCCGGGGGCGCCTGCCGGGGTCACCCGCTGTCCCGGTTTTGAGGTGCCGCTCATCCGGCCGCCCTGTCGCGGTAGCCCCGCCGGCGTTTGGCCCGGAGCTGGCGGGCGAGGGCGTCGAACGCCTGCCCGGCATCGTCATGCAGTTCGCAGACCTGCCGGCCAGCCGTCCCGATCCGCCCCCACTGCCGCACCAGGGCGGTTCCGCCGAACAGGTCAGGCTGCAGCGACAGATGGTAGAAGCGCCAGCAGTTGGCGGCCGGGT
>NZ_CADP01000193.1 GCF_000285295.1 Komagataeibacter europaeus LMG 18890 | reverse complement strand
GTGATGGTGTGGCACTGCCCATGGCGGGAAGCCAAGACACTGAGCGAATTTGTCCTGGCAAGGGAGGACGGCAATGCCTGATTTTCGTATCACGCTGGTTGAGCGCCTGTTTGAAGCGGATGCCGGCGATTTCAGGGTCACGGCGACGGACGCCGAGGCGGCTGCGCGGATCGTCCTCAATGCGGTCCCCGACAGTGTGGACTCTGACGGGATCCGGACCACTATTCTGCCTGACGGCCAGGAAGTGGACCTTGAGGTCGAGGAAGTCGTCCATGGCGAGATCGTGGCCATGGTCCACGATGCGGGAACTGGCGTGCTGCAGGGACAGTTTGGGTTTTCCCTTGTTTTCAGCCCGGGCCGAGAGGCAGCCTTCGTTCTCGCCAGAGTGATGGATCGTGTCCTTGCGGATGACGGTGAGTGGGACAGCCATGCAGCCTGCGTGCTGCTGCGCCGGTATCTGCACGAATACCTGAACGCGGACGCGTAGGAAAAGCAGGAAGAAACAGGAAAAAATATGCCCGAAGGGCCATCGCGCCTCAAACGGTGGCTCTTGTCCCGCTCCGCGGGCCTGCGATGCCGGTGCACGCGCCGCGTTTGACCCGCGATATCCCTTCGGACCGCCAGAAGACATTCAGACAAGGAGAATGTCCATGGTGACCGCAAGCCTGTCATCCCGCCTGGGAACTGTCGTGTCGGGGCAGGGAGAGATGCCTGATCTGGCGCGTTATGATCACGTCATCGTCGCCTGTTCCTTTGGCAAGGATTCCCTCGCCAGTACGCTGCACCTGTTCGAAAAGGGCGTGGCGCCGCAGCGCATCGAGTGGTGGCATCATCTTGTGGACGATGACGGGGACGTTTTTGACTGGCCGCATGTGCCCGATTACGGGCGGCATCTGGCTGCAGCCCTTGGCGTCAGGCTGCATTTCTCCGCGCGCCAGGGTGGGATCGTGCGGGAAATGCTGCGCGATAATGCGCCGACCGCACCGGTCTGGTTCGATACCCCGACAGGGCGGGTCACTGTCGGTGGCAAGGGGCCGCCCAATACGCGACGCCGCTTCCCGCAGGTTTCGGCGAACCTGTCGGTCCGCTGGTGTTCCCCATACGCCAAGATCATGGTTGCGGATGGCGCCCTGCGGAACCAGGCGCGTTTCGGTCATGCCCGGACCCTGTTTGTAACTGGAGAACGTGCGGCGGAATCCGCGAACCGTGCCCGTTACGCTGTCTTTGAGCGGCACCTGGCAGACTGTCGTGATGGTCGGATCCGACGGCATATCGATCACTGGCGGCCGGTACATGCCTGGAGTGAAGCGGCTGTCTGGCAGATCCTGCGTCGGCATGGCGTGATCCCGCCGCTTCCCTATCAGCTCGGGTTTGGCCGTCTGTCCTGCCTGACATGTGTATTCATGTCTGCTGATCAGGCTGCAACGCTGCGGCACATGGACCCGGATCGGTTCGCCCGGCTGTGTGAGTGGGAACGCGCATTTGGCTGCACCATCCTACGCGACCGGGACCTCGGCACGCTGGCCAATGGCGGCACGGTTTACGGCCCCGTGCGCCGGCACCCGGATCTGGTGCGCCGCGCGCTCTGCCACCGCTGGCGTGGCCGTGTCCTCACATCCCCCGAACAATGGGTCCTGCCCGCTGGTGCATTCGGCGAGAGCGCCGGGCCGGTCTGACCCGCCTCATCCTCCAGCAGGGAGAAACCCGATGTTAGCGCCGTTCCAGATCCGGAAATTCCTCGACCTGAGCACCGGCCACCTCCCCCTGTCGGACCGTGGACACCTTGAGAGATATGCAAGGTCAGGTGGCTCCTTTGGGCTGACCTGCCTGTCCGGCCCGCACGGATGGTTTGTCCATGTCCCGCTTATGTGGACGGCCTTTACGATGCAAGAGGTCACATTGATTGCATTGTCGTATCTTTCTTCTGCGTATTTTCGCTCCAGCGAAATGCACTGATACTGTCATGATGTGGAGATCCGGTCAGATGCGCCCTTATGTCCGGCCTGTTTATGCGAAATCCTTCGCTGGCCATCATGGGTGTTCGCTTGCGTGTCAGGCACCAATCTGGATCTCGTGCTCAATGGCACATGGGGACATTCGGTATTGCCTGAACTGCTTCTGATTACAGTCTTTCCCATCACGCGGTCAGTGCATACTGCCGGATCTACCGGAGCTTATTCCGGTATCCATCATCCTGGTGGTACATGTCAGACTATAGCGACACTGCGACCGGCCGGACGATAGATCTCTTTGCGCGACAACAAAACCCAGATGATCCGGGCCAGCTTGTTGGCTAACGCCACGGTTGCCAGACGGCCCGGGCGACGTTCCAGAAGCTTGCAAAGCCATACTCCCGCAGCGCTATCCCATTTCTGTGCGCGGTAAAGCATGGATGTTGCGCCCAGAACGAGCATCTTTCTTATTTCCCGGTTGCCCGTTTTGGTAATTCTGCCCAATCGGGTTTTTCCGCCCGATGAATGCTGGCGCGGTACGAGACCAAGCCAGGCTGCGAAGTGCCGGGCCGTATCGAAGGCCCCAATATCGGTAACAGACGCGACAATCAGGGAGGCGGTTACCGGACCAATGCCCGGGATGGTCAAAAGACGGCGAGCATCTTCATCCTGTTTGGCATGTGTCCGGATACCTCCTTCCAGGTTTTCTATGCTTTCGTTCAGTCGACCATACTGTTCAAAGAGCAGCATGGTTGTCTGTTTCAGGGCATCAGGCAGATTGGATGAGGTTTCGATTTTCGCCAGAAGTTCGGGGAGACGGGCATTTCCAAGGGGAACAATCAAACCGAATTCCGCTGCAAGTGCACGCAACGCATTCACCAGCATCGTTTGCTGTTTGACCAGAAGGGTACGAGTTGAGTGCAGCGATAACAGGCTTTGCTGCTCCCGATTTTTAATCGGGACGAAGCGCGTGTCGGGATGGATCGCGGCAAGACAAATCGCGGCGGCATCAACAGCATCGTTTTTCTTGCCACGTTTGACAAATGGTTTGACCATTTCAGGGGGAATGAGTTTTACCTCATGACCGGTGTCACGGATGACACGAGCCCAGTGATGCGACGTGCTACAGGCTTCGAGTACGACCAGGCAGCGCTCCAGCTTTTCAAAGAATGAGATAACTTCACTCCGCCCGAGTTTCTTCTTGAGCAGACATTTTCCGCTTGCGTCCGTGCCATGCACTTGAAAAACAGACTTGGCGATATCCAGGCCGATTATGGTAACTTTCATCCGGGCGGTCTCCTCTGAATGGTCTTCCGACCTCATCATGGCACATTGATGTCGCATGGAGGCCGTCCACCCCATCTG
>NZ_CADP01000194.1 GCF_000285295.1 Komagataeibacter europaeus LMG 18890 | reverse complement strand
GTGATGGTGTGGCACTGCCCATGGCGGGAAGCCAAGACACTGAGCGAATTTGTCCTGGCAAGGGAGGACGGCAATGCCTGATTTTCGTATCACGCTGGTTGAGCGCCTGTTTGAAGCGGATGCCGGCGATTTCAGGGTCACGGCGACGGACGCCGAGGCGGCTGCGCGGATCGTCCTCAATGCGGTCCCCGACAGTGTGGACTCTGACGGGATCCGGACCACTATTCTGCCTGACGGCCAGGAAGTGGACCTTGAGGTCGAGGAAGTCGTCCATGGCGAGATCGTGGCCATGGTCCACGATGCGGGAACTGGCGTGCTGCAGGGACAGTTTGGGTTTTCCCTTGTTTTCAGCCCGGGCCGAGAGGCAGCCTTCGTTCTCGCCAGAGTGATGGATCGTGTCCTTGCGGATGACGGTGAGTGGGACAGCCATGCAGCCTGCGTGCTGCTGCGCCGGTATCTGCACGAATACCTGAACGCGGACGCGTAGGAAAAGCAGGAAGAAACAGGAAAAAATATGCCCGAAGGGCCATCGCGCCTCAAACGGTGGCTCTTGTCCCGCTCCGCGGGCCTGCGATGCCGGTGCACGCGCCGCGTTTGACCCGCGATATCCCTTCGGACCGCCAGAAGACATCCAGACAAGGAGAATGTCCATGGCGCCCGCAAGCCTGTCATCTCGCCAGGGAACTGTCCCGCCGGAGCCTGGAGCGAGACCTGATCTGGCGTGTTATGATCACGTCATCGTCGCCTGTTCCTTTGGCAAGGATTCCCTCGCCAGTACGCTGCACCTGTTCGAAAAGGGCGTGGCGCCGCAGCGCATCGAGTGGTGGCATCATCTTGTGGACGATGACGGGGACGTTTTTGACTGGCCGCATGTGCCCGATTACGGGCGGCATCTGGCTGCGGCCCTTGACGTCAGGCTGTATTTCTCCGCGCGCCAGGGCGGGATCGTGCGGGAAATGCTGCGCGAGAATGCGCCGACCGCACCGGTCTGGTTCGATACGCCAACAGGGCGGGTCACTGTCGGTGGCAAGGGACCGCCCAATACACGCCGCCGCTTCCCGCAGGTTTCGGCGAACCTGTCGGTCCGCTGGTGCTCCCCATACGCCAAGATCATGGTTGCGGATGGCGCCCTGCGGAACCAGGCGCGTTTCGGTCATGCCCGGACCCTGTTTGTAACTGGAGAACGTGCGGCGGAATCCGCGAACCGTGCCCGTTACGCTGTCTTTGAGCGGCACCTGGCAGACTGTCGTGATGGTCGGATCCGACGGCATATCGATCACTGGCGGCCGGTACATGCCTGGAGTGAAGCGGCTGTCTGGCAGATCCTGCGTCGGCATGGCGTGATCCCGCCGCTTCCCTATCAGCTCGGGTTTGGCCGTCTGTCCTGCCTGACATGTGTATTCATGTCTGCTGATCAGGCTGCAACGCTGCGGCACATGGACCCGGATCGGTTCGCCCGGCTGTGTGAGTGGGAACGCGCATTTGGCTGCACCATCCTACGCGACCGGGACCTCGGCACGCTGGCCAATGGCGGCACGGTTTACGGCCCCGTGCGCCGGCACCCGGATCTGGTGCGCCGCGCGCTCTGCCACCGCTGGCGTGGCCGTGTCCTCACATCCCCCGAACAATGGGTCCTGCCCGCTGGTGCATTCGGCGAGAGCGCCGGGCCGGTCTGACCCGCCTCATCCTCCAGCAGGGAGAAACCCGATGTTAGCGCCGTTCCAGATCCGGAAATTCCTCGACCTGAGCACCGGCCACCTCCCCCTGTCGGACCGTGGACACCTTGAGAGATATGCAAGGTCAGGTGGCTCCTTTGGGCTGACCTGCCTGTCCGGCCCGCACGGATGGTTTGTCCATGTCCCGCTTATGTGGACGGCCTTTACGATGCAAGAGGTCACATTGATTGCATTGTCGTATCTTTCTTCTGCGTATTTTCGCTCCAGCGAAATGCACTGATACTGTCATGATGTGGAGATCCGGTCAGATGCGCCCTTATGTCCGGCCTGTTTATGCGAAATCCTTCGCTGGCCATCATGGGTGTTCGCTTGCGTGTCAGGCACCAATCTGGATCTCGTGCTCAATGGCACATGGGGACATTCGGTATTGCCTGAACTGCTTCTGATTACAGTCTTTCCCATCACGCGGTCAGTGCATACTGCCGGATCTACCGGAGCTTATTCCGGTATCCATCATCCTGGTGGTACATGTCAGACTATAGCGACACTGCGACCGGCCGGACGATAGATCTCTTTGCGCGACAACAAAACCCAGATGATCCGGGCCAGCTTGTTGGCTAACGCCACGGTTGCCAGACGGCCCGGGCGACGTTCCAGAAGCTTGCAAAGCCATACTCCCGCAGCGCTATCCCATTTCTGTGCGCGGTAAAGCATGGATGTTGCGCCCAGAACGAGCATCTTTCTTATTTCCCGGTTGCCCGTTTTGGTAATTCTGCCCAATCGGGTTTTTCCGCCCGATGAATGCTGGCGCGGTACGAGACCAAGCCAGGCTGCGAAGTGCCGGGCCGTATCGAAGGCCCCAATATCGGTAACAGACGCGACAATCAGGGAGGCGGTTACCGGACCAATGCCCGGGATGGTCAAAAGACGGCGAGCATCTTCATCCTGTTTGGCATGTGTCCGGATACCTCCTTCCAGGTTTTCTATGCTTTCGTTCAGTCGACCATACTGTTCAAAGAGCAGCATGGTTGTCTGTTTCAGGGCATCAGGCAGATTGGATGAGGTTTCGATTTTCGCCAGAAGTTCGGGGAGACGGGCATTTCCAAGGGGAACAATCAAACCGAATTCCGCTGCAAGTGCACGCAACGCATTCACCAGCATCGTTTGCTGTTTGACCAGAAGGGTACGAGTTGAGTGCAGCGATAACAGGCTTTGCTGCTCCCGATTTTTAATCGGGACGAAGCGCGTGTCGGGATGGATCGCGGCAAGACAAATCGCGGCGGCATCAACAGCATCGTTTTTCTTGCCACGTTTGACAAATGGTTTGACCATTTCAGGGGGAATGAGTTTTACCTCATGACCGGTGTCACGGATGACACGAGCCCAGTGATGCGACGTGCTACAGGCTTCGAGTACGACCAGGCAGCGCTCCAGCTTTTCAAAGAATGAGATAACTTCACTCCGCCCGAGTTTCTTCTTGAGCAGACATTTTCCGCTTGCGTCCGTGCCATGCACTTGAAAAACAGACTTGGCGATATCCAGGCCGATTATGGTAACTTTCATCCGGGCGGTCTCCTCTGAATGGTCTTCCGACCTCATCATGGCACATTGATGTCGCATGGAGGCCGTCCACCCCATCTG
>NZ_CADP01000195.1 GCF_000285295.1 Komagataeibacter europaeus LMG 18890 | reverse complement strand
GAACGCCGCCGCGCCACCCGCGAGTTGAACAAGGGAGAGGCCCAGAACGCCCTCAAGCGCGCCATCTTTTTCCATCGCACCGGCCGGATCCGCGATCACGGACTGCAAGCCCAGGGACATCGGGCGAGCGCGCTCAATCTCGTCGCCAGCGCCGTCGTATTGTGGAACACCACCTATCTCGGAGCCGCAATGCGGCATCTCGAACATCAAGGACGATCCGTTGCGCCTGATCTGCTCCAGCATCTCTCTCCGCTGAGGTGGCAGCATATCAACCTGACCGGGGATTACCTCTGGACCGACGCCGGCATCCCGGAAGGGAAACTCCGCCCTCTCCGGCAAGCCATCACAATCACCGATAATCCTTAGCGTATATCTGTGCCCGTTTTATGTACCGACCCCAGCAGGCTTCTTGCATCGCGCACCCGCCGGTCCTCAAGCCGAGTCGTAGCCCTACTGCGTCAGGCCGCCACGACACTCGGGCGAAGCGATACGGCGTCGGGAGCTTTTTACAGACGCATGTCTGCCCGGGTCAGGAAAGCGAAGGCCGTGACCGCCACGGCCCGAAAAATAGCGGTCCTGTTTTACAGGCACGGCATGGCCTATGCTGATCTTGGAGCAGGACATTACAACGCGATCCATCGTAAACGTGTCGTCTCCAATCTGCACCGACACGCCCAGTCTCTGGGTTCATACATGCAGCCAATACCACGATATCCTCAACCCGCTGTTTCTTGGCACTACAGTTGCATCTTATGGTGAGAGTGCGCACGGATAGTGCTGGCCTGATGTGTTCGTCGGAAGACGGACCATATGAGGATATGTGCGACGGGTAACCTGCGTTGGGCGAGTTTTACGACGAGGCGCCTGATTTCCTGAATGGACCAGCAGACAAGGACTTTCGTGTCCTGTGCAGTGTTTTTTTCGGTTTCAGAGAGTTTGCCTGGTAGCGGACACTGGCCATGGCCGCATAGGCCAGCATGACTAGGGAAACACGCCGATGCCATCTCTGCCAGGAGCGGGTTTCGTTATGATCGAGACCGAATTCGTTTTTTGCAGCCTCGAACCCTTCTTCAATTCTCCAGCGCGCCCCTTCAACGTTCACAAGTTTTTGCGTGGTTGTCCCTTTCGGGCACCAGCTCGTAAAATAGGCAAGGTCCCGTCAGCGATGTTCCGGCGGATCAGCAGGCTACATCTCCATGCTCCGAACCCGTGATGGCCCCTGACCCCAAGGACATACCCAATCCCTGCCCGGCGCAAAGGAAGGCACACGCAGAACCCGCAAAACACTTCTGCGTAAACAGCGGTACAATCCGCTTCCTTGCTGCCCGAAGCCTGGACGCCCACAGTTCCAGCATCGCTTCAACTGACGTATCGCCATTCATGAAATCCCGAATCATGGTGATCCATAGAGGCAAAACTCATCATAAAATGCAACTGTAGTGCCGGAACGGCACCTTGATAAAAAAATAATTATATAAAATAATCGTGTACATTGCTGAATATTGCCATATTTTTAGTCATTCTTTTTTAGATACATAAGTTGAGAAATCTCATGAACACATTATCGCCTGCTGATATTCGCTTAAACTGCGTCACGACATCCGATGTAGAGCCTCTGACTATCCGCTTTCTCTCAGGTCTGGATCAACGGGTTACCTTTGTAAATCATTCGTTGTCCTTGCCAGGGAAACGCGGAGTGGGGGGTGGTCGGAATCTCTGGCTCAAGAAAGTCCAACTTCTGATAGAAGCAAGTGAAGTAAATAATGAAAATCCAGATCGCGTTGAAATATTCTCAGATGTAGATATCTCTATTTACAGAAGCCCTATTGAACAGACATTATATCTTATGAAAAACTACGATATTCTGTTTCAACGAGAATGGGGACGAGGCAGCCAGCAGGTCAATATAGGTTTTATTGCTCTTAAAAAGAACAATGCTGTCAAATATTTCTGGCAGGCTGTTTATGAGCGGGTTGAAAAAGACGATATATGGGACCAGAAAGCCGTTAATGATTTGCTAGAAGATGAAACAATCATAAAACAACTGGGCCTGAAGGTCGGACGTTTTCCTGAAACATTTTGGGCGCTATCTATCGGTAATCTACCAGAAGGCGACTGTGTTCTGCATCATGCCAATTGTGCAACATCTATGGTGCATAAATGGTTACAGTTGAATGTTTACAGACCACTTTTTGAATCTTCGCCAGACCGGACCAAAGCAGCCTTCCAAACAATCTGCCAGTATCTATTTGACCGTGTATGGACCGTTGGAGAAATGAATCGGAGATCCGCGCTTGGTCAGATCAAAATTTCTTCTGATCTCACAGTATCGTGCATAAAAGGGAAGATGGATTTTTCAATGTTAATTAAAGATAATGTGATTATCATTCGAGGAGAAGGCGAAAAAATTAAATGTATTCTCGATGATTTCTATATCGATAGGCAGCGTTCCCGTATGCTATGTGTGGGGAATTGCTGCCCTGAAAATTATTTATCATCTCCACTGAAAATAAATTTTTTCTATATGTATGCAGATATTTAAAAGGCTGATTCAAATCTTTTTTAACGTTGCCGCTTATGGTGAGAACACACAAATTAAGTCGATTAAAATTTACTTGATTGACGAAATAATGTGCCTCTTTTTGTATTCATTCAAAAGGAGCGTTCTCGGTTTTTATGGCCGCGCATGATACATCCACTTGAAGGCGAAGTACCGGTGACCAGTATCCAAGCTTCTCCTATCCTGACTGAAATCATTGATCATAGCCTAATGCAGAACTGGCGGCCACAGATCAGGCCATCCGGTCAAAATCCAGGCTCCTCGTCAGTTAGAGCCCGATCCGAAAGTTTTTGAACAATACCAGCCTGTTGTGATTCATCCGTCTTTACGAAGAGATGGAGTGAATGGTGACATGGACTGGTATTGCCCGACGTGAACATAGCCGGGAAGGACTGCGATATCCATCGGATATGATGGACGGGGAATGGGCTTTGATCATGCCATTTGTGCCCCCTGCGAAACGGGGCGGTCGCCCTCGCACGACGGATATGCGCGAGGTGGTCAATGCGATGCTCTACATAGCCTCGGCCGGGTGCGCGTGGCGCCTGCTGCCGAAATGCTTTCCGCCGGTCTCGACTGTCAGGCGCTATTTCTACGCCTGGCGTGATACTGGGCTGTTCGAGGTCATGAATACGGTGCTGGTCATGAGCCTGCGCGAGATCGAGGGGCGTGAAGCCTCCCCGAGCGCGGGCGTGATTGACAGCCAGTCGGTGAAAACTACGGAAAGCGGCGGGCTTTCGGGCTATGACGCGGG
>NZ_CADP01000196.1 GCF_000285295.1 Komagataeibacter europaeus LMG 18890 | reverse complement strand
CGGTCCGGGACCTGCGGAAAAAAGGCATCGATCCGCTGGTCGCCATCGGACGGCCCTGCGCCCGCAGGCCTTATGACTTCCGGCTACCTCCTGAAGACAGGGAACCGCGCCGGATCACCGAACCCTGGCGGCTTGCCATGAAGGACAGGCTGGAAACTACAGAAGCCGGAGATATTTACAGACTACGAAAACAGACCGTGGAGCCGGTCTTTGGAATTATCAAAAGCATCATGGGGTTCAGAAGATTCAGTCTGCGCAGCC
The DNA here is from genome assembly GCF_000285295.1 of Komagataeibacter europaeus LMG 18890. Taxonomy (GTDB): domain Bacteria; phylum Pseudomonadota; class Alphaproteobacteria; order Acetobacterales; family Acetobacteraceae; genus Komagataeibacter; species Komagataeibacter europaeus. The sequence continues at coordinate 2,989 of NZ_CADP01000196.1, read as the reverse complement.
TTGCAAAAGTCACGACCGAATGGACACTCGTCGCTCTCGCATACAACTGCAAAAGAATGGCACGGCTTCACGCAGCATAAGCCGGGTCAGCCTCGGCGTTATCAGCCGCAAAATGCCCAACCCGACAGGCTGCTAGAGAGTTTCCTGGCTTTCGTTGCATCCTGTGACCTCAAAGAGGTCCGCATCTGGGGCAATGGTGCCGCATTGACAATATGTTGCTGTCCGAACTGTACCGCCGCCTCAAGGTGCGCGTGTCGTGGCAGTTCTTCAATGACCGTTGCTTCCGACTATTCACTCTCTGATGGCCACCTGAAAGAGATCGAGAATATCTTCGAGTGCGAAGATTCCATTAAGATTCATCCTGGCAGCTTCCGATAGTTTTGGAATGGCACGTTCGAAGATTGCCAGATTGATCTCCTCATTCAATCGGGAGGGATAGAGAATACCGTCAGGTTTGGCAGGATGGTTATGGAGTGCGAGTGACCATTGGCGCGCGGGACGCTGGTCCGACCCGCCGACTACATCGCTGGGAATGCCCATCCTTAAGGGATTGTCGCTCCGCAGATCGACAACCCGCAAATCAGTGACCACCACGATCTCCGCATAATCACGGTCGGTGATTTCCTGCTCGGCGAGCAGAAGCTCTCCGATTACGCCATCACGACTGTCGCGCAGGATGGCTTCCACGAAACAAACCTTCAGGGTGCTGCCGACATAAAGAACCCCAAACCGCTCAGGTGGCGGCAGATCCCTAGGATCGCTGAACCGGCTCTCGTTCTTGCCGAAACCCAGAGTGTCCGAAAACCGCCGCAACAGGATGCGCCCATAACGGGTACCGGCTGGTACTGTTGTCACAACGAGGTCAGCTTGGTCGAAGTTGCTGGGGGGTAGGCTTGCGGACGACATTTACGCGAAGGTGCCCTCGGCGATACTGGCCGCGACCGAGAGGACGCGTTTATCTTCTCCTTTCTCTAAGGCCGCGATTGCAGTCCGTCCTTCGAGTTCAGGGTGCTTTTGGGTGAGGAACCGGTAAATGGTCCACGGACTGTCGCCAAGCGCGGTAAACAGGTTCGGGATGATAGCGAACGGACGACCGTCGCGATCGAGTTGCCAGGCCGGGTAACGACAACCGCGTGTCGGGCCTTCGAGGCCGATCAGCTGGCGAGCGTGCCGACGGGCATTCACCGTGACACGGGTTGTTCCCATGCGCCGCGCCAGTTCTTCCGCCGTCACCATATCCTCATGGGCAAGAATGCTGGCGGCCAGCGCCTCGCCACGCGCCTTCGCGCGCGCCAGACCGCTACCGGACGTGCGCTCCGCCGCCTGTGTGCCTGCAATGTCCTGATTCTCTGGAGGATGCACAATCCGGACTGTACCTTCGGGCGTGACTTCGACTGAAAAGCGGACGCCACGTCCTGTTTTCCGGGTCTCCGCCAGCGCGTGGCCGAGATTTTCGATCACAGAGCGTGCTGTTCCCACCTGTCTGGCGACAGATGTCAGCGCAGTGCGTCCGACAGGAATGGAAACGGGTTGCACGCCGCGTGCGCTGAGAACCACAGTGCCGCTACGCGTTTTCGCCGCAAGACGGCGCGATTTTGTGGTGAAAGAGGATGCAGTTGCTCGGGGCATGGTGTATCTCCTGCCGTATCCTCCTCATTTTCGATAAATCTGTCAAGCCCGATAAGTTCGTAAAGGTATGGCGTTTAACGTCATGCTTTCATGACCTGTTAGCAGCCTGTCAGTTGTCCAGAATTTCCAGGGCTGGAAGGTTCTTCACAATCTTCATGGTTTCCAGGCTGATCGTGATGACACGCAGGAACAGGTCCAGCGGATAGCGGGGGTCGTTCATGGTTTCGATGGCCCAGTTATTGGCATCGTTGACGATACCGCTGGCCTTGTCGGTTTTCACGCATTGACGTTCCACGACCCAATCGAGGGCAGGCTTGCCGTTCACCACGTAGTCGTAGGCTTCCAGAGGGATACCTGTGATAGTGATGCGGTCATTGTAATGCAGGATGGTTTTGTTCTTGCCCTTGCCGTATTTCATCTGTGTCACCCGATAGTTGTCGGGTGACAGTGATCCTTTGCCGTAGTCAATCTCCACGCCTTCATAGATGGGCTGGCTATCAAAATTTACGTGCATTTCGCCCAACCTGCGACCAGCATCCGAGAAGGCTTTGAAGGCTTCATATGTCTTCATGCGGGGAATGCGGGGCAGTTCCTTTCGCAAGGTATCTGCGTAGCGTTCCCGGTATTCGGGCGAATGCAGAAGGCCATAGACATAATAGAACAAGTCTGCCTTGCTGAGTTCCTTGTCCGGATAAGCATCCTGAAAGTGCTTCAATCCCTCATCTGTGATGGTTTCGCGTCGTACAAGACGTGGTTGAGAAGGTGTCTGTTCAAATAGACTGCCCTGGGAAGTGTTCATTGGCTGTCCTCCGTTTCGTAAAGAAACATCGGAAAGCATTGGCCCCCGTGTAGAAGGTGCAGGTCCGGAGTGCAGGATATCATCATTGTTGAGAAAGGCCGGTCTTCTCCCGGACTGGCTATGCAAATAACAAGATTCCTCTCTTGTACTTCTGTTGTTGATCGAGTATAATTGTCCTGTCCTGTCCTGTCCTGTCCTGTCCTGTCCTGTCCTGTCCTGTCCTGTCCTGTCCTGTCCTGTCCTTCTTCATATAAATATTCAGAAAAGCATTGTGTTCCGCCATCACTTTGCAAATATGGGACAGATTTGCTCATGAGTACAAACTGACTGTCATCGTGCTGGCGTTGCTTAATCATAATTACTCTATTATCCGCCTTAGCGTCAGGAAACAGTCGAGGCATTTGATAGACCATCTCGTTCAGGCGTCTGTTGAAATAGAGCCATTGGAACGTGAATGGTCTGTAAATGCCCTGTGTAAGTGTCTGACCGAAAATGAGTTGAGTGATTTCAGTGGATTATGATTCATGGGTTTGCGATAACCTGATGAGATCAAGATGGCCT
>NZ_CADP01000197.1 GCF_000285295.1 Komagataeibacter europaeus LMG 18890 | reverse complement strand
ATGTCTTCTGGCGGTCCGAAGGGATATCGCGGGTCAAACGCGGCGCGTGCACCGGCATCGCAGGCCCGCGGAGCGGGACAAGAGCCACCGTTTGAGGCGCGATGGCCCTTCGGGCATATTTTTTCCTGTTTCTTCCTGCTTTTCCTACGCGTCCGCGTTCAGGTATTCGTGCAGATACCGGCGCAGCAGCACGCAGGCTGCATGGCTGTCCCACTCACCGTCATCCGCAAGGACACGATCCATCACTCTGGCGAGAACGAAGGCTGCCTCTCGGCCCGGGCTGAAAACAAGGGAAAACCCAAACTGTCCCTGCAGCACGCCAGTTCCCGCATCGTGGACCATGGCCACGATCTCGCCATGGACGACTTCCTCGACCTCAAGGTCCACTTCCTGGCCGTCAGGCAGAATAGTGGTCCGGATCCCGTCAGAGTCCACACTGTCGGGGACCGCATTGAGGACGATCCGCGCAGCCGCCTCGGCGTCCGTCGCCGTGACCCTGAAATCGCCGGCATCCGCTTCAAACAGGCGCTCAACCAGCGTGATACGAAAATCAGGCATTGCCGTCCTCCCTTGCCAGGACAAATTCGCTCAGTGTCTTGGCTTCCCGCCATGGGCAGTGCCACACCATCACATCCTTTCCGCAGATTTCGGCGACAGAGCCACGCTCTCTCAGCCGGGCCAGCTCGGCCGACGTGACTCTGGGAACCGCCGTGAAAGCGGAAAATTCGACCACTGCCGCCTCCACGCTCTCATAGGGTCCCCGCCATCGGCGGGCCGCGGGCGGATAGATTTCAGGCGTCCGGATCAGAACCCCACCATCCGGGTGGCAACAAAGTTCAACCACATACCTGCCGATCAGACGCTTTTCCGTCATGTATTCATCGGTCATCACGGTTCTCCTTCGCCGACGCAGGTGAACGCGTAACCTGACGTTCTGGATAAGCCCGGTGGGGGCGCATCGCAGAATTTCCCGGTCGACGTCCTGCCTGAGTCCGTTGCTGGCTCACCGCCCGACGTCACCACTGAGGGCGACGGGCCGTGAGCCAGAGCCGTACGGCGGCAACAGCCTCGCTCAGCTGAAGCCTACAAACTCAACATGCGTCCTGAGGAATTCTTCGGGTGTCTGCGATAGCGGAGCCAGACCTTCCGCCCTGCCGTGCGGCACGTCATCCTCTTGATCTGCCGCCAGGTCTGGGGGGGTACCAGCCACTTTATCGAGCTCAATGCCCGTCGCGGCAGGATCAGCGGTTCCCAGGCCACCAGTCCGCGCACCAGCATCCACATCGTCTTCCAGGTCGATATCGTCGTCATGCGCCAGGTCCCCATCATCGTCATCCGCTTCGGATGTCGGGGCGAGCGCTTCCGCGAAGGCGGCATTCAGCGTTGCGACATCGACCTGGAAACGCGCGGCAGGATGCACCCAGCTCCCCTGCCCGACATGGTCCATCAGGGCGCGGCGCATTTCCTTGCCGGTATTGCGCGGCAGGATGCCTTCCTCCTTTATGGCCTTCGTGATGCCGGACTTGCTGAGCGTTTTCAGGAAGTCTTCATCCGCCATGGCGGGCAGATGGTCGTCCGCTTTCACGATATGGCCGACCAGGACACCCCAGTCGCCGCTATTCGTCGCGTTCTTCTCGCAGGACAGAACGGCTTTGAGCACGTCGACAGCAGCGCCACGCAGGAGCGCCTCGTCCAGCGCCATCTCGCCATCCTGGAACAGTCCGGCGGCAGCCACGAGCCGGCGTGACGGACGGCGCTGCGGGTAGTGCGCGTTGGAATCCCCGTCCACCCGGACATTCTGCGCGTTGAGGGCCGCGATCATCAGTCCGAGCAGGATCCATGGATCGGCAGAACCCCGCATGCCGTCCAATGCGGCATGCAGCGCCTGGGTGCGGAAACTGCCGATCATGTCAAAACCGCGCCCCGAGATATCCGCCCGTTCCCGTGGCCCTTCGGGCAGGGCTTCAATGACGGCGGACGGCGTCACGCGACCTGCCGCCTCGCTGCCCGGCAGGACGCACCAGCCCTCGCGAACCTTGAGGCGATGATCAAGCCAGAAGAATTTCGTGGCGCCCTCGCGCTGCCAGTAGATCCGGACCATGCCGGGTTCGAAGACCGGCTCGCCGTTCTCGTCGCTCTGCAGGATCAGTGCGTCTTCAGGCATGTTCTGACCCAGCCACTGGCGCTGCGCCTTCTCATAGGCGAAGCCGTCATCGGTATAACGGCCGTCCTTCCCGGCTTCACCGAACAGATCCTCCTGCCAGGCGATCCGGCAGCTTTTTGCAATGGCGTCATCAAACGAGGCCTCGATTGCATAAAAACGGTCCTGCCGCAGGGCTGATGCAATCCGGTCCCAATCGGGGATGGCAGCACCGGGTTCCCAATTTCCGTCGGGCAGTTGCTCGCCCTCATCTTCGCAGGCTTCGACATCCTCGGGCGGCAACGAGCCAACCGGAAACCCGAAATGGCCCCAGACCTGTTCCTGCAGCGCGGTGGACGCAAGGGCGATGCTCGCCAGTTCACGATTGCCGGGCCCCTTGCCCGCCTCGATCCACGCCAGAATCTCGGGCAGGATGGCAGACAGGCGGCCGATCTGCTTCAGCTGCACCGGTGTGAGCATCAGCGCCTTGCAGATCGCGGTGTCATTCCACTTTTTTTCCTCCCGGAGCCTGGCGACAACCCGCCACTGTTCAACCTGGGTCATGGGCTGACGGATCATGTTCTCCGATGCGGCACGCATCCGGTCCAGTTCCGCATCATCGCCTGCCACCGTCACCTGAATGGTTTTCAGGCCGGCCTTGACCGCGGCACGCCGGCGGCGATGCCCTGCAACGATCATCAGGCCGTCAGGAGTTTCGCGGACCAGGGGCGGGTGGATGATCCCGACGGCCTTGACGTTCAGCGCCAGCTGGCGCTCTTCCGCCTCGTTGGGCGCGGATTTCCGCGGGTTTTCGGGGTTGTCGAGCAGGGTTTTCGGATCAACTTCGCGCAGTTCCATGGTTTTTACTCCGTGTTCTCAGGACGCCTTTCCTGATGCACTCCGGCGGCCAGCACCGGGCTGGCGGGGCAAGGGCGCCGTGCAGCGGCGGCACCGGACCCGCGCGCAGGCGGCGCAGACGCCGAGCACGGGGAGGCGCCACCCCTTGCGGCGCCTGGCCGGAGATGGCAGCCCTTCTCAGGCTGCCGCCTCTTCTTCCTT
>NZ_CADP01000198.1 GCF_000285295.1 Komagataeibacter europaeus LMG 18890 | reverse complement strand
ATGCTAGGCCCCCAGCTTGGGGGCCGTCGCTGGTGCCATAATCCTCACTCCGCGCAAGCGGGCTGGTCCTCGCCATGCTCCCCATGCTCGCGCCTGTCCGTTGGCCAGGCGTTGCGCGTGGGTGCGCGTGGCTGCGGTCCCGGCCCTACGGGCCGCCGCTTGCGCTGCGCTGCGGGTCATGGCCCCCTGATGGTGTCGGGACGAGAGGCGTCCCGCTTCGCTAAGTGTTCGCCCGCGCGGCGCGGTCGAACAAGAGGCTGGCTGGCGTTGGGTGAGGCTGGATCTTTTGGCGGGAAACCGTGCTTTTTCCTTGCAATAATAATGTATCATGATACATTAACGACATGGGGGCGGGACACCACACCGGCCCCATGAAACCCACATATAGGAGGCTCACCCTATGGAAACCACCAATCGCATTATCAAGTCTGCTGTCCCTGCCCAGGAGCGCATGTCTTTCCTGCCGGAGTATTTCGGCCCCTACTTCATGGCTGGGGAGCCGCTGGTTTACGACTTCATGGGGAAGCTGTGCCCCGATTACCGCACCAAGGCCAGCGGTATGTGGCGGTATGAAAAGTTGAGCAATGGCGGCTTTCTGATGGTGCCGGAAATGGGACCGGAGAAGCTGCCTTGTCAGTGGGTCGAAAACTGGTTTCAGGGGGATATGTCACCAGAAGCCGCCGCGATTGTTGCGAACCTGATGGCGCTATCCGCACTGGCCATACACACCCTGAATCCGATTTTTGCAGATAGGTCCGACTGTCTGAAAGACTATGCGGAGCAGCACCCTGAAAGCGCGACAATTTTTGCCGCGATTGACTGAATAATAGTTGGCAGGGCGGCAACGCCCTGTCTCCCTTTAGAGTGAGGAAATACGACATTGAAGCCGGAAGAAATGGACAAAAAAAACGCGGATAGTCTGGCGGAGATTGCCAAATACCTGCGCCGTCTGGTCCTGCTGGAACAGATGAAAGAACTTTATAACGAAGTAACGCGGCGTCCCCTGCTGGCGGAGTACAAGGTAGCAAAACAGGCCCACGATGATGCAGTAATCAACCTGCGGCGTTGTGAAGGGCGGCCTAAAGACACGGCAGAAGAACAGGCCACGGTGCTTGCAGAGGCTAAGGAGGAGAAAAGAAAGGCATTTGAAGCACTGTATGCTTTTGAGAAGAAACACCCGATCATAGCGGGGGCTTTAGAGGCGGATACCGAGTAGTCCCGTGTCGGGCAAAAGTGACGGGAAACCGCTATTTTTGCCCGGTTTTTCTTGCAATTATAATGTATCATGATACATTAACAGGGTGACGGGTAATCGTGTCTGTCACCCACGTTGGGAGCCTACAACCATGACCAGCAAACATATCCTTATGGGCCATCTTGGTAGTGACGCAGACATTGTGACGCTTGCCAATGGAAAGAGGAAAGCACGACTGTCTGTAGCCGATAGCGAAGGCTGGCGGGATGCCGAAGGCCAGTGGCAGGAGCGAACCCACTGGCACAGTGTTGTCACCTTCCAGCCTGGTCTTGTTGACTATCTGGAAAAACACGCGACCAAGGGCCGCCTGGTCTATGTGGAAGGTGCGATACGTAGCCGCAGGTATCGCAAGGATGGCGAAGAAACCGACCGCACCGAGACTGAAACCATTGTCGGGCCGCGTGATACCATTTCATTCCCGACCAATGATAAGCGGCAGGAAGGGTAAAACATAACCGGGGGGCTGTGCCCCCCTTCATATCTCATAGAGCAGGACACCACCCTGCCTATGGGATCGCGGAGGCTCACCCGATGAAAAATGTCCCTTATTCAGACACATATCCGCCGTTTGGTGGCTGGTATGTGGGGAATATAGTACCACTTGTGTCCTGCTAGGGATCACGACACGAAAGTGTATTTTACGTACGCTTGGAGTGAACACCTGTAGAACTGGCCACATTGAGGTTCACGCAACAAGTAGGGATGCAGGTACCCGAAGCGGTCGTAACGCGCCAGCTTCGGGCTGCTCATCGACATTCCAGCGATAGTCGCCTGTCAGAGAAATATGCTCCCAGCCGAGGGGTGCGATATGCTGGGCCAGGTCATCTGAAATACCGAGCGTCGTGATGGCAGACTGAAGATAGCGCGTATTCCATAGGATGACCGCTGCCACCAGCAGGTTCAGACCTGACGCCCGATAGGCCTGATTTTCAAAACGCCGATCCCGCAGTTCGCCAAGCTGATTGAAGAAGAGCGCCCGAGCCAGCGCATTCCGGGCTTCTCCCTTATTGAGTCCAGCCTGGGTTCGTCTGCGCAAATCCAGATCCTGTATCCAGTCGAGCATAAAAATTGACCGTTCGATCCGGCCGACTTCGCGCAAAGCCACAGCCAGACCATTCTGACGGGGGTAAGATCCGAGTTTGCGCAGCATGGCCGAAGCGGTCACGGTTCCACTCCGAATAGATGTGACGAGACGCAGCAGGTCGTCCCAGTGTTCCACAATATGGTTGGTATTGATCAGGTCACCGGCCATCCCACCCAGAAGTTCGCCCGGGTGTTGTCCCGGAAAAAGGTGAAGTTTCCGCTCTTTCAGATCCCGTATCCTGGGCGCAAATCGATAACCAAAGAAGGGCATCAGCCCGAAAACATGATCCGATGCCCCACCCGTATCTGTATAATGCTCTTCAATGGAAAGTCCGTTAGCATGATAAAGCAGTCCATCCAGAACATAGGGCGCTTCACCGGCCGTCGCAGCAATCACCCGGGTCGAAAACGGATCATACTGATCGGAGATGTGGGTGTAGAAACTGACGCCCGGTTCACTGCCATTGCGCGCATTGATATCGCTGATCGCAGCGCCTCTGCCACCTGCATGAAACAATTGACCATCACTTGAGGACGATGTGCCGTCTCCCCAGAGTGACGCCAGGGGCAGCCCACGATGGGCTGCAACCATACGGCCAAGGGCTTCGGCGTATCCGGCCTCGCTGATATGCCAGTCATGCAGATGCGCCAACTGGCGCAGGGTGGCACCCTGACAGGTGTCGGCCATGCGTGTCAGACCAAGATTAATCCCATCCGCCAGGATCACCGTCAGCAGGGCGTTTTTGTCATCCGCGACACGGCTGGAACGGCGATGGGTAAAGCAGTCGGTGAAGCTGATCCAGCGGTCCACTTCCAGCAGAAGATCAGTAATCTTGATCCGTGGCAGCCGG
>NZ_CADP01000199.1 GCF_000285295.1 Komagataeibacter europaeus LMG 18890 | reverse complement strand
TATATAAATACTGAACATAGGATAGATAGAAATGCCTGTTGAGCAGATGCGCAAGAACATGTCGGAGAACGCGGGTTTCATCGCGGCCCTGGACCAGAGCGGGGGATCAACACCGGGGGCGCTGCGGCATTACGGCATACCGGACAGCGCCTACAGCACCGATGCGCAGATGTTTGCCCTGATGCACGAAATGCGGGTCAGGGTCATTACCGCCCCGGCCTTCACGGGCAAAAGCATCCTCGCCGCCATCCTGTTCGAGCAGACCATGAACGGGCTGGTCAAGGACACGCCGGTTCCCACCTACCTGTGGAAGGAAAAGGGCGTCGTCCCCTTCCTGAAGGTGGACAAGGGGCTGGAGGCCGAAGCGGGCGGCGTGCAGATGATGAAGCCCATCCCCAACCTTGAGCCCCTGCTGGACCAGGCGATCAGCAAGGGCATCTATGGCACGAAGGCGCGTTCGGTCATCCGCCTGGCCGAGCGTGAGGGTGTCGCCGCCATCGTGAAGCAGCAGTTTGCCCTGGCCGAGCAGATTGCCGCCCGTGGCCTCGTGCCCATCATGGAACCCGAAGTCCTGATCAAAAGCCCGGACAAGGCAGGGGCGGAAGCCCTGCTGCATGACGAACTGCACCGTGGGCTTGATGCGCTGCCCGGTGACTACCAGGTGATGATCAAGGTCTCGATCCCCGAAAAGGCCGATCTTTACCTTGACCTGATCAGGCACCCGCGCGTGCAGCGCGTCGTGGCGCTGTCCGGTGGGTATCCACGTGATGAAGCGTGTCAGCGGCTGGCGAAAAACCATGGCATGATCGCCAGTTTCTCACGCGCGCTGCTCGAAGACCTGCGCTACACCATGACGGATGCGGAATTTGACGCAGCCCTCGCGAAGTCCATCGAACAGATCTTCAAGGCATCGACGCAGAAGGCCTGATCACCGTCTTTCCTTCATCTCAGGCAAAAACGGCTTCCGGAACCCTNCCCTCCGGAAGCCGTTTTTTTATCCGCCTGCCGTCCCGTGTCAGGCAGACGGACGCGTGGACACGTTTCCACCCTGCGGCAGGGAACGCGCGCCCAGGTCGCGCAGGGGCCAGCCCGCAAGCAGGTGGGATTCAATATCTTCCAGCGAAACCCCCTTCGTTTCCGGCACGTACAACAGCGTGATCACGATAAACAGGCCATTCATGCCAGCAAACAGCCAGAACGTGTGGGCTTCCCCCAATGTATCAAGCACGCTGAGGAATGTATTGCTGACCGCCCAGTTGGTGGCCCAATTGGTAAAGGTGGAACAGACAATGCCAAAGTCACGACCGCGCAATGGCTGGATCTCGGCGCATAACGTCCAGACCAGTGGCCCGGCGCCAATGGCGAATCCCAGGACAAACACCAGCAGCGATCCCACCATGGCAATCTGGGCCACGGTATCATGACCGCCATATTCAACCAGCCCGCCGGCCAGCAGCATGCTGCCCGTCATGATGGCACAACTGAGCAGCAGCAGCGGCCGGCGGCCCCAGCGGTCAACCGTCACGATCGCGACACAGGTGGCGACCAGGTTGATCAGGCCGATCAGGGCCGTGGCCCATCCAGCGGCGGACGCGCCGAAATTGGCGGCCTGAAAGACCTTGGGCGCGTAATACATCAGCACATTGATACCGGTAAGCTGCTGCATGACCTGCAGCACGATACCCAGCCCGACCGAACGCCGGAAATTGGCGTTATTGCGGAAAAACGAAAATCCCTCCGACCGGCCCCGGGTCAGTTCCGTGGCGATATCGGATATTTCCCGGTCGGCCTGCTGCGGGCTGGGCCGCAGGTAGCGCATTACGCTGCGCGCGCGCAGCTTCTCCCCACGCATCATGAGCCAGCGCGGACTGTCCGGCAGGAACAGGCAGCCGATGAGGAATATCGTCGCAGGCACCATCATGAGGCCCAGCATCCACCGCCAGTGCGCGCCATTCGCCAGCACCCCATCGGTTACATAGGACAGGAAGATGCCGCCCGTCATCATCAACTGGTAACAGGCAATCATCGACCCGCGCTGCGCCACGGCCGAGACTTCGGATATGTAGAGGGGGGCCGTAAAGGCTGCGATCCCCACCGCGAAGCCCAGGAAAATCCGACCGATGATGAGAAAGGCAACGGACGGGGCCAACGCGCTGATCAGGGAACCGACAAGGAAAAGAATGGACGAACCCAGCAGCGCGCGCCTGCGGCCAAAACGGAACGAGATGGTCCCGGCGATCAGCGAACCCACGGCTGCCGCCGCCATCATGGAGGAGACGATCCATTCCTGCGTACGCGGCGATGCATTGAAATCCGTGCCGATAAAGCGCAGCGCGCCCGCGATCACCCCGGTATCCAGTCCAAACATCAGACCGGCAAGGGCCGCCAGCACCCCCACGACAATGGCATGTCCCGTCGCGGGCGCGTCAGGGGCGGGTACCTGACGTGGTGGAGTGGCATGTATCATGGCATGGGAAACCAGATCTTCTTCGGGCATGCGTGACACCTTTTCTTTATTATTTATTGAAATGCGGCTGTTCCGCTAGATGACTGGCGTGGAGGGTCCGGGGTCTTCCGGCCCGGCCATCATGAACGGTCGGGTCATTACAGACGCTGACATGCATGCATCAATGCATGGATTGCCCCCTGCGGGACAATAGATATGAACCGGATCGCCAACATTTTTCTGTGACCCGGATATCTAAGAGCCCGATCCGAAAGTTTTTGAACAATACCAGCCTGTTGTGATTCATCCGTCTTTACGAAGAGATGGAGTGAATGGTGACATGGACTGGTATTGCCCGACGTGAACATAGCCGGGAAGGAATGCGATATCCATCGGATACGACGGACGAAGAGTGGGCTCTGATCATGCCATTTATACCCCCGGCGAAACGGGGTGGTCGCCCCCGCACGACGGATATGCGCGAGGTGGTCAACGCGATGCTCTACATAGCCTCGGCCGGGTGTGCGTGGCGTTTGCTGCCGAAATGCTTTCCGCCGGTCTCGACCGTCAGGCGCTATTTTTACGCCTGGCGTGATGCCGGATTGTTCGAAGTCATGAATACGGTCCTGGTCATGAGCCTGCGCGAGATTGAGGGGCGTGAAGCCTCTCCAAGCGCGGGCGTGATTGATAGCCAGTCGGTAAAAACCACGGAAAGCGGCGGGCTTTCGGGCTATGACGCGGG
>NZ_CADP01000200.1 GCF_000285295.1 Komagataeibacter europaeus LMG 18890 | reverse complement strand
TTGTCCATGGTGATCGTAATATGGTGCGGATCCACGAACCGTGCCGTGCCATGCGCAACCGCTATGCCGTTGCGGGCGAACTGGTGGTCCAGCATATCGACTTCATAATCCAGGGTCTTGCGCAGGCGACTGTTCGGGTCGGCTATGGTTATGTCCTTGCGGGCACGGTAAGCCCGGCCATAGAAAGCCTGCTCCCGCCAGCCTGTCAGGTTGAGGACCGTCTCCCGCAGGGTTTTGGACGGAATGGTGCCGGTATGCACACAGACCCCGCCAACCCGGGTATTTTTTTCGATAATCAGCACGGATCGACCCAGTTTCGCCGCCTGAACCCCAGCCCGCCTGCCTGACGGGCCGCTGCCGATCACGACCAGATCATAATCATATGTCTCGGTCATGCCCCATCCCCCAAACCGGACTGTTCCGGCCCATGTCGTGCCTGTATGGCTAACGCACGGATCATATGCGGGATTTCGCCGGCCATGATGGCTGCGGACCAGAACTCGACCTTCCCCCTGCTGGAAGTGGTCCGGATCGATTTCGTCAGGCGTGGGAAGAGCATGACAGAAACGATGTCTTTAACGTGCATGCAATTCATGGCAGCGGGGCAGGCCTGTATCCGGTTTGCCTGTCAATATCCCGGTCTTTATCGGCTGATGTCCAGTTCCGATGCCGACAAGACGATAGCCCCAGTTACATGATGCGGCCATGAATATCTTCGGAAGTCTTCCGGGTCTTCTGGAAAGAGGACAACGTGACGGAAGCTTCCGACCGGTTGCCAGCAGCGCCCTGACAGCAGCAGACCAGGCATCGTGAAACCTTGAGGATGTGGCCTTACCGGTGATAATCTCGCTGCACGATCCAGAGTAATCCAGCCTTATGAAAGCCATCGAATGTTTGATACAGGGAAGTTTGTATCAGTTGGCGATACAAATTTGTTCGTCTCTGAAGCCGGGAACCCGAAAGGAAGAGTAATTGTATTGCTTCATGGCGGCTTGCGGAGCCGACTGGATTTCATTCCGCTCGCAAAGCACTTGGCAGAAGATTATAGGCTGATTGCTATTGATACGCGTGGGCATGGTCGATCTGGTATCGGGACGGCCCCCCTGACATATCGACAGCTTCAGGATGATTTTACCGCGGTTCTTAACGCGATGGGGCTGCAAAAATCCGGTATAATCGGACATAGTGACGGTGGCATTGTCGCCCTTCGTCTGGCTGCATCTCATGCCGTACAACCAGAGTTCGTCATAGCGGTCGGCGCGCACTGGGTGTTGCCGGAAAATGATCCGGCCCGGCAGATTTATCAGAAGATCAATCTTGAAAAATGGCGTGGGATGTTCGGGAATCAAATATCGGTCTACAACGCGGAAAATCCCGAACCGGATTTCGAAAAGTTATTCAAGGCGGCGACGCATATGTGGCTCGGCTGCGACGAAGATGCCTATCCCGGCGCATCTGTAAAAAACATCCGGTGTCCTCTGCTCGTCGTGCATGGTGACGATGATATGCTGGTGTCGCGGCAACAGGCGTTTGAGCTTGCTGAGCAGGTCAAAGGTGCCAGATTGCTTAACCTACCCTTCGCGAAACATACGTTACTTGAAGACATGCCTGAGCGTGTTTTTCCCTTTTTACAGGATTTCATGAATCGCGTTACTGCCTGAAGGCCATGCAGTTTCATGTCCCGTCAGATGGGGTGGTTGCCGTCCTCCCCGCACGGCATCGCAATGTGCCAGAATGGTCGTTGGAAGAAACGACTGCGCGAAAGGACGGCAGATGAAGGATACAGTGATAGGCGTTGATCTGGCAAAGAACATTTTCCAGGTTCATGGAGCTTCGCGTGCGGGCGAGGTGATGTTTCGCAAAAAGCTGCGTCGTCAGCAGTTTATGCAGTTCATGGCCACGCAGCCGCCTGCTCTGGTCGTTCTTGAAGCGTGCGGGAGCGCGCATTACTGGGCTCGCGAACTGGCAGGAGCTGGTCACGAGGTCAGACTGATCGCTCCGCAGTATGTGAAGCCTTTCGTGAAGCGCCAGAAGAACGATGCTGCTGATGCGGAAGCGATCGTCATTGCGGCCCGTCAGCCGGAAATGCGCTTTGTCGAACCACGCACTGAAGCGCAGCAGGCGCGTGGCGTTCTTTTCCGGGCCCGGCAGCGTCTGGTGCACCAGCGCACGGAACTGGTGAATGCCCTGCGTGCCGTTCTGTATGAATTCGGTCTCGTCGTGCCACAGGGGATTGCGCATATCAGACACATTGAAGCCATGCTGGATGAGGCGGTTCTGCCAGAGGCTGTGAAGCAGGAATGCCTTGATCTGCTGCGACAGATTTCGGAGCAGAGTGTGCGGATTGATGTCAGAACAAAGAAGATCAGGATGCTTGTCCAGGAAAGTGAAAACACCTGCAGATTGCAGAGCATGCCTGGAGTGGGTCCTCTGACCGCTCTTGCGATTGAAGCTTTTGCGCCTGACCTGCAGAGCTTCCGGCGCGGGCGCGACTTTGCTGCGTGGCTGGGGCTGGTGCCCCGTCAGTTCTCATCTGGCGGAAAGGAAAGGCTGGGGAAGATATCAAAAGCCGGGCAGGCTGATATCCGCAGGCTTCTCATCATGGGCGCCATGACCCAGGTGAACTGGGCCAGCCGTAAGGCCCCTGCACCGGGAAGCTGGCTGGCACGGATGCTGGCCCGCAAGCCCCGTATGCTGGTAGCCATTGCGCTGGCCAACAGGATGGCACGAGCCATCTGGGCCATGGCAACAAAACAGGAGGATTATCGGGATCCGGCCCTGTCCGTGGCAGCCTGAGCGATGGCTCGGCTCCCGCGGATGGAACCGGTAGGGGTGTGAGAGGGCGATGACCTGAATGGGCGCATGATCGTCTGATCCGGATCGGAAAAACCAGTGGATTTCTCTGTGCTTTAAAGCACGCCTGTGAGATTTGGATCTGATCCGCTGATCACCATACTGGCCAGTGGCTT
>NZ_CADP01000201.1 GCF_000285295.1 Komagataeibacter europaeus LMG 18890 | reverse complement strand
TTGTCCATGGTGATCGTAATATGGTGCGGATCCACGAACCGTGCCGTGCCATGCGCAACCGCTATGCCGTTGCGGGCGAACTGGTGGTCCAGCATATCGACTTCATAATCCAGGGTCTTGCGCAGGCGACTGTTCGGGTCGGCTATGGTTATGTCCTTGCGGGCACGGTAAGCC
The DNA here is from genome assembly GCF_000285295.1 of Komagataeibacter europaeus LMG 18890. Taxonomy (GTDB): domain Bacteria; phylum Pseudomonadota; class Alphaproteobacteria; order Acetobacterales; family Acetobacteraceae; genus Komagataeibacter; species Komagataeibacter europaeus. The sequence continues at coordinate 2,795 of NZ_CADP01000201.1, read as the reverse complement.
CGGCCATAGAAAGCCTGCTCCCGCCAGCCTGTCAGGTTGAGGACCGTCTCCCGCAGGGTTTTGGACGGAATGGTGCCGGTATGCACACAGACCCCGCCAACCCGGGTATTTTTTTCGATAATCAGCACGGATCGACCCAGTTTCGCCGCCTGAACCCCAGCCCGCCTGCCTGACGGGCCGCTGCCGATCACGACCAGATCATAATCATATGTCTCGGTCATGCCCCATCCCCCAAACCGGACTGTTCCGGCCCATGTCGTGCCTGTATGGCTAACGCACGGATCATATGCGGGATTTCGCCGGCCATGATGGCTGCGGACCAGAATTCGACCTTTCCCCTGCGGGAAGTGGCCCGGATCGATTTCGTCAGGCGTGGGAAGAGCATGACAGAAGCGATGTCTTTAACGTGCATGCAATTCATGGCAGCGGAGCAGGCCTGTATCCGGTTTGCCTGTCAATATCCCGGTCTTTATCGGCTGATGTCCAGTTCCGATGCCGACAAGACGATAGCCCCAGTTACATGATGCGGCCATGAATATCTTCGGAAGTCTTCCGGGTCTTCTGGAAAGAGGACAACGTGACGGAAGCTTCCGACCGGTTGCCAGCAGCGCCCTGACAGCAGCAGACCAGGCATCGTGAAACCTTGAGGATGTGGCCTTACCGGTGATAATCTCGCTGCACGATCCAGAGTAATCCAGCCTTATGAAAGCCATCGAATGTTTGATACAGGGAAGTTTGTATCAGTTGGCGATACAAATTTGTTCGTCTCTGAAGCCGGGAACCCGAAAGGAAGAGTAATTGTATTGCTTCATGGCGGCTTGCGGAGCCGACTGGATTTCATTCCGCTCGCAAAGCACTTGGCAGAAGATTATAGGCTGATTGCTATTGATACGCGTGGGCATGGTCGATCTGGTATCGGGACGGCCCCCCTGACATATCGACAGCTTCAGGATGATTTTACCGCGGTTCTTAACGCGATGGGGCTGCAAAAATCCGGTATAATCGGACATAGTGACGGTGGCATTGTCGCCCTTCGTCTGGCTGCATCTCATGCCGTACAACCAGAGTTCGTCATAGCGGTCGGCGCGCACTGGGTGTTGCCGGAAAATGATCCGGCCCGGCAGATTTATCAGAAGATCAATCTTGAAAAATGGCGTGGGATGTTCGGGAATCAAATATCGGTCTACAACGCGGAAAATCCCGAACCGGATTTCGAAAAGTTATTCAAGGCGGCGACGCATATGTGGCTCGGCTGCGACGAAGATGCCTATCCCGGCGCATCTGTAAAAAACATCCGGTGTCCTCTGCTCGTCGTGCATGGTGACGATGATATGCTGGTGTCGCGGCAACAGGCGTTTGAGCTTGCTGAGCAGGTCAAAGGTGCCAGATTGCTTAACCTACCCTTCGCGAAACATACGTTACTTGAAGACATGCCTGAGCGTGTTTTTCCCTTTTTACAGGATTTCATGAATCGCGTTACTGCCTGAAGGCCATGCAGTTTCATGTCCCGTCAGATGGGGTGGTTGCCGTCCTCCCCGCACGGCATCGCAATGTGCCAGAATGGTCGTTGGAAGAAACGACTGCGCGAAAGGACGGCAGATGAAGGATACAGTGATAGGCGTTGATCTGGCAAAGAACATTTTCCAGGTTCATGGAGCTTCGCGTGCGGGCGAGGTGATGTTTCGCAAAAAGCTGCGTCGTCAGCAGTTTATGCAGTTCATGGCCACGCAGCCGCCTGCTCTGGTCGTTCTTGAAGCGTGCGGGAGCGCGCATTACTGGGCTCGCGAACTGGCAGGAGCTGGTCACGAGGTCAGACTGATCGCTCCGCAGTATGTGAAGCCTTTCGTGAAGCGCCAGAAGAACGATGCTGCTGATGCGGAAGCGATCGTCATTGCGGCCCGTCAGCCGGAAATGCGCTTTGTCGAACCACGCACTGAAGCGCAGCAGGCGCGTGGCGTTCTTTTCCGGGCCCGGCAGCGTCTGGTGCACCAGCGCACGGAACTGGTGAATGCCCTGCGTGCCGTTCTGTATGAATTCGGTCTCGTCGTGCCACAGGGGATTGCGCATATCAGACACATTGAAGCCATGCTGGATGAGGCGGTTCTGCCAGAGGCTGTGAAGCAGGAATGCCTTGATCTGCTGCGACAGATTTCGGAGCAGAGTGTGCGGATTGATGTCAGAACAAAGAAGATCAGGATGCTTGTCCAGGAAAGTGAAAACACCTGCAGATTGCAGAGCATGCCTGGAGTGGGTCCTCTGACCGCTCTTGCGATTGAAGCTTTTGCGCCTGACCTGCAGAGCTTCCGGCGCGGGCGCGACTTTGCTGCGTGGCTGGGGCTGGTGCCCCGTCAGTTCTCATCTGGCGGAAAGGAAAGGCTGGGGAAGATATCAAAAGCCGGGCAGGCTGATATCCGCAGGCTTCTCATCATGGGCGCCATGACCCAGGTGAACTGGGCCAGCCGTAAGGCCCCTGCACCGGGAAGCTGGCTGGCACGGATGCTGGCCCGCAAGCCCCGTATGCTGGTAGCCATTGCGCTGGCCAACAGGATGGCACGAGCCATCTGGGCCATGGCAACAAAACAGGAGGATTATCGGGATCCGGCCCTGTCCGTGGCAGCCTGAGCGATGGCTCGGCTCCCGCGGATGGAACCGGTAGGGGTGTGAGAGGGCGATGACCTGAATGGGCGCATGATCGTCTGATCCGGATCGGAAAAACCAGTGGATTTCTCTGTGCTTTAAAGCACGCCTGTGAGATTTGGATCTGATCCGCTGATCACCATACTGGCCAGTGGCTT
>NZ_CADP01000202.1 GCF_000285295.1 Komagataeibacter europaeus LMG 18890 | reverse complement strand
AGAAAATTCTCATTCAAAAGTCACTCTTTTTATGGGGGGATTACCACTACGATAGAACGGATGCGTGCTTGAGCAACTTGGCGTTAGTCCAGTCAATCGGTGCAGCACATGCCATCCAGCAACACGTCCAGTGCCGCCGGAACCGGGGCTGACCCGACCTTCTCTTCAAGCAACTGATGACTGATCGCCAGCATGGCCAGGCCGTGCACCTGCGCCCAACCTGCCGCCGCCAGGGCACTGACGGCAACCGGCCGGAAGCTTCCGTCGCGTTGTCCCCTTTCCAGAAGCCCCAGAAGAATCCCGAAGGTCTTCATGGCCGCGTCATGCAGTGACGGATCTATCGTCTTGTCGGCATCGGAACTGAACATCAGCCGATAAAGACCGGGATTTTGACACGCAAATCCAATACAGGCCTGCGCCGCAGCCATGAATTGCGCGCGCGTGGAAGGCAGCCCCAAAGACATGGCTTCTGTCATGCTTTTCCCAAGCCGGACGAAGCCGATCCGGGCCAATTCGCGCAGCAGCGTCTCGCGATCCCGAAAATGCTTGTAAGGGGCTGCGTGGCTGACACCCGTGCGTCGCGCCACTTCCCGCAGGGTGAACGCCCAGTTCTGGTCTGTGGCCAGCATGTTCAGCGCCGTGTCGATCAGGGCACGACGCAGGTCGCCGTGATGGTAGGGGCGGTCCCTGGTTTCACTCATTCGTGAGGTCCATGTTTACACAAGAAACTTTTATTGACACCAGATCGTCATGCTCCATATTCTGCCTGCATAAGTTTCTCCTGTAAACATGGAGGACGCGATGTCCGATGTTACGCCCGCTGACCTGAACCGTATTCTCGACCGCCAGCGCGCCGCGTTCCTGAATGCCGGGCCACCCGGCCTAAAACAGCGGCGGACCAATCTGCGCCGCCTGAAAGCTGAAATCCTGAAGCGGCGCACAGAGATCGTGCGCGCCCTGAAAACGGATTTTGGCCAGCGGTCGGAACGCGAAAGCGCCATTGTGGAACTGATCCCGCTGGTGCAGTCGATCAATTACATGATCGCGCATCTGGGGTGCTGGATGAAACCGGAACGTCGCCACGTATCGGCCTATTTCCAGTGTGGTCGCGCCTGGGTGGTCCGGCAGCCAGTGGGCGTCGTGGGCATTATTGCGCCGTGGAATTATCCGGTCTCCCTTGCTCTCGTGCCCTTGGCAACAGCGATTGCCGCCGGCAACCGGGCCATGCTCAAACCGTCGGAATTTACACCGGCTACATCGGCAGTGATTGGCGAGATCGTTCAGGCTGCCTTTCCAGCGGAACAGGTTTCTGTCGTAACCGGCGGTGGCGAAGTGGGCGCCGCGTTCTCGGCCCTGCCTTTCGATCATATCCTGTTCACCGGCAGCACGGCGGTCGGAAAGAAGGTGGCAGAGGCGGCGGCACGCAATCTCACCCCGGTCACGCTTGAACTGGGCGGCAAGTCGCCCGTGGTGATCGCGCCCGGTTTTTCCATGCAGCAGGTGGCCGAGCGCGTGGCGTTCGGCAAGCTGACCAATGCCGGGCAGACCTGCATCGCGCCGGATTATGTGCTGGTTCATGAAGGCGACAGGGACGCTTTTGCCGCAGCCTATCAGGACGCCGTGAAAAAGCTGCATCCGGGCGGTTACGCCGGGTCGCCTGATTATACGGCCATTCTCAACACGCATCATTATGAGCGCCTGAGCGGTCTGGTCCGTGATGCCGAGGAGCATGGTGCGCAGGTCATCCGGATGGGGAGCGATTCAGCCGCCAGCCATGTCCTTGCGCCGGTTCTCATACTGGACGTCAGACCTGAACTTGCGGTCATGCAGGAGGAGATTTTCGGACCCATCCTGCCTGTGTTGACCTACAGGAACCTTGATGAAGCGATTGCTTTCATCAACGCCCGTCCCCGGCCTCTGGCCCTGTATTATTTTGGCGACAGCCGCGTTGAACGCGACAGGGTGTTGAAGAACACGATTTCAGGAAACGTGACGATCAATGGTACATTGATGCATTATGTGCAGGACGATCTGCCGTTTGGCGGTGTGGGGGACAGTGGGATCGGCGCGTATCATGGAAAGGAAGGCTTCATGGCACTTACACATGCCCGTGGGGTGTACAGACAGGGGCGTTTCAATGCGGCAACACTGCTTCAGCCGCCATTCGGCAAACTAACCGACGTCATCACCAATCTGATCCTGCGATGACGACGCGCGTTCTGCTCATCGGGGGCACCGGTCTCATCGGGCGTTCTGTCGATGCGGACCTTGCCAAGCGGCCTGATACCGTCGTCACCAGCCTGACGCGTCGGAAATCATCTTGCTCCGATCATGTCATTGATTTCGAACGCCTGTACGCGGCGCCCGAGGTGACGTTACGGACCGTCGCCCCAACTGGCGCTGACGTGGCGATTTCCTGCCTTGGCACCACAATTCGTGCCGCTGGATCGCAGACGGCCATGTTCCGCGTAGATCATGACTATGTCCTCGCTTTTGCTACAGCGGCACATGCGCTTGGCGCACGCCAGTTCATTCTCGTTTCTTCCGTGGGGGCGGGCGGTCCCGGTTTTTACCTCAGGACCAAAGGCGAGATCGAGCGCGACATCAGGGCGCTCGGTTTCAGCCGCGTGGACATCCTGCGTCCCGGCATGTTGCTGGGTCACCGTGCAGAGGCACGACCGATGGAGGCGATCGGTCAGCGGCTGGCGGCGGCGCTGGCACCGTTCATGATCGGCAGGCTTGCTGGATATGGCGCGATTGACGCGAAAACTGTCGCGAAGGCGATTGCCGGGCTTGTGGGGCAGGTGGCAGATGGATGCCGGACATATGACAATGCGGACCTGCATCGGATCGCCGGTCAAACTGCCAACTCATAAGATGATCCGGTTCGGAACCACTGGGATCAGGAATTAA
>NZ_CADP01000203.1 GCF_000285295.1 Komagataeibacter europaeus LMG 18890 | reverse complement strand
TTTTTTTGGGCTCCCGCCGCCTTGTGGTGAGCCCTGATGTTCGTGCCATCCAGAAAAGTCATGCCCAGCGCCACTCCGTGGTGGTCCTGAACCAGTTCGAGCAGGCGTTCCCACACCCCCAGTTTCGCCCAGCGGATGAAAAGCTGCGCCGCCCGCCACCACGGACCCAGCTCAGCGGGGATACTTCGCCATTTCGCACCATTCTCATGACGCCAGAAGATCGCTGCTATCGTACGCCGCAGATCATGGGGCGGTGTCTTGCCCCTTGGCCGAACCGCCTCAATCAGCGGTTCCCAGATCGCCCATGTCTCATCAGTGAAAGTGCCTGTTCCGTCTCCTTCTTCAATCCATACAATATAGGAAGTATTTTAAGATCTAACAGGCCCTAGCCTCGATGATGATTGAGCGAAGTATTGAGGCCGGTGTGCCGTTCCGCTGGGTTGCAGCAGACAGCGTGTATGGCGTGGGCGACGTAGAACGCACGCTTCGCCGGGCAGGAATTGGATATGTGCTTGGGGTCAAGGGCAATCACTGGTTCGGATCATGGGCAACGGAACCGCTGATTGCCGGAGAGGCGAAAGATATTGCAGCAGGACTGCCAGACCAGGCCTGGCGTCGTCTGTCAGCGGGGCACGGCACAAAAGGTGAGCGACTTTATGACTGGGCGTATCTTCCGCTTGCTGATCTGGATGCTGAAGAATTTGACTGCCCTATAGCCGGACCATGGACACGTGGCCTGTTGATCCGCCGAAACATCGCTGACGGGGACCTTGCCTATTTTACGACCTGGAGCCCGAAAGGGACAACCACGCAGGAACTGGTGAACGTTGAAGGGACGCGCTGGAGGATCGAAGAAGGGTTCGAGACGGCCAAAAACGAATTTGGTCTTGATCATAACGAGACCCGCTCCTGGCATGGTTGGCATCGGCATGTCTCTCTGGTCATGCTGGCCTATGCCGTCATGGCCAGTGTCCGTTACCAGGCAAACTCACTGAAACCGAAAAAAACACAACTCAGAACACGACAGTCCTTGTCCGCTGGTCCATTCAGGAGATCAGGCGCCTCGTCGTAAAACTTGCACAACGCAGACTACCCGTCTCTCACATCCTCAGATGGTCCGTCTTTCGACGAACGCATCAGGCCAGTGCTATCCGCGCTCACTCACGACACAAAATGCAACTGTAGTGCTAGAACGTCGCGTTTACCATGTGCGAAAGGTGCCCAGATAGATCTGGACACCCGATATCGAATTTTCAGGTTTTGTTTTATATAAATCAGTAATACATGGGTCCTTTAAGGAATTTATTGATGTAAATATTTATACCATCCTCCAGGCTGGTAAATTCTTTTTTATAGCCTGCATCCCGAATTTTATGCATGTCAGCACAGGTAAAGTTCTGATAATTACCTCTGAGCTGCGCAGGCATATCTATGAATTCGACAGCCCGTTGTACACCAAGGGAATCACAGACAGCATATGCCAGATCAAGATATGTTCGCGCGATCCCGGTTCCGCAATTAAACAGGCCACTGACGTGCGGATTTTCATATAGCCACAACATGACATTGGCGACATCGCCAACCCAGATGAAGTCGCGTGCCTGCTGCCCATCTGCTACGGCAGAAGTGTCAGATTTGAACAGCTTTGCCGGACCACCTTTTAAAATGTCATCGTATTTTACCTTAACAACCGAAATCATCTTACCTTTATGGTATTCATTTGGACCATAAACATTAAAAAATTTCAGCCCAGCCCACTGCTTCGGTGATTTCTTTCCATCCAGAAGCTGTTTTATTACCCACTGATAGAAAACATGTTTGGACCAGCCATACAGATTGAGTGGGCGCAGGTTATCAAGGTTTGACAGACTATCGGAAAATTCGGCCTTCGTAGAGGCAGCTCCATAGGTCGCGGCCTATGAAGCATAAATGAAACTGATATCTTTTTCAGCACACCATGACCAGAGTTTCTGGGATAGTGTAACGTTTGTCTGCCAGACGAGGTCACCATCGGTCGCTGTTGTTTCGCTTATGGCGCCCATATGGAAAACGGCTTTAATGTCCGGGTCCGATGCCAGAAAAGCATCCAGATTTTCAGGAGAAATAACACGGGATGGCGCATGTCGCTGCAGATTGCGCCATTTTCCTTCATGGCCAAGCTAGTCTACAATAACTGTTTCCTCGCCACGTGCGTGAATTTCAGCCTGAAGATAGGAACCAATAAAACCAGACCCACCCGTAATAAGTATCATGTTGACTTTCCATATGGGTATTATTGACAGATAAAGTATATTCTAATGCGTGGAATAATTGATATGAGATCTGACAGTTTACTAAAAAATATAATTGTCAGATTTTTAATCTGTATATTATATATTCCCCGCTCGTAACAAGAATCCTTATGGATAGTAATGGTTGTATTCTAAATGCGCAAGCATGTCGTAATGCCGTTCGCGCAGGATGCATGATATTGTCCGGTTTGCAGTTCAGAATCTTTTCAGGGTCTGTTGGGAATTGTACTTTTTCAAAGTCACCAATTGTGATTCAAAATCCGTATGGATCGCTTCGTACTGACAGACGCCCAATGGGCGAAAATGGAACCGCTGTGCCTTGGCAAGAAAACAGATCGCGGGCGCAGCGGGCGGGACAACCGTCTTTTTATCGAGGCGGTCTTATGGATTGCCCGGACCGGCAGCCCATGGCGGGACCTTCCGACGTATTTCGGGCATTGGAACTCGGTCTATTCCCGCTACAGCGACTGGATGAAAGCCGGTGTTTTCAAACGGCTTTTTGAAGCGGTCTCTGACGAGGCCGACATGGAATATGCGATGATCGACGGCACGGTGGTCCGGGTTCACCGTCATGGCCAGGGCGCAAAAGGGGGACCCGAAGTCAGGCGATAGGACG
>NZ_CADP01000204.1 GCF_000285295.1 Komagataeibacter europaeus LMG 18890 | reverse complement strand
TGTTCAGTCTCACGCTCGATCTTTTCTGAACTGGCCCCGAATTTCTGTTTCTGCAGGCGAGCGATCCGGATCCTGAGCGACTGGACAAGGGCATCATAGGCCCGGGCCGACGCCGACAGCCGCACGATCTCGCCCTGCTGGGCCATGATGATGGCCTTGAGGGTTTCGAGATCATCAGGCAGGGGGCCAGAGTGTCGCTCCATCTCTGGATAATAGCGGAAAACTGCCAGAAAACAAAGAAATCCGCGACAGAAATAATGAAAAAAAATCAGGCTACGCGAGAGGGGGGCGCCGACCAGGATGGCCGTCTCCAGTCGATTCCTTCCCAGAGCATGGCCATCTGTGCGGCTGTCAGGCGGGCAACGCCATCTGCCGGGGAGGGCCACGGAAAACGTCCGGTCTCGAGCACCTTGTAATAAAGGCAGAACCCCTGACCGTCCCACGTCAGAAGCTTGATCCTGTCCCCCCGGCGACCGCGAAAGACGAAGAGAGCGCCCGATGTCGGGTCCTGACGCAGCCTGTCCTGTGCAAGTGCGGCCAGCCCCGATATGCCCTTGCGCATATCCGTCACCCCGCAGGCCAGATAGACACGCACACCGTTGCCCACGCCAATCATGCCGTCTCCGCGATCCGGATGACCCGTGCCAGAAGCTCTTCTGCAGGATGTCCCGTCACCCTGATACAACGGCCATTGCGCAGCACAATGGCCAACTCGTCAGTATCATCGCCAGACGCCACAGTGGGTGCATTCACGGAAGCAACAGGAACAAACGCCACAGACTGATCTGGGGAAGACAGTCTTTGACGGAATGAAGTACGCCACTGGTAAAGATGTTGGCGGGTCAGGCCATGCCGACGTGCCACATCCGATACACTTGCCCCGTCCACACCAACTTCAGCCAGTATCTCCAGCTTCCGTTCGTCCGGCCAGCGGCGACGGCGTTCAACGCCAATCAGGATTTCCTGAGCCATATTTACCTCCCAAACGACGTCAATAACGACGTCGTTAACGACGGTAAGTTACCAGTCACAATCCTCAGGCATAAGGCGGCCTCAAGCGGCCGATTACGGTCTGTCCACCACTGGAGGCAGACGATGAAGAAAGCGCGTTTCACGCAGGACCAGATTATCGGGATACTGAAAGAGCATCAGGCGGACGCGACGGCTGCGGATCTGTGCCGCAAGCACGGGGTCAGCGATGCGATGTTCTACACCTAGAGCAGGTCCACTGAACTATGAATCGTGTGGGATGACGCGGAGCGTGGATTGTGATTCACCGTTTTCATTGATGGAGATGGTGATGGCGCGAGCATTGAGTGACGATCTTCGGGTGCGCGTTCTGGAAGCCGGCGCAGCGGGCGGGTCAGCGCGGGTGGACATTCAAAAAAAGACCGCACATGCATTGGAGCAGGAGCGCGACGATGTGCTGACACGTCGGCAGGACTGGTTCGACGGCCAGCCTGACCTCGATCCGCACCGCCTGGTCTTCATCGACGAAACCAGCCTCTCCACGAAGATGGCCCGCCTGCGCGGCCGCGCTTTACGCGGAGAACGCTGTCGGGCCGGTGTTCCTCATGGCCATTGGAAAACCACGACGTTCACCGCCGGCTTGCGCCTCACGGGGATGACCGCACCCTTCGTGCATGAGGGCGCCATGAACGGCGAGATTTTTCAGGCCTATGTCGAGCATGTTCTCGTGCCGACGCTGAGCCCGGGCGATATCGTCGTGCTGGATAATTTGCCCGCTCATAAGATGCCGGGCGCGCGAAAGGCCATCGAACGAGCGGGGGCACAGATGATGTTCCTGCCTCCCTACAGTCCCGATTTCAACCCGATCGAAATGGCGTTCGCCAAGTTCAAGGCCCTCTTGCGAGCCAAGGCAGCAAGAACCGTCACAGCCCTATGGGACGCCGCCGGATCGGTCTTGGATGATTTCACTCCGGACGAATGTGCCAACTTTTTCACCGCCGCAGGATATGAACCGGAATAAAGTGGACGCGCTCTAGCGGTCGAAATACGGTGGAATAGAGGTGGCCCCGTTTGTTCGGACAATTTTGGTAGGTGAATAAGCTATACTCGATTGATGTCATGCCGCCATTTTGACGGCCTTGCTGCTGTCCATCTGGTCCGGGGTTAACCCCGGACCAGATGGAGGGTTCTCAAAGCCTCCATTTTGCATTTTAGATTAGTGGCAATATCAAGGGGTGACAATTTCTATATGAACGCAAAAGAAGGTTTTTAGAACTCTCCTGGTTAAGACTTAATCATCTGGATCAAGTCTATTTCTCGAATGGCCTTACGCTGCTCTTCTACACTAAAGACTGAGGCATCTTCGTAGATTTTTCTTGCCTGTTCGAACTGAGCAATCTCAGTTAGATAGCGCGCATTAATTTCAAGATATGCACGATAATTGGTTCTCCGCTCTCCACTTTCAGAAGTATTTACTTTTCCCTTCATCCAATTCAGAACCTCGCTGACTTTAGGGCCTGTTAGCACTTGATCCAGTCTGCGGCGGCAGCGATGTGGATGACCGCGAGGAACGAGGTTGCTGTTTTTTCGTATCTGGTTGCGACAGCGCGCCATTCCTTGAGACGAGCCCAGAGGTTCTCCACAAGATGTCGGCATCGATAGGCCCATTTGGGACAGGCGACCGGCGCATCGCGTCGTTTCGCGGGAATGGCCGGTCGGGCTCCCATGTCCCATATCCGTTCACGAAAGGCGTCTGACGCGTAGCCTTTGTCCGCCACGACCCACAGGGGAACAGAGGGGAGATCGTCGAGCATGGCTGGCGCCAGTGGCAGTTCATGGGCCTGTCCGGGTGCCAGAGCGAAACCAATGGCTTTTCCGT
>NZ_CADP01000205.1 GCF_000285295.1 Komagataeibacter europaeus LMG 18890 | reverse complement strand
CGTCTCGCCCGTCCTGCTCACGCGACAGGATCACGAGAATATGGTTTATCGCTTCCCATCGTCCCTCGCGGATCCAACGGTAGAAATAGCCCTGCACGGTCGTGAAGGCGGGAAAATGACGAGGCAATTGTCGCCACTGGCAACCCGTAGTGACGATATAGAGGATCGCCTCCATGACCCGGCGCAAATCCGTACGTCGTGGTCTCCCCAGTCGTTTCTTCTCGGGCATCAAAGGCGCAATCAGCGCCCACTCCGCATCGCGAAGGTCGCTTGCATACTCCAGGTCGTCCCGGCGATACTGCGCGCGGGTGATTTCAGTCCAGGCCATCTTGATCTCATCAGGTTATCGCAAACCCATGAATCATAATCCACTGAAATCACTCAACTCATTTTCGGTCAGACACTGAGGGAAAGGTCATGCCTGCACGGTCGTTGCCGTGTGCGGACGCAATCCCGTTTTCATATGATCACTGCCGGACCGTGAACTGCCACCCCATACAGGAATGACGGAACCCGTCCATGCAACATCTGTCACGCTTCGCCTTTGCCTGCGCCAGTGTCATGCTCATGCTGCTTGCGCTGCTGCTTCTGACATTCGGAATGATCGACCTTCTGTCCGCGCTGGGCCATTCGTGGCACGCGGGCCGGAACGCCATATTACAGGCCATAAGCTATGTCGTTATTGCCGTCGCAGTCTTTGACGTGGCCAAGTATTTTGTGGAAGAGGAAGTTATCCAGACAAGTGGCAAGAAAAGCCTGGGCGAAGCCCGCGCCAGCCTGACCAAGTTCATTACCACCATCATCATTGCCGTGTTCATAGAGGGGCTGGTCGGTGTATTTGAAACCAATACCAGCGAACCGTCCGATATACTGTATCCCGCCAGCCTGCTGGTCGTGGCGACATTGATTGTCGTGTCGCTTGGCGTATTCCAGCGCATGAGCGTGGATGCCGAACGCGAAAAGAAAAAGGTTGGTGGAGATGAGTGACCTCCACCGCGTCGGATGCCCCGCACATGGCGCGGCATCCGGTAGCCTGTCTGTTATTTCCTGGCCGGGGCGGACTGCCCCTGGTCGGGAATGGCGGTTTCCGCAAAATCTTCGGAAACGAAGACCAGATTGTCAATGATCTGCTGCAGGGCTGCCGATGCCTCCTTCGGGTGACGGGCTTCGGTAAAGACGGTGGCGCGGTTGACCGCACCCAGCGTCTGGTCCAGCGGTGTGATCGCCATGATGAAGTCGGCATCTTCCGCCACGACCTGCAGCGTCTGCGCCGCCTGCTGTGTCTTGCCGGCCTTCAGCTGGGTATTGGCGGTGGAAATGGCCGCCTTCTTTTCCGGCGCCAGCGTTTCGCTACCGATGACTTCACCACCAACCGGCACCCATGCAACCGGCGTCGTGCCCGCGACATGCCCGTTGGGCGCGGGATGCTGGGGCGCGGGCTGCAGGCTGTTTTCAGCGGCCATGAACTTGTTGTTCGCCTTGCCTGCTGCGGTCAGGCGCTTTGTCGCGTCATATAATGCGGGAATGGCGGCATCGGTCTGTCCGCCGTCAAGGATCTGCTTCGCATTAAGGATATCAGCCATCGCGCGCTGCCCATCAGCGGACAAATGATTGAACGCACGGGTTACCTTGTATTTTTCCCAGTCGGTATGCAGCGATGCCGCATGCGCGCCAAGTGGTGCTGCAACCAGTCCGGTCACGACGGCCAGTGAAGCAATAAGACGCATGGTTTTCCTTTTTCAGCAAACGTGTCAGGTCACTGGTCAGCCCGATCGCTGACCCCATCCGGTATTGTTACAAAAAATTGCTCCCCGGTCCACGCTTATTCCCCACCGGGACACGGTTGCCGCCCTGTCGCAGCCTATGCCATGATCGCGTCCGGACAGAACAGAGGAAACTTTCATGTTTACCCATATCGTAATCGGTTCGAACGATATTGAAGCCTCGAAGAAATTCTATGACCGCACCTTTGAAGCCCTTGACGTGCCGCCGTCGGAAATCAATGCCAAGGGCCGGCTGGTTTACGCCGATCGCACCGGCCGCCTGATCGTGACCAAGCCCATCAATGGCCAGCCCGCAACGGCTGCCAATGGCGGGACAATCGGGCTGCACGCCCGTTCGGAAGATGCCGTGCGCAAATGGCATGCGGCCGGCGTGGCCAATGGCGGCACGACATGCGAAGACCCGCCGGGCATCCGTCACCATGAATCCGGTGACCTGTTCCTTGCCTACCTGCGTGACCCGACCGGCAACAAGCTGTGTGCCATGTATCGCGTCCCGCCAGCGTAAGAACGACACGCGCAGCAATTGCGGCATCAGGGGAACATTCACCGCGACGCGGCGTATTGATCCCTGAGAGCCCGATCCGAAAGTTTTTGAACAATACCAGCCTGTTGTGATTCATCCGTCTTTACGAAGAGATGGAGTGAATGGTGACATGGACTGGTATTGCCCGACGTGAACATAGCCGGGAAGGAATGCGATATCCATCGGATACGACGGACGAAGAGTGGGCTCTGATCATGCCATTTATACCCCCGGCGAAACGGGGTGGTCGCCCCCGCACGACGGATATGCGCGAGGTGGTCAACGCGATGCTCTACATAGCCTCGGCCGGGTGTGCGTGGCGTTTGCTGCCGAAATGCTTTCCGCCGGTCTCGACCGTCAGGCGCTATTTTTACGCCTGGCGTGATGCCGGATTGTTCGAAGTCATGAATACGGTCCTGGTCATGAGCCTGCGCGAGATTGAGGGGCGTGAAGCCTCTCCAAGCGCGGGCGTGATTGATAGCCAGTCGGTAAAAACCACGGAAAGCGGCGGGCTTTCGGGCTATGACGCGGG
>NZ_CADP01000206.1 GCF_000285295.1 Komagataeibacter europaeus LMG 18890 | reverse complement strand
CCCATAGTGTACCCTCCCAAACCCTCCCTGCGGGAGGCTTCGGTAACGTACACCCATATAGTGTAACAGGTCATGGGTCTGCCACCCCTTGCGACGTTATCACTCTCAATCCAATAGAGCCGACAACTTTAGGGGAACTGCCAGTCCGCTTTCCGACGAATTGTGTTGAAAAGCAGCTGTTTTCGCCAATCTCGGCGCCGTTTAGCGTCGGATCTTGTCAGCCTGCCTTAGCCCGGCTTTTCTGGAGAACCGTTCGCCTACGGCGTAAGTCTTTTCTTGCAATATTGCTGATTTCTAATCGAATATGCGCAATCGTAATCGGTTTTTTCGAATGAGGCGTGTTTCTAATGACGGACGTAGAAAGGTCCACGCTGCTTGGCGGGCGATGGCTCGGCGATAACTTTGGTATCGATCCCTGCTGCGGCTTTCCCGTGACTAGCACGGTCGGTTCGCGCCGGGAGAGCCGCCATCATGGCTTTGAGAGCTACGAAGTTTATCCGGAAAGCATGCGACCCGTTGAGACCCCGGCCGGACATCTTCAGTTCCACCTGCGTTATGAGCCAACCAACCTCGAACTGCTGGCGCGGGTATTCGAGGCGTCAGGACCTGACTTCGTGCGAGTCTGGATAGAGCGGGAACCGACGGGGCAATACGCGCGCCGCGCCGCCTTTCTTTATGAGTTTCTGACGGGACTAGAACTAGAAACCGAAACGGCGGTCGGTGGCAACTATGTCTCCGCGTTGAATGACAAGCTGGTTGTTACCGCAAACCAGAACCAAGCCATCAATATTAAAAAGTGGCATGTGCGGGATAACATGCCAGGGACAAGGTATTTTTGTCCCTCCATCAGAAAAAGCCGGCCGCTGGAACTTGCCGCAGGTTTCGACATCGCCGCCAGATATACCCGCCTGCAGGAGGATTTCGGCGATGACATGCTCGCGCGGGCGGCAGTCTGGCTCACCAATCGTGAGAGCAAGGCAAGCTTTGCTATCGAGGGCGAGGCTGACCAGACCGACAAGATTTCCCTCTTCAGCCATGTGCTGGCAACCAGAACCGGCAAGGGTGCAATCCCGCTTCTCGGTCCGGCGCTCATTGAACTACAGAAGGATATTATCGGCTCGAAGACGTTCATCAGCAGTTTCGGTCCCAGAAAATCACCAGTTTTTGTAGGCGAGAACACGATACGTGGGGAGGTCGTGCATTATGTGGCGCCACCACCGGAAGACCTGAAGAACATGCTTGATGGACTAGCGGTCTTCCTCGAAAAAACCCAAGGGCAGTCACCCATCCTACGTGCTGCAGTCGCCTCCTTCGGCTTCGTCTACATTCACCCCTTGGCAGACGGGAACGGTCGGACACACCGCTACCTCATCAATGACATTCTCTGCCGGGATAACGCTATCCCGGATGGTGTCATCATTCCGGTGTCCGTTGCCATTATGGACGACAAGACGAGCAGGCGTCACTACGATGCGATCCTTGAGCGCGTCTCAATCCCCCTGATGAGGGTCGCACGCCCGCATGTGTCTTTCGCGTCGGAAAATAAAACCTATCCGGACGGCATTCAGTCCAACCTCGTGTTTACTGGCGATGAAGCTACTCGGCCAGCTTGGCGCTATCCGGATCTTGCGCCGCATGTCGACTATCTTGGGCACGTTATCAAACTCACAATGAACGAGCACATGCAGGAGGAGGCTGACTATCTCCGACGTCACCATAGGGCACGCGGGCTAATCAAGGCCGTGCTGGACATGCCGGACAAGGATGCCGACCGCATCATTCGGAGCTTGCAGTCCAACAACTTTATCGTCGGCAAAGGCCTACGGAAAGAATTCTCAGGACCTGAAGTCATCCGACAAGTCACAGATGAAGAATGGGAAAGCTTTGTTGAGGGCGTGAGATCGGCCTTTCAGACTGACTGAAGCCTGACAGGGCGAGTAAAAGGACAAGGCGCCGTGAACCGCTCTGGATTTGACCGAAACCAATCCTCATACATCTTGTAGCTACATCCGCTTTGAGGCGTCGGAGTACTGCGCTCTGACGTCGGGAAAACGGGCATTAACAATCTGTCCGGTAATCCATATTACCGGACAGGTTCGGGGGCTGGAGGGATTTTGCATTCGCGTCACCTGTAGCCACCCGCACAATCTGGCAGAACCTTGCGCAAGAGCCCACTCTTGGCAAACATGATTAAGATTTTAACAAAAAACTTAATCATGCTAGGAAAATCCGGTCTCTGGAAAAGGTTGGGCAGGATGAAGCGTGAGGATCTGGCCGGCGGGATCCGGGACTGTCTGCAGCGGCTACCCGCCCCCTATGCCCAGCATTACGGGGTCGTGCCCCCGTCGCCGCCTGAAGCGGGCGTTATGCTGGGCGATGCTGCCGCCCGCCATGGGCAGGCCCTGTCCGCCCTGGGTGAAATCGCCGCCCTCGCCCGCGCCCTGCCTGATCCGTACCTGATCAGCCGCGTCCTGAGCCGTCAGGAAGCCCTGAGCAGTTCTGCCCTGGAAGGCACACACAGCACCCTCAAGGGGTCACAACACGAAAGTGTACTTTACGTACGCTTAGAGTGAACCCAACAAGAACGTTGAGGCTGTTCTGCTGAGAGTTCGATAGACAGTTGGCCGAGAAATAGAAAACAGTTCTGAAAGATCGCTGATGGAGTAATCGCCGGTATCATACATCCGGCGAAGCTCTTTTTGCTGACGTTCAGAAAGCTTGGGTTTCTTTCCGCGTAGTTTACCTTTGTCGCGTGCAACGGCCATCCCTTCACGAGTACGCATCCGGATCAGATCGGCTTC
>NZ_CADP01000207.1 GCF_000285295.1 Komagataeibacter europaeus LMG 18890 | reverse complement strand
TTCTGCGAAAAATCAATCAAACCGCTTTCTGATTCAGGCTCTTAGGTCAAGATAAGGCATAACGTATCCAAATTTTATGGTATGTTTCTTTTGTTTATCTAATGGAGTTATAATGGCTATTAATGAAAATGTGATGGAAATCATTCAAATACTTAATCAATCTGGTTTTGGTTCTCTTGCTGGTGAGTTGATGACGGAGATTTCTCTTGGGAGAGAGATCGCATCGCAAGAGCCTGATGGTGATGATGACCGTGTAACTATTCCTGAAACGGAGCAATTAGAGGAAGCCATACGTATATTACGGTTGCGTTTGATAGAGCCGGCTCGAGCACTTGCAAGTGCTGAGCAGATTGCAAGTAATTTTACAGACGGGGAGGAGAGTGTTCGAATTCAGTTTGTTGACCCTTCAGGAAATCCCGTAGGCGGAAAAAAATCAGAAGAAGCACATGATGATTCTTCGATTTTAGAACAATTTGATGAAATATTGATGAGTATAATGAAATTGCAACCAGGAAAGCTTTCATAAATGGCATTACCACTACCTATTCGAGCAAATCTTCTGCATATACTTGGCTTACTGCGAGCGGCTCACGGAATACTCGCAGTTCCAACAGGTGCAGGGAAGGCACTTGAAGCATGGATTCTCATGAAACTTGCTGAAACAGCTTCTTTACTTCCAGGATGGACGGTTACTTTACGCAGAGGCGACGGCACTCAATTGCCTGCAGGAAGTTTATTTGCTTTTCCTGCGAAAGGTAGTGGTATTAGACGGAATAACGTTAGAGCGCCTGGCTACGTACTCTTGGAATATGTTGGTCCAGGGTATCAATACAGATTTGAACTTCGAGGAAGTCTTCAATGGCAAGGCCGTAGTGGTGCACTACATGAATGTGATATAAGTATGCTACCAGCTCAAATTGGGGCGGCAATTAGAAATAATGGGGGCGGCCACCCACATGGGCTTCCGATTGTAATGCTTGAATGTAAAGATAAAATAGCAAGAGGAACATTAGACGAGACGCGAGAAACTTTGGCTCGATTATTCGACCTTGCCCTAGTTACGCGACCACCAACAGGTACTCCTTGTCGTATCTATGAGACATGCTCTGCCACTTCTCTTCACTATGGTCGAAGAAGCTCAACATATGTCTCGTTTTTTAGTAAAGGAACGTTCGGAATTGCACGGGCGACTGGATTTCAAGCGGGGACAGCAACATTGAGCCGGCATTATCATATTGGTAGATTTAACGATATTTATCACCCAACCGCATCAATAGCGAATATGCAAATAAGTTTTGAAAATACATTAAGGAATGCTGGGTCATATTGAGTGTAATTTATTAAATTAAATGTTAATTTTCCTATTGTGTTATCTTATTGTGGAATTGTTTGAAATAACTAGGGAAACGATATTTTATTTTGAGTGTTCTCTAGTTCATCTCGTTTCAAATTGTACTCTGTTCGGATGCATCGACCCTCCTCTGAATGACCGATATGAAGGCGTATCCCGCCTGTCTGCTTCATATTCCTTGAGCGGTCAGGCAGCACAGCGGAGTATGTCGCCGGTCAGCTTTCGGATCTTGCAAAGATAAGGTTGAATGACCGGGATAAGGCAGGCAACCCCCCATCCTCTTTGATATCTTTGAGCAGACAGGCAGTTTAGACAGAAAGCCAGTTATCAACAGTAAGATCAGAAAAGAAACCATTCCTACAGGCTTCTTCAACGTAACCGGCCGCTTAAGGCCGCCGTTGATCATGCGGCCTGTTTGTGAAGATCTGTCACGGGTTTCCAGTTCCATGGCAACAGTTCTTGGAGCCGGTTGATTTTGTGCTCGTTGATACGGGCCAGGACGTCGGCGAGGTAATCGTGCGGATTGAGGCCTGAGAGTTTTGCGCTTTCGATGAGGGTCATGGCATCAGCGATGTTGTCCCCACCGGCATCGGAACCGGCAAAGAGATAGTTTTTTCGGCCGACGCATACGGGCCGTATGGCTCGTTCGGCAGGATTATTGTCAATGGCGACACGACCATCTTCCACAAACAGGGTAAAGGCGGCCCACCGGTTGAGCGCATAGCGGATCGCTTTTGCCAGTTCCCCCTTCCCGGGGATGCGGGTGAGCTGTGCTTCGCACCAGGCATGGAACGCTATAACGCGGGGGCGGCTTTTTTCCTGTCGGACAGCCAGACGGTGCCTGGCGGGATGCCCGGTGATCTGCCGCTCGATATCGTAGAGCTCTCCGATCTGCTCAAGCGCTTCCCTTGCAATTGTCGAGCCGCTGCCTTTCCAGACATCATGGAATGCCCGACGCAGGTGGGCCCAGCAGGCCGCTTCGCGCACGCGCACGGTTCCCGTTGCATCGGGTTTATACAGGTCCCTGAACCCGGCGTAGGCGTCAGCCTGCAGAATACCACGGAACTGTGCCAGATGGGTCTGGGGATTGATCCCCTTGCGATCGGGAGAGAACCAGTAGGCAACGGCGGGTGGATCACTCCCGCCCCATGGGCGGGGATCGCGCAGATAGGTCCAGATCCGCCCTTCCTTCACACCGCGTGGTTTACCAGCCTGACGCAGGCGGGGATCAAGAACCTGGATGGGCGTATCATCGGCATGAAGCAGGTCTGCCCCCACGACCTCCTGACGGATCATATCTGTGAGAGGACGCAGAACGGCAACGGCCTGACCACACCAGTCGATCAGGGTTGAACGGGGGATTTCGACACCCTGACGGGCAAAGATCTCGTTCTGACGATAAAGCGGGATATGGTCATCGAATTTCGAGACCAG
>NZ_CADP01000208.1 GCF_000285295.1 Komagataeibacter europaeus LMG 18890 | reverse complement strand
CTTATGTGGACGGCCTTTACGATGCAAGAGGTCACATTGATTGCATTGTCGTATCTTTCTTCTGCGTATTTTCGCTCCAGCGAAATGCACTGATACTGTCATGATGTGGAGATCCGGTCAGATGCGCCCTTATGTCCGGCCTGTTTATGCGAAATCCTTCGCTGGCCATCATGGGTGTTCGCTTGCGTGTCAGGCACCAATCTGGATCTCGTGCTCAATGGCACATGGGGACATTCGGTATTGCCTGAACTGCTTCTGATTACAGTCTTTCCCATCACGCGGTCAGTGCATACTGCCGGATCTACCGGAGCTTATTCCGGTATCCATCATCCTGGTGGTACATGTCAGACTATAGCGACACTGCGACCGGCCGGACGATAGATCTCTTTGCGCGACAACAAAACCCAGATGATCCGGGCCAGCTTGTTGGCTAACGCCACGGTTGCCAGACGGCCCGGGCGACGTTCCAGAAGCTTGCAAAGCCATACTCCCGCAGCGCTATCCCATTTCTGTGCGCGGTAAAGCATGGATGTTGCGCCCAGAACGAGCATCTTTCTTATTTCCCGGTTGCCCGTTTTGGTAATTCTGCCCAATCGGGTTTTTCCGCCCGATGAATGCTGGCGCGGTACGAGACCAAGCCAGGCTGCGAAGTGCCGGGCCGTATCGAAGGCCCCAATATCGGTAACAGACGCGACAATCAGGGAGGCGGTTACCGGACCAATGCCCGGGATGGTCAAAAGACGGCGAGCATCTTCATCCTGTTTGGCATGTGTCCGGATACCTCCTTCCAGGTTTTCTATGCTTTCGTTCAGTCGACCATACTGTTCAAAGAGCAGCATGGTTGTCTGTTTCAGGGCATCAGGCAGATTGGATGAGGTTTCGATTTTCGCCAGAAGTTCGGGGAGACGGGCATTTCCAAGGGGAACAATCAAACCGAATTCCGCTGCAAGTGCACGCAACGCATTCACCAGCATCGTTTGCTGTTTGACCAGAAGGGTACGAGTTGAGTGCAGCGATAACAGGCTTTGCTGCTCCCGATTTTTAATCGGGACGAAGCGCGTGTCGGGATGGATCGCGGCAAGACAAATCGCGGCGGCATCAACAGCATCGTTTTTCTTGCCACGTTTGACAAATGGTTTGACCATTTCAGGGGGAATGAGTTTTACCTCATGACCGGTGTCACGGATGACACGAGCCCAGTGATGCGACGTGCTACAGGCTTCGAGTACGACCAGGCAGCGCTCCAGCTTTTCAAAGAATGAGATAACTTCACTCCGCCCGAGTTTCTTCTTGAGCAGACATTTTCCGCTTGCGTCCGTGCCATGCACTTGAAAAACAGACTTGGCGATATCCAGGCCGATTATGGTAACTTTCATCCGGGCGGTCTCCTCTGAATGGTCTTCCGACCTCATCATGGCACATTGATGTCGCATGGAGGCCGTCCACCCCATCTGGATCCATACTCCCATGATTGGCCGGGGTCGCGGTCACTGCGGGCCATTCTTGCCCTGGCCCGGAATCACGACTGTGATTACGTCCTGTTTGATGCGGACGGCCCGGTCGATGCCTCGCTTCGTTTCTTTGATGACGATGAAGATGAATGACCGGCAACGGCATCGGGCGTCCCTCGGGCCAGAGGCGCCGGTTCTTATTTCTTAAGGCGGGATACTTCGGTGTTCCGCCTTTTTTGTGTCCTCGCAAGGGGATCACACGAAGGAATACTGCAATGAAACTTCATTTTGACCACGCCCTGGTGGCGCGTCTTCTTGCTCATGCGCAAGCCGCGAGCGAACATTCCCCTACCTATGATCAGCTTGTTGACCCGGCCTTTCTCAAGGCTGGCGTGTCGTCGCGCCATCCGACCGGTGCGGATGTCGACCGTGCGAAGATACCGGCAGGTCTCATGCTGGTTGGCGATCATGGGGTGTACCTGAGTGCGCCGGTTCGGCGCTGAATCGAAAGTGCGTTTCAAACGCCGGGAGAACTGACGACTCCCGTCCCCACCAACCTTAGTTGAAATCGAAAGGTGACAATGAACATAGCATGGTTGGAGCAAGGCCCGAATAGCCAAGAACGGTTACGGTTTAGAGGGTCAGGGGAAGATGCATATGGTCAAGGCTATACTGCTTTAACTCCAGTTTCGGTGATGATTAACGCCATAGCAGTCATTAAACCGTTTGATACGACTGTTTCGCAAGGGAAGGGTATCATGAGGTTGCCCAGTCCGAAGCCCCTGTCTATCCGGGGATGTCAGTCTTGCGACACTGCCTCCATACGAGGAATGAAACGAACAGAGGACCTAAGTGCGTCGCATCTTTCATCAGCGCAAAGCCGGGATAACCTAAACAGGCTTCCTAAACCTGCATGGTTACAGAGTCATACCAACGGTTATGGGCACTGACCTGTGTGAGCCCACTTTCTAAGACCGATGGATCGAATGGTGTCAGGCAAGGCGGCAAGATTATTCCAAGCGGAACAGGCAGCGTCGATGATGTGCTCGATGCCGTCGAAGACGGTATTGGCCAGCCAGTTGGCGCGCAGGAACTGCCAGATATTCTCGACCGGGTTTAGTTCGGGAGCACGGGACGGCAGGAAGATCAGGCTGACGTTGCGCGGCAGTCTGAGTTTGGGTGTCGTATGCCAGCCGGCACGATCGAGCAGGACGACGGCATGCGCTCCGCGTGCGACGCAGCGTGAGATTTCCTCGATATGCAGTTGCATGCTGGCCGTGCCGGTAAACGGCAACACCAGGCCTGCCGCCTTGCCGAGTGC
>NZ_CADP01000209.1 GCF_000285295.1 Komagataeibacter europaeus LMG 18890 | reverse complement strand
CCTGGCCACGGCCATTGGCCGGAGCTGCATCCGCACAGGTCGGCGTGGCCGGTTCTTCAACGTGGTGGACCTGGTCAACCGGCTTGAGGCTGACAGTCGGGCGGCAAGGGCGGGTCGGCTGGCCGAACAACTCGGCCGACTGGACTTTGTCATCCTCGACGAACTGGGATACCTGCCCTTTGCCCAGTCTGGCGGACAGTTGCTGTTCCATATGATCAGCCGCCTTTATGAACAGACCTCGGTCATTGTCACCACGAACCTGTCCTTCGGTGAATGGGCCAGTGTATTCGCCGACGCCAAGATGACCACGGCACTGCTCGACCGTCTGACCCATCACTGCGACATCATCGAGACAGGGAACGAAAGCTGGCGGTTCAGGAACCGTAACTGAACCTCTCTCCAGATCCATACCTGCCCCGGCCTGTCTCCTTACGCCTACGGCTTCAGGAGACAGGCCGGCCCTTCAACAGGGGGTTAATATTGCATGCCGATCAGGGGTTATTTTTGAGTGCCGATTGACAGCCCAGCAGCGATACCGCGCCAGAACCGGCACAGATTCTCACGCTGCCAGACAGGCGGCCGTCCTGGCGAGAATAATTTGTGCCGCGTCGAACGCTCGGATTTGCGCCTTCCTGTTGTCATCGTCACCTCCAAAAACGGGGTGTTGCGACGACCGGTTGAATCCGCCTTGTGATCCACGATCCGAATGGTGGATCAGCGCCTTGTTTCCCGCGGGCTTTCGTTGCCAGATGGCCTGTTCAAGGGCGTCGAGCACGAACTGGGTGGTCATGGAGGTCGAGACCTTCCAGCCCACGATCCTGCGGGCGAACACATCGATGACAAACGCCACATAGACCATGCCATTCCGGGTCTGGACATAGGTGAAGTCCGAGACCCGGAGATGGTTGGGAGCCTCGGCCTGGAACTGCCGGTTGACCCTGTCATCAGGACAGGGGCGCGCCGTATCCGGACGGGTCGTGATGACCTTCCGGCCCCGGATCACCCCCTTCAGACCCATCTGCCGCATCAGGCGCTCGACAGTGCAGCGCGCAACCTGTCGCCCTTCACGCTGTAGGCTGTGCCAGACCTTACGCGCACCATAAACAGCACGGTTGTCCCGCCAGATCCGGCGGATATGTTCCATCAGTTCCCTATCGCGCAGGGCACGCGGGCTGGCCCTGGTCGGATCTCTTGCCATGACCGCCTGCTGGTAAAACGTGGACGGGGCAATCGGCAGAACGCGACAGATTGGCTCGACCCCGTAATCGGCACGGCAGGCTTCAATAAACGCGATCATTTGCGAAACGAGATGGGGTGGACGGCCTCCCTGCGGCATCAATGTGCCATGATGGAGGTTCACTGACCATCAGGAGGAGACCGCCCGTATGAAAGCTAGCATAATTGGCCTTGATATTGCCAAATCCGTTTTTCAGGCTCATGGGGCTGACGCAAATGGAAAGTGCGTTTTCAAGCGCAAGCTTGGTCGCAGTGAAGTTTCAGCATTTTTTGCAAAACTTGACCCATGTGAAGTTGTTCTGGAAGCCTGCGGGTCAGCTCATTACTGGGCACGGGTGATCAGCAGGATTGGTCATGATGTCAGACTGGTTCCTCCTGATCGGGTCAAATCATTTGTCAAAAAAGGCAAGAAAAACGACGCTGTTGATGCGGCTGCGATCTGCATGGCGGCGTCTCATCCTGATACGATGTGTGTTCCGATCAAGAGCGAAGAGCAGCAAGGTATCTTGTCACTGCATTCTACCCGCGCTCTTCTGGTCAAACAGCAGACCATGCTGAGTAATGCGTTACGGGCTCTTGCTTCCGAGTTCGGGCTGATAGCCCCTCTGGGCACACGCCATCTGCCAGAACTGATGGCAAAAATAGAGACATCAGCCGACCTGCCTGCTGCCATGAAGCAGAGTGCCATGTTGTTATTTGATCATTATGAAAAGGTCGCTCAGAGCATTGATACTTTGGAAGTGCAGATCCGGGCGCGTGCAAAAAGCGATGAGGATGCGCGTCGATTGATGACCATCCCTGGGGTCGGTCCCATAACGGCTTCTCTGATTGTCGCCTCGGTCGCGGATATTGGCTCCTTCGCCTCTGCGCGCCATTTTGCCGCCTGGCTTGGGCTTGTGCCTCGTCAGCATTCTACCGGCGGTAAAACCCGTCTGGGCAGGATTACCAAAACGGGCAACCGGCAGATAAGAACGTTGCTGGTTCTTGGTGCGACGGCCATGCTTCATCGTGCCCATAAGTGGGATAGCGCTGCGGGTCAGTGGCTATGCGAACTCATGGCGCGTCGTCCAAGGCGTCTGGCAACAGTTGCACTTGCCAATAAAATGGCTCGTATCATCTGGGCGTTGTTGTCACGTAAAGAGATCTATCGTCCGGCTGGTGTCAGTGTTTCAGCAGGCTGACCTGCACCAGCAGAACGATGGACACCGGAGCTTGCTCCGGTAGATCCGGCAGTATGTACGAACCGACGTGATGGGAAGACTGTCATTCAGCAACAGTTCAGGCCATACCGTTCGACCGTCTGTGCCCCTGAGCACGCGATACGAGATTGGTGCCTGACACGTGAGCGCACACCCATGATGGCCAGCGCATAAAGTCGCATAAACAGGCCGGACATAAGAGCGCATCTGACCGGGTCTTCGCGTTAAATCGGTATTCATCATCCAGCCGGTAGAATAATACGTTTTGGAAATGACATCGGGAGAACAATATGAGGTATTGCGCTTAAACGGCCGTCCACATA
>NZ_CADP01000210.1 GCF_000285295.1 Komagataeibacter europaeus LMG 18890 | reverse complement strand
AAGCTTGAAGAGCTCCGCCTAACGACCGCAGGCCGGCTCGCAAACTGTATCGCCTTATGCTGCGTGGTGGCCTGGCGTATCTCATGGATAACAATGCTCAGGCGTGAATTACCAGGGACGTCGCCTTCTACCGTTTTTACAGATGTGGAACGCCAAATACTCGAACAGTTCACACCCATACGCAAACTCAGCACTTCACCAGACCTGGATTTTTACATCCGGGCAGTCGCCAGACTGGGTGGTTACCTTGATCGCGCTTCCGATGCTCCGCCCGGAACAACTGTTATCTGGAGAGGAATGTCTCGCCTGGCAGATATCGTTACAGGTGCTCTCTCCTATCAAATTACAGAAGAAAAAATTTATGGGTAACTGCAAGACTTCCAACAGCGGATGATTATGATCGTTCAATCCATAGAACTGATCGTATATTGCATAACATTATGGATATGGCTCATGAAAAATTAGGACACTACGTACTTATTTATGTGTCTGACCATGGTGAAGTGGTGACCGGAGATGCCGTTGGTCATGCCCTGCAATATGGGGGATACCCACAATATGACATCCCGATGTTCATGATGGATGAAACAGGTCATTATTGTGACATGGGAGAAAAGATGCGCAACCAGAATGGCTGGTTTACAAGCCCCATGATAAAATTCCTGCTTCTGGACATGATGGGCTATAAGGTAGATCAGAATATGGTCAAGGCATTACAACACACAGACCACGTTCTGCATTCCGATGAAACTGTTTATGACTACACAGCTTTACCAACAGTCCGGGCGGATAAACATTCCCATTGATATTGGAATGGAAAGAAACGTGATGATGTGCGACTAGACTGGCTACAAAAAGCTGCACGATCCTCCAGCCAAGGAAGGTAACGCCATCATGTTGCTGTCACATAAATGAACCATGTTCTATTCCCATCATCAAGGTTATCCGGTTAACTTACACTAGCCTTTTGACTAGTCCGAACTTACAATTGCCGCTTCCAACTCGATACAATTTGTTTTTTCTGGACAAAAAGGCATTATACAGAATGTCAGTTCAACCGTTAATCCACTCAGGCACACAGCAAATTTATTATGGTGTAGTATGAAATCGTTAAATATAAAAACAGAAGATAAGAAATTATTTTTGATATTTAACTTATTGGGATTTTTATACATCATTCCGCTGCTAATAAGTAATACATTTTACTGGGACGATTATAAAAGATCATTAAGCGGCGATTATGGATGGGAAGGGGACGGTCGCCCCCTAGCTGATCTGTTCGTTTTCCTCCTGACTGAAAATACAATCAATCTTGATATTGCACCCTTGCCTCTGCTGTTGTCGTTGCCTGCTCTGGCTATTGCAGCGGTAATAATTTCCAAAAAACTATTTCCCAATGAAACTTTACTGAAAAAAACTATCCTTTCAACGCCAATTTTGGTTAATCCTCTGTTTTTGGGAAATATTTCCTTCAGATTTGAATGCTGGATCATGTCCCTGACCCAGCTTTTTGCTGTGGCTGCTGCTCTGCTTTACCGGAACAATGGGATAAAGGGTTATATTTATCGTACGGTGATCCTCGTCGTGCTTTTATCCACATATCAGGCATCTCTCAATTTTTATTATGCATTATGCTTTATGGTTTTTATTTTTAGCGTTATGAACAATAACAGCCTCAAGGATGCCCTTGTCTGCTTATTAACTGATGCTTCTTTAATGGTTGCATCATTTGTTCTTTATAAAATAACTGTAATTCCATTTGTGCATTTCCACGACTATGCCAGCGGCCACAATTCGATCTTGAAAGTTAACGCCGATATTTTCAATAAAATCCTAAAAAATACATATACCCTATTTAAATTACAATGGAAATTGCCCACACCCTATACGATATCAATGGCATTTCTGGCAATAATTTCCATTTTCTCGCCTATCATTAAAAATTCCCAGTTTAGAAAACCTAATAAGTGCATAATACTACTTGCCATTATTGCCTTTATTTTTCTTACACCAGGACTCTGCTTGCTTCTGGATAACCCGGTTGGTGCCGATCGAATTTTCCTCGGGTTTCCCGCGCTACTTATGTTCCTATTTTATATGGGCATGTCTTCGTCATGGAAAATATTGGGCGTATCCATGATATCCCTCAATCTGTTTACTGCTGTTTCCACATGCTATGCCTATGGGAATGTCCTTCGTCAGGAGGCTGATTACAGGGATGTTGTTTCCACTGCAATTATCAACAAACTACTGGAAAACGGTTATCAATTTGGTGACAAGGTCATTGTGTTGGGACAGGAAAGAGCAGCACCAGCCAATGTCCCAGCACTCGCCTCAAACCGTACACTCCGCGCTCTCGTTCCCCGGATACTCGGTGATCACGACGTTTGGGGGTATTATGTTCTGGCGAAGCAGGGGTTACCTTTGAACTTCCCATCTGATTCTGAAATCGATGCCGCCAAGATGAAAATGGCTGTCCTGACTCCCATTTATAATGATTTCCGTTTCTACATATACAAGACGGGTGCGGAATTCATTGTTTATGTCATGACGGAGCCATCACCAACATGAAAGTAATGCTTTTTTAGCCTATGAAAATCCTGGCACCATCCATTAGAGCCCGATCCGAAAGTTTTTCAAGCTTGACAATGCCTTGCTG
>NZ_CADP01000211.1 GCF_000285295.1 Komagataeibacter europaeus LMG 18890 | reverse complement strand
GTGGCAGGGCCGGGCGCTGGATCGGATGTATCCCATCGTGATCTTCGATGCCCTTCGGGTAAAGATCCGCGATGCTGACAGCCGGACCGTTAAAAACAAGGCGGTTTACGTTGCTCTCGGTGTCACCCGCGAGGGAGTGCGCGAGGTTCTGGGGCTCTGGATCGCCGAGAATGAAGGCGCCAAATTCTGGCTTTCGGTCATGAACGAGTTGAAGAACCGGGGCATCCAGGACATCCTGATCGCGGTCGTGGACGGGCTGAAAGGCTTTCCCGAGGCCATCACCGCCGCCTTTCCCGAGGCGATGGTTCAGACCTGTATTGTTCACCTGGTGCGCCACAGCCTGAACTTCTGCTCATGGAAGGACCGCAAGGCCGTGGCTGCCGACCTGCGCCGGATCTACGGGGCGGCGACCGCTGACATGGCGGCCGCAGAGCTCGATGCGTTCGAGGAGAAATGGGCCGGGAAATACGCGTCGATCGCCCCGGCATGGCGCCGGGCATGGGCCGAAGTGATCCCGTTTTTTGCCTTCGATCCGGCGATCCGCAAGATCATATACACTACGAACGCCATCGAGAGCCTGAACCGGGTCATCCGCAAATCGATCAAGACGCGCGGTTCGTTCCCGACCGACGATGCCGCAACGAAGCTGATCTACCTGGCGATCCGCAGCTTTGAGAAAGACGGGCGGAATGTTCGGGAATGGTTTGCAGCCCGCAACCAGTTCGCCATAATGTTCGGCGAGCGCTTCGCCGCTTGAGTATCTGAAAACCCATGGGCCAGGCCAGATACACAGACTTCAGGACACTCCCTCTGTTGTCGGCCGGGGTATAGTCTGCCCCCTCGAGTTCGGCGAGCGGACACCACAGCCAGTCATACTGACGATCGCCTTTCGTCCCGTGTCCGGCTGACAGGGAGACCCAGTCTTCTTCTGGAGCATCCCGGGCGATATCACGGGCTTCTCCCGCAACCGGTCTCTCTCCCAGGCCCCAGGAGTTGAACCAGTGACTGCCTGCCACCCCCAGAACATACCCTTTTGCGGCATGACGCAGGCTCATTTCGATTTCCCCTACGCCATAGACACTGTCAGCAGCGACCCATTCGAAGGGAAGGCCGGCCTGCAGGCCACGTTCGATCATCTGTCGGGCCAGAGAAGGTTTGGTTGCAAACGTTACGTCCGCAGGAACAGAGGCCGCAGACAGCCGTACCGGATCTGATGTCCAGGCTTTGGGAAGATACAGGGCGCGATCCACGAAAGCATGACCCTGTGAAGAAACATAGGCTGCAAACACACCAACCTGACAGTTCGTGATCTTGCCAGCCGAACCCGTGTACTGGCGCCCTACACCACAGGACGCCTTGCCTTTCTTGAGAAAACCGGTCTCATCGATCACAAGAACCGCGTCTTCATCACCCAGGGTAATCTGAACATGATCGCGGACAATGTCGCGCAGACCGTCAGCGTCCCACTGCGTCCGGCCCAGCAAAGCCTGCTGACGCCAGGGGCCTTCGTCGCCTGCGGCTTCCGCACGTTGCCAGCCCGTCTTGCGCGGCAGATTGCCCAGGAGCGTTTCCAGATAATGCTCCGCTGAGACCGCAACCCGTGCCTGACCAAACAGGGGACGTATCTTTTCCTTGACCGCCCGTAATCCCTCAACCGTCAGCGACAGCGTCTCCTCAACAGACGCGCCACCTGTCATCCTGTTCCGTTCCATACCAACACACGGAATCATATCTCGCATCAAAACACAACTGTAGTGCTAGGTTTCGTGGACAAAGGTTGACAGTAACGTCCATGATTGATTCAAAGCTGCCTTTTGGAGGCGTTGTTGGGCGAGCGAATTGGGCTTTCGGACGAGGAATGGGCCATCATCGGGGCGCTGCTTCCGCCTGAGAGGGGTCGTGGCTGCCGTCCTGCGCAAGACAATCGTCTGTATTTCGAAGGCATGATGTGGATTGCCCGAACCGGATCGCAGTGGCGCCACCTGCCTGATGATTATGGCAAGTGGAACAGCGTGTTCCGACGCTACCGACGATGGGTGACGACAGGCGTGTTCGATGCGATGCTCGAAACCTTGGCTGAAATGGTCGAGCGGGATACCACTGCCGACATGATCGACAGCACGGTGGTCCGGGCACATCATTGTGCTATCGGTATAAAAAAGGGACACAGGAAACCGAGGCGCTTGGCCGATCGCGCGGTGGTTTCACCACCAAACTGCACGCCCGATGCGACGCCAGGGGACGCCCTCTCGGTTTTGTCCTGACGCCGGGACAGACCCACGATATTCAGGGTTTCGGCCCGCTGTTCCGCATGATCGCTGACAAGATCGAGGCGTTACTGGCAGACAAAGGTTACGATGCCGACCTCATTCGCGAGGAACTTGCCAAGGCCGAAATCGAAGCCGTCATCCCGAGCAAAAGCAACCGTCGCAATCCTGTACCTCATGATAAAACCAAATATCGCTGGCGCAATCTCGTCGAGCGCCTGTTCAACAAACTCAAGAACTGGCGACGCGTTGCCACCCGATATGACAAAACCAAGGAATCATATCTTGGCTTCGTCAGTCTCGTGTCAGCACTCCAGTGGATACC
>NZ_CADP01000212.1 GCF_000285295.1 Komagataeibacter europaeus LMG 18890 | reverse complement strand
CTGCTAGCAATAGCTGAGGCGCTCGGGACACTTGACGCTTTTTCTGATCTTTTTCCCATGCCAGAGGCTTCTTCCCTGGATGAACTGGATGAGTTTAGTCAACTCCGTCGACGCGCAGCGAAGCAGAGGACGCGATGATTGAAAGACTTTCTGTTGCGCTTGATTTCGGTGATGGAGAAAAGCCTCTACAGGTGGGACAGCTTGGCCGGGATCCTGAACGTCGAAGCATAGCTTTCGAGTGGGATGCCGGATTTGCGGCAAGTCCTCTTCCTCTCTCTCCGGTGCTTTGTCGGTCATATGATCAGTTGTTGAGGCCAAACAGCGGTCGGGGTGCAAGTCTTCCTTCCCTGTTTGAAGATAGTCTCCCAGATGGTTGGGGACGTCTCCTGCTTGATCGGGAAATTGCGGCGAGAGGTATCAGCCGAACCACAATCGGAGATATCGAGCGCCTCGCTTATGTCGGGCGCTATGGTAGCGGGGCCCTGACATACGCCCCTGAAACAGACAGCCTTCCGAATGAGAGCATTGATCTGGGCTGGTTCGAAGAGATCATACCACAAGTGGTGAATGGTGCGTCCGCAGCGGATCTTTCGCGGCTCCGTGTCATGTCCGGTGGCAGTCAGGGCGCGCGGCCCAAGTTTGTCGCGCAGATCAATGATGATATGCATTCCTTGCGCGATCACCGTCTGCCGCTCGCTTCCGGCTGGACTCAGGTATTGATCAAAGGGCGTGCATCATCTGATCCGATCGGGACGGTGGAAGCCGAGATCGCTTATGGCATTCTCATGAAAGAAGCTGGCATCAACGTCTGTCGAATGTTTCCGCTAGAAGGTAATAAAGAGCGATTTTTTGGCACTGATCGGTTTGATCGTCCGGGTCGTGGCCGCTTGCATATGTCCACGGTGGCGGGGTTGCTTGATACCGGTATGCAGCACGGTGTGGTTGATTACGTTGATCTCATCAAGCTTGCCAAACTTATGTGTCGTCGGATTGATGTAGTCGAGGAAATTTTTAGACGTATGGTATTTAACGTGCGGGCATTAAACCGGGACGATCATGTTCGAAATCACGCGTTTCTCATGAATGCGGCTGGTGAATGGTCGCTGGCTCCCGCCTATGATGTGTCGTTTTCTGCGGGCCCCGGTGGCGAGCATTCTATTTCGATCGCTGGTGATGGGCGGCACCCGGGCAAGGTTGCCATCAATAAAGTAGCGCGGATCGCGGGGATTAAGCCTGTTCGAAGGGACGAGATTATTGGTGCGGTCGACAGTGCGCTTTGCTTGTGGGAAGAGGTCGCCGCAAATTGTGGAGCGCCTGATTTTCTGATCAAAGAAATTGGCAGTGAAATGGCCATTACCCGCGGATGGAAATGAAATATCGTAGGAGGCTAGTCATCTGGAACTGAAATAAGCATCATTATATGATATTCCTGTCACAATAACGGGAGCAGAACGATGGCGGGACGATAGGCAGGTCAGGTGGTGCTGAGTCCGCAGGCGCGGATGTTTTCTGAAGGGCAGGTCCGGCGTCACAAGGCGCCGCGGTCGTTGTCGGATCGCTGCCGGATGGTTCTGCTCTGCGCCGAAGGCTTGCAAAGCAAGGAAGTTGCTGCACGCCTGGGGGTGCATGAGCACACCGTCGGCAAATGGCGGCGGCGGTTTGTCGAAGATGGCATCGAAGGCCTGACCGACGAATACCGTGCTGGCCGGCCCCGCACGGTGTCGGATGCGCAGGTTACGCAGGTCATCGAGCGCACGCCGAACACAACGCCCAAAGACGCGACCCACTGGTCGATCCGTTCCATGGCCGCCGAGATCGAGAGTGTCCGATCTTCTGTGTATAACTGATCTGGTCCATACTTAACCGAAAGGAAGTATGAATGACCATCTCGATGGAAATCCTCGACGAATTGCTGACGGGCGTAGAGCGTCCTGAAGCCCTGCCTGGTGACGCCGGGCTGCTGAAGGAGCTGAAAATTTGGCTCATGGAGCGCATGCTGGGTGGGGAGTTGACCGCGCATCTGGGCTATGAGGAGGGCAAGGCTGCCCCGCCGGGCCAGTTGAACCGGCGGAATGGCTCCACGACCAAGGTGCTGAAGGGCCAGGACGGCGCCTTTCCAGTGACGGTGCCGCGCGACCGCGGCAGCAGCTTCGAGCCGGAGCTTGTAAAGAAGGGCCAGACCCGGATTGACGGGATCGACGACAGGATCATCGGTCTCTATGCCGCCGGCCTGACTGTCCGGGACATCCAGGCCCATCTGCTTGATCTTTATGGCCAGAAGGTCTCTCCCGACCTGATCAGCCGCGTCACCGATGCCGTGCTGGACGAGGTCCGGGAGTGGCAGGGCCGGGCGCTGGATCGGATGTATCCCATCGTGATCTTCACAGCCTGAACTTCTGCTCATGGAAGGACCGTAAGGCCGTGGCTGCCGACCTGCGCCGGATCTACGAGGCCGCCGCCGCTGACATGGCGGCCGCCGAACTTGATGCGTTCGAGGAGAAATGGGTTCTTCCGCACTTTTCGTGATGGGTATCTTGTACTGTGCTTCTGGAACTGGGAAATCCTGAAAGTCGCCCACTTTCATGGATATT
>NZ_CADP01000213.1 GCF_000285295.1 Komagataeibacter europaeus LMG 18890 | reverse complement strand
TAGAGCATAATCTGATCTAATAGGTTCATTTTAAGATTCCCATACTGGTCGAAATCTGATTCATACTATGTGCCGGTATGGAGGCCGGCCCGTATGACCCGAGCCCTGTCTGCTGACCTTCGCCGCCGCACGATTGCGGCTGTTGCCTCTGGCATGACCCGTCGTGCGG
This sequence comes from Komagataeibacter europaeus LMG 18890, assembly GCF_000285295.1. Classification (GTDB taxonomy): domain Bacteria; phylum Pseudomonadota; class Alphaproteobacteria; order Acetobacterales; family Acetobacteraceae; genus Komagataeibacter; species Komagataeibacter europaeus. The sequence goes on along the minus strand of NZ_CADP01000213.1, from coordinate 2,401 downwards.
CGGCGGTTCGTTTTGGTGTGTCTTCGTCGAGCGTTATCCGCTGGGTTGCCGAGTGGCAGGCCAGCGGTCGTGACCATGCGCTTAAACAGGGCGGTGATCGCCGTTCTCACCGGATTGAAGCGTGGTCAGCCTTCCTGCTAGCCGCGATTGAAACAAAGGCCGATATTTCCCTTGTCGAACTGGCGGAGACACTTGCAGCGGAACACGGTGTCCGCTTTGCGCCGAGTACGATCTGGCGCTGTCTCGACCGTCACGACATGACCATCAAAAAAAACGGCGCACGCCAGCGAGCAGACACGGCCCGACGTCGCACAGCGGCGCGAGGCCTGGTTTGACAGTCAGCCTGACCTTGATCCGGCCCGTCTGATCTTCATCGACGAAACAGCCGTCTCAACGAAGATGGCCCGCCTGCGGGGGCGGTCACAACGGGGCACGCGCTGTCGGATGTCCGTGCCCCACGGGCACTGGAAAACCACGACGTTCATCGGCGGGCTGCGCCTCTCCGGCATGACAGCACCGATGATGCTGGACGGCCCAATGACCGGCGAATGGTTTGCCGCCTATACCCGCAAGGTGCTCGTTCCAACCCTGTCGCCGGGAGACGTCGTCATTCTGGACAATCTGCCCGCCCATAAAGGAGCCGCTGCCCGCGAGGCTGTGGAGGCAGTCGGCGCCAGGTTGTTGTTCCTGCCGCCCTACAGTCCTGATTTCAACCCGATCGAAAACATCTTCGCCAAAATGAAGGCGTGGATCAGACGGGTGGCACCGCGAACCCTCGACGCTCTTCAAAATACCGTCTGTGGAGCAATTGACGATATCTCTCATCGCCAGGCCGCAGCGTGCTTCACCGCCGCTGGATATGAACCAGACTGATCGGATTATGCTCTAGCTGGCACATTCGCGGTACTCATTGGGCAGGACACCCGCTCTAAGCACAAGTACGTGCGTTGGGAGATGGAGGTAGCTCTGGAAAAGGGCTGCCGGATAATTGGCATCAACCTCGATGGATCGCGATATATGGTAGATGCTACGTGCCAGCCGATTATCAAGAATATTGGTGCCATATTTGTTCCCTTTTCTCCAAAGATCGTAGCGTATGCGCTTTCAAACTGGAACATGAGGGCGACGGATAACTGGTCCTATAAAGATGAGGTTTACCAGCAGCTCGGATATAAATGACAGGAATTTAGCCGTATGCAGGAGCAGGATTTTCCCGCGCTTTATCGGTCTGCAGATGATTTATCTCTGAAGTCGCAGCAGCACTTCTTTCTCGCGTTGAGCGTGCACCTTGTGACGCTTGTGGTTGCTGCTGTTCTTTCAATTATCAGCGTTTCTCACTGGTCTATCGCGGTAGCCCAGCTTCTTGCCTTTCTGGGCGCACTTGGTTGCTCGATATATTTATTTGCAATGCGTCCGGACCAACTTTGGTATGCAGGTAGAGCTGTGGCCGAATCCATCAAGACCATTACCTGGCGTTATGTTTCCCGAGCGGAGCCATTCCAAGGAGATGATGCAAGTGCTCATAGTGAGTTTCGCCGGACGTTAAAGCAAATTGTCAAGCAGAACCGAGAGGTATGCCAGTCGCTGACAAGACATCTTGATGGTCAGCAGTTCACGCCTGTTATGGAAGCAATGCGTGGCAAAGGTCTAGCCCATCTTATTCACGGGGGCGGTCGAGACTGGGCGGCGGGTATCGCCTAAGCTTTTGATTGGGTTTACGAATTGGGTGTCAAAGCCATCCGTTTCTCCGATCACGCCGAGCCACACCCGCCATGTCCGACGATACGAGCCAGCCGTTCCTGTTTCCAGCCATCCGACACAAGAAAATCACGGCTGATTTTGATGGTGGCCGGATCACCTCGGATGGTGGTGTCCTGTTGCTGGCTGCCGCCGAGCGGCGGATCGGCATGGCCGATCGCCTCGCCCGGCTCATAGCCGATCCACGCAATCCGCGACGGGTGACACACGGGGTGGCCGATATTCTGCGCGCCCGTATGCTGGCCATTGCCTGCGGCTACGAGGACGCCGACGACCTCGATCACCTGCGGTGCGATCCGGGTTTCAAGCTCGCCTGCGGACGACTGCCCGATACGGGTCGGGATCTGTGCTCGCAACCCACGATCTCGCGTTGGGAGAACGCCCCGACTTTGCGCGAGGTCATTCGCCTGACCTATGCCCTGGTCGATACATGGTGCGACAGCTACGCCCGGCCACCCGCCGCGGTGACGCTCGACATCGACGATACGGTCGATGTGGTGCACGGTCATCAGCAACTCGCCCTGTTCAACGCGCATCATGACGAGCGGTGCTTTATGCCGATCCATGTTTACGATGCCGCCACGTCGAGGCCGGTTGCCATTATCATCCGCCCGGGCAAGACCCCGTCCGGACAGGAAATTCG
>NZ_CADP01000214.1 GCF_000285295.1 Komagataeibacter europaeus LMG 18890 | reverse complement strand
TCTACGTCATCTCTCGACCGGGTCATGGTTTGAGGCAACCACCAATATTCGGAAGACATTCGCATCGTACCATCCCACCTATAGATCGCAGGAAATGATCCATGCATGCTCCAGCGGAGTGGCAAAAGCCTCAAATAAGTTCAGAATATCTGTAATTGGATAATAGATCATGTTAGCATCATGCGATGCGCAGGACCAATATGACATCCAGAAGATCAAGGAGCGCCGTTCCCCCAGGGAAAACAATACAACTTGGACTGTTCCCGCTATCTGTCCAGTTGCGCCGTATTCAACCCAGCTTCAATGAGTGGCGGTATTACGGACTGTCAGTTCAGCCCGACCTGTTCGGTGGTGCCGCGCTTGTTCGCAACTGGGGCAGGATCGGGACAGCTGGCACCCAGCGCGTGGATCTTTATCCGGACGAGGGCGCCGCGGTGAATGCTCTGACCGCGATGATCCGTTATCGCCTGAAACGCGGCTATATAGTTACACAGCCATGACTGGCTGCATTACCTGCAGGGGTAACCCGGTGTGATCATCAGACAGGTGATAGAGATAAATACTGTATCCGCTCACCACGTCATGGAAAATTCGTGGATGGATATATTCGGACTAAAAAACTTATCATCGACATTGAGGTGAGTCGTAGCTTCTGTGCCAGGCCCGCTGCAGGAGCCAGTTTACGCCGTCTGATAGCGTAATCAGGGGCAGGCTTCGCCGCTTACAATTTGCATAGAACTTGATGCTCATGGTGCAATGTGATCGATGTAGGCAACGTAACGCAATATATAATTCAGCTTTCGATACGCCATATTTTGCCGATTGCATAAAGACTTACACTCCGGCAATATTATTCGGTAAAAATATAGCGGAGAGGCTTTATCATGGACCAATCAGACGACCTATCCCCGGCAATTGTAATTGCCATGAGCGACATCGTGGCAGCGCATCTCGGCAATACCAATACTTCTCTGCCGACAGAACACGTCCCGGCGTTTATCCGTGATGTCTACGCTGCTATCCGCGAAACAACACCGGTCCCAGAGAAAAACGCCAGCATTCCGGCCCAGCAGCCCGCAGTTCCAGTCGCGCAGTCGGTATTTCCTGAATACATCGTCTGTCTGGAAGATGGCAAAAAACTCAAAATGCTCAAGCGTCACCTGCAGACAAGGTATGGGATGACGCCAACGCAATACCGAGAGAAATGGCAGCTTCCTATGGATTATCCCATGGTTGCTCCGGAGTATGCCAAAATGCGGGCGGCTCTGGCGCGAGACGCGGGCCTTGGACGTAAGATTTTGGTGCCCCCGACCGCTCCCGTGGACGAGGCACCCGCAGCACCTTCTGTCGATAGTGCAGCGAAAGAAATATCGGTCGATACTGCTGAGGCCGTAGTACCCACCAAAAAAACCATTTCGCGGCGATCCAGGTCGTCGGCAACTGAATCTGGATCTTCCGCAGCGTCGCCAAAGAAAATGCCTCGTTCCAAGGCCTCAGCGAAACCGCGTGCGGTACGGAAAACCGGCACGAAAGCAAAAGGGGCCAAGGTCTGACTGATCAGCCCGGCCTATCGGGCGTGGTTATAAGGCAACCAGGCATCCACGCATCACTCGAACTTCAGGATGACCAGATGGTGAATGTCCACGAGGAAGATGGTCGAGTTATCATTGAGCCAGTTCGCGCCACACCGCTCAAACTGGAAGACCTCGTCGCCGGGATTACCGATTTGAACCAGCATGAGGAAATTGACTTTGGACAGTCTGTAGGTGACGAAAGCTTGTGAGCACCAAATCCCAGGTCACGTGGGTTCCTGACTGCGGCGATATTGTCTGGTTGGAATTTGACCCTCAGGCAGGGCGGGAACAGGCTGTGCATCGGCCAGCGGTGGTTCTCAGCCCTGCGAGTTATAATGCCAAAGCGGGGATGATGCTTTGCTGCCCTACGACCACTAAAATCAAAGGCTATCCGTTTGAAGTGGTCGTGATCGGAAAACCCGCCAGTGTGGTGCTCTCGGATCAGATGAGAAGTCTGGATTGCCGGGTGCGGAGCGCGAAGCTCAAAGGAAAGGTCTCAGCGAAGGAACTTGAGGCAGTTCGTCAGCGCGCCAGATTATTGGTTGGTTGAGGAAAATAAAGAATCCCGCACATTTCGAGGTAGTCAAACATGTCCTGTCGGGCTTCCTGATGTGTGTTGTAGGCTCGATGCCGGACGCGCTTGGGCGATGAGCAATCGATTACGTTCCGCACCATCATACAGGGCGAGGGCGGTAATTTTTCCTGTCATGATTAAGGGTAAGGTGGAAACCTTAATTACTGGTATTGGGTGCAGAACCTTGCGCAAGGTTCTGTCTTTTGTGCGGATTCATAGACGGGAACCGGAGATGAAAGCTCTTCAGGCTGGGAATATGGATCAACTGACAGACTGCTTTCGCCACCGAATCCATATGTCTTATAAGATTTGTTATGCCAACAA
>NZ_CADP01000215.1 GCF_000285295.1 Komagataeibacter europaeus LMG 18890 | reverse complement strand
AAGCTTGAAGAGCTCCGCCTAACGACCGCAGGCCGGCTCGCAAACTGTATCGCCTTATGCTGCGTGGTGGCCTGGCGTATCTCATGGATAACAATGCTCAGGCGTGAATTACCAGGGACGTCGCCTTCTACCGTTTTTACAGATGTGGAACGCCAAATACTCGAACAGTTCACACCCATACGCAAACTCAGCACTTCACCAGACCTGGATTTTTACATCCGGGCAGTCGCCAGACTGGGTGGTTACCTTGATCGCGCTTCCGATGCTCCGCCCGGAACAACTGTTATCTGGAGAGGAATGTCTCGCCTGGCAGATATCGTTACAGGTGCTCTCTCCTATCAAATTACAGAAGAAAAAATTTATGGGTAACTGCAAGCCGAGGCACGCCATGTAATCTGGCGGGGATTTTCATGGGAAGTGGTATGGTAGATATATTCGTTCTGCTGTGAACGGTACCAGTCATTACGCAGGCTGCCGGTCACGACCAGCCCCTTCCAGCGCATTTCATCCTGTGCGTACATGCCAATCTGGTGTGAATCCGTCTGGTAATGCAGATACGGATTCATGGCGGGAATGGCCATGTGATAGTCCGGGTGCAGGACATTCAGGTCTGGCGCGCTACCGTAGAACCCTTCTTCCGATGCGCTTTGCTGCATGTAGTCAAAACCGAACATCATCGTATGCCGCAGGGGGCCGGTGCGGACATGGCCCTTGAACTGGCTGTCAAACGCCAGGTTGTGCGTATGTTCGTTCGTGCCAAAGGCGGAACGGCTGAGCATGTCGTTGCTGGTGTAATAACCGTTGTTGTACACGCTGCGATAGATGGTCTTGATGTCATCGTACCGCCCGCGGCTGGTAAAGCTCCAGTTATCGTTGAAACGGTGGTTGAAAATATAGGTGATCCCGCCCTGCCGGCGGTTGAACTTCTCGAACGGCACATCCCCGTCATAAAAGTTCCGTGGCAGGTATCCATAAGATGCGGGCCTGAGCGACCCCACCAGTGGCTCACCGCCATAGGTGCCGTTTTCGGGATCGTACTGGTAGTTGCCCAGCAGTGTCAGTGTTGTCGGCCCGTTCCCGCCAAACGTGAAGGACGGGCTGATGGAAAACCGTCGGCTGCCCGTCTTGCTCATCTGGCTGTGCTGGCCGTTGACCGTGCCATACAGCCGGTAGCGGACCATGCCGTCCTTCGTTGCATAGCCGCCAACATCGGCGTCCACGCGATACAGGTCGAACATGCCGCCCGTCGTGTTGACGCCACCATAGAATTTCTGGTCGGTCGGCAGCTTGCTGGACAGGGCGACAAGACCGCCGGGGCTGGACTGGCCATACAGCGCGGATGCCGGCCCTTTCAGGATCTCGACCCGTTCCAGCCGTGACGTATCGGTCTGCGCCGTGGCATAGCCCGTAGGGCTGTCCTGCAGCTTCAGGCCGTCAAGGAAGGTTGGCACCGTAAAGCCGCGCAGGGCGAACTGGTCATAGCGTGTGCCCTCGCCACCACTACGCAGGTCCGGGGTGATGCCCGCCGTGTAGCGCACGGCCTGATTAAGGCTCAGCACGCCGCGCACATCCATTTCGTTGCGGCTGACAACCGTAACCGACTGGGCGGTTTCGATCAGTGGCGTATCGGATTTCGTGGCCGAGGACGCAACCGTCGCCGGCCTGTGGGCATGGACTTCCAGCTTTTCCGCCCGCACGGCGTTTGCGTCAGGTTGCGGGGCTGCCTTTTTCGCGCCCGACGTCCGGGCGCGGTGGGCGTGGTCCGATTTTTCAACCAGATCGGCCGCAAGGGCATGCCCCGTCACCAGAAGTGAAAGGGGAAATACGTAAAAAACCCTGCTGCGCTGCATGCCCGACCTCATTCCTGACGTTTTCTGTCGTATGGAAGTGGGGTCGTATCGTAATTGAGAATCATTTGCAACGCATATCAAAATGTGTCTGCACGGCAGGCGCGGTCGGTTCCCGTGCGGGGCTTTCCGCACGGACAGGTATCCGTGCAGGGCACGTGGGGGCGCCAACCGGAACAGGTCATGTCATGGTTGTCGCTGGTTTTCATTGTAACCATCCGGCGAGAGACGCGGGCGTATTCAGGCGGCGATGGTATTGTGGACCTGCTGGTGGGCTTTCCAGTGCCAGGGCAGGAGTTCATGGAGGCGTGGATTGGGAATGTCATTGATCCGTGCCAGGACATCAGCGAGCCATGCATGGGGATCGACATCGTTCAGGCGCGCGGTGACGATCAGGGAATACATGGCGGCGGCGCGCTCTCCGCCACGATCGGACCCGGCGAACAACCAGGCTTTCCTGCCCAGGGCGATGCCGCGCAGGGCGCGTTCTGCTGCATTGTTTGAGAGGCAGATCCGGCCGTCAGTGAGGAATCGTGTGAATGTATCGGCACGTCTGAGAAAATAGTTCATGGCGTGGGCAACGGGATTTTT
>NZ_CADP01000216.1 GCF_000285295.1 Komagataeibacter europaeus LMG 18890 | reverse complement strand
AGAGGATCGCCTCCATGACCCGGCGCAAATCCGTACGTCGTGGTCTCCCCAGTCGTTTCTTCTCGGGCATCAAAGGCGCAATCAGCGCCCACTCCGCATCGCGAAGGTCGCTTGCATACTCCAGGTCGTCCCGGCGATACTGCGCGCGGGTGATTTCAGTCCAGGCCATCTTGATCTCATCAGGTTATCGCAAACCCATGAATCATAATCCACTGAAATCACTCAACTCATTTTCGGTCAGACACTCACATGAAAGTCACTGTTTCCTGCACCAGCTTCCGAACGCAAAAAACCCGCCTGACTGAGGCGGGTTTTTTGTCTGATTGCGGACTTGATTCATGGTTGCGGGGGCAGGATTTGAACCTGCGGCCTTCAGGTTATGAGTTCCAGTCTAATACTTACACAATTGCCGTATAGAGCCGATTTTTCCACGATAAATGGCGGTTTTCCTTAAGTTTTTACTCGGGACATGGTACACTCTCCCTCGACTGGGATCGCCTGATTTCACTCCCAAATGATTCCTATTTGATTCCAGTGATTCCGGCGCTGGAGGCAAGAGCATGGTCAAGATCACGAAACGTTCCGTCGAGGCCGCCGCCAAAACCGGCAAGGAATATTTCCTCTGGGACGACGAGCTGCGGGGCTTCGGTCTCAGGGTCCACCCCTCGGGCCGGAAAATCTACCTCGCCCAGTTCCGCGCGGGCGGGCGCATCCGCCGGGTCAATATCGGCCCGCACGGCCCAATCACCCCGGATCAGGCCCGCACCGAGGCAATGAAGCATCTGTCCGATGTCCGGCTCGGCAGCGATCCCGGCGCACAGCGCGACCGCCTGCGCGCCGCCGCAACTATGAAGGAGTTTGGCAAGCGCTTCCTCGACGAACATGTCGCCTCGCACTGCAAGCCCTCGACCCAGTACGAATATCGCCGCTGCGTGGACCTGTTCATCACCCCGAAGCTGGGAACGCTCAAGGTTATCGACGTGACCCGCGCCGATGTCGTGGAACTGCACCAGGGATTGAAAGAGACGCCCTACCAGGCCAACCGGGTGCTGGGCGTTCTGTCGATCATGTTCACCCTAGCCGACACCTGGGGCGTGCGGTCGGACGGGATTAATCCATGCTGGAAGGTCAAACGCTACAAGGAAGTGAAGCGGGAGTGTTACCTGACGCCCGACGAACTGGCCCGGCTGGGCAAGGTGCTCCGCGAGGCGGACGGTGAGCCGGAAGCAGCGACCTGCATCCGGCTTCTGCTCCTGACCGGGTGCCGTCTGGGGGAAATACAGACCCTGAAATGGGACTATGTGGACGCCCGAGCGGGCGTCCTGCGCTTGCCGGATTCTAAGACCGGGGCCAAGGTCGTGCCCATAGGCAAGGCTGCGCTGGACGTGCTGGCGGCCATTCCCCGGATCGAAGGCAATCCCTATGTCATCACCGGCAAGGTGGAGGGCCAGTATCTGACCGACATCCAGAAACCCTGGCGGCGGCTGCGCGCGCGAGCCGGGCTGGACACGCTACGCATCCACGACCTGCGCCATTCCTTCGCATCCGACGCGCTCCAGCTTGGCGCGGACCTGACCATGATCGGGCGGCTGCTGGGCCATACGCAGGTGCAGACCACCGCACGGTATGCTCATCTCAAGACCGATCCCGTCCGTGAAACCGCCAATAAGGTAGCGGAGACGATCTCAAACAGTTTAAGCCGGAAACAAGACACAAAAATGTCCCTATTGAGCTTTCATTCTTCAAACCAATAAAATATCCTTCCTGAAATCGAGATGGAATGCGGCAAAAGGCTCAATTATGCATTTTTCAAAAAAAGGATTGCCACAATGAATGAAGGAAATTCATTTTCAAATATAAAAATAACGGGATGGCGTCAATTTAGAAATATAGACATCGATTTCCATGATAGATTAACTATAATAACCGTAGCAAATGGCGCAGGAAAGTCTTCTATACTATCAATACCATCGCAACACTTCGGTTGGAGCAGAAATTTCCTTTCTACCCCAAAGCGAGATGATGGAGCGCTAGGGCCTGTTAGCACTTGATCCAGTCTGCGGCGGCAGCGATGTGGATGACCGCGAGGAACGAGGTTGCTGTTTTTTCGTATCTGGTTGCGACAGCGCGCCATTCCTTGAGACGAGCCCAGAGGTTCTCCACAAGATGTCGGCATCGATAGGCCCATTTGGGACAGGCGACCGGCGCATCGCGTCGTTTCGCGGGAATGGCCGGTCGGGCTCCCATGTCCCATATCCGTTCACGAAAGGCGTCTGACGCGTAGCCTTTGTCCGCCACGACCCACAGGGGAACAGAGGGGAGATCGTCGAGCATGGCTGGCGCCAGTGGCAGTTCATGGGCCTGTCCGGGTGCCAGAGCGAAACCAATGGCTTTTCCGTGTCCGTCCGCGATC
>NZ_CADP01000217.1 GCF_000285295.1 Komagataeibacter europaeus LMG 18890 | reverse complement strand
CCTCGTGCTCCCTGTCTGCAACCTGCACGGCATGCAGCTCCATCTCGCGGAGATTTCACGCACGGTCGCGCAGGGCGCTCACGCCGTCCTCATTGTGGATCAGGCCGCATGGCATACCAGTCAGAAGCTGGATGTTCCCTACAATATCACCATTCTCCCGCTGCCTCCCCGGGCTCCTGAACTGAACCCGGTGGAAAATCTCTGGCAGTTCCTGCGCAATACATGGCTCTCAAACAGGATCTTCAGAACCTATGACGATATCGTTGATATCGCCTGCCATGCCTGGAACCAGCTCGTCAATCAACCATGGCGCATCATGTCAATCGGACTGCGCAATTGGGCTCATGGGTTATAGCAATCAACGGTTGGTATAAGCCATGTCACCTGTGACGGCGCGCCCCTGCCCGCAACCGGCACAATTGACATGGTGGATGACGGACAGTCCCATGATGTTGCGGTCACGCTGGGACCGCAGCCCGTCACATGAATGCGTGCCGCGACCTGTTTGCATCCGTCAGGTATTCATTCGTGAAGGGATGGGAAGAAAACCGAAAAACCATTCAACAGGCCATTCGTTAGTCGAGCATGAGGGTGCCCTGTCTTTTCCCTGAACGGAACAGGGATGCACAGGCCACCCCAATTCCGTAATGGAGAACGATCATGCCCCGTGAACCGCATGTTCATGCACAACGTCCCTATCCGCTGCACGCACCCGAAGGTCATGCCACCCACACCCCGGATGGCAAGACCACCAGCACCGGCCAGCCCCGCGCGGGCGAGGACGAACCGGAATCCACCCGCGACAATGATGAGCGGGTCGAAGCCACCAGTCACAAGGGAAAACATCAGGACCAGGCCGGATGTGACGAACACGCCACCGATCACGCGCCAGCGAAGGACAACACGCCCGAACAACCATGAATACGCGGTAGCACACATACGCAAGCGGTCTTTTCCCGGTCCGCCGTCACCGTGCCGTCAGAGTCATGTTGCAGGCAACGGACAGGCGCGCCAGGCACATGGGAAAGGCCCGCGTCGCCGGGATCTTTGGACATTCGGCAAACCGGTTGCGCCGGTTCATGTATTCGTATCCCGCCGCATGGGTTATTTCTTTATCAACTGCGCCTGTATGGCTGGTATTCGCCCTGTTCTGGCAAACAGGATGCAACCTTTCGATCCATGAATGCTTTTGTGGTCAGTCCATCTTCATCAATGAAAGAAGACGATACCATGGCAAAAACAATGCATTACGCCCTGCTGGCGGCAATCATGGCCAGTGCGCCGGTCATGACCCCCATCGTGGCCATGGCACAGACCGATATGGAAACCGTACCTGCGCCAACGGCCGGTTCCGCCGCATCGGAAGTAGGCAAGAACCCGCCTTCCGCCACGTCACGCAACGGCCAGCGGGTGGAACCGTCGGACAAGTTGTGGAACAACCCGCGCACCGTGCAGGAACAGCCCGGTACGCAGCCACCAAGCAATGATGAAACGACACATCACAAGCGCATGCGCGACAGTTACGGTCGCAGCAGTCATGGCGGAAACAAGACCCCTTCGCCCGCAGATAGTGGTGAACAGTAACGTATTACTGAAAATACCCCGGTCTGACCGGCAGGGGAACAGGCGACACGGGCCGGGTTTCCCACACGCAAGCCAGATGAGAACGGTCATGTTTACATCTTTCCCCTACACCACCGGCCAGCCACCGCTGCCGCCGCCCGGTCCGTCCCACCCACGCGACTATCCTCCGCCGGGACCACAGGATCCGTTTCCATTTGACACACCGGACCGGCCACCACCCCCGCTTAACAACAACGCCCGCAACAGACTGACAGACGGGCGTTCATACCCGCAAGGAACCATGGCCATGCAGGACAGACCAGATCCCGACAAGGCAAAACCGCAGACTCCTGCTGAAAAACAGGAAGATGAAGGTCGCGACGAAGCACTGGATGAAAGCTTTCCCGCAAGTGATCCCCCCTCACAGGGGCGGACGACGGGACCAAACAAATAATACCAACCGTTGATTGCTATAACCCATGAGCCCAATTGCGCAGTCCGATTGACATGATGCGCCATGGTTGATTGACGAGCTGGTTCCAGGCATGGCAGGCGATATCAACGATATCGTCATAGGTTCTGAAGATCCTGTTTGAGAGCCATGTATTGCGCAGGAACTGCCAGAGATTTTCCACCGGGTTCAGTTCAGGAGCCCGGGGAGGCAGCGGGAGAATGGTGATATTGTAGGGAACATCCAGCTTCTGACTGGTATGCCATGCGGCCTGATCCACAATGAGGACGGCGTGAGCGCCCTGCGCGACCGTGCGTGAAATCTCCGCGAGATGGAGCTGCATGCCGTGCAGGTTGCAGACAGGGAGCACGAGGCCTGCGGCCGCTCCCTTTTCAGG
>NZ_CADP01000218.1 GCF_000285295.1 Komagataeibacter europaeus LMG 18890 | reverse complement strand
AAGCTTGAAGAGCTCCGCCTAACGACCGCAGGCCGGCTCGCAAACTGTATCGCCTTATGCTGCGTGGTGGCCTGGCGTATCTCATGGATAACAATGCTCAGGCGTGAATTACCAGGGACGTCGCCTTCTACCGTTTTTACAGATGTGGAACGCCAAATACTCGAACAGTTCACACCCATACGCAAACTCAGCACTTCACCAGACCTGGATTTTTACATCCGGGCAGTCGCCAGACTGGGTGGTTACCTTGATCGCGCTTCCGATGCTCCGCCCGGAACAACTGTTATCTGGAGAGGAATGTCTCGCCTGGCAGATATCGTTACAGGTGCTCTCTCCTATCAAATTACAGAAGAAAAAATTTATGGGTAACTGCAAGCCGTTCCTTGCCACCCATGGAAAACGGATACATGCAGTCATGTCCACAGATACAGCAACCCCAGTCCTTATTGCCGGTGGCGGCCCGGCCGCCATTGCCGTCCTGCTTGCCGCATCACGCATAGGCGAACTGCCACGCCTGCTGGATGAAGGCCTTGTCCTGGTTGAACAGGGGCCGCATATCGGTTCGGGCATGCTGGGGCGATATGTCATCAATTCCGACAGCGCGGCCGAAACATTCGTCGATGCGATAACCGACAATCCGGTACCCGAACTGGCGCGCCTGACCCATCACCCGCTGGTGGAAATGATACGCAACCATGGGCGGCTTCCGCTGCCGCTACGTGTTGTGGCGGATTTTCTGGATATCGTGGGACAGGTGCTGACAACCCTCATCACCGCCCATCCCGCATCACGGATCCTGACCGGATGGCAGCTTAAAAGCCTGCACCAGAACGTGGATGGCAGGTGGCGGGGCTATCTCATCTCCAGCGATGGGACACATACGCAACACATCATCGCCAACAAGATCGTGCTGGCAATGGGCGCGCACCAGCCGGAACAGCGGCTTCATGATGAAATGGTGGGAGAAGCCCCCCTGCTGCCCCGCCATGCAGGCAGGGTCATGCAATCCGACGACCTGCTTTCCCCCGATGGCATTACCAGATTACGCGCCATGACGGCAGGACAGGACAATCCCAGGATTGCCATTATCGGCGGCGCCAGCAGCGCGTTGTCGGTCGCACGCGTCATAATGCGCGACATGGCGGACCGCATCATGCCAGGCAACCTGACGCTGCTGCACAAATCCCGCCTGAAGCTGTTTTACCGTACGGCGGAAGAAGCCGTGTCGGACGGATATACGGAATTCCATGCCGATGATATCTGCCCGGTCAGCCAGTTTGTGTACCGCTTTGGCGGCCTGCGTTATGATTCGCGCGATCTGGCCATGCAGTTGATGGGCATTGCCGGCGCCCCGCCCGAACCCCGTCTGTGCGACGCGCAGATAACGGATGACAATCATGCGGAAGCACAGGCCATTATAGATAATGCCGACGCCATTATAGCCTGTTTTGGCTACCGCCCCCGCCGTATCACCATAATCGATGCGCATGACCATCCGATCGCCCTGTCCGCTGATGCCGCCGATGGCTGCCTGACCGGTCCGGAATGCGGTATCCTGAATGCAGCGGGACAGGAAATTCCGGGCCTGTTTGGCCTGGGACTGGCATCGGGTTTCCGCCCTACCGGGGCGATGGGGGGCGAAGCCAGTTTCCGCGGGCAGGTCAACAGCCTGTGGCTGTGGCAGACCGCCATTGGGGAGAAGATCCTCCATCACCTCCTGCCGCCCGAAACACCACTGCTTGTCCCCACGCCACGCCTGCGCGCGCCAGTGCTGGAACCCGCGCGCGGTCATCTCCATCCCTGAACATCCATTTCCCGTATGACCAGAGCATACGGGAAATGTTTACTGTCCCGCCATATCCATGTTGTCAGGGACTGCTTGAAACAGCCTGCTGGTCGTAAGGAAGTTTTCTGGTGAAGCTTTTTTCAAAACGCTTCGAAAGAACACCGTCTTTTTCTAAGAGACTGTTTGAAAACAAGTGATTGATAAAAAATAATAAAAGTTTTTGGGTGCCACCTTTTTCAAAAAGGTGGCGTTCTTCGAAGCTTTTTGAAAAAAGCTTCACCAAAAACGTCTTTATGATTGCTGAATGTTTTCCGGGCTAACTTTTCAAACACTCTCTAACAGCCTGTCGGGTTGGGGTACCCAGTGAAGGGGTAAGGTTGTAAGGTGGTGAGATGAGCAGCTTCATCCCGTTTGACCGGTCTCAGCCGTATCTTCTGCCGCCTGATCTGAAGTCGTGGCTTCCTGCTGACGATATGGCGCATTTCATTGTCGCAGCCGTCGAGCGGGTTCCGATGCGTGCGTTCTGCGTGCCAGCGCGCACGGGTGGCAAGGCACAGTACCATCCGCGTCTGATGCTGGCCCTTCTGATCTTCAGCTATGCGAACGGGTTGTTTT
>NZ_CADP01000219.1 GCF_000285295.1 Komagataeibacter europaeus LMG 18890 | reverse complement strand
ACCACACCGGCCCCATGAAACCCACATATAGGAGGCTCACCCTATGCAAGCGCATTACCTGTCCGTTGCTGAAACCGCCCGGCTTCTCCGCAAAAGGCTGAAAAAGGCTTTCCCGGCCACACGCTTTAGCGTGCGTTCAAAGTCCTACAGCACCGGCGGGTCCATTTCGGTTTCATGGATGGACGGGCCAGCGGTGACGTTGGTTGAACCTCTTGTAAAGTCCTATCAGGCCGGGCGGTTTGATGGATCTATTGATCTTGCCGTATATGCCAAACACTGGCTGTTGCCGGATGGTTCTGTACAGGTTGCCAGCGACGAGGGCACAAAGGGGTGCGGGGGCGTGCTGGCTGCGGAGCGGAACTGGATGCCGTCACCAGATTGTAAGCTGGTCAGCCTTGGCGCTACTGCCATCTTTGCACGGCGCAGCCTTTCCCCGGATTATGCGGGCCGGATCATGGCACATTTGACCCGTAAAGGGCTGCCAGACGGCACGTTATCCATTCAGGATCGAGGCGACGGCAGCGCGGTGCTTGTGGGCCGCCTTGGCGGCAATCGGCATATGGTGCAGAACTGGCAGGAGCAAGCTACCAAGATGCACCGCCGATTTATGGTTGCATGACAAAATAAATGGCGGGAAGCCGGGATTTTTTCTTGCAATAATAATGTATCATGATACATTAACGACATGGGGGCGGGACACCACACCGGCCCCATGAAATCCACATATAGGAGGCTCACCCTATGAACCCGACCGAAAACCGCATTTTCATCCGTCCTGTCCGGCGCATCGAGGACGTACGCCGTGCGGACTGCCCGGCAAGCAATCCCCTGCATATCTTCGGGGAAGTCATTATGTCTGTTCCGGTTGCACCGAATGATACGGTTGCAGACGTGCGGCAGACCATTGCCACCATGCTCGAAGTACATGGCGCCGGGTTGGACGCCAGCAACAGCGAGAGCCAGACCCCTTATACCGCAGACGACTGGCAGAAGGCGGTGGCCGCTTTCGCCAGTGATCGGGCAGACACGGACGTATTCGACCCCACGGCCCTGCCTTACGACGACACCCCGGATCAGATGCGGTGGCCGACAAACTGGCTGGTGCAGGCCATCGCCATTGACGATCAGGCCGCTGCGCTGGATCTGTACATGGAAGTCTTAGGGCGGGCCGAGGCTGGGGAAAGCTGGCGGCTGGATATAGCCCCGGCCAGCTATCTGGATGATGAATGTTTCCGCCTGCCAGACGGTTCCTTATGGTCCCGGCAGGATGCGGCAGAGGATTCCGGCCGGAACACAGAGGATGGGCGGGCCATCACGTTGCGCGAGATCATGACACAGCATTGATAGGAAAGGGCGGAACGGCAGGCATCTGCCGTTCACGTTCCGGCAGAAAGGATAATACCATGTCCATTTCCCGCGATATTGTTGACATGACGCCCGATGGTACGCGGCACATCCTGACAGATGATGCCGGTTCCGTCCTGCTGATGGATTTTGCCTCCACGGGCAGTCTGGACGGCATAAGCCTGTGCGTAGGAGAGGAATCCTGTCTGTACGACACTACAGAAGACCTCTCCCGTCACCCGCTGGCAGAGCCGGGCCGATATGCCGGGTTTATTGCCGGGCTGACCCAATACAGCACCCTATCGGCGGCCCTTGCCGCCATCGGATGCAGTCTGCCCGTCGCCACACCACTACAGGCCGAGACTACGGAGAGCGCAAAAATCCGCCTGACCCGCTGCCTGTATGTTTATGCGGATCTGTACGCTGCCTTGAACTGTCTGCCCCCTGCGCAGGATGCGGCAGTATCCCATCTGTCCGCTAGGCTGGCACAGTATCCTGCGCCAGCCCGGCTATCCGAAGGAATGACCGCATGACCGGCAAGGACACATCCAATGTCCTCGCTACGGGGAAGGACGCTTTACGTAAAGCAGGAAAGTCGTAAAGTTTCTTTCCCCCTCTCCTGCCTGTTGTGATTGTTGGTTTTCCAAGGGTTTTTGGGTAATCGCGCCCGTTGGGCGCGATTAGCACTGGCTCTAGTTCGTAAGGCCGCGAGCCTGGCGGAGCCAGTCTCCCGACCAACTCACCGGAGCCAGCCCATGCGCTGCGCTCCTGGTCTGTCTCCGCCCATCCGGGTAACGATCCGCGCGACAACCCCCGATGCTAGGCCCCCAGCTTGGGGGCCGTCGCTGGTGCCATAATCCTCACTCCGCGCAAGCGGGCTGGTCCTCGCCATGCTCCCCATGCTCGCGCCTGTCCGTTGGCCAGGCGTTGCGCGTGGGTGCGCGTGGCTGCGGTCCCGGCCCTACGGGCCGCCGCTTGCGCTGCGCTGCGGGTCATGGCCCCCTGATGGTGTCGGGACGAGAGGCGTCCCGCTTCGCTAAGTGTTCGCCCGCG
>NZ_CADP01000220.1 GCF_000285295.1 Komagataeibacter europaeus LMG 18890 | reverse complement strand
TGGGAGGTAAATATGGCTCAGGAAATCCTGATTGGCGTTGAACGCCGTCGCCGCTGGCCGGACGAACGGAAGCTGGAGATACTGGCTGAAGTTGGTGTGGACGGGGCAAGTGTATCGGATGTGGCACGTCGGCATGGCCTGACCCGCCAACATCTTTACCAGTGGCGTACTTCATTCCGTCAAAGACTGTCTTCCCCAGATCAGTCTGTGGCGTTTGTTCCTGTTGCTTCCGTGAATGCACCCACTGTGGCGTCTGGCGATGATACTGACGAGTTGGCCATTGTGCTGCGCAATGGCCGTTGTATCAGGGTGACGGGACATCCTGCAGAAGAGCTTCTGGCACGGGTCATCCGGATCGCGGAGACGGCATGATTGGCGTGGGCAACGGTGTGCGTGTCTATCTGGCCTGCGGGGTGACGGATATGCGCAAGGGCATATCGGGGCTGGCCGCACTTGCACAGGACAGGCTGCGTCAGGACCCGACATCGGGCGCTCTCTTCGTCTTTCGCGGTCGCCGGGGGGACAGGATCAAGCTTCTGACGTGGGACGGTCAGGGGTTCTGCCTTTATTACAAGGTGCTCGAGACCGGACGTTTTCCGTGGCCCTCCCCGGCAGATGGCGTTGCCCGCCTGACAGCCGCACAGATGGCCATGCTCTGGGAAGGAATCGACTGGAGACGGCCATCCTGGTCGGCGCCCCCCTCTCGCGTAGCCTGATTTTTTTTCATTATTTCTGTCGCGGATTTCTTTGTTTTCTGGCAGTTTTCCGCTATTATCCAGAGATGGAGCGACACTCTGGCCCCCTGCCTGATGATCTCGAAACCCTCAAGGCCATCATCATGGCCCAGCAGGGCGAGATCGTGCGGCTGTCGGCGTCGGCCCGGGCCTATGATGCCCTTGTCCAGTCGCTCAGGATCCGGATCGCTCGCCTGCAGAAACAGAAATTCGGGGCCAGTTCAGAAAAGATCGAGCGTGAGACTGAACAACTCGAACTGCTCCTCGAAGATGTGGAAATCGCCATCGCGGCAGCCGATCCGTCTCCCGAAAGTGAGGGGGGCGATCGCGGCGACGCCGTGGTCTCTCCTCAAAGACGGCGCGGCAGGCCCCGGGTCTCGGACGCCACACCACGGGAGCGCATTGTGCTCGACCAGGGCGAAGCCTGTTCCGCCTGTGGCGGTCCCTTGCGCCTCGTCGGCGAAGATGTCACCGAAATCCTTGAATTCATCGCGGCAAAACTGAAAGTTGTTGAAACGGCACGGCTGAAGAAATCCTGCCGTCATTGCGAAACACTGGTGCAGCCTGAAGCGCCATCGCGCCCTGTCCCCCGGGGCATGGCTGGCCCCGGGCTCCTGGCCCATATTCTGGTCTCGAAATTCGATGACCATATCCCGCTTTATCGTCAGAACGAGATCTTTGCCCGTCAGGGTGTCGAAATCCCCCGTTCAACCCTGATCGACTGGTGTGGTCAGGCCGTTGCCGTTCTGCGTCCTCTCACAGATATGATCCGTCAGGAGGTCGTGGGGGCAGACCTGCTTCATGCCGATGATACGCCCATCCAGGTTCTTGATCCCCGCCTGCGTCAGGCTGGTAAACCACGCGGTGTGAAGGAAGGGCGGATCTGGACCTATCTGCGCGATCCCCGCCCATGGGGCGGGAGTGATCCACCCGCCGTTGCCTACTGGTTCTCTCCCGATCGCAAGGGGATCAATCCCCAGACCCATCTGGCACAGTTCCGTGGTATTCTGCAGGCTGACGCCTACGCCGGGTTCAGGGACCTGTATAAACCCGATGCAACGGGAACCGTGCGCGTGCGCGAAGCGGCCTGCTGGGCCCACCTGCGTCGGGCATTCCATGATGTCTGGAAAGGCAGCGGCTCGACAATTGCAAGGGAAGCGCTTGAGCAGATCGGAGAGCTCTACGATATCGAGCGGCAGATCACCGGGCATCCCGCCAGGCACCGTCTGGCTGTCCGACAGGAAAAAAGCCGCCCCCGCGTTATAGCGTTCCATGCCTGGTGCGAAGCACAGCTCACCCGCATCCCCGGGAAGGGGGAACTGGCAAAAGCGATCCGCTATGCGCTCAACCGGTGGGCCGCCTTTACCCTGTTTGTGGAAGATGGTCGTGTCGCCATTGACAATAATCCTGCCGAACGAGCCATACGGCCCGTATGCGTCGGCCGAAAAAACTATCTCTTTGCCGGTTCCGATGCCGGTGGGGACAACATCGCTGATGCCATGACCCTCATCGAAAGCGCAAAACTCTCAGGCCTCAATCCGCACGATTACCTCGCCGACGTCCTGGCCCGTATCAACGAGCACAAAATCAACCGGCTCCAAGAACTGTTGCCATGGAACTGGAAACCCGTGACAGATCTTCACAAACAGGCCGCATGATCAA
>NZ_CADP01000221.1 GCF_000285295.1 Komagataeibacter europaeus LMG 18890 | reverse complement strand
GACGCTGCTATCGCGTTTGATACCTGCGCTTGAACGGGATGCTGCTGCCATTGAAGCTTCTCTCGTCACACCATGGACAACCAGCCCGGTTGAAGGACAGATCAGCCGATTGAAAATGATCAAGCGAACCATGTTCGGAAGAGCAGGCTTCGAACTCCTCAGGGCTCGTGCCCTCCAACCCGCATAATCAAAAACATCATCACGAAAAGTGCGGAAAAACCGAGAAATGGGCCGGGAAATACGCGTCAATCGCCCCGGCATGGCGCCGGGCATGGCCAGAAGTGATCCCGTTTTTTGCCTTCGATCCGGCAATCCGAAAGATCATATATACCACGAACGCCATTGAGAGCCTGAACAGGGTTATCCGCAAATCGATCAAGACGCGCGGTTTGTTCCCGACTGACGATGCCGCAACAAAGCTGATCTACATGGCAATCCGCAGCTTTGAGAAAGACGGGCGAAATGTGCGGGAATGGTTTGCAGCCCGCAACCAGTTCGCCATAATGTTCGGCGAGCGCTTCGCCGCCTGAGTAGCTGAACAACCGTGGGCCAGGTCAGATACACAGACTTCAGGACACTCCCGGGAAGGAGCCGGGCGTCTGGCCGGCTAGCAGGCGGCCGAAGCGCGCGACACAAGCCAGACGGGTCGTAAGGTACCCGTCTTCAATGACGTACCAGGTTCCCGGTGCATCGGGCGGCCGATCGACCACAACGACGATGCGTAGCACGCCAGAATCGCGGTCCAGCACGAGATGGATGCCATCGGGACCGTCATAGCGATGGACTTTCCTGTTATGCTTTTACAGTCCAGGACAGCGCGCGGAGCACGCCGGACTATAACCGAGGCACCCACTGTTGGTGCCTTCCGCTCGCGCCGTGGACGCGGCGCGTTGTCTTGGCAGCGTTGTGATCCCCGAACCAATAACGTCCTCTTTCCAGCCATACTCTCCGCGAGCCGGCCCCGCCGGCGAGCGCCGTACGCGCCGGGCAGCGGCGAATAAATCAATCCGGTTCCAACCGTAGAAGCTGACAGCAAAGCCGCCCCATTTCAGGACATGGTGCATCTGGTTGAAGGCCGGCCGGAGCCAGTGCGCATAAGCTGCACGCTGTCGCCGTTGAGGATGGCGTTGCGGAAATCGGTCACCGTGGTGATGTTGCCGGTCATGATCTTTGCCCTTTGTTCCGCGAGGAACAGCCCCCGCTGTTCCTCTGCCTCGCGGCGAGCAGCGGGGCAGCAACGGCAAGGATGAGCGATGAGGCGGGGTATCGCCCGGTCTGCACGGAGCGCAGGAAGATCGGGGACACCCCATCGGACGGCGTCAGCGCGCTGACGCGACCCCTTACCGGCGCGAGGGCGGAGCCATTAGCTTTTTTCCTCTTTTTCCTGATAACGGCTTTTGATTGCGTCCCCTGTGTCGCTGTCATAATCTGCATTCATGGTCCGCACTCCTTCTACAAAACCTGCCACCCGCAAATCCGCCGCATCCGCGAAAGTTGGCACGACCGTCACGAAAAACAATCTGAAAGCCCTTGGTGCGGATCGGCTTGCAGACCTTCTGGTCGAACTGTCGGAACAGGATGCCGTGCTCACCCGGAAGCTGCGCATGGCGCTGACAGCCACTCATGCGAAAGACAAACTCGGCAAGGAGATCGAAAAGAGGCTGCGAACGATCCAGCGTTCCCGTGGATTCCTGCCCTGGGACCGGATCAAACCCCTTACGACCGAGCTCGATGCCTTACGGCAATCCATTCTCAACGATGTTGCAACGACGGATGTCGGGCAGGCCATTTCCGCCATGCGTCTTCTCGTGGAACTTGCTCCTTCCGTCTATGAGCGCTCTGATGACAGTTCCGGTTACCTGTCAGATGTGTTTCGCGAAGCGGTCTCCGATCTTGGCTCCCTCTGGGGACGACAGGCTGGTCGGGATCCGGCTGTCACTGTCAGGGATATGCTCACACTTCTCGATAACGACGGGTATGGCACCTGTGACCGCCTGCTTGTCTCGTGCGGTGAAGCACTGGGGAAGCCGGGCGCGGCCATACTCAGAAACACGCTGCTTGCACGACTGCACGACCTTCCCGCCTCAAATGCGAAGGGAGACTATCGTACCGACTTTGCGCGCATGCAGACCCTCGGTCATCTGAAGGATCTGGCCGATGCAATAGGTGACGTCGATGCCTATATCGAAGCAGTCAACCTGAGTGAACGTCAGTCCTCTTCTATCGGCGATGTTGCACGTCGCCTGCTGGACAAGGAGCGTGCCCATGAGGCGCTCGAATGGCTCGACCGGGAGACTGAGGAGACGCCCCGGTTCCGCTGGGAAAATGACGATCTTCGGATCGAAGCGTGCGAA
>NZ_CADP01000222.1 GCF_000285295.1 Komagataeibacter europaeus LMG 18890 | reverse complement strand
CTGTGCAGGCCGAAGATCGCCTCGTCGCCGGTGCGGCGGTATGGGAAGGACGGGTCGGCACCGCCGCCGGCGGGGTGCCAGACGTACTGGAAGTCGGGCTGCATGACCAGCCATGGCGTGACCTGCGCCTGATAGGTCAGTTCAAGGTGGTTTTCGTTGCCCTGCACCAGCGAATGGCTGTCGCGGTCGAACTGGCGCTGCCCCGAACTGGCGCGGCCGATGCCCCAGCCCAGCCCGATCGTGTCGTTGTCGCGTCCCCTGAACGGGGCCTTCAGGTTCAGCCCCGCGTCGATGGCGAAGCTGATCATGTTGCGGTCGCCCCCGTTGCCCGTGGCGCGCACGAATGCACCCAGCGAGCGGGGGGATGTTAGCGAAGGCCGCCAGATCATCTGGTCGATGATGCCATAGACCATCCAGTTGCCCCGGTCCCATCGCGGGGTCAGGTCGGCCTGCGTGGCGCTGGCGTTCAGCGTGGCCGCCCCCAGTGAACCGCCGCGCTGGTTGTAGCGGTAGTCGGCGAATTTCGCGGTATCGTAGTATCCACCCAGCTTGTACACCCCCGGCAGGCCGGGATTTTTGGTCACGTTGGACATGTCGGCCGGCTGCGGGTTGAGCGCATACTGCAGTTCGGTGATCAGCAGCGCGCCGGTGCCCATGTTGAAGTTCGTGCCGTTGGCGCCGTCATAGGTCTGGCTGGTGGGATCGGAACTGAAGCCGCTGCCAGACCCGGTGGCCTGCTGGATGGGCAGGGAGTTGTAGCGGTTGCCGGGCGGGTTGTCGTCGGCTGCGGCGAACATGAAGGTGAATTTCTCGCTGGGGCGGTAGCGGATGCGGATGGCGGGCGAGGACAGCGGCCATGACGGCCCGCCACCATACAGGTTGACCGAAGGGGCCA
Source organism: Komagataeibacter europaeus LMG 18890 (assembly GCF_000285295.1). Lineage (GTDB taxonomy): Bacteria > Pseudomonadota > Alphaproteobacteria > Acetobacterales > Acetobacteraceae > Komagataeibacter > Komagataeibacter europaeus. The sequence continues at coordinate 1,415 of NZ_CADP01000222.1, read as the reverse complement.
TGGGCCAGCCGAAATTGGCGTTCAGGTACAAAGACGCGTAATAACTGACCAGGAATTCGGTATCAAGGTCCTGCTGGCCGATCTTCACGTCCAGCTTTCCCTTGAGGAAGGACTGCTGGTACCACAGTTCGAACAGGCGGGTGGAGCGATCGGCCTCGAACCCGCTTATGGGGTTGAAGTTGTTCAGGTGATCCTGCGAGATCGAGCGCCCGCGCGTCTGCAGCGCGCTGACGTTGAACAGGCCGCCCTTCAGCCCGAACAGCTTTTCGGTATCGATGGTCAGCGTCGGCATGGTGACGCCGTCATAGGCGGGGCCGGTGCCCGAACCCTGCCCGTCGCCATTGGTGCTGGGCGTGCCGCCGGTGCCGTTGCCCCAGACCTCATCGACTTCCTGTATGTCGAAGGTGATGCCGTGTTTGTAAAGCCACGGCCGCGCGCCCCACATGTTGCCCAGCAGGTTGCCGCTGGTGTCCAGCCTGTCCTCGCCCCCTGCCGCGACCGCGGCCTTTTCTTCCGTATCGGCCTGCGCGCGTTCCGAATCACGCACCGTGGCGGGGTCGATCTGCTGGATCAGCGGGGTGGAATTGCCCAGTCGGGCGCGGTTCTGCGCGATCTGTGTCTGGGCCTGCGCATGGGTGCCGGCTTCTGTAATGCCGATCAGGCCGCAGGAGAGGAGAAGGGCACGCGTGCGGCCATGGCGTGCCGCGCGGGTGATGAGGAATTTCATGAAAAAAACATCCCGTCAGGATGGGTCCAGCCATGAGGGGCTGGAAAAAGCGGCCCAACGTAACGGGCCACTGCTGGCGCGGCGGACGGGATGTCAGGTGGTCTTGTACATGTCTCGTGTCCATCTCCGGTCGGCCCGCCCGGCGATATTGTTAAGGACAACGGCAGGTCTCCTGGCTTACGGGTCACTGCATTCCATCTCCCTTCCCGGCCGGGGCCAGTGGGTGCCGTGTGGCGGCGCCAGATGAAGTACTCTGCGTTTACAGTTGCGGGTACAGCTGCCGACTGCACCCCCGGATATGGCATCCAGCCGCTTGCAGTTACCCATAAATTTTTTCTTCTGTAATTTGATAGGAGAGAGCACCTGTAACGATATCTGCCAGGCGAGACATTCCTCTCCAGATAACAGTTGTTCCGGGCGGAGCATCGGAAGCGCGATCAAGGTAACCACCCAGTCTGGCGACTGCCCGGATGTAAAAATCCAGGTCTGGTGAAGTGCTGAGTTTGCGTATGGGTGTGAACTGTTCGAGTATTTGGCGTTCCACATCTGTAAAAACGGTAGAAGGCGACGTCCCTGGTAATTCACGCCTGAGCATTGTTATCCATGAGATACGCCAGGCCACCACGCAGCATAAGGCGATACAGTTTGCGAGCCGGCCTGCGGTCGTTAGGCGGAGCTCTTCAAGCTT
>NZ_CADP01000223.1 GCF_000285295.1 Komagataeibacter europaeus LMG 18890 | reverse complement strand
CTGCGAGGCGGCAACGCCGAATGGCTCTACGGTGCCCTCTACTGTGCCCGTGGACAGGCCGAAAACCTGATCAAGCGTCACAAGGGCCAACTGGCATCCGACCGCACAAGCTGTCGATCGCCACTGGCCAACCAGGTCCGCCTGGTGCTGCACACTGCCGCATACTGGCTGATGCTCACCCTGCGGGACGCCATCCCAGCCCCACAGCCGCTCGCCTCGGCCGAGTTCACCACGTTACGAAATCGTCTTCTGAAAATCGCCGGGCGTATCCTGGAAACCGCGACCCGTGTCCGTATCGCGTTTGCCGCCGCCTGTCCCGAAGCGGCGCTGTTCCGCAGTCTCGCCATCTCGATGCAGGCTGCCGGCCCGTGACAGACGGGGCTATCGCCCCCGAACGCGCCCCGTCCTCGCAACCCCAGCCGCAGCCATCCACCGTTTCAAAATGACACCGCCTCAACCCGGTGCGATCCCGCGCGCCCAAACCATAGAAACGGAAAAATCCACGCAAAATACTCAATGCCGTGAATAAGATGGGCTAGAGGAGCGTCGAGCTACATATTCGGCTAGTCGGATTTTCGATCAGCTCACCTGGTACGCCAAGAAGACGGCCTTCAACCGACGAAGATCTAATTTGTTCTTTTGGATGTTAATCGGTATTAACGCTGTTGCTGTCGTATGCGCGGCTTTCCGTATTGCTTTCCCTGATCAAACATTCTGGCCGACAGACGTATTTGTGGCGGTAGCAGCCAGCCTCTTGAGTTGGATGCAAGCGAAAAAGTTTTCTGAACTGGCGGCCTCCTACGCACTTGCAGCCCACGAAATTAGCCTGATTAAAGAACAATCGTTGCTCCCGGATACCGATGAAAAATTCTCTCTATTCGTAGGTGATGCTGAGAACGCATTCTCTCGGGAGCATACTCAGTGGGTTGCTAGAAAAGACGTCTGACACATGGATGATCGGAGCATCGAATTTAGAGTCGAGCGGGCGTCCATAAAAAACGGAAACTCTCCTTTTGAGTGGATACAAAAAGGGGGGCACGTCAGGCTAAACAGACCATCGGGCGATCCCGCCGCAGACTGATTACAAAAATCTTCACCATTTTTCATATTATTGGAAAGGCGGTGGCTCTATCCCTGATAGCAAGGAAATTGTGGGCTGCAACCGCTCTTTTGCCCGGCATGAAGGAGACTGCTGGTGACCCATGCCCCATGAAATACCCTCGATTTGAAGTAAGGTCTGTCGTAACCGGCCGCTTAAGGCCGCCGTTGATCATGCGGCCTGTTTGTGAAGATCTGTCACGGGTTTCCAGTTCCATGGCAACAGTTCTTGGAGCCGGTTGATTTTGTGCTCGTTGATACGGGCCAGGACGTCGGCGAGGTAATCGTGCGGATTGAGGCCTGAGAGTTTTGCGCTTTCGATGAGGGTCATGGCATCAGCGATGTTGTCCCCACCGGCATCGGAACCGGCAAAGAGATAGTTTTTTCGGCCGACGCATACGGGCCGTATGGCTCGTTCGGCAGGATTATTGTCAATGGCGACACGACCATCTTCCACAAACAGGGTAAAGGCGGCCCACCGGTTGAGCGCATAGCGGATCGCTTTTGCCAGTTCCCCCTTCCCGGGGATGCGGGTGAGCTGTGCTTCGCACCAGGCATGGAACGCTATAACGCGGGGGCGGCTTTTTTCCTGTCGGACAGCCAGACGGTGCCTGGCGGGATGCCCGGTGATCTGCCGCTCGATATCGTAGAGCTCTCCGATCTGCTCAAGCGCTTCCCTTGCAATTGTCGAGCCGCTGCCTTTCCAGACATCATGGAATGCCCGACGCAGGTGGGCCCAGCAGGCCGCTTCGCGCACGCGCACGGTTCCCGTTGCATCGGGTTTATACAGGTCCCTGAACCCGGCGTAGGCGTCAGCCTGCAGAATACCACGGAACTGTGCCAGATGGGTCTGGGGATTGATCCCCTTGCGATCGGGAGAGAACCAGTAGGCAACGGCGGGTGGATCACTCCCGCCCCATGGGCGGGGATCGCGCAGATAGGTCCAGATCCGCCCTTCCTTCACACCGCGTGGTTTACCAGCCTGACGCAGGCGGGGATCAAGAACCTGGATGGGCGTATCATCGGCATGAAGCAGGTCTGCCCCCACGACCTCCTGACGGATCATATCTGTGAGAGGACGCAGAACGGCAACGGCCTGACCACACCAGTCGATCAGGGTTGAACGGGGGATTTCGACACCCTGACGGGCAAAGATCTCGTTCTGACGATAAAGCGGGATATGGTCATCGAATTTCGAGACCAG
>NZ_CADP01000224.1 GCF_000285295.1 Komagataeibacter europaeus LMG 18890 | reverse complement strand
ATCTCTTTGCCATCCGTATCGCGAGTGATAGCAACGGCGCCACGTTTAGGCGAGCGCGCGCTGCCGCGACGTAGATGTCCCAGTTCCGTTGCTACCGCATTCTCGAGTTCGCGAGCCACTGCAGCAGGTTCCACAAGGTAGTTCTGATCTTTGCTTCGCAACGCAGCAATACGTTCAGCAGCCTCGTAGACCACTTCGCGTGATGCACTGTCTTTAATAAGGGGCTTTATCTGCATCACATGCTTAAGCCGAATATCATGCGGGCTAACAAATGCCCGAGTGACTGCTTCAGGCAATCTAGCAAGGTCGAGGTACCGGCTTAACCATGCTTCAGAGACGTTCAACCGATCTGCCATCGTTTTTTGGCGACCATGATAGTACCGATCAAGACCCAACAAGTAATCCTTTGCGCGCTCGTAATCGGTAAGATCCTCACGCGCCCTATTTTCTAGGTCCGCAATACGGAAGGCTTCCTCGTCCTCCATTTCACGAGGCTCAACAAGGAACTTAATGTCACGATAATTATTGGCGTTAAGCCACGAAACAGACCAATGCCGNCGTGCGCCACAGATCACTTCGAAATCAAAATCTGGGTTGTTGGTCAGTCGCCGAACGATGGCCGGAACCTCTTGGCGTCCCTGCGCACGAATGCTTTCGATAAGTTCGCGACAGTTTTCATAAGACAACGCGGCGTAATCACGATTATGACCCTCCCACATTTTGCATCGTGCAGGGTCAATAAACTCGTGAGTACGAGTAACAACTTTACCGCTAGCAACTTCTGCTAATCGGTTAGTACGATCATTAATGATTGACCGATTTGGACGAGACTGGCCTTGTCTACCGGTTACGCCTGAAATTGCAGCTGTTAAGCCGTCCGCAAAAGCCCTGTTTTTCCCCGACATTTATCCCTCCTTTTTCACATTACTCGACCTGCAAAAAGTTCGAATAATGCTTTGAAAATGCGTGCTTCGCTTCTCGCTCCGCCACCAATCCAAAATTGCAACGTTGCAATTTTCAGAAATTGACGATTTGCGAGAGTTCAATGAACCGCCATCTCCAAGAAAAAATTACACCAGTCCTTCCTTGCGAAGCCGCTCCTGATGACTAGGCCACATTCCCCGAATATCTGTTTCAAGCTCCTTACACACTGCGTTCAGATAGGTAAGGCAGCGATCACGAACCGACTTGCTTGTGATCGCTCCTTGCTGTTCGTACACAGTCATGAGTCGAGCTGTGGCATTGTCGATTTCAGCAGAATTTTTCAGAGGGGCTCTAACTAGATGATGGCCGAAAATAGCCTGCATCAACTTGATAAGTTCCTTGTGAATCGATTTGTTCTCTTCAACCCGAGAAGCCACGAATTTGAGAAACTCTAGAGAAGGAGCCCTGTCAAACTGCGCTAGCGTCCGCAATGTCTCCTCCAGCATCGACAGGAAGGCCGTCGTTGACGAAAAGTCCATAATTGTCGGGGGCACCGGAACGACCAATGCATTTGCTGCCCTCAGCACAGAAAGCGAGATTGCTCCCAAGGCAGGAGGAGGATCCATAATTATAACGTCAAAATTTGGCGCTATAGACGCCAGCCCTACCGACAACCGATCCACAAGCCCAGGCTCGCCCTGAGCCATCCGCGCGGCGATTTCATACTCAGATTGAAACAGCCGCAGATTAGACGGTATCAGATATAGACCATCGAAATGCGTAGGTTTGAGCGCGTAGCTCAGTGACGAACGTTCATCGTGCCGCAAAAACGGATAAAGCGTCTCATCATCAGTAAGGTCTAAATCTGGCACGTAACCAAAGAGCGTTGTTGCTGACGCTTGGCTATCACAATCGATCAGCGCCACGCGATAGCCTTGGATCGCGAGATATTGCGCAAGGTGAACAGCAACCGTTGATTTCCCGACACCGCCTTTAAAGTTTTGAACAGCTATGATTGCCGGCGGGTCGCCTGGATCACGCCACGGACGCGTGCCAAAGATCCCGCGCATGTCGTTGACCTGTTCAAGCGTATATCCCACACGCCTGTTATTGGCTCCCCGTTCAGGTTTGGGTAGACGACCATCCTTTTCTGCGTCGCGTATGGCTGCGGGCGTCCGGCCTACGAGTTCTGCAGCCTGGCCAATCTGAAATGTCGGTTCTCGTCGCTCGCCGGCTCGCGCGGCAACAGCGCTTTCCCTCAAATTTTCCAGAACTGCCGCGGCTTTATCCGCCAGCCCTTCAACCATTTGGAGACTCGTATATCCGGCTTGCTCGAGATCAGCTGTCATAAATCTTTCTTTCGATAAACGTCCG
>NZ_CADP01000225.1 GCF_000285295.1 Komagataeibacter europaeus LMG 18890 | reverse complement strand
CGGACGTTTATCGAAAGAAAGATTTATGACAGCTGATCTCGAGCAAGCCGGATATACGAGTCTCCAAATGGTTGAAGGGCTGGCGGATAAAGCCGCGGCAGTTCTGGAAAATTTGAGGGAAAGCGCTGTTGCCGCGCGAGCCGGCGAGCGACGAGAACCGACATTTCAGATTGGCCAGGCTGCAGAACTCGTAGGCCGGACGCCCGCAGCCATACGCGACGCAGAAAAGGATGGTCGTCTACCCAAACCTGAACGGGGAGCCAATAACAGGCGTGTGGGATATACGCTTGAACAGGTCAACGACATGCGCGGGATCTTTGGCACGCGTCCGTGGCGTGATCCAGGCGACCCGCCGGCAATCATAGCTGTTCAAAACTTTAAAGGCGGTGTCGGGAAATCAACGGTTGCTGTTCACCTTGCGCAATATCTCGCGATCCAAGGCTATCGCGTGGCGCTGATCGATTGTGATAGCCAAGCGTCAGCAACAACGCTCTTTGGTTACGTGCCAGATTTAGACCTTACTGATGATGAGACGCTTTATCCGTTTTTGCGGCACGATGAACGTTCGTCACTGAGCTACGCGCTCAAACCTACGCATTTCGATGGTCTATATCTGATACCGTCTAATCTGCGGCTGTTTCAATCTGAGTATGAAATCGCCGCGCGGATGGCTCAGGGCGAGCCTGGGCTTGTGGATCGGTTGTCGGTAGGGCTGGCGTCTATAGCGCCAAATTTTGACGTTATAATTATGGATCCTCCTCCTGCCTTGGGAGCAATCTCGCTTTCTGTGCTGAGGGCAGCAAATGCATTGGTCGTTCCGGTGCCCCCGACAATTATGGACTTTTCGTCAACGACGGCCTTCCTGTCGATGCTGGAGGAGACATTGCGGACGCTAGCGCAGTTTGACAGGGCTCCTTCTCTAGAGTTTCTCAAATTCGTGGCTTCTCGGGTTGAAGAGAACAAATCGATTCACAAGGAACTTATCAAGTTGATGCAGGCTATTTTCGGCCATCATCTAGTTAGAGCCCCTCTGAAAAATTCTGCTGAAATCGACAATGCCACAGCTCGACTCATGACTGTGTACGAACAGCAAGGAGCGATCACAAGCAAGTCGGTTCGTGATCGCTGCCTTACCTATCTGAACGCAGTGTGTAAGGAGCTTGAAACAGATATTCGGGGAATGTGGCCTAGTCATCAGGAGCGGCTTCGCAAGGAAGGACTGGTGTAATTTTTTCTTGGAGATGGCGGTTCATTGAACTCTCGCAAATCGTCAATTTCTGAAAATTGCAACGTTGCAATTTTGGATTGGTGGCGGAGCGAGAAGCGAAGCACGCATTTTCAAAGCATTATTCGAACTTTTTGCAGGTCGAGTAATGTGAAAAAGGAGGGATAAATGTCGGGGAAAAACAGGGCTTTTGCGGACGGCTTAACAGCTGCAATTTCAGGCGTAACCGGTAGACAAGGCCAGTCTCGTCCAAATCGGTCAATCATTAATGATCGTACTAACCGATTAGCAGAAGTTGCTAGCGGTAAAGTTGTTACTCGTACTCACGAGTTTATTGACCCTGCACGATGCAAAATGTGGGAGGGTCATAATCGTGATTACGCCGCGTTGTCTTATGAAAACTGTCGCGAACTTATCGAAAGCATTCGTGCGCAGGGACGCCAAGAAGTTCCGGCCATCGTTCGGCGATTGACCAACAACCCAGATTTTGATTTCGAAGTGATCTGTGGCGCACGNCGGCATTGGTCTGTTTCGTGGCTTAACGCCAATAATTATCGTGACATTAAGTTCCTTGTTGAGCCTCGTGAAATGGAGGACGAGGAAGCCTTCCGTATTGCGGACCTAGAAAATAGGGCGCGTGAGGATCTTACCGATTACGAGCGCGCAAAGGATTACTTGTTGGGTCTTGATCGGTACTATCATGGTCGCCAAAAAACGATGGCAGATCGGTTGAACGTCTCTGAAGCATGGTTAAGCCGGTACCTCGACCTTGCTAGATTGCCTGAAGCAGTCACTCGGGCATTTGTTAGCCCGCATGATATTCGGCTTAAGCATGTGATGCAGATAAAGCCCCTTATTAAAGACAGTGCATCACGCGAAGTGGTCTACGAGGCTGCTGAACGTATTGCTGCGTTGCGAAGCAAAGATCAGAACTACCTTGTGGAACCTGCTGCAGTGGCTCGCGAACTCGAGAATGCGGTAGCAACGGAACTGGGACATCTACGTCGCGGCAGCGCGCGCTCGCCTAAACGTGGCGCCGTTGCTATCACTCGCGATACGGATGGCAAAGAGAT
>NZ_CADP01000226.1 GCF_000285295.1 Komagataeibacter europaeus LMG 18890 | reverse complement strand
TGGGACACAATGAGGTATGTCGATGATATGTAGCCGAGAGGGTAGATTGCAGGATGAAGATCATCAGAACGGCCATCGTGATGGCGATAATTGCAGGCACGGGTGCCTGTTCGTCCACGGGTGATGCTTCCATAAAAAAAACAACCATTGCGGAAGTTGATCAGAATATTCATGATGGTGTAACAACTTCATCTCAGGTGCATCAGATTTACGGTGAACCGGGGCAGAAAACCTATGAAAATGGTTACGAAGTCTGGATTTATAGTTTTACGTCTGGCAGGGAGGATGGTCTTTCAATAGCGCAGGACGTAGTCGGACTTGGCATGCTTGGAGAAAGATCAAATAACAAAAGCAAGATGCTGACTGTTGTGTTGAGTAACGGGATTGTGATGAAGCATAGTTTTGCCACCTCGCATTTCAGTTCAAGCAGTGGTTTGATATAGCCATACCGTATGAACGTAATCGTTTGGTGTAGGTATTGGACTTGTAACGGTTTTGTACCGGTCATGAAGTGATTATGCCCCCTTGCTTCGAAAGCGAAGGGGCTGATGCCTCCCATATATGAATGGCGTCGACGTGGATTGTAGAACCCATTGATATACTGAAAGATGGGGGCGGTAGCCTCGCGACGGGTTGGCCAGTTCTGTTTCCAGAGCCGTACTGGCTGCCACGGACGCCCTTCTGTTTAGTAAGCGACGAAACGCGATGCATTGATCTCGCGATGACGGCATATGATGACGCCATAGACCTCGCGGGCGATGTAGCGTTTCAGGATGCGGATGACTTCGAGTTTGGAGTGACCTTCCGCGACACGCCCGGCGACATAAGCACGTGTCTTTTCGTCCGCTCGTAGGCGACCGATGGCGATAAGATGCAGGGCGCCGTTGGCTGCACGGTCACCGCCTCGGTTCAGTCGATGGCGGATCGTTTTCCTCGACGAGGCGGGTACAGGGGTGACACCACAAAGGGCAGCGAAGCTTGCTTCAGATTTCTTCAATCTATCGGGATTGATGCCAGCCGTCAGGAGAAGCAGGGCTGCTCCGTTGTGACCAATGGAATTGCGGGCGACGAGTTCCGGTGCAAGTTCTTCGACAATCGCCTTGATCATCAGGTCAAACTCGGCGATCTCGTCGTGCAGTGTAGCGTTCCCCGAGGCATAAGACACAGAAGGCAAGAAAGGTTGCTCGACCTCCTCAGGCTTCTCCGTGCCCGGGTATGAAAAATCTGGACGCCATATTCTATCGGGCTTGCCTTGTAGGGGATGGTTTGGCCGCCCTACGGGCGTAAATTGCCGTCGTATTTTAATATCAAATATGATATATAAAACCGAATAAATTGGAATAAGAGATCAAAAATGATACGTTATTTGTTGCCGAAAACGGCGATCGAAGTGCATGATGAGATAGCGATATCGGCTCGCGCGCGTCGGTTGGCAAAGAATATTACGCAGGAAGACCTCGCTGAGCAATCGGGGGTAGCCATAGCGACGCTTCGAAGATTTGAGAACGGAGGAACTGTGAGTCTGGCGACTCTGCTAGCAATAGCTGAGGCGCTCGGGACACTTGACGCTTTTTCTGATCTTTTTCCCATGCCAGAGGCTTCTTCCCTGGATGAACTGGATGAGTTTAGTCAACTCCGTCGACGCGCAGCGAAGCAGAGGACGCGATGATTGAAAGACTTTCTGTTGCGCTTGATTTCGGTGATGGAGAAAAGCCTCTACAGGTGGGACAGCTTGGCCGGGATCCTGAACGTCGAAGCATAGCTTTCGAGTGGGATGCCGGATTTGCGGCAAGTCCTCTTCCTCTCTCTCCGGTGCTTTGTCGGTCATATGATCAGTTGTTGAGGCCAAACAGCGGTCGGGGTGCAAGTCTTCCTTCCCTGTTTGAAGATAGTCTCCCAGATGGTTGGGGACGTCTCCTGCTTGATCGGGAAATTGCGGCGAGAGGTATCAGCCGAACCACAATCGGAGATATCGAGCGCCTCGCTTATGTCGGGCGCTATGGTAGCGGGGCCCTGACATACGCCCCTGAAACAGACAGCCTTCCGAATGAGAGCATTGATCTGGGCTGGTTCGAAGAGATCATACCACAAGTGGTGAATGGTGCGTCCGCAGCGGATCTTTCGCGGCTCCGTGTCATGTCCGGTGGCAGTCAGGGCGCGCGGCCCAAGTTTGTCGCGCAGATCAATGATGATATGCATTCCTTGCGCGATCACCGTCTGCCGCTCGCTTCCGGCTGGACTCAGGTATTGATCAAAGGGCGTGCATCATCTGATCC
>NZ_CADP01000227.1 GCF_000285295.1 Komagataeibacter europaeus LMG 18890 | reverse complement strand
AAGCCACTGGCCAGTATGGTGATCAGCGGATCAGATCCAAATCTCACAGGCGTGCTTTAAAGCACAGAGAAATCCACTGGTTTTTCCGATCCGGATCAGACGATCATGCGCCCATTCAGGTCATCGCCCTCTCACACCCCTACCGGTTCCATCCGCGGGAGCCGAGCCATCGCTCAGGCTGCCACGGACAGGGCCGGATCCCGATAATCCTCCTGTTTTGTTGCCATGGCCCAGATGGCTCGTGCCATCCTGTTGGCCAGCGCAATGGCTACCAGCATACGGGGCTTGCGGGCCAGCATCCGTGCCAGCCAGCTTCCCGGTGCAGGGGCCTTACGGCTGGCCCAGTTCACCTGGGTCATGGCGCCCATGATGAGAAGCCTGCGGATATCAGCCTGCCCGGCTTTTGATATCTTCCCCAGCCTTTCCTTTCCGCCAGATGAGAACTGACGGGGCACCAGCCCCAGCCACGCAGCAAAGTCGCGCCCGCGCCGGAAGCTCTGCAGGTCAGGCGCAAAAGCTTCAATCGCAAGAGCGGTCAGAGGACCCACTCCAGGCATGCTCTGCAATCTGCAGGTGTTTTCACTTTCCTGGACAAGCATCCTGATCTTCTTTGTTCTGACATCAATCCGCACACTCTGCTCCGAAATCTGTCGCAGCAGATCAAGGCATTCCTGCTTCACAGCCTCTGGCAGAACCGCCTCATCCAGCATGGCTTCAATGTGTCTGATATGCGCAATCCCCTGTGGCACGACGAGACCGAATTCATACAGAACGGCACGCAGGGCATTCACCAGTTCCGTGCGCTGGTGCACCAGACGCTGCCGGGCCCGGAAAAGAACGCCACGCGCCTGCTGCGCTTCAGTGCGTGGTTCGACAAAGCGCATTTCCGGCTGACGGGCCGCAATGACGATCGCTTCCGCATCAGCAGCATCGTTCTTCTGGCGCTTCACGAAAGGCTTCACATACTGCGGAGCGATCAGTCTGACCTCGTGACCAGCTCCTGCCAGTTCGCGAGCCCAGTAATGCGCGCTCCCGCACGCTTCAAGAACGACCAGAGCAGGCGGCTGCGTGGCCATGAACTGCATAAACTGCTGACGACGCAGCTTTTTGCGAAACATCACCTCGCCCGCACGCGAAGCTCCATGAACCTGGAAAATGTTCTTTGCCAGATCAACGCCTATCACTGTATCCTTCATCTGCCGTCCTTTCGCGCAGTCGTTTCTTCCAACGACCATTCTGGCACATTGCGATGCCGTGCGGGGAGGACGGCAACCACCCCATCTCACACTTGAGGCAATTTCGGGTCATTTTGTAGAATTCAGTCATCCCACAGGAGCCCGATCTGGAATATTGACGATATTCTGCTTCTGGCGGCGGGTTCTGAACGCAGTGAGGGTGTCACGGCCTGAGAAGGCAGTGTTGGTGGAAGCTATGTGGTCTGTGCACTGTCTGTTTCTTCAGATGGCCTGCCGGAGCCTTCGCAATCGTGCATGAGCGAGGGCGAATTCATGCTGACAGGGGAACATGTCCGGCATGGACAGGACAATCCGACGGACGCTGAGCGTTACACGTGTCGCGATTTTGAGCAGCCGTGCGCGTATGGTGCCACAGGTCGCCGTCTCCAGGCTGGTCTGGCCAAGGGCCAGTCTTTGCAGAGCGGTCAGCAGGACATAGGCTGCGGCCGAGAACCACAGCCGGAGCTGGTTGGCCCGGATGGTGTGGGACGAGGTCCTGTCTGAGAACAGATCCATCTGGCATTCCTTGATGCGGTTTTCCATATCCCCGCGTGCGCAGTAAATCTGTTCGTAGAGATGGCGGGGGTCGGACATTCCCTGCGGTAGCGTGGTGACAATAAAGCGATGATAGCGGTTGCCGTGGCGCCATTCGGCCTTGGCCACCACCCGCCTGCGGCGCGTCCAGCTGTCCTTTGTGATCCAGTCAAAGGAGGCGAAACCGCGCGCAGCTCTGCCTGTCGTGGCGGCTTCGTCACGAACCTCAGCGGACAAAGAGGCAATCCGGTCATACAGGCGGGTGTTGCCTGCAAGCCCGAACAGGAAGTCAACGTGGTTGTCTTCGCACCATGTCATCAGACTGTCCCGGGCGAAACCGCTGTCCCCACGCACCAGAATACGCACCCGGGGCCAGCGGTTCCTGATCTGCTCCACGATCCGGCGGATGTCTGCCAGTGCTTCCTTCCCCGGGTCCCTGTCTGCCGTGCGCAGGGTAGC
>NZ_CADP01000228.1 GCF_000285295.1 Komagataeibacter europaeus LMG 18890 | reverse complement strand
CGGACAGATTGTTAATGCCCGTTTTCCCGACGTCAGAGCGCAGTACTCCGACGCCTCAAAGCGGATGTAGCTACAAGATGTATGAGGATTGGTTTCGGTCAAATCCAGAGCGGTTCACGGCGCCTTGTCCTTTTACTCGCCCTGTCAGGCTTCAGTCAGTCTGAAAGGCCGATCTCACGCCCTCAACAAAGCTTTCCCATTCTTCATCTGTGACTTGTCGGATGACTTCAGGTCCTGAGAATTCTTTCCGTAGGCCTTTGCCGACGATAAAGTTGTTGGACTGCAAGCTCCGAATGATGCGGTCGGCATCCTTGTCCGGCATGTCCAGCACGGCCTTGATTAGCCCGCGTGCCCTATGGTGACGTCGGAGATAGTCAGCCTCCTCCTGCATGTGCTCGTTCATTGTGAGTTTGATAACGTGCCCAAGATAGTCGACATGCGGCGCAAGATCCGGATAGCGCCAAGCTGGCCGAGTAGCTTCATCGCCAGTAAACACGAGGTTGGACTGAATGCCGTCCGGATAGGTTTTATTTTCCGACGCGAAAGACACATGCGGGCGTGCGACCCTCATCAGGGGGATTGAGACGCGCTCAAGGATCGCATCGTAGTGACGCCTGCTCGTCTTGTCGTCCATAATGGCAACGGACACCGGAATGATGACACCATCCGGGATAGCGTTATCCCGGCAGAGAATGTCATTGATGAGGTAGCGGTGTGTCCGACCGTTCCCGTCTGCCAAGGGGTGAATGTAGACGAAGCCGAAGGAGGCGACTGCAGCACGTAGGATGGGTGACTGCCCTTGGGTTTTTTCGAGGAAGACCGCTAGTCCATCAAGCATGTTCTTCAGGTCTTCCGGTGGTGGCGCCACATAATGCACGACCTCCCCACGTATCGTGTTCTCGCCTACAAAAACTGGTGATTTTCTGGGACCGAAACTGCTGATGAACGTCTTCGAGCCGATAATATCCTTCTGTAGTTCAATGAGCGCCGGACCGAGAAGCGGGATTGCACCCTTGCCGGTTCTGGTTGCCAGCACATGGCTGAAGAGGGAAATCTTGTCGGTCTGGTCAGCCTCGCCCTCGATAGCAAAGCTTGCCTTGCTCTCACGATTGGTGAGCCAGACTGCCGCCCGCGCGAGCATGTCATCGCCGAAATCCTCCTGCAGGCGGGTATATCTGGCGGCGATGTCGAAACCTGCGGCAAGTTCCAGCGGCCGGCTTTTTCTGATGGAGGGACAAAAATACCTTGTCCCTGGCATGTTATCCCGCACATGCCACTTTTTAATATTGATGGCTTGGTTCTGGTTTGCGGTAACAACCAGCTTGTCATTCAACGCGGAGACATAGTTGCCACCGACCGCCGTTTCGGTTTCTAGTTCTAGTCCCGTCAGAAACTCATAAAGAAAGGCGGCGCGGCGCGCGTATTGCCCCGTCGGTTCCCGCTCTATCCAGACTCGCACGAAGTCAGGTCCTGACGCCTCGAATACCCGCGCCAGCAGTTCGAGGTTGGTTGGCTCATAACGCAGGTGGAACTGAAGATGTCCGGCCGGGGTCTCAACGGGTCGCATGCTTTCCGGATAAACTTCGTAGCTCTCAAAGCCATGATGGCGGCTCTCCCGGCGCGAACCGACCGTGCTAGTCACGGGAAAGCCGCAGCAGGGATCGATACCAAAGTTATCGCCGAGCCATCGCCCGCCAAGCAGCGTGGACCTTTCTACGTCCGTCATTAGAAACACGCCTCATTCGAAAAAACCGATTACGATTGCGCATATTCGATTAGAAATCAGCAATATTGCAAGAAAAGACTTACGCCGTAGGCGAACGGTTCTCCAGAAAAGCCGGGCTAAGGCAGGCTGACAAGATCCGACGCTAAACGGCGCCGAGATTGGCGAAAACAGCTGCTTTTCAACACAATTCGTCGGAAAGCGGACTGGCAGTTCCCCTAAAGTTGTCGGCTCTATTGGATTGAGAGTGATAACGTCGCAAGGGGTGGCAGACCCATGACCTGTTACACTATATGGGTGTACGTTACCGAAGCCTCCCGCAGGGAGGGTTTGGGAGGGTACACTATGGGTAATAGTGTAACAGGCCGGGCCTGAAACCGGCCGGCCTGTCCCGTATCAGCGGCGGTTTTCCTGTCCGGGGCGGGTGACATGTGTTACACTTTTCAGGACATCATGCCCAGACCTGCCCCGAAGG
>NZ_CADP01000229.1 GCF_000285295.1 Komagataeibacter europaeus LMG 18890 | reverse complement strand
CGGACAGATTGTTAATGCCCGTTTTCCCGACGTCAGAGCGCAGTACTCCGACGCCTCAAAGCGGATGTAGCTACAAGATGTATGAGGATTGGTTTCGGTCAAATCCAGAGCGGTTCACGGCGCCTTGTCCTTTTACTCGCCCTGTCAGGCTTCAGTCAGTCTGAAAGGCCGATCTCACGCCCTCAACAAAGCTTTCCCATTCTTCATCTGTGACTTGTCGGATGACTTCAGGTCCTGAGAATTCTTTCCGTAGGCCTTTGCCGACGATAAAGTTGTTGGACTGCAAGCTCCGAATGATGCGGTCGGCATCCTTGTCCGGCATGTCCAGCACGGCCTTGATTAGCCCGCGTGCCCTATGGTGACGTCGGAGATAGTCAGCCTCCTCCTGCATGTGCTCGTTCATTGTGAGTTTGATAACGTGCCCAAGATAGTCGACATGCGGCGCAAGATCCGGATAGCGCCAAGCTGGCCGAGTAGCTTCATCGCCAGTAAACACGAGGTTGGACTGAATGCCGTCCGGATAGGTTTTATTTTCCGACGCGAAAGACACATGCGGGCGTGCGACCCTCATCAGGGGGATTGAGACGCGCTCAAGGATCGCATCGTAGTGACGCCTGCTCGTCTTGTCGTCCATAATGGCAACGGACACCGGAATGATGACACCATCCGGGATAGCGTTATCCCGGCAGAGAATGTCATTGATGAGGTAGCGGTGTGTCCGACCGTTCCCGTCTGCCAAGGGGTGAATGTAGACGAAGCCGAAGGAGGCGACTGCAGCACGTAGGATGGGTGACTGCCCTTGGGTTTTTTCGAGGAAGACCGCTAGTCCATCAAGCATGTTCTTCAGGTCTTCCGGTGGTGGCGCCACATAATGCACGACCTCCCCACGTATCGTGTTCTCGCCTACAAAAACTGGTGATTTTCTGGGACCGAAACTGCTGATGAACGTCTTCGAGCCGATAATATCCTTCTGTAGTTCAATGAGCGCCGGACCGAGAAGCGGGATTGCACCCTTGCCGGTTCTGGTTGCCAGCACATGGCTGAAGAGGGAAATCTTGTCGGTCTGGTCAGCCTCGCCCTCGATAGCAAAGCTTGCCTTGCTCTCACGATTGGTGAGCCAGACTGCCGCCCGCGCGAGCATGTCATCGCCGAAATCCTCCTGCAGGCGGGTATATCTGGCGGCGATGTCGAAACCTGCGGCAAGTTCCAGCGGCCGGCTTTTTCTGATGGAGGGACAAAAATACCTTGTCCCTGGCATGTTATCCCGCACATGCCACTTTTTAATATTGATGGCTTGGTTCTGGTTTGCGGTAACAACCAGCTTGTCATTCAACGCGGAGACATAGTTGCCACCGACCGCCGTTTCGGTTTCTAGTTCTAGTCCCGTCAGAAACTCATAAAGAAAGGCGGCGCGGCGCGCGTATTGCCCCGTCGGTTCCCGCTCTATCCAGACTCGCACGAAGTCAGGTCCTGACGCCTCGAATACCCGCGCCAGCAGTTCGAGGTTGGTTGGCTCATAACGCAGGTGGAACTGAAGATGTCCGGCCGGGGTCTCAACGGGTCGCATGCTTTCCGGATAAACTTCGTAGCTCTCAAAGCCATGATGGCGGCTCTCCCGGCGCGAACCGACCGTGCTAGTCACGGGAAAGCCGCAGCAGGGATCGATACCAAAGTTATCGCCGAGCCATCGCCCGCCAAGCAGCGTGGACCTTTCTACGTCCGTCATTAGAAACACGCCTCATTCGAAAAAACCGATTACGATTGCGCATATTCGATTAGAAATCAGCAATATTGCAAGAAAAGACTTACGCCGTAGGCGAACGGTTCTCCAGAAAAGCCGGGCTAAGGCAGGCTGACAAGATCCGACGCTAAACGGCGCCGAGATTGGCGAAAACAGCTGCTTTTCAACACAATTCGTCGGAAAGCGGACTGGCAGTTCCCCTAAAGTTGTCGGCTCTATTGGATTGAGAGTGATAACGTCGCAAGGGGTGGCAGACCCATGACCTGTTACACTATATGGGTGTACGTTACCGAAGCCTCCCGCAGGGAGGGTTTGGGAGGGTACACTATGGGCAATAGTGTAACAGGACGGGCCTGAAACCGGCCGGCCTGTCCCGCGATTGCAGCGGTTTTCCTGTCCGGGGCGGGGGAGATGTGTTACACTTTTCAGGACATCATGCCCAGACCTGCCCCGAAGG
>NZ_CADP01000230.1 GCF_000285295.1 Komagataeibacter europaeus LMG 18890 | reverse complement strand
ACAGCATCTCCTGTGTCAGGCGGGCTTTCTGTCCCCCGCCATGACGATCCACAAGGCCATCCGGGCCATCCGCATTGAAACGCAGCACCCAGTCACGGATACTCTGACGGTCTGTCCCCGCAAGCAGGGCCGCCTCGCCGCGCGAGGCGCCATCATAAATCGCCGCAAGCGCCAACAGGCGACGCGACTGACCCGCATGCCGGCTTCTGCGCGCAAGGCGTCGCAACTCCGAACTATCATGATCGTCACGCAGGGATAGAGGGCTGCCCATCCAGAATGCCTCCTTCAGAGAATGGTCTGCATCCTATGAATCACATTTTTAAACCGATGGGTACCCCGTGAGTCAGGCCAAACAATGGTTGGTATAAGCAGCAGGTGGCTCTCTTGATGCGGGTTGTTCCTTTCGTCGCGGGGGAGCAGATTTTCGCGCTTAAGGGTGGCACTGCGATCAACCTATTTGTGCGCGACATGCCACGCCTTTCCGTGGACATCGACCTGACATATCTGCCGGTTGAGGGGCGGCCCGCATCGCTCTCTGCGATTGATGCCGCGATGCTCAGGATCAAGGAGCGGATCGAACAGGGCATATCCGGTGTGAGGGTCAATGCCTCACGTTCGGCCGGTGAGAACATCGTGACCAAGCTGGTCGTTCGGGTCGGCGGTGTACAGATAAAGATAGAGGTAACGCCGGTGCTACGAGGCACCGTCTATGATCCGGCTGTGACAAGCGTGGTGCCTGCTGTCGAAGACGCCTTCGGGTTTGCCGAGATGCAAGTCGTATCTTTCGCTGACCTTTATGCGGGCAAGATCGTAGCTGCATTCGACCGCCAGCATCCCCGCGACCTTTTCGACGTGCGCGGCCTGCTGGCGAACGAGGGTGTCGACGATGCATTGCGTCGAGCTTTTCTGGTTTATCTCATCAGCCATAACCGCCCGATGGCTGAAGTTCTTGCCCCGACCCGCAAACCGCTGCGCGAGGAATTCGAGCGGGGCTTTGTCGGAATGACGGAAGAGTCCGTCACTCTCGCGGAACTGGAAGCCGCACGGGAAGCGATTATCGCCGAGATGGTTGCCGCCATGCCGGACGATCACCGGCGCTTCCTCGTCAGCTTCAAGCAAGGCGAACCGGCTTGGGAACTACTCGGGATACCGGAGGCCCAGCATTTGCCGGCCGTCATGTGGAAACAGCGCAATCTTGCCAAGCTGCCCCATGCCAAGCGCGCTGAACTGATCGAGGCATTGGAGCGGGTGCTGTTTTCATGAGCATGAATCGCCCGTCAGAATCCGCGTTGCCTGGCAATGAAGACGCAGGTAAAGGCGGATGGTCCTGTGCCCTCTGGACCACCCGAAATGACGTAAGTGACGATATTATGTGGGTTTTTGTGTGGGATAACTTTTTGTGGTCACGCAATAAATGTTAATAAATCAATATGTTGATTTGTTTTTGCGGCGGACATCCCCTCCGCCAGAACTTCTTGTAAACAAACAAGAAATTGCCAAGCGCCCTTTGGGGCGCTTTGGTCGTTTCAGGGTGGTTTTTCAGGCTGCTGTGGTAGAAATTGTGGTAGGTGCTGCAAAAATCTGCTCCGCCTGGAACTGGACCCGCTCCTGTTCCTCCACGGTCAGGAAGCCCAGATAGTTCTGTTCGGTTACCTTCACGGAACTGTGTCCAAGGTGCCGCGACAGGCGATAGATGTTTCCCCCTGCTTTCAGCCACCGCACGGCAAAGGCATGTCGCAGGCCATGCACCCCGAAGCGCCGGAACAGCGGATTGTCACG
The DNA here is from genome assembly GCF_000285295.1 of Komagataeibacter europaeus LMG 18890. Lineage (GTDB taxonomy): Bacteria > Pseudomonadota > Alphaproteobacteria > Acetobacterales > Acetobacteraceae > Komagataeibacter > Komagataeibacter europaeus. Next base: position 418 of record NZ_CADP01000230.1, on the reverse strand, counting down.
CAGGATGCGTCGCATGATCTGGGCATGATTGGATGAGAAATTGGCGAACGGCCTGCCGGTGGTGCCGCTGGTGTAAAGGAAGCCGTTTGCCGCCCCCTCCTCCAGCGCCCTGGTGGCATTGCCGCCGGGCGTGTGCCACGTGAGGGTGCGCGGTCTGCTGGGTTCATGCGCATGCCTGTCTCGGCCAATATGGTCAGGATGCCTGCAATTCCCGGTGGCGCTCCGGCCATTTAGCGGGCGATGGCCGCATCTGTTTCCCAATACGCGTCGCCCCAGACAGGTCATGAGTGAAAACGCGCTGGGTTATCTGCTTAACCGTGCGGGTTTCCATCACTGCCATGTACCGCATGGCTTCCGGGCATCGTTTTCCACCTGAGGTGGTCCCGTCCGTTCGGACAGTTTTGCGGGCTTGATAAGC
>NZ_CADP01000231.1 GCF_000285295.1 Komagataeibacter europaeus LMG 18890 | reverse complement strand
GATCTTTCTCCTCGTTCATGCCGCCGACATCCAGGACCGTGATGGGGCGGTTGATGTTCTGGCGGCAATACGCAGGCGCTTTCCCTGGCTGCGCCACATCTTTGCTGATGGCGGCTATGCTGGCAACAAATTGCGATCCGCGCTCGCCTCCATGGGAAAATGGACGGTCGAAATCATCAGGCGGTCCGATACGGCGAAGGGCTTTCAGATCTTGCCTCGCCGCTGGGTGGTTGAACGGACATTCGCCTGGCTGGGACGGTGCAGGCGGCTCGCCAAAGATTGGGAAAAGTCCATTGCTTCCTCAACCGCGTGGACATTGATCGCCTCGATCCGCATGCTCACACGACGGACAGCAAGGCATTGTCAAGCTTGGAAAACTTTCGGATCGGGCTCTCAGGCCCCGCACCGCCGTCATCTGGTCGGGGTGCATGAATTTTGTCGGCGTGCTGCTGGGCGGGATCAGCGTGGCCTACGGGCTGGTTGAACTGCTGCCGGCGGATGTTCTTTCGCCCCCCAATGGTGACCCGGCCGTGCCGATGCTTATTTCGCTGTTTGGCACGGCGCTGGCGTGGAACCTGTTTACGTGGTGGTTCGGCATCCCGAATTCCAGTTCCCATTGCGTCATCGGCGCGCTGATCGGGATCGCCATCGGGGATGCACTGCTGCATACGCGTGACCTGGGCAACAGCGTTGACTGGTCACAGATATGGAAAATCCTGCGGGCACTGGCCATTTCCCCCCTGCTGGGACTGGTTGGCGCGGGTGGGCTGTATTTCATCATCAAGCATCTTGTCCATGATCCCGAACTCTACCAGCCGCCACAGGGCGACAAACCGACACGCGGCTGGGTCCGGGGCCTGCTGATCCTGACCTGCACCGGCGTCAGCTTTTCCCATGGCAGCAATGACGGGCAGAAAAGCATCGGCCTGATCATGCTGACCATCATCGGCATCCTGCCCGCCACCTTCGCCCTGGCCCCCGACAGTACGCCGCGTATCCCCCATGTCGCGGAATACGCCACCAGTGCCGCGCCACTGATCGAACAGTATGACCATGACGGCCTGCGTGACGAGGCGATTGCCGCGGTGGGTCGCCTGTCCCGGACCGATGCGGCGCATGTTGTCCCCTCCGTCCTGCGCGCGGACATGTATGAAGTCGTCGCGGGACTGAAGGCCGTATCAGCCAACCCTTCCGCCTCGACCCATGAACGCGCACAGGCCAAGGTGCTGGGCAACCAGATGCGTCCGGTGGTGGAATACGCGCCGTGGTGGGTGCGTCTGCTCAGCGCGCTGTGCCTGGGTATCGGCACCATGATCGGTTACAAGCGGATCGTGCATACGCTGGGTGAAAAAATCGGCAATACACACCTGACGCCAGCACAGGGCGCGTCCGCCGAACTGGTAGGGGCCGGCCTGATCGCAACCGCGGGCTATACCGGCCTGCCGGTCAGCACGACACATATCATCACCGCCGGTATCGCGGGCACCATGCTGGGGTCCGGTTCGGGCATCAACCGTGGCATGCTGGTCAAGATCGCACTGGCATGGGTCTGCACCCTGCCGGTGACCATCACACTTGCAGCCGGGCTGTTCTATATTCTCAATGCATGATCCTGCCTGACACAGGTAAAAAAGAACCGGGGCCGCATGATGTGCAGCCCCGGTTTTTTATATCAGCAACAGGATAAGGAACTTGCATCCCTTAGAGCCCGATCCGAAAGTTTTTGAACAATACCAGCCTGTTGTGATTCATCCGTCTTTACGAAGAGATGGAGTGAATGGTGACATGGACTGGTATTGCCCGACGTGAACATAGCCGGGAAGGAATGCGATATCCATCGGATACGACGGACGAAGAGTGGGCTCTGATCATGCCATTTATACCCCCGGCGAAACGGGGTGGTCGCCCCCGCACGACGGATATGCGCGAGGTGGTCAACGCGATGCTCTACATAGCCTCGGCCGGGTGTGCGTGGCGTTTGCTGCCGAAATGCTTTCCGCCGGTCTCGACCGTCAGGCGCTATTTTTACGCCTGGCGTGATGCCGGATTGTTCGAAGTCATGAATACGGTCCTGGTCATGAGCCTGCGCGAGATTGAGGGGCGTGAAGCCTCTCCAAGCGCGGGCGTGATTGATAGCCAGTCGGTAAAAACCACGGAAAGCGGCGGGCTTTCGGGCTATGACGCGGG
>NZ_CADP01000232.1 GCF_000285295.1 Komagataeibacter europaeus LMG 18890 | reverse complement strand
AACGGCTTTTGATTGCGTCCCCTGTGTCGCTGTCATAATCTGCATTCATGGTCCGCACTCCTTCTACAAAACCTGCCACCCGCAAATCCGCCGCATCCGCGAAAGTTGGCACGACCGTCACGAAAAACAATCTGAAAGCCCTTGGTGCGGATCGGCTTGCAGACCTTCTGGTCGAACTGTCGGAACAGGATGCCGTGCTCACCCGGAAGCTGCGCATGGCGCTGACAGCCACTCATGCGAAAGACAAACTCGGCAAGGAGATCGAAAAGAGGCTGCGAACGATCCAGCGTTCCCGTGGATTCCTGCCCTGGGACCGGATCAAACCCCTTACGACCGAGCTCGATGCCTTACGGCAATCCATTCTCAACGATGTTGCAACGACGGATGTCGGGCAGGCCATTTCCGCCATGCGTCTTCTCGTGGAACTTGCTCCTTCCGTCTATGAGCGCTCTGATGACAGTTCCGGTTACCTGTCAGATGTGTTTCGCGAAGCGGTCTCCGATCTTGGCTCCCTCTGGGGACGACAGGCTGGTCGGGATCCGGCTGTCACTGTCAGGGATATGCTCACACTTCTCGATAACGACGGGTATGGCACCTGTGACCGCCTGCTTGTCTCGTGCGGTGAAGCACTGGGGAAGCCGGGCGCGGCCATACTCAGAAACACGCTGCTTGCACGACTGCACGACCTTCCCGCCTCAAATGCGAAGGGAGACTATCGTACCGACTTTGCGCGCATGCAGACCCTCGGTCATCTGAAGGATCTGGCCGATGCAATAGGTGACGTCGATGCCTATATCGAAGCAGTCAACCTGAGTGAACGTCAGTCCTCTTCTATCGGCGATGTTGCACGTCGCCTGCTGGACAAGGAGCGTGCCCATGAGGCGCTCGAATGGCTCGACCGGGAGACTGAGGAGACGCCCCGGTTCCGCTGGGAAAATGACGATCTTCGGATCGAAGCGTGCGAAGCCGTGGGCGACCGCGACCAGGCCCAGTCCCTGCGATGGAAAGTCTTTCAGGAACGCCTGAGTCTGCCGCACTGGCAGGCATACCAACGCCATCTCAGCGATTACGATGCGATTGATGCTGAAGAACAGGCACTCAATCACATCCGTAATTTCCCGGTCAGGGGCGTAGCCCTTTCCACTCTTCTTAAATGGCCAGCGCTCGACGCTGCTGCCCGTCTCGTGCGGGAGCATACGGCAGAACTGGACGGGCGTGATTACGGAACACTACGTCCGGCTGCGGATCGTCTGTCTGAATCGTATCCCAATGAGGCGACCCTTCTTTACCGCCTGCTGGTCGAGGCCGTGCTGAATAAGGCGCTTTCCCGCTATTATTCCTATGCGGCGAAGGATCTCGCCTCCTGTCGGCTGCTTGCACAAATGCTGACAGCGACAAACGGCATGGAAACCCATGAAGCCTTTATGACCCGCTTGAAAGCGCAGCATAAGCGCAAGCTGGGTTTCTGGTCGCTGATCGGTGAATAATTAAAGACAGCGATAGGGGCAGCTGAATGTCTGTCAGGTTGTGAAACGTCATTGGCGTAATCAAGGAGTTCGTCGACCTGCTTCATGATGTTCACGATCAGCCGGTTTGATGTGATCAGCATTACGGAACGCATGATGGTTTCCTTCACTGACATTCAACTCCTCAGCATCCTCTCAGGACCACAGGGAGCCGTCCACGCCATCAGTTCTCAGTGAAAATCAACACCGATAGGTCTGCACGACGGGCCAGCCTTCACGGACGGCCATTTCATCGCACAGGCGCAACTGGTCCTCGATGGAGGCCGCACTCTGGTTGTCGGACGAATGGTGGGCATAAAGAGCTACGCGGGTCATTCACTCTCCCCTTTCCGGCCTGTCCTGCCCGTCCGGGCGATGGCCGGGAAGAGGGCAATTGTCGTTGGCCGCCCGCCCCAATTTCCGACGGGCGAACTCTTCGCGGGCGATCTGGCGGCCCATTGCGCTCGCCAGGGCAAACATCAGTTCATCGCACCGCGCTTTCGCGGCAGGATCGACCGGCCCGTTATCGTTGGCCGGGACGATACCGCCGAGTTTGCGTTTCGTATCTTTTACCATGCCGCCACTCCCCATTTCCGCAAAAAAACAGGGTATGAGGCATCGAAAAACTCACGGTCGGAACATCACAAATCCCGTGTTCGGGCGTTTACGTATGTCATAGCG
>NZ_CADP01000233.1 GCF_000285295.1 Komagataeibacter europaeus LMG 18890 | reverse complement strand
AACGGCTTTTGATTGCGTCCCCTGTGTCGCTGTCATAATCTGCATTCATGGTCCGCACTCCTTCTACAAAACCTGCCACCCGCAAATCCGCCGCATCCGCGAAAGTTGGCACGACCGTCACGAAAAACAATCTGAAAGCCCTTGGTGCGGATCGGCTTGCAGACCTTCTGGTCGAACTGTCGGAACAGGATGCCGTGCTCACCCGGAAGCTGCGCATGGCGCTGACAGCCACTCATGCGAAAGACAAACTCGGCAAGGAGATCGAAAAGAGGCTGCGAACGATCCAGCGTTCCCGTGGATTCCTGCCCTGGGACCGGATCAAACCCCTTACGACCGAGCTCGATGCCTTACGGCAATCCATTCTCAACGATGTTGCAACGACGGATGTCGGGCAGGCCATTTCCGCCATGCGTCTTCTCGTGGAACTTGCTCCTTCCGTCTATGAGCGCTCTGATGACAGTTCCGGTTACCTGTCAGATGTGTTTCGCGAAGCGGTCTCCGATCTTGGCTCCCTCTGGGGACGACAGGCTGGTCGGGATCCGGCTGTCACTGTCAGGGATATGCTCACACTTCTCGATAACGACGGGTATGGCACCTGTGACCGCCTGCTTGTCTCGTGCGGTGAAGCACTGGGGAAGCCGGGCGCGGCCATACTCAGAAACACGCTGCTTGCACGACTGCACGACCTTCCCGCCTCAAATGCGAAGGGAGACTATCGTACCGACTTTGCGCGCATGCAGACCCTCGGTCATCTGAAGGATCTGGCCGATGCAATAGGTGACGTCGATGCCTATATCGAAGCAGTCAACCTGAGTGAACGTCAGTCCTCTTCTATCGGCGATGTTGCACGTCGCCTGCTGGACAAGGAGCGTGCCCATGAGGCGCTCGAATGGCTCGACCGGGAGACTGAGGAGACGCCCCGGTTCCGCTGGGAAAATGACGATCTTCGGATCGAAGCGTGCGAAACCGTGGGCGATCGCGACACAGCCCAGTCCCTGCGATGGAAAATCTTTCAGGAACGCCTTAGCCTGCCGCACTGGCAAGCATATCAACGCCATCTCAGCGATTACGACGCGATTGATGCTGAAGAACAGGCACTCAATCACATCCGTAATTTCCCGGTCAGGGGCGTAGCCCTTTCCACTCTTCTTAAATGGCCAGCGCTCGACGCTGCTGCCCGTCTCGTGCGGGAGCATACGGCAGAACTGGACGGGCGTGATTACGGAACACTACGTCCGGCTGCGGATCGTCTGTCTGAATCGTATCCCAATGAGGCGACCCTTCTTTACCGCCTGCTGGTCGAGGCCGTGCTGAATAAGGCGCTTTCCCGCTATTATTCCTATGCGGCGAAGGATCTCGCCTCCTGTCGGCTGCTTGCACAAATGCTGACAGCGACAAACGGCATGGAAACCCATGAAGCCTTTATGACCCGCTTGAAAGCGCAGCATAAGCGCAAGCTGGGTTTCTGGTCGCTGATCGGTGAATAATTAAAGACAGCGATAGGGGCAGCTGAATGTCTGTCAGGTTGTGAAACGTCATTGGCGTAATCAAGGAGTTCGTCGACCTGCTTCATGATGTTCACGATCAGCCGGTTTGATGTGATCAGCATTACGGAACGCATGATGGTTTCCTTCACTGACATTCAACTCCTCAGCATCCTCTCAGGACCACAGGGAGCCGTCCACGCCATCAGTTCTCAGTGAAAATCAACACCGATAGGTCTGCACGACGGGCCAGCCTTCACGGACGGCCATTTCATCGCACAGGCGCAACTGGTCCTCGATGGAGGCCGCACTCTGGTTGTCGGACGAATGGTGGGCATAAAGAGCTACGCGGGTCATTCACTCTCCCCTTTCCGGCCTGTCCTGCCCGTCCGGGCGATGGCCGGGAAGAGGGCAATTGTCGTTGGCCGCCCGCCCCAATTTCCGACGGGCGAACTCTTCGCGGGCGATCTGGCGGCCCATTGCGCTCGCCAGGGCAAACATCAGTTCATCGCACCGCGCTTTCGCGGCAGGATCGACCGGCCCGTTATCGTTGGCCGGGACGATACCGCCGAGTTTGCGTTTCGTATCTTTTACCATGCCGCCACTCCCCATTTCCGCAAAAAAACAGGGTATGAGGCATCGAAAAACTCACGGTCGGAACATCACAAATCCCGTGTTCGGGCGTTTACGTATGTCATAGCG
>NZ_CADP01000234.1 GCF_000285295.1 Komagataeibacter europaeus LMG 18890 | reverse complement strand
CCTGCGTGCCGCCGGTATCGAGCCAGGTAATATTTATGATGATCGTGCATCCGGTAGCCGCGATGATCGGCCCGGCTTAGCTGCATGCCTCAAATCCTTGCGCGACGGCGATGTGCTGGTGGTCTGGAAACTCGATCGCCTCGGGCGCTCGCTCGCCCACCTGGTCAACACCGTGAAGGATCTGTCAGACCGCAGGATCGGCCTGCGTGTGCTGACCGGAAAAGGCGCTCAGATCGACACCACGACCGCATCCGGCCGCATGGTGTTCGGTATCTTTGCCACTCTGGCCGAGTTCGAGCGGGATCTGATCCGCGAGCGCACCATGGCTGGCCTTGCCGCAGCCAGAGCGCGCGGACGAAAGGGAGGGCGAAAATTCGCCCTGACCAAAGCACAGGTGCGTCTCGCCCAGGCCGCCATGGCGCAGCGCGACACGTCTGTTTCCGATCTGTGCAAGGAACTCGGGATCGAGCGCGTCACTCTATACAGATATGTCGGACCGAAGGGCGAGCTCAGGGATTATGGGAAGCGCGTTCTCAGCTTAGCGTAGGATTTCGCCCCCTCCCGCAAACGACCCCCAATAGGGTAATGGCATTGGGCGCTTGGCCGCGCCCTGGCGAATTGTTCCTGCCGTTTGTGGTTGGCCCCACAGATCGGCAGGGGAAAAGGGAATACTTGGCCGTATTCCCCTTAAAACTGGCAGTTTTTAACGACTTACAGCGATCAACAATCATGCATGACAGAAAGGAGGACCTGCACGATGCCTAACAGCATCAAACTGCCGCCAGTTAAGAGGGCGCACCCCATTGGGACCGGCATAGCCGGTAGCGTCTCGGCCTCTCCCTTGGAATAGGCTGACTGGATGGTATCAGGGGAAGAACATTAATTTGTTCTTCCCCTCCCTGCGGGACACCGATTGTCACTTCCGGCTTATGATCCGCACAAAGCGGCCCAATAAGCTGTCTTCTACGCGCGGCATCGGGGCACGATTTGCATGCGCCAAGTTGGCTTCCAGCGTAGCTATGCGCTCTCTCAAAGCTGCGTTTGTCTCTTTCTCGGTCAGAAGCTGACCCGTCAGTTCCTGTATCATTTTGGTATGGTTCTCCGTCAGTTCGACCAGTGGCCACAACGTAGCTTCCCGTATCCCCATATCGTCGGTTTTCTGCGGTTTTTTATGGGGAACAGGACTATCTTCGATCATATCGGAAGGGACTTCGATACGTACGACGCGATCATTCCCGCGCGTTCGCTTCCAACCGCCACGGCGCACTCTCTGCTTCACTGCTGCAAGACTGATGCCCCACTGGTCGGACAGTTCTTGATAGGTAAAGCGTTTTGCCATCCAAGCAGCCCCCGCAGCGTGTCCCAGAACCCTCTTACCCCATTGTAGCTACGCGTAGGTATCAAAAAGGTACGTTTCCGACACACTCACGCGGCATTGCGTCGAGAAGCAAAACCATACGCCCCCACGAAAGCCTCTCAAAAGCCGCCACACGCCCTTTAGGGCCAGAGAGGGGGAAGGATACCGGAACGCGGCCACAACGCCGCCCACGACGTTCTACGCGGTCGAAAAGGCAATGTTTCTTCCTCTCAAGCCCGATTGGTTATTGCCCCGGTTTCGGCAGTGGTAGCGGGTTGTCTTGATCGAGGCTGTTGGCCCATGCCTTGACCGCCTCGCCGCTGATCGTCAGGCCCGCATCCGCATCGGCCAAGGATCGGCGTGTTGCCCGATCCTTTTCGGCCTCATAGGCCAGGTAGGACGCCACGGCTTGCCGCATGATCCATGACCTAGGGCGTTCTATGGCTTCCCCATAACGGTCCATTGCGGCCACCAGATCAGCGGGCATCTGCACGCTGACTACCTGCTTTCCACCAGATTTATCGCTCATGATCCCACCTTAGTCGGTGTTAATAACGGATATTAATTCTCCGTCGCTGCCTGTCTCAAGCGAGATATTCCGAGCCGCTTCCTGCTTCCTGAGTAAATTTATGCTTCCTCGTTCCTCCTGGCGGTGCAGGTGTCGGGCGAGCGCAGCGCGGGAGGCCCGTAGGGCGCCAAAGGCGCCGACACCCTGAAAGCTGTTTGGCTTGTGAATTATCCACAGCGGCCATCCACAAGGCTTCGGTTTTTTTT
>NZ_CADP01000235.1 GCF_000285295.1 Komagataeibacter europaeus LMG 18890 | reverse complement strand
TCTGGAACCACAGCCCCATGCCCGGCAGGTCGCCGGTCGTACCCGTGATGGTGGCCAGATACGTGCCGGACAGCAGGGTGCCCTTGTCCACGCCATCAATCGCTATGCGCAGCAGGCCGGAATAGGTTGCGTCCTGACCCAGGTTGATCTTGTCGGTGGTCTGGCTGGGGCCGCCGCCCTGCTGCACGGGGGTGAAGCCCAGTGCATCCTGCTTGGCCGCCTGCAGCTGCGGGATGGTGTCGTAAAACGGCGCGCCACCCGCCTGTGCGATCATGTCCGCCGTGATGGACGTGGCCCCGGCGGGAACGGTTATGGTCCACAGCGGATATGCGCCATCCGGCACGGACGCGCCAATGCCGATCTGCGCCATGTCCTGCCGCACGGTGGGCGCGGTCTTTCCGCTGTTATCGGCACCGGCATAGGTCACGGACGGGTCGGCGGCGTTGTAGAACGGCAGTACGGTATCATCCGTATCGACCGTGGCGGGCGTGACATAAACGGTATAGGTCGCCCCTGCCCCCGGCACCGCCAGCGTGACGGGATCGCGGCTGGCGTACTGGCGCACCAGCGCGCTGGAAACGGCGGCAAGCGTGCCATAGGCGGATGCATCCACCACGCCGGGGGCCAGAAGGGATCCGGGCGCGACGGTCACGGCCAGCCCGGTTCCGGGCGCGCAGGCAAAGCCGCTGGCGGCCACGGTGGACCAGCCGTAAGCCATGGCCGCAAGCTGGCCCAGACCCACATACGCATTGCGCTGGGCGTTCAGCTGGTCGCTGTCCAGCGGGATCTGCGCGGGGTAGACGATCTGTCTGTCCATTATTCAGGGTTCTCCACGTCCTGAACCCACGCGATGGTGCCTGCGGGCATCACATCGGCAATGCGGTCCAGTGTCTGCGTTGCGGGCGGGCTGGTATCGCCGGTCGGCAACTGGGCGAATAGCTGGAAGGGTGCCGCGCGCGACCCGTAGCGCAAGGCCGACACGCCATAGCCGTAGCCGCCGCCGATGGCGGGGGCAGCCATGCTGGCGATGCCCTTGCAGTCGGATGCATTGCGCGGTTCGATCACGCGCCCGGCGGTCCCGACTTCATCGGCAATCACGTCCACCACGTCGGGCCGCGTGCCCAGCGAGGGGAACAGCGCTTCCTCGATCCGGGCGCGGTAGGCGTCGTCACTTTCGCCGGGGTTGCGGGGCAGCAGCGTGCCGAAGAAGTCGGCGGCGAACATGTCCAGGAACGCGCCAGTCATGGTCGCCAGCCGGGTCTGGTCGGCCGTTCCCGACAGCATATCCCATATCCATGCGAACATGCTGCCAAAGCCCTGCAGCAGCGCGTTCAGCACCGGGGCCTGTTCCGCCTCCCCCGCTGCAGGAGCCGCCGGGAACCACCCGGTCGGCAGCAGCTTGCGGATGCGCAGGGCAAAACCGTTCTGCGTCACGTCAGCCAAAGGACACCGTCCCCGCACGATAGGCCGTGCCGGTTGTCGCGGGTAGGTCCACCACCCCACCGGCCAGTGTCACGCCGGTCACGTTGGTGACCGACGTGCTGGACGCATACGCGATCTGGATCAGGCGCGAGTAACTGGCCGCTGCCCCGATGGCGAGGCCGTTGATGTCAATCGGCACTCAAAAATAACCCCTGATCGGCATGCAATATTAACCCCCTGTTGAAGGGCCGGCCTGTCTCCTGAAGCCGTAGGCGTAAGGAGACAGGCCGGGGCAGGTATGGATCTGGAGAGAGGTTCAGTTACGGTTCCTGAACCGCCAGCTTTCGTTCCCTGTCTCGATGATGTCGCAGTGATGGGTCAGACGGTCGAGCAGTGCCGTGGTCATCTTGGCGTCGGCGAATACACTGGCCCATTCACCGAAGGACAGGTTCGTGGTGACAATGACCGAGGTCTGTTCATAAAGGCGGCTGATCATATGGAACAGCAACTGTCCGCCAGACTGGGCAAAGGGCAGGTATCCCAGTTCGTCGAGGATGACAAAGTCCAGTCGGCCGAGTTGTTCGGCCAGCCGACCCGCCCTTGCCGCCCGACTGTCAGCCTCAAGCCGGTTGACCAGGTCCACCACGTTGAAGAACCGGCCACGCCGACCTGTGCGGATGCAGCTCCGGCCAATGGCCGTGGCCAGG
>NZ_CADP01000236.1 GCF_000285295.1 Komagataeibacter europaeus LMG 18890 | reverse complement strand
CCCGCGTCATAGCCCGAAAGCCCGCCGCTTTCCGTAGTTTTCACCGACTGGCTGTCAATCACGCCCGCGCTCGGGGAGGCTTCACGCCCCTCGATCTCGCGCAGGCTCATGACCAGCACCGTATTCATGACCTCGAACAGCCCAGTATCACGCCAGGCGTAGAAATAGCGCCTGACAGTCGAGACCGGCGGAAAGCATTTCGGCAGCAGGCGCCACGCGCACCCGGCCGAGGCTATGTAGAGCATCGCATTGACCACCTCGCGCATATCCGTCGTGCGAGGGCGACCGCCCCGTTTCGCAGGGGGCACAAATGGCATGATCAAAGCCCATTCCCCGTCCATCATATCCGATGGATATCGCAGTCCTTCCCGGCTATGTTCACGTCGGGCAATACCAGTCCATGTCACCATTCACTCCATCTCTTCGTAAAGACGGATGAATCACAACAGGCTGGTATTGTTCAAAAACTTTCGGATCGGGCTCTTATACCGTGTATCATATCGTTACAACATACATACCAATACAGACGCCATCATGCCCCTGCCCTGCATGATGGTCTTCACCCACAGGATCGCGCTTTATACGGGGGTGATTGGCCCGGCCCCGTGAACGGCGGCATGCATTCATGACAGGTTGGAAATGCAATATTTCACCTGTCATTACATATGGCGAAATATCTTTATCTTCCCTGAAAATACAAACACCCAGCCTGCGAACAGGCTGGGTGTCTGCGATCATGCGGCGTATCCATTACGCCTGTGCGTCGGCGCCCTTCTTGCGACGCGCACGGGTCTTGCGCGCGGGCTTTGCCGGGGCTTCCGCCGCGACTTCTGGTTCCGGCTCAACCACAACCTTGCGACCCAGACCGATCTTCTGTGCAAGGGATGAGCGATGCGCGGCATAATTGGGCGCGGTCATCGGATAATTGGCGGGCAGGCCCCATTTTTCACGATACTGCTCCGGCGTCATGCCATATGCCGTCTGAAGGTGACGCTTGAGCATCTTCAGCTTCTTGCCGTCTTCCAGGCAGATCACGTAATCAGGAAATACTGATTTCTTTATCGGCACGGCCGGCTGCAGCGGGGCGGGTTCAACCGCCTTCTCGGCGCCCAGCCCCTTCAGCGCAGTATAAACCGTCTCGATCAGGGTGGGGATCTGCTCGATGCCAACGGTATTATGATTGGTATGCGCGGCCACGATCTCTGTCGTCATGGATACCAGTTCGGTATGCGGGAGATCTTTATTATCCAATGTCTGTATCTTTCCTCTGTAGATTGCCGTCCAGGGACATATCTGCCCTATCAGTAATAATCATGCGTCTATTATGCAACCACAACAAAGCCTTTTGATGCATATTTTTTATATCATACCCATTACACGCACATACGCGGCAATGCCTGCATGGGTTACATATCAGTACGCCTTTCTGTGTTCGGACAAGCACGGTTTCCCAATAATAAATCCACCCATTATCGCATTCACGGATCATATGCAATTTTTTGTTTGGAGAGTTGAAAAAATAGCATTTCAGATCCCTGATTTACTGATTTTTGTTAATGAATTTTCATTGTTTTATAAACACATCATATAGAATATCCGACCTGTTCATCGATCATGCTCGATGAAAAAAATAAAAACAAACCTTAGAGCCCGATCCGAAAGTTTTTGAACAATACCAGCCTGTTGTGATTCATCCGTCTTTACGAAGAGATGGAGTGAATGGTGACATGGACTGGTATTGCCCGACGTGAACATAGCCGGGAAGGAATGCGATATCCATCGGATACGACGGACGAAGAGTGGGCTCTGATCATGCCATTTATACCCCCGGCGAAACGGGGTGGTCGCCCCCGCACGACGGATATGCGCGAGGTGGTCAACGCGATGCTCTACATAGCCTCGGCCGGGTGTGCGTGGCGTTTGCTGCCGAAATGCTTTCCGCCGGTCTCGACCGTCAGGCGCTATTTTTACGCCTGGCGTGATGCCGGATTGTTCGAAGTCATGAATACGGTCCTGGTCATGAGCCTGCGCGAGATTGAGGGGCGTGAAGCCTCTCCAAGCGCGGGCGTGATTGATAGCCAGTCGGTAAAAACCACGGAAAGCGGCGGGCTTTCGGGCTATGACGCGGG
>NZ_CADP01000237.1 GCF_000285295.1 Komagataeibacter europaeus LMG 18890 | reverse complement strand
CAGCACGAAGTGGCAAAAATGATCCAGGTAAAGCCCGGCGTGTTTACCAAGTTCCTTGATACCAACCGCTGGCGCTATGCACGCGGCAAGGTAAAGCTGGCCTATCAGGACAGGATTGATGCCGGATACATGCGGAACAAGGCGCATCCATACACCGACAATAACGGCGAGGAGCATCTTGGAAATACCATTCGCATCACGACCAAGGGCTTGCTGAAGTTTGCCCAGATCGTGCCGGGTGCAAAGCTTGATCCAGTTGTCGAGGATGCCATGCGCCCTTTCGCCAAGAAGCGGGAGACAGAACCGGCGTAATCCACGCCGGTCTCCCGGTCAGCGGCCACCTGCCATCTGACGAAGAACTGCTGATCTGGATGGCTGAATGCGATGACTGGAACCGTGTCGTGGCGAACGAACCCCGGAATACCGAGGCGTTCATGCAGGCTAATTGGCGCAGTCTGGAAATCCAGAAACGCCGGGGCATCCGCCCCTACGTCGAGCAGGCACGGCAGAATTGGTTGCAGAGGCGGCGGGTTGTGCCGTTGAGGTCGGAGAAGGTGAAGGAGCGTGAGTTGATCGCGTAGGAAACGGGGCCGCTCCGGGTGGGCGGCCCTTTTGTATCTACTGCCTTATGTTTCAGGCATATCGCTTATTTTGTATTTAGATCCATTGTGCGCAATCCTAAATTCAACTTCTATTTTCTCTCCCGTTTCAATGGTTGCAGTTAACTCTTTCGCAGAATACAATTTCTGATCATTATTTATCATTATATCAAGTATGTCTCTTGACGACTTTAAGCCATTATCTTCCCACACACGTATAATTTTATAATTTATTTCTTTTCTAATTAGTTTCCATAAATGAAAACTGGAAGAGCAGTGATTATCTTTGTTTCTATGCTTCGCCCCTGTTATGCAATAGTCCCCATAATCCGGAATATTATCATTCGGATTTTTTGCGGCATTTGCATTTACATAATATTTATATACCAAAATATTTATCCATATATGTCTGATGTTAAGGGACAATTCCCCATGCAATGATATATGGAATCCTTTCGATTCTCTCCCCATGCTGAAAACACAACTGATGGCTGCATATATGGTCGTCTCTGTCCAAAATGGACAACCTGCCGATGTGGTATTATATTACCGCTTTGGCAGGAGATTAGGATGTCCACACAAGCTGCGCTACTGGCTGCACAGTCCGTTATGTTGCTGGCTACAACCGTTGGCGTAGCTGTGGCGGCACGTTGCCTGGGCCAGGCCGCCAAGGATCTTCGTGAGATCAGGCGAGAGGGTCATAAAAAAACGGATGGCATCTGCGTGGATGACGACAGGTGCGGCTGCCTATTTATTCCGACTGGCGAAGATTGCTGATCCCATCTTCATTAAGTATCAGGCCGGATGTTGCTTCCGCTGCTTGCGCAAGCTGTGTTGCCATGTAGCTTTCGGCTAAAGGAACGATGTTCTCCGGCTTGATATCCATTTTCCTGATATATATCGGTATGGTGATGTCATAGGGGTATATTCTGAATATCACCTCATACGCACGAAATGGCGGTGAATTTTCAGGTTCTTTCTTGACTTTCTGAATTGATACCAACTCAGGACGCACGGGGATCTTAGAGCCCGATCCGAAAGTTTTTGAACAATACCAGCCTGTTGTGATTCATCCGTCTTTACGAAGAGATGGAGTGAATGGTGACATGGACTGGTATTGCCCGACGTGAACATAGCCGGGAAGGACTGCGATATCCATCGGATATGATGGACGGGGAATGGGCTTTGATCGTGCCATTTATACCCCCGGCGAAACGTGGTGGTCGTCCCCGCACGACGGATATGCGCGAGGTGGTCAACGCGATGCTCTACATAGCCTCGGCCGGGTGTGCGTGGCGTTTGCTGCCGAAATGCTTTCCGCCGGTCTCGACCGTCAGGCGCTATTTTTACGCCTGGCGTGATGCCGGATTGTTCGAAGTCATGAATACGGTCCTGGTCATGAGCCTGCGCGAGATTGAGGGGCGTGAAGCCTCTCCAAGCGCGGGCGTGATTGATAGCCAGTCGGTAAAAACCACGGAAAGCGGCGGGCTTTCGGGCTATGACGCGGG
>NZ_CADP01000238.1 GCF_000285295.1 Komagataeibacter europaeus LMG 18890 | reverse complement strand
CGCTGCCGATCGGGCCCGGCCTCGACCAGCGCCTTCAGTTCGGCCTGCTGTGCCCCGTTCAAACGGCAGGCTGGTCCCGGATGCTGATAATCGCGCAGGCCATCCGGCCCTTCAGCATTGAAGCGGTGGACCCAGTCCCGCAGCGTCTGGCGGTCCATGCCGCCCACGCGGGCCGCATCCGTCCGGCTCGCCCCGTCACGGATTGCTGCCAGGGCCAGAAGCCGGCGCGCAGCGTTCGCCTGCCGGCTACGCGCCGCAAGTCGCCTCAGATCAGAGGCCGAATAGTCATCCCGTAGCTTCACCGCCCTCGTCATCAGCCAGATCCTCCCGCATCAAGAGAATCAGAGCCAGCGCCGTTTGTCACTTCACACACGAGTCAGTGGCTACGTCCTTTGGTATTATCCGTGCCAGGTGCAGCGCGGTCGCACGGCGTAGCCCTTCCTCTGGCCCGTATTCCTTCATCAGCGCGTCACGCTCGGCGGCTTCGCGCGGGTGGGACGTATTGATGATGTATTGCTCTGGTTCAGTAATCAGCCGCACCACTTTTGCTACATCAAGATCCGGCTGGACGATCACGGCTTCTTTCCGTGCTTGCAGATGCCGGATCATATTCACGACGCCCGGCGAAATCTTGAACGTGTCCATGTATAGGTCTTCGTCCATCTTGGGATCGGCCAGAAATACGAATTGCGTGGCAGCGCCGCGCAGCACGTCCCAATCTGGAATACTCTTGTAGTCCTGCGCCCCTTGGGTCCACATGGTTATACCGGACAGATGTTTACGCCATGTGCGGGCCTTGCTGATAAGCCTCTCGCTAAAGCCCGGTACCGAGAGAGGAAGATGGCTTTCATCCACGTCTAGTTGCTTTGGAACATGCCGCAGGGCCGGATCTTCAAAAAGGGTTGTGACACGGTAGAACAGATCCATCAGGACTGGCTTGATAACCCGCTGTGTCTCTTTGAATTTATGCAGGTTGATAATGCCAATGCGCTTGCGTGAATCTCCCAATCCGTCATGCTTGGCATTGAAAATGCCATCATAGACACCACCGCCCATCCACCGCTGAAACTTCTCTTTCAGATCATTTGGTAGGTGAGCCAGCATATAGCGGAATGATCGAAGCGAAGGGTTCCCGATTTCGAGCGTTGCCATGATTGCATCGTCAAGATCCCGCTGCTCCCGTGAAGTCATGACCCTATTTTCGGGGGTATCGTTCGCTTCCAGCAAAAGGCGGCACAGGTCAATGATATGGCTGGTAAACGCGGTGTCGTGTGGCCCGGTATAAGAGACAAATGGATCAATCCCCCGGATCTCGCCATGATCCGAAGTGCCAAGGCGAATAATGCCCCCATCGTCCCCGAACACATGGGCTATCGGTTCCGATCCTGCATCAATATCCAATGACCGGACATAACCGCCGTATTTCAGGAAGTGGCTCGTAAGAGTATTCTTGAAAAAGGTCTTTCCTGATCCTGTAGGCCCAACTCCGAATGTAAAAGGGGTCGTTTGCGGGAGGGGGCGAAATCCTACGCTAAGCTGAGAACGCGCTTCCCATAATCCCTGAGCTCGCCCTTCGGTCCGACATATCTGTATAGAGTGACGCGCTCGATCCCGAGTTCCTTGCACAGATCGGAAACAGACGTGTCGCGCTGCGCCATGGCGGCCTGGGCGAGACGCACCTGTGCTTTGGTCAGGGCGAATTTTCGCCCTCCCTTTCGTCCGCGCGCTCTGGCTGCGGCAAGGCCAGCCATGGTGCGCTCGCGGATCAGATCCCGCTCGAACTCGGCCAGAGTGGCAAAGATACCGAACACCATGCGGCCGGATGCGGTCGTGGTGTCGATCTGAGCGCCTTTTCCGGTCAGCACACGCAGGCCGATCCTGCGGTCTGACAGATCCTTCACGGTGTTGACCAGGTGGGCGAGCGAGCGCCCGAGGCGATCGAGTTTCCAGACCACCAGCACATCGCCGTCGCGCAAGGATTTGAGGCATGCAGCTAAGCCGGGCCGATCATCGCGGCTACCGGATGCACGATCATCATAAATATTACCTGGCTCGATACCGGCGGCACGCAGG
>NZ_CADP01000239.1 GCF_000285295.1 Komagataeibacter europaeus LMG 18890 | reverse complement strand
CGCTGCCGATCGGGCCCGGCCTCGACCAGCGCCTTCAGTTCGGCCTGCTGTGCCCCGTTCAAACGGCAGGCTGGTCCCGGATGCTGATAATCGCGCAGGCCATCCGGCCCTTCAGCATTGAAGCGGTGGACCCAGTCCCGCAGCGTCTGGCGGTCCATGCCGCCCACGCGGGCCGCATCCGTCCGGCTCGCCCCGTCACGGATTGCTGCCAGGGCCAGAAGCCGGCGCGCAGCGTTCGCCTGCCGGCTACGCGCCGCAAGTCGCCTCAGATCAGAGGCCGAATAGTCATCCCGTAGCTTCACCGCCCTCGTCATCAGCCAGATCCTCCCGCATCAAGAGAATCAGAGCCAGCGCCGTTTGTCACTTCACACACGAGTCAGTGGCTACGTCCTTTGGTATTAGGAAATAATGTTATTCATCTTTTTGTGTATGATTTTCTGAGGTCGTCTTCAGAAAATCATGCGGTTTACGCGCCCATGCCTCAAGATCAGTGGCCGACATGGGCTTTGCAAACAGATAGCCCTGCAGCACGTCACAATGTAGTGCCTGCAGCAGACTATATTGTGCTTCTGTTTCGACGCCTTCAGTTACAACAGTCATGCCTAATCGGTTGCCAATACCAATCACAGCGGTCGTGACGGCCTGGGCATTCGCATCATGTTCAAGATTCATGATAAAGCTGCGATCGATTTTGATTTCTGTCAGCGGCAGGCGCGTCAAACGCGACAGACTGGAAAAACCGGTACCAAAATCATCCATGGAAAGGCCGACACCAAGTTTTCGGATGGAGGAAAGTACGTTCATCGTTTCCTCGCTCTCGTCCATCATCACGCTTTCCGTGATTTCCACGGTCAGTCGTTCAGGCGCCAGGTTGTATTTTTTCAGCAGGCCATCAATCATCGGCACCAAGGATCGGTTGCGGAAATGCCCGGCCGAAAGGTTGACCGCGACAACCGGTATCCTGACTCCATCACGATCCCATCTAGTGATCTGGCGGCAGGCCTTTTCAAGCGACCAGCGGCCGATTGCTTCGATCTGGCCAGTTTCTTCCGCCACGGCGATGAAACGGGATGGAAAAATATTACCGAGCGTGGGATGATTCCACCGGGACAAGGCTTCCACCCCATATATCTTGCCTGTAATGGCCTCAATCTGAGGCTGGTAATGCAGGTTCAGCATCCCCTTTGACAGGGAGTCCCGCAGTGCACTGCCCAGAACCAGCCGGTCCTGCGCTTCAGTACTCTCGGTTGTATTGGCTAGCTTATATCCGCCGCGCGCGTCCTTCTTGGCCTGACGCATCGCGATTTCGGCACAACTGACGAGGGACTCTCCATCCGGCCCGTTTTCCGGAAATACCGCGATGCCCATGCTGAAAGAAGCAGCCAGGTGATTGCCCGCGACGTTCAGCGGTCGCTGCATGGCGTCGATGACATTTTTTACGAAGGCGACGGCGGTTTCGGCCGTCGCGTTGGGAATAACCACCACAAAGTCATCCCCGCCAGAGCGGCTGAGCACATAATTGCTGCGGCACAGTGTCTTGAGACGCTCCGCCACCGCCTTCAGGAAGGTATCACCCTGGACATGCCCCAGCGCATCGTTGATATCGCGAAAACGATCCAGATCCATGAGTACCACGGCAAAGCGGTTATCGCCTGGCTGGCTGATCGTAATCATCCGGCGAGAGACGCGGGCGTATTCAGGCGGCGATGGTATTGTGGACCTGCTGGTGGGCTTTCCAGTGCCAGGGCAGGAGTTCATGGAGGCGTGGATTGGGGATGTCATTGATCCGTGCCAGGACATCAGCGAGCCATGCATGGGGATCGACATCGTTCAGGCGCGCGGTGACGATCAGGGAATACATGGCGGCGGCGCGCTCTCCGCCACGATCGGACCCGGCGAACAACCAGGCTTTCCTGCCCAGGGCGATGCCGCGCAGGGCGCGTTCTGCTGCATTGTTTGAGAGGCAGATCCGGCCGTCAGTGAGGAATCGTGTGAATGTATCGGCACGTCTGAGAAAATAGTTCATGGCGTGGGCAACGGGATTTTT
>NZ_CADP01000240.1 GCF_000285295.1 Komagataeibacter europaeus LMG 18890 | reverse complement strand
CTGGTCTCGAAATTCGATGACCATATCCCGCTTTATCGTCAGAACGAGATCTTTGCCCGTCAGGGTGTCGAAATCCCCCGTTCAACCCTGATCGACTGGTGTGGTCAGGCCGTTGCCGTTCTGCGTCCTCTCACAGATATGATCCGTCAGGAGGTCGTGGGGGCAGACCTGCTTCATGCCGATGATACGCCCATCCAGGTTCTTGATCCCCGCCTGCGTCAGGCTGGTAAACCACGCGGTGTGAAGGAAGGGCGGATCTGGACCTATCTGCGCGATCCCCGCCCATGGGGCGGGAGTGATCCACCCGCCGTTGCCTACTGGTTCTCTCCCGATCGCAAGGGGATCAATCCCCAGACCCATCTGGCACAGTTCCGTGGTATTCTGCAGGCTGACGCCTACGCCGGGTTCAGGGACCTGTATAAACCCGATGCAACGGGAACCGTGCGCGTGCGCGAAGCGGCCTGCTGGGCCCACCTGCGTCGGGCATTCCATGATGTCTGGAAAGGCAGCGGCTCGACAATTGCAAGGGAAGCGCTTGAGCAGATCGGAGAGCTCTACGATATCGAGCGGCAGATCACCGGGCATCCCGCCAGGCACCGTCTGGCTGTCCGACAGGAAAAAAGCCGCCCCCGCGTTATAGCGTTCCATGCCTGGTGCGAAGCACAGCTCACCCGCATCCCCGGGAAGGGGGAACTGGCAAAAGCGATCCGCTATGCGCTCAACCGGTGGGCCGCCTTTACCCTGTTTGTGGAAGATGGTCGTGTCGCCATTGACAATAATCCTGCCGAACGAGCCATACGGCCCGTATGCGTCGGCCGAAAAAACTATCTCTTTGCCGGTTCCGATGCCGGTGGGGACAACATCGCTGATGCCATGACCCTCATCGAAAGCGCAAAACTCTCAGGCCTCAATCCGCACGATTACCTCGCCGACGTCCTGGCCCGTATCAACGAGCACAAAATCAACCGGCTCCAAGAACTGTTGCCATGGAACTGGAAACCCGTGACAGATCTTCACAAACAGGCCGCATGATCAATGGCGGCCTTAAGCGGCCGGTTACAGTTGTTCAGTCTCACGCTCGATCTTTTCTGAACTGGCCCCGAATTTCTGTTTCTGCAGGCGAGCGATCCGGATCCTGAGCGACTGGACAAGGGCATCATAGGCCCGGGCCGACGCCGACAGCCGCACGATCTCGCCCTGCTGGGCCATGATGATGGCCTTGAGGGTTTCGAGATCATCAGGCAGGGGGCCAGAGTGTCGCTCCATCTCTGGATAATAGCGGAAAACTGCCAGAAAACAAAGAAATCCGCGACAGAAATAATGAAAAAAAATCAGGCTACGCGAGAGGGGGGCGCCGACCAGGATGGCCGTCTCCAGTCGATTCCTTCCCAGAGCATGGCCATCTGTGCGGCTGTCAGGCGGGCAACGCCATCTGCCGGGGAGGGCCACGGAAAACGTCCGGTCTCGAGCACCTTGTAATAAAGGCAGAACCCCTGACCGTCCCACGTCAGAAGCTTGATCCTGTCCCCCCGGCGACCGCGAAAGACGAAGAGAGCGCCCGATGTCGGGTCCTGACGCAGCCTGTCCTGTGCAAGTGCGGCCAGCCCCGATATGCCCTTGCGCATATCCGTCACCCCGCAGGCCAGATAGACACGCACACCGTTGCCCACGCCAATCATGCCGTCTCCGCGATCCGGATGACCCGTGCCAGAAGCTCTTCTGCAGGATGTCCCGTCACCCTGATACAACGGCCATTGCGCAGCACAATGGCCAACTCGTCAGTATCATCGCCAGACGCCACAGTGGGTGCATTCACGGAAGCAACAGGAACAAACGCCACAGACTGATCTGGGGAAGACAGTCTTTGACGGAATGAAGTACGCCACTGGTAAAGATGTTGGCGGGTCAGGCCATGCCGACGTGCCACATCCGATACACTTGCCCCGTCCACACCAACTTCAGCCAGTATCTCCAGCTTCCGTTCGTCCGGCCAGCGGCGACGGCGTTCAACGCCAATCAGGATTTCCTGAGCCATATTTACCTCCCA
>NZ_CADP01000241.1 GCF_000285295.1 Komagataeibacter europaeus LMG 18890 | reverse complement strand
CAATCCATACAATATAGGAAGTATTTTAAGATCTAACAGGCCCTAAGCGTACGTAAAGTACACTTTCGTGTCGTGACCCCTGTATCCGCTCACCACGTCATGGAAAATTCGTGGATGGATATATTCGGACTAAAAAACTTATCATCGACATTGAGGTGAGTCGTAGCTTCTGTGCCAGGCCCGCTGCAGGAGCCAGTTTACGCCGTCTGATAGCGTAATCAGGGGCAGGCTTCGCCGCTTACAATTTGCATAGAACTTGATGCTCATGGTGCAATGTGATCGATGTAGGCAACGTAACGCAATATATAATTCAGCTTTCGATACGCCATATTTTGCCGATTGCATAAAGACTTACACTCCGGCAATATTATTCGGTAAAAATATAGCGGAGAGGCTTTATCATGGACCAATCAGACGACCTATCCCCGGCAATTGTAATTGCCATGAGCGACATCGTGGCAGCGCATCTCGGCAATACCAATACTTCTCTGCCGACAGAACACGTCCCGGCGTTTATCCGTGATGTCTACGCTGCTATCCGCGAAACAACACCGGTCCCAGAGAAAAACGCCAGCATTCCGGCCCAGCAGCCCGCAGTTCCAGTCGCGCAGTCGGTATTTCCTGAATACATCGTCTGTCTGGAAGATGGCAAAAAACTCAAAATGCTCAAGCGTCACCTGCAGACAAGGTATGGGATGACGCCAACGCAATACCGAGAGAAATGGCAGCTTCCTATGGATTATCCCATGGTTGCTCCGGAGTATGCCAAAATGCGGGCGGCTCTGGCGCGAGACGCGGGCCTTGGACGTAAGATTTTGGTGCCCCCGACCGCTCCCGTGGACGAGGCACCCGCAGCACCTTCTGTCGATAGTGCAGCGAAAGAAATATCGGTCGATACTGCTGAGGCCGTAGTACCCACCAAAAAAACCATTTCGCGGCGATCCAGGTCGTCGGCAACTGAATCTGGATCTTCCGCAGCGTCGCCAAAGAAAATGCCTCGTTCCAAGGCCTCAGCGAAACCGCGTGCGGTACGGAAAACCGGCACGAAAGCAAAAGGGGCCAAGGTCTGACTGATCAGCCCGGCCTATCGGGCGTGGTTATAAGGCAACCAGGCATCCACGCATCACTCGAACTTCAGGATGACCAGATGGTGAATGTCCACGAGGAAGATGGTCGAGTTATCATTGAGCCAGTTCGCGCCACACCGCTCAAACTGGAAGACCTCGTCGCCGGGATTACCGATTTGAACCAGCATGAGGAAATTGACTTTGGACAGTCTGTAGGTGACGAAAGCTTGTGAGCACCAAATCCCAGGTCACGTGGGTTCCTGACTGCGGCGATATTGTCTGGTTGGAATTTGACCCTCAGGCAGGGCGGGAACAGGCTGTGCATCGGCCAGCGGTGGTTCTCAGCCCTGCGAGTTATAATGCCAAAGCGGGGATGATGCTTTGCTGCCCTACGACCACTAAAATCAAAGGCTATCCGTTTGAAGTGGTCGTGATCGGAAAACCCGCCAGTGTGGTGCTCTCGGATCAGATGAGAAGTCTGGATTGCCGGGTGCGGAGCGCGAAGCTCAAAGGAAAGGTCTCAGCGAAGGAACTTGAGGCAGTTCGTCAGCGCGCCAGATTATTGGTTGGTTGAGGAAAATAAAGAATCCCGCACATTTCGAGGTAGTCAAACATGTCCTGTCGGGCTTCCTGATGTGTGTTGTAGGCTCGATGCCGGACGCGCTTGGGCGATGAGCAATCGATTACGTTCCGCACCATCATACAGGGCGAGGGCGGTAATTTTTCCTGTCATGATTAAGGGTAAGGTGGAAACCTTAATTACTGGTATTGGGTGCAGAACCTTGCGCAAGGTTCTGTCTTTTGTGCGGATTCATAGACGGGAACCGGAGATGAAAGCTCTTCAGGCTGGGAATATGGATCAACTGACAGACTGCTTTCGCCACCGAATCCATATGTCTTATAAGATTTGTTATGCCAACAA
>NZ_CADP01000242.1 GCF_000285295.1 Komagataeibacter europaeus LMG 18890 | reverse complement strand
CGGAATATGCCGCCACTTTCGACGTGGATACGGATACAGCCTATAACCAGTTAAAGGCCGCGACCAAAACCCTCTATAGCCGATCCATCACGTTCTACGAACCTGCGCATAAGCGGCGCGGTAAGCCTATAGAGCCAACGGTGGTGCAAATGCGCTGGATCGGCTCGGTTCGATACCAGAAAGGCGAAGGCTGGGTGGAACTGGCATGGTGGCCCGACTTAATGAAGCATTTATTGGGTCTGAAAGCACAGTTCACCAGTTACCAGTTAAAGCAGGCGTCGGCGCTACGCTCTGCATACTCGTGGAAGCTGCTTGAACTGCTGCAACGCTTTGATTCCACCGGCTGGGCCGAATACACCATTGAGGATTTCTGCACCTCAATGGACGCCACAGAGAAGCAAAAAGCCAATTTTAACAATATCAAGCGCCGTATCATCGAACCTGCCGTCAAGGAACTAGTCGAGAAAGACGGCTGGCTCATCCAGTGGACCCCCATCAAGGCAGGGCGAAAGGTCGTCCGGCTCCGATTTGAATTCAAAAAGAACCCTCAACCCGACCTTTTCCCGGCCCCGTAATCCGGTATCGCTGCACTCCTACCGGCTTCCACGCAAATCCATGAGGGGCGGCATACCCCCTTTTGAGTTTATGAGTTGCCGTAGATAATTCACCGTATCCTGCTGCATGTCGTAAGTGATTTCTCCCGGCAAAGGATGGTCATACGACCCAATCATGCGCGCCCGCCCATACGTCCGGTTGATCTGCCGTATCTCGTCATCGAGCTGCTGGACGGACATGCCGCCATATCGTTTTTGGACGTAAGGCATTGTGCCAGGCACAACCCCGCGGGCTTCATAATCTTCCCGCACATGCCGCTTACAGGCGAACCATTGCGCTAATGACAGGTGCTTACATTGGCTGATTTCAGCCGATTTCATGCTGTTTTCGGTGGCCTTCCATTCTGGGTCTATCAATGGTTCACCCGTAGCCGCCTCAACCGATCCGACGCATGCCATCAACAGCATACCGGCAAGAAAGATATGCCGCCTCATTGGCTGCTCTCCGTGAAAGCCTGCACTCGCTGCAGGGATTGCAGATTTTTTTCTGCAATGGTGTTTTCGTCCTCCAGCCGTTCAAGCCGCTGCTGCATGTTCTGATCGGCAACAGTCTGCGTTAGCCTCAACATGGCATCGTTCTGATGCAGCGCCGTTGACTGTTCCGTTGCAATCAACTCGGTTGCCCTGCCTTGATCGTTATCGCCAAGCATGGATACAGCCTGGTCCTGCTGCTCAATAAGGCTGGCCTGTTCTTCCCGATCTCGGTTCACAGCCGCTATCACGTTCGCTTCCTGCGCGTACTGGTTCGTATCACGGGTGATACGGTCATATCCCCCGTCAGATGGGGAGGCCGAGGACATGCCGAACATATTGCCAATCTGATATTGGGCGCTGTTCCCGGATGCGGGGATATAATAGCTGTCTGATAAAAGATTGCGGGCGCGAGAAATGAAGTTTTCCGCCGGGTTGATCGAATAAATCGGGTTCAACTCGGTCATAATCCCGGCATCTTCTGCCATGTTGGGGTCACGACACGAAAGTGTACTTTACGTACGCTTAGAGTGAACCCAACAAGAACGTTGAGGCTGTTCTGCTGAGAGTTCGATAGACAGTTGGCCGAGAAATAGAAAACAGTTCTGAAAGATCGCTGATGGAGTAATCGCCGGTATCATACATCCGGCGAAGCTCTTTTTGCTGACGTTCAGAAAGCTTGGGTTTCTTTCCGCGTAGTTTACCTTTGTCGCGTGCAACGGCCATCCCTTCACGAGTACGCATCCGGATCAGATCGGCTTCAAACTCCGCGAAAGTCGCAAGGATGTTGAAGAACAACTTGCCCATTGGATCAGACGGATCGTGAATACTGTTCCCAAGTTGAAGCTTCACGCCACGGGATGCCAGGCTGTCGCCAATAAGCCGTGCATCA
>NZ_CADP01000243.1 GCF_000285295.1 Komagataeibacter europaeus LMG 18890 | reverse complement strand
GGTGAGCCCTGATGTTCGTGCCATCCAGAAAAGTCATGCCCAGCGCCACTCCGTGGTGGTCCTGAACCAGTTCGAGCAGGCGTTCCCACACCCCCAGTTTCGCCCAGCGGATGAAAAGCTGCGCCGCCCGCCACCACGGACCCAGCTCAGCGGGGATACTTCGCCATTTCGCACCATTCTCATGACGCCAGAAGATCGCTGCTATCGTACGCCGCAGATCATGGGGCGGTGTCTTGCCCCTTGGCCGAACCGCCTCAATCAGCGGTTCCCAGATCGCCCATGTCTCATCAGTGAAAGTGCCTGTTCCGTCTCCTTCTTCAATCCATACAATATAGGAAGTATTTTAAGATCTAACAGGCCCTAGTTTTTGCCATAGCTATCGTTGGAAGCCAGCAAACAAGACAAAAAAAAGAAACTATCTTCATATTTATTAAATATTTTTATCGACCTACACGAGGGAATACATAATTCAGTTTCCTTGTATAATCATAAACATTAGCATGATTATATTTATCTGCCATCATGGCTGCAGAAACATTTTTCCATCCAAAAATAACCCGTTGCCCAGATGATTTCTGAGATTTCAGGGACTATCGGAATAATGAATAAGCGGCCAAGGATACGATCTCGGTTTCAGATACCGCTACCAGTCCGAAAAACTACCGTCACAGCGTGATCCAGAACAGTGTGCCATTGTTTTATTCCCCTTGAGATGATCGTTACACGGGTCCTGACCTATCTAGAGGGTGTTATGCACCGTGAGCGAGTATAGCGGCGTTTCTGAGCATGAAGCACGCGAACGCAATGACATGGAGACTTGCGAGTGTTGAAGCGTAACGCTCGTAATCCTTGACGAGCCTGCGGCAGCGTGTAGCCCATGCGAAAGATCGCTCGACAACCCATCGGCGCGGCAGCAGCACAAAGCCGCGTTTGGCTTCAGGCAATCTGACGACTTCAAGGGCGATCCCCTGGGCCCGTGCTGCCCCGGCAGGTTTCTCGCCGGTATATCCCTGATCGACATAGGCCAGTTCAACGCTCTCGTCTGTCGCATCCTGAATGGCGGCGGCAAGACGTCCCACCTCGGCGCGATCATCCCGACTGGCTGGTGTGACATGCAGGGCCAGCAGGTGCCCCAGCGTGTCTACGGCCATGTGCAGCTTTGATCCCTTTTTACGCTTGGCTCCATCATATCCGGCGCGGGAACCGCTTTCCGGCGTCGAACGTAATGTCCGGCTGTCGAGAATGGCGGCCGTTGGCTCTGCCCTGCGGCCAGAAGCGATACGCAGCACGGCACGCAGATCAGACACCAACGCGTCAAAACAGCCTGCCTCCATCCAGCGACGGGATTGCTGGTAGACCGCCGACCACGGCGGGAGGTCATTCGGCATGGCGCGCCAGGCAATGCCGTAGCGGATTACGTAACGCAATCCATTGAACAGTTCGCGTAATGCGTGATGTCGTTGCTCCGCATCCTCGCGCATCAGGACCAGATACGGGACAACCAGAGACCATCCTTCGTCTGATACATCAGAGGGATACGGTTTGCGTGCAGGCGTCATCCCTCTTTACTGCACCAATCAGGCACGAAAGTACATAACACCCTCTAGCAGCCTGTCGGGTTGGGGTACCCAGTGAAGGGGTAAGGTTGTAAGGTGGTGAGATGAGCAGTTTCATCCCGTTTGACCGGTCTCAGCCGTATCTTCTGCCGCCTGATCTGAAGTCGTGGCTTCCTGCTGACGATATGGCGCATTTCATTGTCGCAGCCGTTGAGCGGGTTCCGATGAGTGCGTTCTGCGTGCCAGTGCGCACGGGTGGCAAGGCACAGTACCATCCGCGCCTGATGCTGGCCCTTCTGATCTTCAGCTATGCGAACGGGTTGTTTTCCTCACGCCGGATCGAGCGGGCGACATATCGCGACATCGGGGTGCGCTTCGTGGCGGCGAACCTGCATCCGGATCATGATACGATTGCGA
>NZ_CADP01000244.1 GCF_000285295.1 Komagataeibacter europaeus LMG 18890 | reverse complement strand
GGCCTGGCGTATCTCATGGATAACAATGCTCAGGCGTGAATTACCAGGGACGTCGCCTTCTACCGTTTTTACAGATGTGGAACGCCAAATACTCGAACAGTTCACACCCATACGCAAACTCAGCACTTCACCAGACCTGGATTTTTACATCCGGGCAGTCGCCAGACTGGGTGGTTACCTTGATCGCGCTTCCGATGCTCCGCCCGGAACAACTGTTATCTGGAGAGGAATGTCTCGCCTGGCAGATATCGTTACAGGTGCTCTCTCCTATCAAATTACAGAAGAAAAAATTTATGGGTAACTGCAAGAGTCGCCGGAAGCTTACCATCAATCCACAAACGACTGCCCGCAGTCGCCTCCAGTGCCTTGCGGATGGTATCGGCGGAAAGAAATTCCGCGCCATCGTCACCGCCAAACGACGCGCGTTTGACATCGTACCAGTCGTCAGGACATGTGCGCGGGTCCGCTTCGACAGCATAGGCGACAAGGTTCGCCTGACCCTCAGCGTCACTGAAGCCCGGATAACCATTCGACAATAGGGTAGACGTGGACACCGCTCAGAGAGCAAATGCCACGTCCCCCTCCAAACCGTGCGGGCAGCTTTCACTGCACACGGCTTTCCACCCCCGATTACGCTCTCATTCGAAGATCACGTTGCCGCCCAGCATGGACATTGCGATGGCAATTTATGCAGAGCGGGATACGCTTCCTTTGGCGAGCAGCTCTGACCTGTGCCATCAAAGGCGAGTTGACGTGATCTTTCAGCTTTCTGACGTGATGCACTTCAACCGGAACATTTGATGTTCCGCAAAGCGCACATTCTTCAGAAAACAGTCGATCTACCAAGTCCGTGCGAGCAAAAGCCGCAATGTATCTTGGTAGTGCGTCGACCTTGGCGAATTTCACGGACGGACGAGTGAGATGCCGAAGCTTCCATACCCGCACCCTCCTTAATTTCCCACCTAAGTCTCGGCTAGCCACATACCACTCTCCATCCCTATTACGGACGGAAGTCAAAACCTTGGCCAACGAGCTATGTCGCTTATTGGCAAGTGTCTTGAGAAGGCTTGTCTGTACTACGAACTGAAGCGAACGAAGCTGCGCTTTCACATTCACGCACAGCGCGTAATATTGAACAAACCCGCGGTATTCCGCATTGAACTGTGAAGCGATCTCGTACTCGCTCGAATTGATCAATGCCGGTCGGTCAATACCCCAACGCGTGTCGGGGTAACCGTAACCGTGGCGTTGACAGAACTGGCGGATTTTCGTCCGCGGAACATTCAACGTGATCAGACCGTCTGGATTACGCTTCGTGTAGTTGCGCCCCAGAGTGTCCCTCACGCTCCTTACCTGGTTTGAATTCCAAGTATGGATGTCATAGCCAAGAAATTCTACTCCGTCCGAGGCATGTCGAATGCCGCTCTTTTCCTCAGATACATTAAGTTTCAGGTTTCCAAGAAATTGTCGAACGGCATCCATCATTCTCCGGGCATCATCTTTGCTGCCGATAACACCAATGAGGAAATCATCAGCATACCGGACATAACGAAAGCGCCGATAATCCGGATCCTGAGAAGTGGTCCCCATTTTTCGGACAGGGCGATAAGCTATCATCTGGCCTGAACGAGGACGTGTTTTATGGGCAAGGTTACGCGGAAACGGTATGCGGCGGAGTTCAAATCACGGGTTGCCCTGGAGGCGATCCGTGGGGAACTGACGCTGGCGGAGTTGGCGTCGAAACATGGCGTGCATCAGACGATGATCGCCCAATGGAAGCGCCAGGCGATCGAAGGCATGGCAAGCCTTTTTTCTGGTAAGTCAGTAACGGAACCTTCAGTCAGCCCTGCTGATGTAGAGAAACTGCATGCCAAGATCGGCCAGTTGCTGGTGGAACGGGATTTTTTGCGGGATGCCTCTGCTCGGTTGGGCGTGATCAGAGGCGGCAGATGATTGA
>NZ_CADP01000245.1 GCF_000285295.1 Komagataeibacter europaeus LMG 18890 | reverse complement strand
GCGGTTTTGACATGATCGGCAGTTTCCGCACCCAGGCGCTGCATGCTGCATTGGACGGCATGCGGGGCTCTGCCGATCCATGGATCCTGCTCGGGCTGATGATCGCGGCCCTCAACGCGCAGAATGTCCGGGTGGATGGGGATTCCAACGCACACTACCCGCAGCGCCGTCCGTCACGCCGGCTCGTGGCCGCCGCCGGACTGTTCCAGGATGGCGAGATGGCGCTGGACGAGGCGCTCCTGCGTGGCGCTGCTGTCGACGTGCTCAAAGCCGTTCTGTCCTGCGAGAAGAACGCGACGAATAGCGGCGACTGGGGTGTCCTGGTCGGCCATATCGTGAAAGCGGACGACCATCTGCCCGCCATGGCGGATGAAGACTTCCTGAAAACGCTCAGCAAGTCCGGCATCACGAAGGCCATAAAGGAGGAAGGCATCCTGCCGCGCAATACCGGCAAGGAAATGCGCCGCGCCCTGATGGACCATGTCGAGCAGGGGATCTGGGTGCATCCTGCAGCGCGTTTCCAGGTCGATGTCGCGGCGCTGAACGCCACCTTCGCGGAAGCGCTCGCCCCGCCATCCGGAGCGGATGACGATAATGGGGAACTGGCGCATGACGACGATATCGACCCGGAAGACGACGTGGATGCTGGTGCGCTGGCTGGTGGCCCGGTAACCGATGATCCTGCCGCGACGGGCATTGAACGGGATGAAGTGACTGACACGCCCCCAGACCAGGCGGCAGATCAGGAGGATGACGTGCTGCACGGCAGGGCGGAAAGTCTGGCGCCGCCATCGCAGACACCTGAAGAATTCCTCAGGGCGCATGTTGAGTTTGTAGGTTTCAGCTGAGCGAGGCTGTTGCCGCCGTACTGCTCTGGCTCACGGTCCGTCGCCCCCATGGGGACGTCGGGCGGTGAGCCAGCAACGGCCTTTGGCAGGATGTCGACCGGGAAATGCTGCGATGTGCCCCAACCGGGCTTATCCGGAACGTCAGGTTACGCGTTCACCTGCGTCGGCGAAGGAGAACCGTGATGACCCATGAATACGTGACGGAAAAGCGTCTGATCGGCAGGTATGTGGTTGAACTGGGCTTCCACCCGGATGGTGGGGTTCTGATCCGGACGCCTGAAATCTATCCGCCCGCGGCCCGCCGATGGCGGGGACCCTATGAGAGCGTGGAGGCGGCAGTGGTCGAATTTTCCGCTTTCACGGCGGTTCCAAGAATCACGTCGGACGAACTGGCCCGGCTGAGAGAGCGTGGCTCTGTCACCGAAATCTGCGGAAAGGACGTGATGGTGTGGCACTGCCCATGGCGGGAAGCCAAGACACTGAGCGAATTTGTCCTGGCAAGGGAGGACGGCAATGCCTGATTTTCGTATCACGCTGGTTGAGCGCCTGTTTGAAGCGGATGCCGGCGATTTCAGGGTCACGGCGACGGACGCCGAGGCGGCTGCGCGGATCGTCCTCAATGCGGTCCCCGACAGTGTGGACTCTGACGGGATCCGGACCACTATTCTGCCTGACGGCCAGGAAGTGGACCTTGAGGTCGAGGAAGTCGTCCATGGCGAGATCGTGGCCATGGTCCACGATGCGGGAACTGGCGTGCTGCAGGGACAGTTTGGGTTTTCCCTTGTTTTCAGCCCGGGCCGAGAGGCAGCCTTCGTTCTCGCCAGAGTGATGGATCGTGTCCTTGCGGATGACGGTGAGTGGGACAGCCATGCAGCCTGCGTGCTGCTGCGCCGGTATCTGCACGAATACCTGAACGCGGACGCGTAGGAAAAGCAGGAAGAAACAGGAAAAAATATGCCCGAAGGGCCATCGCGCCTCAAACGGTGGCTCTTGTCCCGCTCCGCGGGCCTGCGATGCCGGTGCACGCGCCGCGTTTGACCCGCGATATCCCTTCGGACCGCCAGAAGACAT
>NZ_CADP01000246.1 GCF_000285295.1 Komagataeibacter europaeus LMG 18890 | reverse complement strand
TTTTTTCCCTGCCTCCCGTAGAGACCTTGGTAAACCCGATCTTTTCGGGAGATGCTCGGGTGAAGGAAAACTCCGTTGTATCCTGCAGGATCAGGACTGGCCCTGCAGTCGCATCGAAACGCTGGGCGGTAGCAGAAAAATGCCCTTCAAGGATTTTGTCTTCGCTTACATTTGCATTTGCAAAAAATCTATATGCTGCCTTGGTCGCAGACCAATCCTGAAATGCCGTCGGGAGAGACTTGCCCGGTCGTTCAGCAAGTGCCGCGAGCATCGTGCCCAGACGCCTGTTCAGGCGCTCGTCGCCAAGGTCAGATCCGGATATTTCCTGTATGACCCAATCCTGTACCATTCTCACACCCCGCCTGCATAAAGGTGACAGAAAAGGAATCACAACAGATTCATCTGCATCAAGCACAAAATTCAAGAACAGCAGATTTGTGGGTAACTGCAAGTCCCGCCGGATGCTTACGACCGACCTGACCTTGCACGCAGGCTGGTCCGGGTGGCGCAGCCCCGCAACCTGCCCGTCGTGCTGAGCCGCGATGAGGTTGCCCGTCTGCTCAACGCAACCACCTGCCTCAGGCACCAGGCTGCCCTTTCGATCGCCTATGGGGCAGGCCTGCGGGTGGCCGAGGTCGCCGCCCTCAGGGTCAGTGATATCGACAGCGAACGCATGCTGCTCAGGGTCGAACGGGGCAAAGGGGGACGATATCGCAACGCCATGCTTCCGGCAGACCTCCTGCCCCTGCTGCGGGAGTGGTGGAAGGCCGGACGCCAGCAGGGCGTGATACATTCGGGTGGCTGGCTGTTTCCCGGGCAGGACACCATGAGGCCCATCAGCACACGGCAGCTCCATCGCGTGGTTGTCGATGCGGCGCGGGCCGCTGCGATCACCAGACGTGTGGGGCCTCATACCCTGCGGCACAGCTTTGCCACGCACCTGCTTGAGGATGGTGTCGATGTCCGCGTGATCCAGGTCCTGCCGGGTCATTCCCGTCTAGAGACCACGGCCACGGCCCTTTATACAAAGGTTGCGACACGGACTGTGCGGGCCGTCATCAGTCCGCTCGACAGGCTGGGCACGCAGACGACGGCGCAGGCAAGGCCTGACGGCTGATCCCGGAGGGGGGGCGGTCATGTCCGCCTCCCTCGCACTGGGGGACATCTTCCGGGCTGCCGGTCCTGCCTGGCGGGCAGCCCATATCGGCCGTCTCCCCCTGCAGCAGTTCAAGGTCATGTCGGCGATCGAACACTGTCGCACCGCAGCCCTTGGTGGTCATGTCGCGGCCTGCGGGGACTGCGGACACTGGCGCATTGCCTATAACAGTTGCCGCAACCGTCATTGTCCACGCTGCCAGGGGAATGCCGCGCGGACATGGCTGGCCGAACGTGAGGCCGATCTGCTGCCGGTCGGGTATTTCCATGTCGTCTTCACCCTGCCGGCGCGGATCGCCGACATCGCGCTCCAGAACAAGGCCGTTCTCTACGCCCTGCTGTTCCAGGCCGCCTCGGAGACGATGATGACGATCGCCGCCGATCCCCGGCATCTGGGTGCCCGCATCGGCATCACCGCCGTGCTGCACAGCTGGGGTTCGGCGCTGACCCATCATCCCCATGTGCACATGATCGTGCCGGGTGGCGGTCTCTCGTCCGATGGTCGGCGCTGGATCTCGTCACGCCCTGCCTTCCTGCTGCCCGTTCGCGTGCTGGGCAAACTGTTCCGCCGCCTGTTCCTGACCCGGCTGCGCGCACTTTTCAATGCCGACCGGCTGGTCTTCCGGGGCCGTCTTGCCCCTCTGGCAGAGCGTCGTGCCTTTCTGCGGTATCTGGCCCCTGTGCGCAGCAGGCGCTGGGTCGTCTACGCCAAACCCCCTTTTGCCGGTCCCAAAGCGGTGCTGGCCTACCTGTCGCGCTATA
>NZ_CADP01000247.1 GCF_000285295.1 Komagataeibacter europaeus LMG 18890 | reverse complement strand
GGTATCCACTGGAGTGCTGACACGAGACTGACGAAGCCAAGATATGATTCCTTGGTTTTGTCATATCGGGTGGCAACGCGTCGCCAGTTCTTGAGTTTGTTGAACAGGCGCTCGACGAGATTGCGCCAGCGATATTTGGTTTTATCATGAGGTACAGGATTGCGACGGTTGCTTTTGCTCGGGATGACGGCTTCGATTTCGGCCTTGGCAAGTTCCTCGCGAATGAGGTCGGCATCGTAACCTTTGTCTGCCAGTAACGCCTCGATCTTGTCAGCGATCATGCGGAACAGCGGGCCGAAACCCTGAATATCGTGGGTCTGTCCCGGCGTCAGGACAAAACCGAGAGGGCGTCCCCTGGCGTCGCATCGGGCGTGCAGTTTGGTGGTGAAACCACCGCGCGATCGGCCAAGCGCCTCGGTTTCCTGTGTCCCTTTTTTATACCGATAGCACAATGATGTGCCCGGACCACCGTGCTGTCGATCATGTCGGCAGTGGTATCCCGCTCGACCATTTCAGCCAAGGTTTCGAGCATCGCATCGAACACGCCTGTCGTCACCCATCGTCGGTAGCGTCGGAACACGCTGTTCCACTTGCCATAATCATCAGGCAGGTGGCGCCACTGCGATCCGGTTCGGGCAATCCACATCATGCCTTCGAAATACAGACGATTGTCTTGCGCAGGACGGCAGCCACGACCCCTCTCAGGCGGAAGCAGCGCCCCGATGATGGCCCATTCCTCGTCCGAAAGCCCAATTCGCTCGCCCAACAACGCCTCCAAAAGGCAGCTTTGAATCAATCATGGACGTTACTGTCAACCTTTGTCCACGAAACCTAGCACTACAGTTGCAGTTTGTTTTGTTCGTTAATTGTTCATGGTTTCCGTGCTTTCCAGAAAGCTCGAATTTCAGACGGTCTACATCGAGAAAAACCGCAAATTCTTCATCTTTCTAGGCCGGAAACCAAACTGCAACTGTAGTGCTAGATTGTGTGCGAAAATTTACTGGTCCGTCATAATTTTCCTATATGGATGAAGATTATTCTTGGGCTCAGTCTGGCTACCTGTCTGTCAACAATAGCCAGAGCAGATGATGCGTCTACAACTCCGACAGAAAAGGAGTTATATGACGAGTGTAGTGAATTTTCGATGGCAGGGATACATGACTGCCTGCGGAAGAAACGCGATGAAAGTCAGAAAGTGTTGGCGCAGGCTGAAACGCGCATGAACACAGTAATGTCCCGATGGGATGTGGATGATCAGTTTATCGCGACGGCCAAAAGCAATTTTATCAAGGACAAACAGGAATTCCTGAAGTATCGTGAGGTTCATTGCAATTTCATGAGATCGCTGGGTGGTCCTGTAATTGGTATCGGGTTGGACGCAAGGCTGTATACATGTGTTGCTGAGTTGAATTACAGGCGCGCCAAACTTCTTGAAGATGTATTTCCTGATTTACCATCTAAGTAGATTGTTTATTGTACAGGAAAAGAAAATTTTCATCATTTTCGTACTCCTAATATCCCTAGCAGCCTGTCGGGTTGGGCATTTTGCGGCTGATAACGCCGAGGCTGACCCGGCTTATGCTGCGTGAAGCCGTGCCATTCTTTTGCAGTTATATGCGAGTGCAACGAGGGTCCATTCGGTCGTGACTTTTGCAAGGCCACGCAGGCTGAACCTTCTGAAGCCCATGATGCTTTTGATAATTCCAAAGACCGGCTCCACGGTCTGTTTGCGTAGTCTGTAAACATCTCCGGCTTCTGTAGTTTCCAGCCTGTCCTTCATGGCAAGCCGCCAGGGTTCGGTTATCCGGCGTGGCTCCCTTCCTGCGGGCTGGGGTCGGAAGTCGTAAGGTCTGCGGGCACAGGGCCGTCCAATGGCGACCAGCGGATCAATGCCCTTTTCCTGCAGT
>NZ_CADP01000248.1 GCF_000285295.1 Komagataeibacter europaeus LMG 18890 | reverse complement strand
CGCTGCCGATCGGGCCCGGCCTCGACCAGCGCCTTCAGTTCGGCCTGCTGTGCCCCGTTCAAACGGCAGGCTGGTCCCGGATGCTGATAATCGCGCAGGCCATCCGGCCCTTCAGCATTGAAGCGGTGGACCCAGTCCCGCAGCGTCTGGCGGTCCATGCCGCCCACGCGGGCCGCATCCGTCCGGCTCGCCCCGTCACGGATTGCTGCCAGGGCCAGAAGCCGGCGCGCAGCGTTCGCCTGCCGGCTACGCGCCGCAAGTCGCCTCAGATCAGAGGCCGAATAGTCATCCCGTAGCTTCACCGCCCTCGTCATCAGCCAGATCCTCCCGCATCAAGAGAATCAGAGCCAGCGCCGTTTGTCACTTCACACACGAGTCAGTGGCTACGTCCTTTGGTATCACCATAGTAGCCAAATGCTTTCCTGTAATGGGACGGACAACCTGCGTTTAAGCAGGGCAAGACACCGTATAAGGTACGAGCGATCGCACCGAAAGCGTCAGGTCTTGGGTGAAGGGTGGCAGCTCCCAAAACAGTATCCTCTAACGGAAGACGGGTTCTGCTGATGCAAACTGCTATCGTCATGAAGAGATTGGATACTCTTCCAAAGCTCTCGAAAGCCGGAAAGTCGATTAACGGCCTATTCCGCCTCATGACCTGCCGTGATCTCTGGAAAGCGGCATATGAGAAGGTTGCCCAAAACTCGGGCTCCCTGACCCCCGGTATTGACGGAGATACGCTTGACGGGTTTTCGCTCGACAAGCTTGAAGCGTTGATTAGCGAGGTCGTGGAAGGACGTTACCGACCAAATCCGGTTCGTCGGGTCTACATACCAAAATCAAACGGTAAACTCCGACCGTTGGGGATTCCGAGTATTCGGGATCGCCTCGTGCAGGAAACTTTGAGGACGATCCTTGAAACCATATATGAGCCGATTTTCTCTAATCACTCACATGGGTTTCGTCCAAATAGGTCCTGTCATACTGCACTGGAGCATATCCAGAAGGTGTGGAGAGGGACAAAATGGTTCGTTGAGGTCGATATTGTTGGGTATTTTGACAATATCGACCACGACATTCTCGTGAACCTGCTTCGCAAGAGGATTGCTGATAAGAAGATCATTGATCTGATTAGACGCTTTCTTGAAGCTGGATATCTTGAAAACTGGAGGTTCAGCAGGACTTACAGTGGAACTCCGCAAGGTGGCATTGTCTCGCCCATTTTGGCCAACATCTATCTTCATGAACTCGATTTGTTCATGGAAACATGGATGGAGGCTAAAAATAAGGGCGTGAAACGTCGCCGGGAGCAAGAATGGAATCGTCTTTCGAAGTTGATCAATTACAGACAGATGCAAATTCGTCGGATCGTACGATCAGAAGAAAGTCTGTCAGTAGGAGATCAGGGCAGGATAGCGGCTCTCAAACAGGATATAAAAGTCCTCGATAAGGCTCGCAAATCTGTGCCTGCGCTGGCATCACAGTGAGGTGGTCCCGTCCGTTCGGACAGCTTTGTGGGCTTGATAAGCTATACCCGGTTGTTGTTATGCCGCCCTTCTGACGGCGTTGCTGTTGGCTATCTGGTCCGTGGTTAACCCCGGACCAGATGGCGTCGGCACGTCATGATACGCCTCATCGGGCGTACGTCCAGCCAGCGCCGTATGCGGACGCCTTTCGTTATAGTGGGCGATCCATCTGCCAAGCCCGGCCCGTAGCTCCGATCCGGTCTCGAACGCGTGCAGGTAGACGCATTCATATTTCAGCGACCGCCACAGACGCTCGATGAACACGTTATCCAGCCATCGCCCACGCCCGTCCATACTGATGCGGATCTGACGCTCTTCCAGTATCCCGGTGAAACGGGGTGTCGTAAATTGCGACCCCTGGTCAGTATTGAAAAT
>NZ_CADP01000249.1 GCF_000285295.1 Komagataeibacter europaeus LMG 18890 | reverse complement strand
ACCACACCGGCCCCATGAAACCCACATATAGGAGGCTCACCCTATGTCCACAGATTGCAACAAGCCGCTGAACCACTACGAACGCAAGCAGCAGGCCCGCCGTGACCGTTACGAAGAACGCGCGGAAAAGGCCCGCGTTGAATCCGATGCAAAGGCCCGCCGGGCAACCGAGATGGCAGATTGCATCCCGTTCGGCCAGCCCGTGCAGGTTGGGCATCATAGCGAACACCGGGACCGGCGATTTCGCCGCCGCATTGGCGAGGTCATGACGCAGGCGGTCGATGCTACCAAGAAGGCGGAATACTACGAGCAGAAAGCGGCCAGCGTTGGCATGGGTGGCGTGTCTAGTGACGATCCCGACGCCGTGCAAAAGCTGAAAACCCAGCTTGAAGAAGCCGAAGCGAAGGCCGAGAAGATGAAGGCCGCGAATAAGGCGGTCAGAAAGGGCGACCGTGCCGCCCTGGCCGCCTTGGGGTTCTCTGAAAAGGCCATAGATGCCTTGATGCAGCCGGATTTTGCTGGCCGCCTCGGCTTTCCCGCGTATGCGTTGAGCAACAACCGCGCCAACATTACCCGCATCCGCAAACGGATTGCCGAACTGGAAGCCGCAGCAGACCGGCAGGACGTGGAGGAAGAAGGCAACGGCTATACGTACCGCGAGGACACCGACGAGAACCGGGTGATGTTCCTTTTTGACGGGAAGCCGAACGACGAGACCCGGAATATTCTGAAACGGCACGCTTTCAAATGGTCGCCCAGCCGTGGCGCATGGGTGCGGCATCTGAATAACGCCGGGATTTATAGCGCCCGCTGTGTTCGGGCCATTCTCGACCAGAAGGGGGCGGAGTAAATGGCCCCCGCCACGTTCCGCAAGGATAGCGCCCCGGCGCTATCCACCCCGGCCCGGCAGGAAGCGGGCCGCCTTGTCATTGGCTTGCTCATGGTTGCGGCGCTAGGGCTTGAGATCGCAACGGCATGGAGCCTTGCCCGTCCTGCCGAGGACGAAAAAGACGCCTTTATGATTCCTTGCGTACAGCATGACAGTGTGCCGGCATGTCTTGCCAAATGGCACCACAAACATCCCACGGCATAATGCCAGGCGGAAAGGCAAGCCTTTCCGCCTGATCCTTTGTTATCCGCAGTAAACTGCGAATAAATGCGTGCCATCGCTTCGCGCTGGCACATCCACTTTATGCGGCCACAGGCCGCCGCCAGTTGCTTTTTTTGCTGATTTAATAGCCCTTATTAAGTATTATTAAATCCAGAAAGGGAGACCGACATGAGTGAAAAAATCACCCCCACGAAACAGACGGTCAGTGTGCAAATGCCGACCGATCTGGTCGAGGAAATGGATCGTTATGGAGAAGGCATCGAGCGGCCCCGGTCGTGGGTGATGCGCGAGGCCGTGGCGGATTACCTGCGCCGAGAGAAAGCCAAGGACGACGCAACCCGCGTTGCATTGAAGCAGGCAGACGAGGGGCTTTTTATAAGCGGGGATGCCGTCAAGGCA
Source organism: Komagataeibacter europaeus LMG 18890 (assembly GCF_000285295.1). Taxonomy (GTDB): domain Bacteria; phylum Pseudomonadota; class Alphaproteobacteria; order Acetobacterales; family Acetobacteraceae; genus Komagataeibacter; species Komagataeibacter europaeus. The sequence continues at coordinate 386 of NZ_CADP01000249.1, read as the reverse complement.
TGGGCCAATAGCATCGGCACAGATAACCCCCTGCCCCTGCCGAAGCCGGGCCAATGAAATATATCTGGCTTCCACAAGCACAAGACGACTTGCACGAACTGACAAAGGGCTTTGAAAACCCGGAAACGGCCAGACGTATTATTGTGCGGCTTGCAAGCGTGCCCGATATGCTGGTGACGTTTCCCCGGATCGGCACCGCGTTACTAGGCTTCGCACCCCGCGACGTGCGCCGGTTTATCGTTGACGATTATGAGATCCGGTATGAAATACGAGACGATCTAATAATGATAACCAATGTGTTTCATACCCGTCAGGACCGTTATTCATTCCACTAAAACCGATCCCTTTTGCACGCAAAGCCGTGGATCAGGTTGCCGTAAAGTTTC
>NZ_CADP01000250.1 GCF_000285295.1 Komagataeibacter europaeus LMG 18890 | reverse complement strand
ACATCAACCGGCGTGCCGGACGGCTTCCCATCGGCAAACGGCACATAGATGACCTTGTAGCCACTCTTGGGCCGCCGGTTCCACGATCCATGCTGTGCGACGAACAGTCCATGGCGCCAGGCGTCCGGAAGCTGGGTGACATCCTGAGAGAAGGTGATGCCAAGGGAGGCCGTATGCGGGCCAAGCGCATAATCCGGCGCGATCGCCTGCGCGACGAGGTCCGGTCGCTGCGGCGAGACCCGTGTGTCAACGTGCTGGCCATAATAGCTGTAAGGCCAGCCATAGAATGCGCCTTCCTTGACCGAGGTAATGTAGTCGGGGACGAGGTCGCTACCGATTTCATCGCGCTCGTTGACCACCACCCACAGGGCACCGCTCTCCGGCTCAAAAGCCAGCCCGTTCGGGTTGCGCAGCCCCGTCGCATAGGGCGTCAGCTTTCCCGTGCTCAGATCGAGCCGGTCGATCCGGGCCCGTCCCTCTTCGACGTCCATCCCGTTATCGGCAACATTGCTGTTGGACCCGATGGTCACATACAAAAAACGGCCATCCGGGCTGGCAAGCAGGTTTTTTGTCCAGTGATGGTTGTAGCCGGCTGGCAGATCCGTGACCTTGGTGCCTGGCGCATCAATCCGCGTATCACCTTCATGATAGGGAAAACGAAGGATTGCGTTGGCATTGGCGACATACAGATCATTCCCCACCAGCGCCATGCCGAAGGGCGAATAGAGATGGTCGAGGAACACCGTGCGGGTATCCGATGACCCATCGCCCCTGGTTTCGCGCAACAGGATGATCCGGTTCGGGCTGGCCTCCCCCGCGCCCACCTTGCCCATCACGAACCCCGCAATGCGATTTTTGAGTGTCTGGACATCCGTTTTGGGCGAATTGCTCTCGGCCACCAGAATATCGCCATTGGGTAACCGATAAAGCCATCGAGGATGGTCAAGCCCCTTCGCATAGGGCGTAACCGCCAGCCCCTGAGCGGGTGTGGGTACCTTCCCCTCTACCCAACCCACGGGCGTCGCGACATTGACAGTCGGAAACATAGTATGGTTGGGCTGCGGCAGATCAGGATGCGGGCCTGTTCCTGCCATTACGGGAAGGGATGCATTTTCCGGACGCAGGACGAGTTCCCATGTCGCTGCACCCAGCACTGCCAGGCCGATCACTCCGGCGCAGCCCCAACGTATCCATGTCTTCATGTTATTCTCTTGGTTCCATGTTACCCGGAAAAAACCCTGCGATCCGTGCTATGCTTCAGCACCGCCCTCTGGCAGGGCAAAACCAAGAACGTCTGCAAGATGGGCACGGTAGCGCGCGACGGTCCGATCAACCGCCGGTTCCTTCATAACGTTTGACGCAAGATACGTTGCAAGCGGCGCCATGCCCAGGAACTGGTTGGCCTTGTGGAAAGGGAAATAGACCGCATCAATCCCCTTCCCTTCAAAGAACTGGTCTGGATCGACAAAGGCTTCTTTCGGAGCGTTCCATGTCAGGGAAAGCATGTAATGCTTCCCCTGCAGCAGGCCGCCAGACCCATACTTGCGCTCAGGATGCGACCGGCTGCGCCCATCATTGGCATAAAGCGTGCCATGACCGGCGGTGAAGACTTCATCGACATACTTCTTGACCGTCCACGGCGCGCCCATCCACCAGCCCGGCATCTGGTAGATGACCAGGTCAGCCCACAGGATATTCTCGACTTCGGCCTGAATATCGTAGCCAGCATCGATTTTTGTCTGTCGTGTATCGAAACCCGCGTTCGACAGGACCGCAAGGGCGGCGTCATGCAGCGTATCGTTCAGACGACCATGAGAATGGGCGAAAGCCTTTCCACCGTTCAGAAGAAGAA
>NZ_CADP01000251.1 GCF_000285295.1 Komagataeibacter europaeus LMG 18890 | reverse complement strand
ACATCAACCGGCGTGCCGGACGGCTTCCCATCGGCAAACGGCACATAGATGACCTTGTAGCCACTCTTGGGCCGCCGGTTCCACGATCCATGCTGTGCGACGAACAGTCCATGGCGCCAGGCGTCCGGAAGCTGGGTGACATCCTGAGAGAAGGTGATGCCAAGGGAGGCCGTATGCGGGCCAAGCGCATAATCCGGCGCGATCGCCTGCGCGACGAGGTCCGGTCGCTGCGGCGAGACCCGTGTGTCAACGTGCTGGCCATAATAGCTGTAAGGCCAGCCATAGAATGCGCCTTCCTTGACCGAGGTAATGTAGTCGGGGACGAGGTCGCTACCGATTTCATCGCGCTCGTTGACCACCACCCACAGGGCACCGCTCTCCGGCTCAAAAGCCAGCCCGTTCGGGTTGCGCAGCCCCGTCGCATAGGGCGTCAGCTTTCCCGTGCTCAGATCGAGCCGGTCGATCCGGGCCCGTCCCTCTTCGACGTCCATCCCGTTATCGGCAACATTGCTGTTGGACCCGATGGTCACATACAAAAAACGGCCATCCGGGCTGGCAAGCAGGTTTTTTGTCCAGTGATGGTTGTAGCCTGCTGGCAGATCCGTGACCTTGGTGCCTGGCGCATCAATCCGCGTGTCACCGTCATGATAGGGAAAGCGGAGAATGGTATTGGCGTTGGCGACATAGAGATCATTCCCCACCAGCGCCATGCCGAAGGGCGAATAGAGATGGTCGAGAAACACCGTGCGGGTATCCGCTGACCCATCGCCCTTGGTGTCGCGCAACAGGATGATCCGGTTCGGGCTGGCCTTCCCCGCGCCAACCTTGCCCATCACGAACCCCGCAATGCGATTTTTGAGTGTCTGGACATCCGTTTTGGGCGAATTGCTCTCGGCCACCAGAATATCGCCATTGGGTAACCGATAAAGCCATCGGGGATGGTCGAGCCCCTTCGCATAGGGCGTAACCGCCAGCCCCTGAGCGGGTACGGGCGTCTGCCCGTCTGCCCAGCCCACGGGCGTCGCGACATTGACAGTCGGAAACAGGGTATGGTTGGGCTGCGGCAGTTCAGGGTGCGGGCCTGTTCCTGCCGTCACGGGAAGGGATGCGCTTTCCGGACGCAGGACGAGTTCCCATGTCGCTGCACCCAGCACTGCCAGGCTGACCACTCCGGCGCTGCCCCAACGTATCCATGTCTTCATGTTACTCTCTCGGTTCCATGTTACCCGGAAAAACCCTGTAATCCGTGCTATGATACAACGCCGCCTTCTGGCAGCACAAAGCCAAGAACGTCTGCAAGATGGGCACGGTAGCGCGCGACGGTCCGATCAATCGCCGGTTCCTTCATAACGTTTGACGCTAGATACGTTGCAAGCGGCGCCATGCCCAGAAACTGGTTGGCCTTGTGGAAAGGGAAATAGACCGCATCAATCCCCTTCCCTTCAAAGAACTGGTCTGGATCGACAAAGGCTTCTTTCGGAGCGTTCCATGTCAGGGAAAGCATGTAATGCTTCCCCTGCAGCAGGCCGCCAGACCCATACTTGCGCTCAGGATGCGACCGGCTGCGCCCATCATTGGCATAAAGCGTGCCATGACCGGCGGTGAAGACTTGGTCAACATACTTCTTGACCGTCCACGGCGCGCCCATCCACCAACCCGGCATCTGGTAGATGACCAGATTTGCCCACTGAATATTCTCGACTTCAGCCTGAATGTCATACCCGGCATCGATCTTTGTCTGGCGCGTATTGAAACCCGCGTTCGACAGGAGCGCAAGGGCGGCGTCATGCAGCGTATCGTTCAGGCGACCATGAGAATGGGCGAAAGCCTTTCCACCGTTCAGAAGAAGAA
>NZ_CADP01000252.1 GCF_000285295.1 Komagataeibacter europaeus LMG 18890 | reverse complement strand
CAGACAGGCGGCCGATCTGCTTCAGCTGCACCGGTGTGAGCATCAGCGCCTTGCAGATCGCGGTGTCATTCCACTTTTTTTCCTCCCGGAGCCTGGCGACAACCCGCCACTGTTCAACCTGGGTCATGGGCTGACGGATCATGTTCTCCGATGCGGCACGCATCCGGTCCAGTTCCGCATCATCGCCTGCCACCGTCACCTGAATGGTTTTCAGGCCGGCCTTGACCGCGGCACGCCGGCGGCGATGCCCTGCAACGATCATCAGGCCGTCAGGAGTTTCGCGGACCAGGGGCGGGTGGATGATCCCGACGGCCTTGACGTTCAGCGCCAGCTGGCGCTCTTCCGCCTCGTTGGGCGCGGATTTCCGCGGGTTTTCGGGGTTGTCGAGCAGGGTTTTCGGATCAACTTCGCGCAGTTCCATGGTTTTTACTCCGTGTTCTCAGGACGCCTTTCCTGATGCACTCCGGCGGCCAGCACCGGGCTGGCGGGGCAAGGGCGCCGTGCAGCGGCGGCACCGGACCCGCGCGCAGGCGGCGCAGACGCCGAGCACGGGGAGGCGCCACCCCTTGCGGCGCCTGGCCGGAGATGGCAGCCCTTCTCAGGCTGCCGCCTCTTCTTCCTTCTCCCTGTCCTCGGTGTCGTCATGCACCGGGTCTTCATCGGTCGCGGTCGCCGCCAGATCGTCTTCCAGCGCTTTCAGCTCGGCGCGCTTTTCATCAAGCATCGCCTGTTCCGCGAACGGCAGGCCCAGACGGGCCCGGTAGGATGGCAGGCGATGCTGCGCTTCCTCCCGCATCCGGATTGCGTCACGGAGCGCATCATCGATCCGAAGCAGCGCATGTTCGAGGCGCGAGGTCAGCCCAAGGCCCTTCGTGTCGTCCTCGACGGCGATTTCAATGCGACCTGAGCACGCTTCCACAAACAGCGTCACGTCGACCGCGCGCTTTTCGCCGCGCACGCGACGGCCAGGCCCAGCTTCGCACATGACGGCGAACCCACCGATGCGTCCGAGGTTCCAGACCCCTGCCTCACCGTTCTTCGCCGCCAGGCGGAGCTGGGACAGGAGCCATGACCCGACCTTCTCGCGCTCGCTGATATCCCCCTTGTCCCGACGCAGTACGAACGCATCCCCCTTTGTGGGCTGGCGGCAGGCGATATCCGCCTCGATAAGCGGGATCTGGCGCTCCGCGCCCGCAATCTCACGCTCGGGCCAGTCGATGGCACGTTTTACGGCGAACTGGTCGTCATAATGGGCGGCCGCCAGTCTCTCGAGCCGTGCAAGATCGGCCTCCAGCCCGGCTTTGTGCATCAGCCGGGCATCGCCTGAGGCGAGCGCCTTGGCCATGGCGAACTGGTTTCCTCCTTCCCCGCCAATGTCCTCAATCCGGCGGATGGAACGGTCACCTGACATCGCAAGGCCAATAAAGTGTTAAGCGGCATGGAAAAGTGACCCCTTCGGAAGGGGGACAGGCAGCCAAAAACGACCCCTTTCTGAGAAACGGGTTCACGATGGCCTTCATGCTGAATGGAGGCCCGGTTTGGGATGCTTGTTGTGGAAACAATTGGAAAGATCCGTCGCGCGCATTTTGTCGAAGGAAAGGCGATCAAGGCGATCTGCCGGGACCTTGGGATATCGCGGCAGACGGTACGCAAGGTGATCCGGTCGGGACAGACGTCTTTTGACTATCACCGAGAACGACAGCCTCTTCCCCGGATTGGTCCATGGGAGGGAAGATTGTGCGCTCTTCTTGAGGAGAACGTGGCGCGTCCGGCCCGCGAACGGCTGAGCCTCATCCGTCTGTTCGAACTGCTGCGTGAGGAAGGATATGAAGGAAGCTATGATGCCGTAA
>NZ_CADP01000253.1 GCF_000285295.1 Komagataeibacter europaeus LMG 18890 | reverse complement strand
CCATGCCCGGCGCCATGCCGGGGCGATCGACGCGTATTTCCCGGCCCATTTCTCCTCGAACGCATCGAGCTCTGCGGCCGCCATGTCAGCGGTCGCCGCCCCGTAGATCCGGCGCAGGTCGGCAGCCACGGCCTTGCGGTCCTTCCATGAGCAGAAGTTCAGGCTGTGGCGCACCAGGTGAACAATACAGGTCTGAACCATCGCCTCGGGAAAGGCGGCGGTGATGGCCTCGGGAAAGCCTTTCAGCCCGTCCACGACCGCGATCAGGATGTCCTGGATGCCCCGGTTCTTCAACTCGTTCATGACCGAAAGCCAGAATTTGGCGCCTTCATTCTCGGCGATCCAGAGCCCCAGAACCTCGCGCACTCCCTCGCGGGTGACACCGAGAGCAACGTAAACCGCCTTGTTTTTAACGGTCCGGCTGTCAGCATCGCGGATCTTTACCCGAAGGGCATCGAAGATCACGATGGGATACATCCGATCCAGCGCCCGGCCCTGCCACTCCCGGACCTCGTCCAGCACGGCATCGGTGACGCGGCTGATCAGGTCGGGAGAGACCTTCAGGCCATAAAGATCAAGCAGATGGGTCTGGATGTCCCGGACCGTCAGACCGGCGGCATAGAGACCGATGATCCTGTCGTCGATCCCGTCGATCCGGGTCTGGCCCTTCTTTATAAGCTCCGGCTCAAAGCTGCTGTCGCGGTCGCGCGGCACCGTCACCGGAAAGGCGCCGTCCTGGCCTTTCAGCACCTTGGTCGTGGAGCCATTCCGCCGGTTCGACTGGCCCGGCGGGGCAGCCTTGCCTTCCTCATAGCCCAGATGCGCGCTCAACTCTGCACCCAGCATACGCTCCATGAGCCGAATTTTCAGCTCCTTCAGCAACCCGCTGTCTCCGAGCAGGTCTTCAGGACGCTTCACGCCCGTCAGCAATTCGTCGAGGATTTCCATCGAGATGGTCATTCATACTTCCTTTCGGTGAAGTATGGACCAGATCAATTATACACAGAAGATCGGACACTCTCACAACAGAACCTGGATCCGGGGTCTCCTTGTGCGCCGGAACCCAGCCGACGGGGATCTTGCATACTTCACTGTCTGGTGCCCCTCAGGAACGACGCCTGAAAAGCTGGTTCAGGTCGAAGGCACGCGATGGCGGATTGAAGAGGGGTTCAGAACGGCCAAAAACGAATTCGGCCTCGATCACAATGAAACCCGCTCCTGGCACGGCTGGCATCGTCACGTATCCCTTGTCATGCTGGCCTATGCCCTGATGGCCGGGGTCAGGGCACAGGCAAACGACAGGTCTCCCAAAAAAAGACCAGCGAACCCGTACCAAGTCTGATCCGGTGGTCCATTCAGGAAATCCGGCGTCTTATCGTCAGGCTGACCCAGCGTCAGATCTCCCTCAACCATATCCTGCACTGGTCACGCTTCAGACGAATACATCAGGCAAAAGCCTACGCCTCTCACATCAAAACACAACTGTAGTGCTAGCACTACAGTTGCAGTTTGTTTTGTTCGTTAATTGTTCATGGTTTCCGTGCTTTCCAGAAAGCTCGAATTTCAGACGGTCTACATCGAGAAAAACCGCAAATTCTTCATCTTTCTAGGCCGGAAACCAAACTGCAACTGTAGTGCTAGCAGCCTGTCGGGTTGGGCATTTTGCGGCTGATAACGCCGAGGCTGACCCGGCTTATGCTGCGTGAAGCCGTGCCATTCTTTTGCAGTTGTATGCGAGAGCGACGAGTGTCCATTCGGTCGTGACTTTTGCAAGGCTGCGCAGACTGAATCTTCTGAACCCCATGATGCTTTTGATAATTCCAAAGACCGGCTCCACGGTCTGTT
>NZ_CADP01000254.1 GCF_000285295.1 Komagataeibacter europaeus LMG 18890 | reverse complement strand
CGGTCCGGGACCTGCGGAAAAAAGGCATCGATCCGCTGGTCGCCATTGGACGGCCCTGTGCCCGCAGGCCATATGATTTCCGGCCACTTCCTGAAAGCAGGGAGCCACGCCGGATAACCGAACCCTGGCGGCTTGCCATGAAGGACAGGCTGGAAACCACAGAAGCCGGAGATGTTTACAGACTACGAAAACAGACCGTTGAACCGGTCTTTGGAATTATCAAAAGCATCATGGGGTTCAGAAGGTTCAGCCTGCGTGGCCTTGCAAAAGTCACGACCGAATGGACCCTCGTTGCACTCGCATATAACTGCAAAAGAATGGCACGGCTTCAGGCGGCATAAGCCGGGTCAGCCTCGACCTTATAACCCTCAAAATGGCCAACCCGACAGACTGCTAGATAAGAACTTTCCTTCGGGTCAATATTTTTGATCCCTATATAAAAAAATACAGTGCGGTTCGGGCATAACATTTTCCACGGCCTGCGTTTTCCGGCACGTGATTTGATCCGGATGGTTTCATCTGTCTCCTTATTATGATGGGAAATCAAAAGGTTTCCATTTTGCTACATGACGCCATGGCTGGCTTTTGAAAGCTGGTATCCATGGTACGTTCCGGCGTGGAGCCGTCTTCTCCCGTCGGCGCATAGCCAAGCAGGGTGATGATCCTGTCCGCAGCCTGACGCGCTTTCGGCATTCTGGGCCATACAAGGCGCATCGATACCTTCGGCTGGTATGGCAGGGGTAGCCAGCCAATGCGTGCAGTCAGGTTTTTAATCGCATCCTGCGGTAAAACGCACAGATAGCCGTGATCAAGTATAAGACGCAGCATGATCGGCAGGGCATCGACCTCCACGATAACGGGTTGCGTGTTTTCAAACGATATGACGGTTTCCAGCGTTTTCCAGACACTCTGGCGCAGACCACTTTTAAGGCTGGGAACTGCAATCGGATGTGCGGCGAGCAGATCCGGAACCGATGCCGTGGGACCGACGACCCGCGCGGGACCCGCGAGGACCAATTCGGACGCAAACAGGTCACGTTTTTCAAACACATCCGTGGAAACCGTGGTGTCGGTCAGGATGATGTCAAGCGTCGCTGATTTCAGATCCCTGAAAAGGTCTTCGGCGGTTCCGCTGCTGATCAGCAGGTTCTGATGCGGATAGGCGTGCTGCCAGCCAGCGACAAGCTGCGCAAGATTGGAGGTCAGGTTGCTTTCATAATTGATGGGTAGAATGGTGCCGAAGCGGATATCCCGCAGCGCATGGCTGAAACGCTGGTCTGCATGGGCTGTCAGCAGATGTATCTGGCGGATAAGGGGACGAATGGCATGGTAGAATGCCTCTCCTGCCGGTGTAAGAGCCTGATCCGAAAGTTTTTGAACAATACCAGCCTGTTGTGATTCATCCGTCTTTACGAAGAGATGGAGTGAATGGTGACATGGACTGGTATTGCCCGACGTGAACATAGCCGGGAAGGAATGCGATATCCATCGGATACGACGGACGAAGAGTGGGCTCTGATCATGCCATTTATACCCCCGGCGAAACGGGGTGGTCGCCCCCGCACGACGGATATGCGCGAGGTGGTCAACGCGATGCTCTACATAGCCTCGGCCGGGTGTGCGTGGCGTTTGCTGCCGAAATGCTTTCCGCCGGTCTCGACCGTCAGGCGCTATTTTTACGCCTGGCGTGATGCCGGATTGTTCGAAGTCATGAATACGGTCCTGGTCATGAGCCTGCGCGAGATTGAGGGGCGTGAAGCCTCTCCAAGCGCGGGCGTGATTGATAGCCAGTCGGTAAAAACCACGGAAAGCGGCGGGCTTTCGGGCTATGACGCGGG
>NZ_CADP01000255.1 GCF_000285295.1 Komagataeibacter europaeus LMG 18890 | reverse complement strand
AAGAGGTCAGGACACTCATCTTTTCGGTTTTTATGTTCGCTACCTAATCCGGCACATGATCGTCGCGCTTTGTCGGCATTAAAAAAAGGGAATGGCTATCGAGTTAAGTATAGACTTTCGAAAAGATAGACATTATCCATTGGAAATCGAAAGTTAGTGCACGACGGACGTTTATCGAAAGAAAGATTTATGACAGCTGATCTCGAGCAAGCCGGATATACGAGTCTCCAAATGGTTGAAGGGCTGGCGGATAAAGCCGCGGCAGTTCTGGAAAATTTGAGGGAAAGCGCTGTTGCCGCGCGAGCCGGCGAGCGACGAGAACCGACATTTCAGATTGGCCAGGCTGCAGAACTCGTAGGCCGGACGCCCGCAGCCATACGCGACGCAGAAAAGGATGGTCGTCTACCCAAACCTGAACGGGGAGCCAATAACAGGCGTGTGGGATATACGCTTGAACAGGTCAACGACATGCGCGGGATCTTTGGCACGCGTCCGTGGCGTGATCCAGGCGACCCGCCGGCAATCATAGCTGTTCAAAACTTTAAAGGCGGTGTCGGGAAATCAACGGTTGCTGTTCACCTTGCGCAATATCTCGCGATCCAAGGCTATCGCGTGGCGCTGATCGATTGTGATAGCCAAGCGTCAGCAACAACGCTCTTTGGTTACGTGCCAGATTTAGACCTTACTGATGATGAGACGCTTTATCCGTTTTTGCGGCACGATGAACGTTCGTCACTGAGCTACGCGCTCAAACCTACGCATTTCGATGGTCTATATCTGATACCGTCTAATCTGCGGCTGTTTCAATCTGAGTATGAAATCGCCGCGCGGATGGCTCAGGGCGAGCCTGGGCTTGTGGATCGGTTGTCGGTAGGGCTGGCGTCTATAGCGCCAAATTTTGACGTTATAATTATGGATCCTCCTCCTGCCTTGGGAGCAATCTCGCTTTCTGTGCTGAGGGCAGCAAATGCATTGGTCGTTCCGGTGCCCCCGACAATTATGGACTTTTCGTCAACGACGGCCTTCCTGTCGATGCTGGAGGAGACATTGCGGACGCTAGCGCAGTTTGACAGGGCTCCTTCTCTAGAGTTTCTCAAATTCGTGGCTTCTCGGGTTGAAGAGAACAAATCGATTCACAAGGAACTTATCAAGTTGATGCAGGCTATTTTCGGCCATCATCTAGTTAGAGCCCCTCTGAAAAATTCTGCTGAAATCGACAATGCCACAGCTCGACTCATGACTGTGTACGAACAGCAAGGAGCGATCACAAGCAAGTCGGTTCGTGATCGCTGCCTTACCTATCTGAACGCAGTGTGTAAGGAGCTTGAAACAGATATTCGGGGAATGTGGCCTAGTCATCAGGAGCGGCTTCGCAAGGAAGGACTGGTGTAATTTTTTCTTGGAGATGGCGGTTCATTGAACTCTCGCAAATCGTCAATTTCTGAAAATTGCAACGTTGCAATTTTGGATTGGTGGCGGAGCGAGAAGCGAAGCACGCATTTTCAAAGCATTATTCGAACTTTTTGCAGGTCGAGTAATGTGAAAAAGGAGGGATAAATGTCGGGGAAAAACAGGGCTTTTGCGGACGGCTTAACAGCTGCAATTTCAGGCGTAACCGGTAGACAAGGCCAGTCTCGTCCAAATCGGTCAATCATTAATGATCGTACTAACCGATTAGCAGAAGTTGCTAGCGGTAAAGTTGTTACTCGTACTCACGAGTTTATTGACCCTGCACGATGCAAAATGTGGGAGGGTCATAATCGTGATTACGCCGCGTTGTCTTATGAAAACTGTCGCGAACTTATCGAAAGCATTCGTGCGCAGGGACGCCAAGA
>NZ_CADP01000256.1 GCF_000285295.1 Komagataeibacter europaeus LMG 18890 | reverse complement strand
CCTCGACGGTTGTGATAACTTTCGCAAAAGCCTTTCCATGCCGCTTTAAGCTTGGAACCATGCAGCTTGCCAAGTCGCTCACCGAGATGGTCTCGGAATGCATCGGCAATCAGGTCGATATCCCAGCCCCCGCCAGAGGAACGCGCTATTCTAGCGAATATCTCTTGGTCGGCTCCAAACTGGAGAGAACCGGCTGGAAACATTAGCTGCCCATCGCTTTTCGCAGCTGCGGGTCGTACTACTTGATTGCGTTGTGTTTCTAATTCGCGTGTAGTTGTTTGATGATCTATGACCTTTGGGGTTTCCTTAGGTTGGAAAACAATCTCGAGTTCTCTTACTGCTCTTCCTTGTCTTATTTCCGTCCACTCGACCGTAAAATGCGCCAGTTCGTCGATTTCATTCTTGCAAACGGTCAATACTTTTCGCCGCAACTGAGCAAAGTCTTTATAGACGTTAGGTGAGATCCCTAAGGCAGCACGAAATGCGATGACGTCACCTTTCCACACGGTTTGACGTCTCTTCACGCGCAAGGCCCCGATTTCGTAAAGTTTAAGCGCGTAAGCCGAACGAAAACCCAATACAGCGGTGCGGTTCATGACCGCATAGGTCTCAGACTCTTGGATTAGTCTTCGGGCATCAGGAGTAAATTCCCACTCGATCCAACCGACTTCTTTTCCAGGCTCTGTGTCTTCAACTTCTTCCCTTGAAGAGGCAATCAGAGAAAATCGTCGCGTCGCTTTTTTACCTCGCCAGGAAATGTCGTCTTCGGCAAATAGAGTACCATGCAGTTCTTCAAGCATGTCACTTATGCGTTCGTTACCTTTGTGACCCCGCCTGATGTCTGCTTTGCGCATGCGGTGGACCACTGGCTTCCAAGCATCGCCACCGGCTACAAGGATCATCAACGCGAGTAGACGTGATGCAGTCAGGCTTAGCGATTGGCCTCTGACGAAACGTATCTCCACAAGGTGGCCAGGTTTGGCGAACTCGTCGGCACCCTTATGCTGTAGAGCGCGAGCAACACGCATGGCGCGCTTTGGAGCTTCATCACTTTCGGATGCGTATTGCATGGGCGGGTTATCCAGCACCTAACGGGACGAACGATTCGTATCCTGACCTTAGAATGAGAATAAGGTCAGGTGAAGGGGAAATTGGACATCTCAGCACCTTCTCGCGGCCGTGCATGGTGCTGAGAAGTAAGGTTTCTTATGAAGATTTTTATAAACACGACCGCAGCGTGCTGCGGGGGATTCTGATTCTATTGAAGTGATTCTGATTCAAGACAAAAAATACTAGGAAAACCAACGACTTTTAGAGCATTTCCTGACCTCGTGGGGGACCTAGCCTGACCTCTTGGGGGATAGTAACCTGACCTCGTGGGGGATCTAACCTGACCTCGTGGGGGACGGTCAGTTAAGATAGCTAGTTTTGGGAAGTATCCACACGTTATTTTAAGAACTTTCATGTTGACGGTCGCAAACCGGTATCTATGGGACTTGCGCGTGTTTTTTAATGGAATCTATGAGTGCGATTCGCAGTTTAACGGGCTTTCGTCTCTTTTTTAGATCTCGTTCATAGCTGCCGTGGCTGCCATGACGATGTTCCACGCCAGATGATTGCCCAGTGTGGGTGGATTGCAACGTTGCAATTGTTTGAAGGTATATGGATTCCCTTGCGAAAAACGCGAGGTTACTAGCCTTTTTCCACAAGTAACTGACCTGCCCGGTCGGCACTAAGCGACGGTATGGGTAACCCAGCTGGCAGCACTATGCCGATGTCTTTGAGGCAACTGAACGTATTTGTCCCAAATTGCAATGTTGCAATCTC
>NZ_CADP01000257.1 GCF_000285295.1 Komagataeibacter europaeus LMG 18890 | reverse complement strand
CTTTGTCTGGTAGGCGATGGAGCGCACTTCGCGTTCGGCCAGTTCCGCCTTCAGGAGTTGTGAGAGGATGGGAATAGTCGCCTCGAAGGCAGGTGCGCCCTGCTCGATGAGGTCGGCCGTGGCCTGGGACATGCCATACATCCGCAATCCACGGAGCATGACGACAAGTGAAGCAGCAGCAGGATCATGACGCATGGCGGCTGTCCCTTCGCAGGATGTCATACCGCCCTGTATCGGCGCACGGTTCGTGTTCGAGCACCAGGGCCTGTGGGGCATCGAGCCGGGGAACCACGGTTCTCTTGGCATCGATCAGGCGATGAAGCGTATTGAGAACATGGGTCTTGGTCGCCACGCCGTCTTCAAGTGCCAGTTCAACCGCGCAGAGGACAGCCTGCTCATCATGCTGCAGCACAAGGGCCAGGATTTCAGCCATTTCCCGGTCGCCTCCAGGCCGCCTGAGCAGTTGATCCTGCAGGGTCCGGAAGGCAGCTGGCAATTCGGCAAACGGCGCGCCATTACGTAGGGCGCCCGGTTTGCGCTGGATGACCGCCAGATAATGCCGCCAGTCATACACCGTGCGGCCTGGCACACCATGCGAACGCGTGATGATCCGGTCATGCACGCACAGAACCTGCCCTTCGGCGATAATGCGCAGCCTGTCGGGATAAACCCGCAGGCTGACCGGACGATTGGCAAAGGAGGCCGGCACGCTGTAGCGGTTGCCTTCGAACTGGATCAGGCAGGTTGGCGAGACGCGCTTGGTCTGTTCGACAAACCCGTCAAAGGGACGCCCCGGCACCATGAGGTGAGGACGCTCGCTGGCATGGACCTCGGCGATGCTCCGGGCCAGTTCGATATGCTGCAGCCGTTCCCAGCAGGCCAGGCAGCGGGCTTCCAGCCAGGCATTCAGCGCCCCCAGATCAGGAAAGGCAGGCAGATCCTGCCAGATATGGCGTCGGGCATCCTGCACGGTCTTCTCGATCTGCCCTTTCTCCCATCCCGCTGCCGGATTGCAGAAGGTCGCCTCGAACAGATAATGGCTGGCCAGGGCCATAAAGCGCAGGTTGACCTGACGTGCCTTGCCAGAGCCAATCCGGTCCACAGCGGTCTTCATGTTGTCAAAAATACCCCGCCGTGGCACGCCACCGAGCACGCGGAAGGCCTCGGTAAGCGCATCAAAAAGCATCTCGTGGGTCTGCAGGGGATAGGCCCTGAGTATGAAGGCCCGGCTGAAGGACAGTTTGGTGTGGGCAACCTGCAGCTTGACGCGACGGCCGGCAATGACCGCCCAGTCCTCACCCCAGTCGAACTGGAAGGCTTCCCCGGGCTGGAAGCACAGGGGCACGAAAACACCCCGACCCGTTGTCTGGCGTGCCTGGGCTGTTCGTGTTTCCACTGCCGGATGAAAGCGGCCACCCGTCCGTAGGACCCATCATAACCCAGCGCCACAAGGTCTTCATGCAGTCGTCGCGCCGTACGCCGGTTCTTGCGGGATCGGGCGGCTTCCAGGACCAGCCATCCCCTCAGCCTGTCAGCAAACGGGTCCGGTCGGCTGGGACGTTCGGGTACCTGGAACCGCGGTTCAATACTCTGTGCCCGGAGATATTTCCGGATCGTATTGCGTGACAGTCCCGTCCGGCGTTCGATCTCGCGGATCGGAAGATGATCCCGGCAGTGCCACCGACGGATCACACTCAGAAGCTCCATGTCAATCACTCCTCAAACTCCCAGCAGATGCTGCCGGGGAGTGTGAAGGCATGGGTCAAATCTCGATGAAAATTTCCGCCCTACCCGGGTCAGTTCTCAGTGAAAATCAACAG
>NZ_CADP01000258.1 GCF_000285295.1 Komagataeibacter europaeus LMG 18890 | reverse complement strand
TTTTTTCCCTGCCTCCCGTAGAGACCTTGGTAAACCCGATCTTTTCGGGAGATGCTCGGGTGAAGGAAAACTCCGTTGTATCCTGCAGGATCAGGACTGGCCCTGCAGTCGCATCGAAACGCTGGGCGGTAGCAGAAAAATGCCCTTCAAGGATTTTGTCTTCGCTTACATTTGCATTTGCAAAAAATCTATATGCTGCCTTGGTCGCAGACCAATCCTGAAATGCCGTCGGGAGAGACTTGCCCGGTCGTTCAGCAAGTGCCGCGAGCATCGTGCCCAGACGCCTGTTCAGGCGCTCGTCGCCAAGGTCAGATCCGGATATTTCCTGTATGACCCAATCCTGTACCATTCTCACACCCCGCCTGCATAAAGGTGACAGAAAAGGAATCACAACAGATTCATCTGCATCAAGCACAAAATTCAAGAACAGCAGATTTGTGGGTAACTGCAAGACTTACCGGGCGCTTACGCTGCCTATCTCCGGGATCCGGCAGGGAACAAGATCTGCAGTTATACCTTCACGGACGGTAACTGACATGCGCAAAAGGCAGTGAGAGCCATGGAACGCAAGGAAACACACGCCTCTTTTGGGGGCGTGCAGGAAGTCTGGCGACACAAGTCCGTGTCGTTGGGTGTGGAAGCAAACTTCGCGATCTACCTGCCGCCGCAGGCAAAAACTGAAAAGGTTCCCGTTCTTTACTGGCTCTCCGGTCTGACATGTACGGAGCAGAATTTCATTGGCAAGGCTGGCGCGCAACGCGTGGCCGCAGAACTGGGCATCGCCATTGTCGCGTCGGATACCAGTCCACGGGGCGTGGGTGT
Organism: Komagataeibacter europaeus LMG 18890; assembly: GCF_000285295.1. Taxonomy (GTDB): domain Bacteria; phylum Pseudomonadota; class Alphaproteobacteria; order Acetobacterales; family Acetobacteraceae; genus Komagataeibacter; species Komagataeibacter europaeus. The sequence goes on along the minus strand of NZ_CADP01000258.1, from coordinate 997 downwards.
GGCTGATGACGATGCGTATGATCTTGGACAGGGTGCCGGATTTTACGTCAATGCGACGCAGGAGCCGTGGGCTGCGCATTATCGGATGTATGATTACGTCGTCACGGAACTTCCTGCGCTGATTGAGGCGAGCTTTCCGGTTACGCAGCAGCGAGGCATTGCGGGACATTCGATGGGTGGATTTGGCGCCATCATGATCGCGCTGCGTAATCCTGGCCGCTATCGTTCTGTGTCAGCCTTTTCACCCATTGTGGCGCCAACGCAGGTACCATGGGGTAAAAAAGCATTCAGTGCTTATCTGGGTCCGGATCGTGCCAGTTGGGCAGCCTATGACCCGCTTGAACTTGTGCGGACAGCGAAGGAAAGACTGCCTGTTCTGATAGATCAGGGTCTGGCGGACCAGTTTCTGAAAGAACAGCTCAGGCCAGAACTGTTCCAGGACGCCGCACAGAATGCAGGGCAGGAACTCATCCTGAATCTTCGTCCTGATTACGATCACAGCTATTATTTTGTAGCCAGTTTTATTGCAGATCATCTCAGATATTTCGTGAGTAAACTACGATGAATAGATTGTCAGTTTTTTGGATCTGGAATTTTCTGGCTTTGAGTGGAGATAAAATCTGTTATACCAACCGTTGATTGCTATAACCCATGAGCCCAATTGCGCAGTCCGATTGACATGATGCGCCATGGTTGATTGACGAGCTGGTTCCAGGCATGGCAGGCGATATCAACGATATCGTCATAGGTTCTGAAGATCCTGTTTGAGAGCCATGTATTGCGCAGGAACTGCCAGAGATTTTCCACCGGGTTCAGTTCAGGAGCCCGGGGAGGCAGCGGGAGAATGGTGATATTGTAGGGAACATCCAGCTTCTGACTGGTATGCCATGCGGCCTGATCCACAATGAGGACGGCGTGAGCGCCCTGCGCGACCGTGCGTGAAATCTCCGCGAGATGGAGCTGCATGCCGTGCAGGTTGCAGACAGGGAGCACGAGG
>NZ_CADP01000259.1 GCF_000285295.1 Komagataeibacter europaeus LMG 18890 | reverse complement strand
ACGGAAAAGCCATTGGTTTCGCTCTGGCACCCGGACAGGCCCATGAACTGCCACTGGCGCCAGCCATGCTCGACGATCTCCCCTCTGTTCCCCTGTGGGTCGTGGCGGACAAAGGCTACGCGTCAGACGCCTTTCGTGAACGGATATGGGACATGGGAGCCCGACCGGCCATTCCCGCGAAACGACGCGATGCGCCGGTCGCCTGTCCCAAATGGGCCTATCGATGCCGACATCTTGTGGAGAACCTCTGGGCTCGTCTCAAGGAATGGCGCGCTGTCGCAACCAGATACGAAAAAACAGCAACCTCGTTCCTCGCGGTCATCCACATCGCTGCCGCCGCAGACTGGATCAAGTGCTAACAGGCCCTAACGCCGGTTTGGTTGCAAACACCACGTCATCGGGAACGTGGGCCCGCTTCAGACGCTCAGGCTTTGATGTCCAGTCTTTCGGGAGATACAGGGCGCGGTCAATAAAGGCATGCCCCCGTTCCGAAACATAAGCGCCAAACACACCAATCTGGCAGTTCGTGATCTTGCCGGCAGATCCCGTATACTGCCGCCCCACACCGCAGGACGCCTGACCCTTCTTCAGAAAACCGGTCTCATCAATGACCAGCACGCCCTCTTCAGTGCCCAGATGCTCAATCACATAATCCCTGACGACGTCACGAAGGGCATCGGCATCCCAGTGCCCGCGTCCCAGAAGCGCCTGCTGCCGCCATGGACCAGGATCTCCTGCGGCTTCCGCTCGCATCCATCCCGTCTTGCGTGGTTCATTGCCAATCAAAACATCAAGAAAAGCACAGGCCGAATCTACGACACGTTTTTGCGTGAACAGCGGCGCCATCCGATCCTTGGCGGACCGAAGCGAGCGCGCCCATAATTCCAGCGTCTCTTCAACAGACGTACCGCCACTCATCATATCCTGAATCATGGTTACCCATAGATTCAGAACTCAACACAAAATGCAACTGTAGTGCTAGGTTTCGTGGACAAAGGTTGACAGTAACGTCCATGATTGATTCAAAGCTGCCTTTTGGAGGCGTTGTTGGGCGAGCGAATTGGGCTTTCGGACGAGGAATGGGCCATCATCGGGGCGCTGCTTCCGCCTGAGAGGGGTCGTGGCTGCCGTCCTGCGCAAGACAATCGTCTGTATTTCGAAGGCATGATGTGGATTGCCCGAACCGGATCGCAGTGGCGCCACCTGCCTGATGATTATGGCAAGTGGAACAGCGTGTTCCGACGCTACCGACGATGGGTGACGACAGGCGTGTTCGATGCGATGCTCGAAACCTTGGCTGAAATGGTCGAGCGGGATACCACTGCCGACATGATCGACAGCACGGTGGTCCGGGCACATCATTGTGCTATCGGTATAAAAAAGGGACACAGGAAACCGAGGCGCTTGGCCGATCGCGCGGTGGTTTCACCACCAAACTGCACGCCCGATGCGACGCCAGGGGACGCCCTCTCGGTTTTGTCCTGACGCCGGGACAGACCCACGATATTCAGGGTTTCGGCCCGCTGTTCCGCATGATCGCTGACAAGATCGAGGCGTTACTGGCAGACAAAGGTTACGATGCCGACCTCATTCGCGAGGAACTTGCCAAGGCCGAAATCGAAGCCGTCATCCCGAGCAAAAGCAACCGTCGCAATCCTGTACCTCATGATAAAACCAAATATCGCTGGCGCAATCTCGTCGAGCGCCTGTTCAACAAACTCAAGAACTGGCGACGCGTTGCCACCCGATATGACAAAACCAAGGAATCATATCTTGGCTTCGTCAGTCTCGTGTCAGCACTCCAGTGGATACC
>NZ_CADP01000260.1 GCF_000285295.1 Komagataeibacter europaeus LMG 18890 | reverse complement strand
TTTCATGGGGCCGGTGTGGTGTCCCGCCCCCATGTCGTTAATGTATCATGATACATTATTATTGCAAGAAAAAAGCACGGTTTACCGCCAAAAAATCCAGCCACGCCCAACGCCAGCCAGCCTCTTGTTCGACCGCGCCACGCGGGCGAACACTTAGCGAAGCGGGACGCCTCTCGTCCCGACACCATCAGGGGGCCATGACCCGCAGCGCAGCGCAAGCGGCGGCCCGTAGGGCCGGGACCGCAGCCACGCGCACCCACGCGCAACGCCTGGCCAACGGACAGGCGCGAGCATGGGGAGCATGGCGAGGACCAGCCCGCTTGCGCGGAGTGAGGATTATGGCACCAGCGACGGCCCCCAAGCTGGGGGCCTAGCATTTGGGGTTGCTGTGCGGCCTATGGCCGCAACCTAATGCTTGTGCCAGCGCATCGCGCTGGCACGCTGTTTGCCCTTAATCGTCCAGAAATAGGCGCTGGGGAGTGCCCGAAAAAAGAGAGGCCACAGCATCCCCCGGCAACGTGGTGGCGTAGTCTGTGGCGTCGTCTTTCGTCTCAAAATAGCGGCTTATGCCGCCATTCGTGACGCCATGCAGGCGCGTTTCCAGCAGATCGGAAAGCACATCCCCCGGAATGTGATTCCACGGTTCCCCCATTCCACGATTAAGGGCGGCCACAAGTTCGCCCATCGTGCGGATATAGGGGGCGTGGGCCATGTCCTCGAAGCGATGGGGGGATATGTGGCGGTCGCCGCATTTCGGGCAATCATCGTCCACCTGACAGGGGTATTCGTCGGTCCAGTCCGTACCGCAGCAATCACAATGATAATGGTTCAGAAACATCGGGGCACCTTTGGGCAATAGATTTCGGAATGGTGGGTGGCGGGGCCATACGGCCCCGCCTGGGGGGATCAGGCGGCCCCCTTTAATTCCGCCATCCGCTGTGACAGGTGCCAGATGGCCCGATTTACCTTCACATCGGTCTCAACCGATTTGACTTCGCGCGTCGTCACGCGGCGATGACGCCGGGCCTTTTCGTCCCACCGAAAGCCATGCAGCCCGCCTTTCATCGTGTTTTCCTGTAGGCGATTGGCTACGTGCCACAGATCGTCGCCACGGTCTTCCTTCCGCCACGGTGCAAGAAACTGCTTCGGCTGGATGGCCTGTCCCGTGGTGTTATCCTCGTCAAAGCGGAGCATATGGGTAGCCTCGGCCAGCACCATTTGCTCGTCACGGGACAGCGATACGCCTGACCAGTGATCTGCAACCCGCAAGGCTTCCTGACTGGCATCCATGACCCGGTATGACCCTTCAATCACCTTTTCAGTCACGTTTCCCTTATGGGGTACCCTGACTTCCTCAAGGTTCTTGTCCAGCACGATCATTCCGTTAAAGCACCGCAGGCGCATCATGCCCGCCATGATCTTGTACGCGCTGGTCCCGTCATGGCTATTCATCAGGATCAGTTCGGGGAACAGTTCGCCCAGGTGCGTATATGTCGGGCCTTGGCCCTGTCGGCGGAAACGGATCAGGTGCTTGGTAAAGTTGGCTTTGCCCGGAATACGAGAGCGGCCTTGCGAAACATGCACGGGCATAAAGCCCTCGGCCCGCAGGCCATTCACCACGTCAATCGTGGGAATGTAGGTGTAACGCTCCGAGCGGCTTTCGTGCTTGTCGTGCGCAAACACGCTGGGAGCGGCTTTCATCAGCACCGCATCAGTCAGCGGGGTGCAGTTCCGGCGGGAAATGTAGGTGAGAGATTGTGACATAGGGTGAGCCTCCTATATGTGGGTTTCATGGGGTCGGTGTGGT
>NZ_CADP01000261.1 GCF_000285295.1 Komagataeibacter europaeus LMG 18890 | reverse complement strand
TTATTGGCGACAGCCTGGCATCCCGTGGCGTGAAGCTTCAACTTGGGAACAGTATTCACGATCCGTCTGATCCAATGGGCAAGTTGTTCTTCAACATCCTTGCGACTTTCGCGGAGTTTGAAGCCGATCTGATCCGGATGCGTACTCGTGAAGGGATGGCCGTTGCACGCGACAAAGGTAAACTACGCGGAAAGAAACCCAAGCTTTCTGAACGTCAGCAAAAAGAGCTTCGCCGGATGTATGATACCGGCGATTACTCCATCAGCGATCTTTCAGAACTGTTTTCTATTTCTCGGCCAACTGTCTATCGAACTCTCAGCAGAACAGCCTCAACGTTCTTGTTGGGTTCACTCTAAGCGTACGTAAAGTACACTTTCGTGTTGTGACCCCTAATAATGTTCTGGCTGATCCGCAATGAGAGCTGTCAAGTCCCGACCTTCATTGATCAGAGGGCAGGCGGCAGATGAGCGAGGATCTTGAGATACCGGGTCACGTGCCGCAGTTCGTCTAGCTGCTCGGTCGAAGTCAGTAACTCGCATTGTCCTGCCTGCCATAGCCCGAGCAGATACGCTGGCAGGGATTTTTCAAAAAGCAGGGCACTGATGAGAAGATTGGTCTTGGTGGCCAGACGCACGCTTTAGCTGGACTTGTCTGTTGCCAGCGTGGCGGTCACGGCCTCACCGATCAGGTCCTCCAGCGCGTCCGGCTCCATATCTGCGAACCCACTCCGGGCTTCCGCCATCGTCCTGTCGAACACACGCCAGCGCACTGCCTCCTCGATGAAGCGCGACAGGTCGCCTTTCTTCATGCCATGCTGCGCCAGGAAACCACGTACGGCGATATCGGTTTCGCGGGAGACCGAAACCGTCCAGCGGACCATATCAGTCGACATGTCGGTGCTTATACGCTTGTTGTGATTTCCCTTTCGCAAAATGCATTACCCCCACATTTTCCGTGCGATATCCTGCTCCTCGGCGCCGACGGCATCGGCGTAGATGGCGGTGGTGGAGAGCTGGGCGTGACCGAGCCATTTCTGCACCATGTTGAGGGGGATGCCGCTGGAGACGGCGGCGACGCCGAAGGCATGGCGCAGGCCCTTGGGGGACGCGGCCGGCCCGGACAGGCCGGCGGCGGCCATGACCGCGTGCACGGCCCGCCAGCCGGTCATGCGGGACCAGGGCCACAGCCGAACGGCCGATCCACGCCCTCGCCGACGCTGCGCCTCGCGGATGCCATGCACCAGGTCCAGGGCCTCGAGCAGGGAGGGGGGCACCGGCACGGCGCGATAGATCCCGTCCTGGCGCTTCTTGAGCGTGGAGAACACCAGCACGCCGCCGGCGAGATCCACCCGGTCCGCCGTCAGGGCGAGGGCCTCGGACAGGCGGCAGCCCGACCAGGCCAGGGTCATGCACAGCGTGCGGGCCTCGCGCGGCGCCTGCTCGGCCGCGCGCAGGAACCGCGCCCGCTCGGCAACCGTGAGGTATTTGCGGCTCCCGTCGCGGTCGAACAGCTGCATCCCGCCGGGGGCGCCGGCCGGGGTCACCCGCTGTCCCGGTTTTGGGGGACCGCTCATCCGGCCGTCCTGTCGCGGTAACCCCGCCGGCGTTTGGCCCGGAGCTGGCGGGCGAGGGCGTCGCGCGCCTGCCCGGCATCATGATGCAGTTCGCAGACCTGCCGGCCGGCCGTCCCGATCCGCCCCCACTGCCGCACCAGGGCGGTGCCGCCAAACAGGTCGGGCTGCAGCGACAGATGGTAGAAGCGCCAGCAGTTGGCGGCCGGGT
>NZ_CADP01000262.1 GCF_000285295.1 Komagataeibacter europaeus LMG 18890 | reverse complement strand
ATGCACCGCAGGGATGGGTCTTTCTTCGAGCCGGGTTTTCAGGGCAGACAGCATCTCCTGTGTCAGGCGGGCTTTCTGTCCCCCGCCATGACGATCCACAAGGCCATCCGGGCCATCCGCATTGAAACGCAGCACCCAGTCACGGATACTCTGACGGTCTGTCCCCGCAAGCAGGGCCGCCTCGCCGCGCGAGGCGCCATCATAAATCGCCGCAAGCGCCAACAGGCGACGCGACTGACCCGCATGCCGGCTTCTGCGCGCAAGGCGTCGCAACTCCGAACTATCATGATCGTCACGCAGGGATAGAGGGCTGCCCATCCAGAATGCCTCCTTCAGAGAATGGTCTGCATCCTATGAATCACATTTTTAAACCGATGGGTACCACGTGAGTCAGGCCAAACAATGGTTGGTATCAGTTAGCGCGGCAGGCAAATGTCACGGTGCATTTCGCCCACGTAGCCCATGAAGCCGCAGCGTCCGTGTCATGGCGACAACACACTTTCGCGGTCGAATGGGAAAATGGTGATGAACGCGAGTTGAGCCCCCGAGTGCTTTCCAGACTGGCTTCATCCCCTATGATAACAACCCATTGATTTAAGTGCGGGAATCTGATTCAGGCTCTGTGAGGAGACTGGAGATGAGCGACCTGTTTTGGCTGCCGGACGAACAAATGGAGCGTCTGCGGCCCTTTTTCTTTAAGAGCCATGGTAGAGCCTGCGTTGATGACCGCCGAATGCTGAGCGGCATCATTTTTGTCAATCGGAACGGCTTGCGCTGGCGCGATGCGCCCCGGGAATACGGTCCACATAAGACGCTCTAAAACCGTTGGAAGCGCTGGGGCGCCATGGGGATCTGCGCCCGGATGATGGACGGTCTGGCTGCCGGAAAGGCAGAGCCCCAGACCATCATGACTGATGCGACGTATCTCCAGGCACACCGCACGGCTTCGAGCGTGCGGCTAAAAAAGGGGATCCAGGTCGCTTGATCGGCCGCACCAGAGGGGCATAAACACGAAGCTGCATGCGATCACCGACCAGAGTGGGCGACCGCTGAGCTTTTTCATGACTGCGGGACAGATAAGCGATTATACCGATGCCGCTGCCCTGCTGGATAGTCTTCCTGAAGCACAATGGATGCCGGGAGATCGCGGGGATGACGCCGACTGGTTCAGGGACGCCCTGGAAGCAAAAGGTATAAAAGCCCTGCATTTCAGGACAGAAATCTCGCGGAAAACCGGTCAGATACGACAAGAGAAAATATAAACGCCGCAATCGCATCGAGATCATATTCGGAAGGCTCAAGGGCTGGCGGCGGGTTGCAACCCGCTACAACAGATGCCCGACCGTCTTCTTCTCAGCCATCTGTCTCACCGCAACCGTCATGTTCTGGCTATGTGTCCCGAGCCTAGGGCCTGTTAGATCTTAAAATACTTCCTATATTGTATGGATTGAAGAAGGAGACGGAACAGGCACTTTCACTGATGAGACATGGGCGATCTGGGAACCGCTGATTGAGGCGGTTCGGCCAAGGGGCAAGACACCGCCCCATGATCTGCGGCGTACGATAGCAGCGATCTTCTGGCGTCATGAGAATGGTGCGAAATGGCGAAGTATCCCCGCTGAGCTGGGTCCGTGGTGGCGGGCGGCGCAGCTTTTCATCCGCTGGGCGAAACTGGGGGTGTGGGAACGCCTGCTCGAACTGGTTCAGGACCACCACGGAGTGGCGCTGGGCATGACTTTTCTGGATGGCACGAACATCAGGGCTCACC
>NZ_CADP01000263.1 GCF_000285295.1 Komagataeibacter europaeus LMG 18890 | reverse complement strand
GCAGGAGAAAGGGAAAGAAACTTTACGGCTTGCCTGCTTTACGTAATGAAAAACCCCGCACAATGGCGGGGCTTCATGGATCATGTCGATCAATAGAAAGACGGTAAATAGAACGCCGCGCGCGTCATACAGGCGCATAGCAGGACGTACCCCATCAGCAACCAGTACCGATGCCATTTCCTGCGCCCTGCCTTGTCACGGGGCATCGGCCAGATCCGCGGCACGTCCAGCGTACAGGTCATGAGACTGCCCCTGTCCCACACATGCAGGGGGCAGACGACAATGGGCACCAGCACCAAGGCAAGGATACCGCCCATTTCCCATAGTTTCCCGATTATGAGGCCCAGCACCATATATCCAAACCCTGCGGCAAACCGCCTGCCCATGTCCTCGATCTTCCGGGTCATAGATGCTCCATGATAAAGGAGCCGCCCCGGCTGGCCGGGGCGGCAAGTTTTAGATAAAGGCGAGAACGACACGGACCAGCACAGCGATACAGACGACCAGCGCAAAGACGCGGCGATGCCTGCGCCATTCGATCAGATCAGCCTCCCGCGTGGGAGCCGTCCAAAGATAGGGCAGATCAATGGTAAAGGACTTGGACCAAGCCCCGTTTGAGGTCCGCACGGGGAACATGCAGACCGGGATAAGCAAGAGCGCGGCAAAACCTGTCACGCGCCACAGGACGCCAATGCCGATCCCGAACACTGCCGCTGCCATCATCATGCGTACAAAGTGCGCGGTCGTCAGTTCGTCTCTCATAGGGTGAGCCTCCTATATGTGGGTTTCATGGGGCCGGTGTGGTGTCCCGCCCCCATGTCGTTAATGTATCATGATACATTATTATTGCAAGAAAAAATCCCGGCTTCCTGCTCTTTTTTTATAAAAGCGGGCCGCTGGTGCGTGTCCGGCCTGTAGTCAGAAAACCGGACTTCGTAAGCGGTTAATATCCAGTCGTTGCCCACGGGTCCGCTCTCCCGCATGTCCAGAAAAATATCACCAGGCGTCACAATGTCCGCCACCCGGATTGATCCACTACCATCCCCCGGTTGGATCGAACTGCCGACCAGGTGGGGCATTTCCGTTACGGCTTCAAGGCATGACGTATAGGCAACATCCCGCACACGGCCCGTCTCGTCTGTCAGGGTGACATAGGCAAATACTTCATCCCCAAACGATGGCCAGCTTGCCAGCGTGAATGTGCCCGCCTCTGCCGCCTCAAGGGCCTGCATATACACCTCAAGGCGCGTCTGATCGTCGTCAGGCGGCGTGATAACCTCGGCAACCGGACGCACGACACGGCAAGCGGTGCCCTCTGGCGTCGTGCCTGTGCCTTCTACGTGGGGCACGCCTTCCAGCATCGGCCAGCCGGTGACGGTGAATAATCCGGCCTGTGGGCTGGCCGGGTCCATGAAACGGGGAAACTGTGCGCGGGTGATAGCCATAGGGTGAGCCTCCTAACTGGCAAAATGAGATAGGGCCGGGGTCGCATCCCCCGGCCCGCACGTTCTGCGCCTTACTCCGTGGGGAGACGGAAAGAGCGGAGCCATGACGGCCCGTGGCTGTTACGCAAGCCGTAAAGAAGGGGAAAGCCGTGCATCGGCAGGCCGCGCCACCATGATTCCTTTTCAAGCACCTGTTTCCAGTTCCGCCCTTCCTGCGCGGCAAACTCTTTCAGTTCCTTGATTTCTTCCGGGTCGAGAGGGGGATAAGCCATAGGGTGAGCCTCCTATATGTGGGTTTCATGGGGTCGGTGTGGT
>NZ_CADP01000264.1 GCF_000285295.1 Komagataeibacter europaeus LMG 18890 | reverse complement strand
GGTGAGCCCTGATGTTCGTGCCATCCAGAAAAGTCATGCCCAGCGCCACTCCGTGGTGGTCCTGAACCAGTTCGAGCAGGCGTTCCCACACCCCCAGTTTCGCCCAGCGGATGAAAAGCTGCGCCGCCCGCCACCACGGACCCAGCTCAGCGGGGATACTTCGCCATTTCGCACCATTCTCATGACGCCAGAAGATCGCTGCTATCGTACGCCGCAGATCATGGGGCGGTGTCTTGCCCCTTGGCCGAACCGCCTCAATCAGCGGTTCCCAGATCGCCCATGTCTCATCAGTGAAAGTGCCTGTTCCGTCTCCTTCTTCAATCCATACAATATAGGAAGTATTTTAAGATCTAACAGGCCCTAGGTGTCGACAATGATTCGGTGGAAGCTATCGTCACCCGTATGAGACTCCTTGAAAAAATTACAAGTGTTGAGGCTCCTCTCGTCCACGTTCCTCATTTTCCATTCCCTGGTATAGGCCACATCCGAAAAGAACATGCTGGTTACGTCTGGGAACCCGTCGTTTGGGAGTGGTGATAATAGAGCCTTCGTAGGACGCCATGCCGCTGAAGATCGTCCGCGTCAGTCTCTATGCTGGGAAGTAAATTTGATTAAACTGACATTCTGAATTGTATTCACTGTGTATATCTATAGTTGAAGAGTAATCGGCCGCTTGAGGCCGCCTTATGCCTGAGGATTGTGACTGGTAACTTACCGTCGTTAACGACGTCGTTATTGACGTCGTTTGGGAGGTAAATATGGCTCAGGAAATCCTGATTGGCGTTGAACGCCGTCGCCGCTGGCCGGACGAACGGAAGCTGGAGATACTGGCTGAAGTTGGTGTGGACGGGGCAAGTGTATCGGATGTGGCACGTCGGCATGGCCTGACCCGCCAACATCTTTACCAGTGGCGTACTTCATTCCGTCAAAGACTGTCTTCCCCAGATCAGTCTGTGGCGTTTGTTCCTGTTGCTTCCGTGAATGCACCCACTGTGGCGTCTGGCGATGATACTGACGAGTTGGCCATTGTGCTGCGCAATGGCCGTTGTATCAGGGTGACGGGACATCCTGCAGAAGAGCTTCTGGCACGGGTCATCCGGATCGCGGAGACGGCATGATTGGCGTGGGCAACGGTGTGCGTGTCTATCTGGCCTGCGGGGTGACGGATATGCGCAAGGGCATATCGGGGCTGGCCGCACTTGCACAGGACAGGCTGCGTCAGGACCCGACATCGGGCGCTCTCTTCGTCTTTCGCGGTCGCCGGGGGGACAGGATCAAGCTTCTGACGTGGGACGGTCAGGGGTTCTGCCTTTATTACAAGGTGCTCGAGACCGGACGTTTTCCGTGGCCCTCCCCGGCAGATGGCGTTGCCCGCCTGACAGCCGCACAGATGGCCATGCTCTGGGAAGGAATCGACTGGAGACGGCCATCCTGGTCGGCGCCCCCCTCTCGCGTAGCCTGATTTTTTTTCATTATTTCTGTCGCGGATTTCTTTGTTTTCTGGCAGTTTTCCGCTATTATCCAGAGATGGAGCGACACTCTGGCCCCCTGCCTGATGATCTCGAAACCCTCAAGGCCATCATCATGGCCCAGCAGGGCGAGATCGTGCGGCTGTCGGCGTCGGCCCGGGCCTATGATGCCCTTGTCCAGTCGCTCAGGATCCGGATCGCTCGCCTGCAGAAACAGAAATTCGGGGCCAGTTCAGAAAAGATCGAGCGTGAGACTGAACA
>NZ_CADP01000265.1 GCF_000285295.1 Komagataeibacter europaeus LMG 18890 | reverse complement strand
GTCGGATCGACGCCATCCGCGTTGGTCGCCTTCGTGGCAGACCAACTTGAGCTTTCCGGCAGCGACCTCGCCGATTACGCCGCGCGGGAGCAGACGATGACCGATCATGCCCGCGATCTGATGACGATCCTTGGCCTGCGCGCGCCCCAGAGAGCCGATATCCCGTTCATGATCGAGGCTGCGGCAAACGCAGCCTGGGCCACGGACAGCGGCATCGTAATCGTCCGGGCCGTGATGGACGCGCTACGCCATGCCAAAATCGCACTCCCTTCGATTTCAACCATCGAACGCGCCAGCATTGCGGGACGGGCGCGGGCCCGACGGAAGACCGCGCAGGCGTTAACGCAGGGCCTCACAGGCGATCAGGTCACGGCGCTGGATCGGCTTTTCGCCACAACGCCTGAAGGGAGCATCAGCCAACTTGCCTCGCTCAAGACCATACCGGTTGCCGTCAAGCCGGATCACATCAAGCGCATTCTGGAATTGTTGAGACAGGTTCGACAGATCGGCATTGATCCCGTCGTCGCCAAGCGCATTCACATCGACCGTTTTCACCAATACGTCCGGGAAGGCCGGATATCTCCGGCCTCGATGATCGAGCGCTACACGCCATCACGCCGTTACGCCACGCTCGTCGCTTTCCTGATCGATGCTGAGGAACGCCTAACGGACAGCGCCCTGGACATGGCTGACAAGCTGGTCGGCAGCATCTTTACCCGGGCACGGAACACAAAGGCCCGCAGCTTTTCGGCAACGTCGAAGAACGTCGCACGCCTGATGCGCCTGTTTCAGGCGACCATCGATGCCTTGGCCGAGGCGGCCAGCGACGGCAGAGATCCCATGGAAACTCTGGATGCCACGGTCGGATGGGCGACCCTGTTGAAAGCAAGGTCAGAGGTTGGGGCGATCGCCAGGACTGCCGACCTCGATCCTCTGACAGCCGCTGCGGAGCGTTATATTACCCTTCGAAAATTCGCGCCCGATCTGCTGGAAACGCTGGAATTCCAGGCAGGAAGAGGAGGCGCCAAGACCCTGGCTGCGATCACGTTGTTGCGGAACCTCAACAGAGCAGGCAAACGCGATTTACCTGGCGACGCACCGATGCCGTTTCGCAAGGAATGGCAGAAGATCGTTATCGATCAGGATGACAAGCCCAACCGGCGTCTGTGGGAAATCGCGACGCTCGCGCATTTGCGCAACAAGCTGCGTTCCGGCGATGTGTGGATCGAGCGGTCGGCCAATTATCGTCGCTTCGACAGCTACATGCTCAGTAGGGAGCAGGCAAAACCGTTCATTGCCGAACTTGACCTGCCCCTGTCGACAAATGAATGGCTGGATCAGCGCGCTCGCGAATTGGATAAACGCCTGAAGAAGTTTGCGCAAAGCCTGAAACGCGACGCTTTGCAAGGCGTACGATTCCGAGACGGGCACCTCCAGATATCGCCGATACGCGCAACAACGCCTCCCAAGGCGGAAGACCTGGCGCAACAGCTCAACGCCCTGATGCCGCCAATCCGCATCACGGAGCTGCTGCACGAGGTGGCGCAGGCCACCGGTTTTTTGAACGCCTTTACCAACCTGCGCACGGGCGAAGCCTGCCCCCACGAGAACGCGTTGCTTGCTGCCATTCTGGCGGACGCTACCAATCTGGGGCTGTCACGCATGGCTGCCGCGAGTCACGGCGTTACCCGTGATCAGCTCTTCTGGACCCACGACGC
>NZ_CADP01000266.1 GCF_000285295.1 Komagataeibacter europaeus LMG 18890 | reverse complement strand
GTCGGATCGACGCCATCCGCGTTGGTCGCCTTCGTGGCAGACCAACTTGAGCTTTCCGGCAGCGACCTCGCCGATTACGCCGCGCGGGAGCAGACGATGACCGATCATGCCCGCGATCTGATGACGATCCTTGGCCTGCGCGCGCCCCAGAGAGCCGATATCCCGTTCATGATCGAGGCTGCGGCAAACGCAGCCTGGGCCACGGACAGCGGCATCGTAATCGTCCGGGCCGTGATGGACGCGCTACGCCATGCCAAAATCGCACTCCCTTCGATTTCAACCATCGAACGCGCCAGCATTGCGGGACGGGCGCGGGCCCGACGGAAGACCGCGCAGGCGTTAACGCAGGGCCTCACAGGCGATCAGGTCACGGCGCTGGATCGGCTTTTCGCCACAACGCCTGAAGGGAGCATCAGCCAACTTGCCTCGCTCAAGACCATACCGGTTGCCGTCAAGCCGGATCACATCAAGCGCATTCTGGAATTGTTGAGACAGGTTCGACAGATCGGCATTGATCCCGTCGTCGCCAAGCGCATTCACATCGACCGTTTTCACCAATACGTCCGGGAAGGCCGGATATCTCCGGCCTCGATGATCGAGCGCTACACGCCATCACGCCGTTACGCCACGCTCGTCGCTTTCCTGATCGATGCTGAGGAACGCCTAACGGACAGCGCCCTGGACATGGCTGACAAGCTGGTCGGCAGCATCTTTACCCGGGCACGGAACACAAAGGCCCGCAGCTTTTCGGCAACGTCGAAGAACGTCGCACGCCTGATGCGCCTGTTTCAGGCGACCATCGATGCCTTGGCCGAGGCGGCCAGCGACGGCAGAGATCCCATGGAAACTCTGGATGCCACGGTCGGATGGGCGACCCTGTTGAAAGCAAGGTCAGAGGTTGGGGCGATCGCCAGGACTGCCGACCTCGATCCTCTGACAGCCGCTGCGGAGCGTTATATTACCCTTCGAAAATTCGCGCCCGATCTGCTGGAAACGCTGGAATTCCAGGCAGGAAGAGGAGGCGCCAAGACCCTGGCTGCGATCACGTTGTTGCGGAACCTCAACAGAGCAGGCAAACGCGATTTACCTGGCGACGCACCGATGCCGTTTCGCAAGGAATGGCAGAAGATCGTTATCGATCAGGATGACAAGCCCAACCGGCGTCTGTGGGAAATCGCGACGCTCGCGCATTTGCGCAACAAGCTGCGTTCCGGCGATGTGTGGATCGAGCGGTCGGCCAATTATCGTCGCTTCGACAGCTACATGCTCAGTACGGAGCAGGCAAAACCGTTCATTGCCGAACTTGACCTTCCCCTGTCGGCGGATGAATGGCTGGATCAGCGCGCTCGCGAATTGGATAAACGCCTGAAGAAGTTTGCGCAAAGCCTGAAACGCGACGCTTTGCAAGGCGTACGATTCCGAGACGGGCACCTCCAGATATCGCCGATACGCGCAACAACGCCTCCCAAGGCGGAAGACCTGGCGCAACAGCTCAACGCCCTGATGCCGCCAATCCGCATCACGGAGCTGCTGCACGAGGTGGCGCAGGCCACCGGTTTTTTGAACGCCTTTACCAACCTGCGCACGGGCGAAGCCTGCCCCCACGAGAACGCGTTGCTTGCTGCCATTCTGGCGGACGCTACCAATCTGGGGCTGTCACGCATGGCTGCCGCGAGTCACGGCGTTACCCGTGATCAGCTCTTCTGGACCCACGACGC
>NZ_CADP01000267.1 GCF_000285295.1 Komagataeibacter europaeus LMG 18890 | reverse complement strand
ATCCGACCTTAGCGTATATCTGTGCCCGTTCTATGTACCGACCCCGGCCCGGCGCGTAATGGACACGATGGGCGAGAGTGCCCATCCCTTCGAGGCTTTGAAGGATGTCAAAGCCCCGCAGCGCAGTGGCGAAGCCTGGACGGGGTTTGTGAACCTGCTGACAGCCCCTAGCAGCCATCAGGTCGGCTGGCCGGGCGAGATCGCGGCTGTACGCTACTGGTATGAACCACATCTGGAGCGGCTGCATGAGGACGCCTCCACCCGTCTGGCCGATCTGGTGCAACTGGAGCAGATTGCCGGGGGGTACCCGTCACGGGAAAAATTCCTGACCGAACTGACGCTGGACCCGCCGGATGCCACATCCGATCAGGCCGGCGTGCCGCTGCTGGATGAGGATTATCTGATCCTCTCGACCATTCATTCCGCCAAGGGGCAGGAATGGAAGAACGTGTTCGTGATGAACGCCGTCGACGGCTGCATTCCGTCTGATCTGGCGACCGGCGAGCAGGACGATATCGAGGAGGAACGCCGGCTGCTCTATGTCGCCATGACGCGGGCGAAGGACAGTCTCGATATCATGGTGCCGCAGCGTTTTTACGTGCATGGCCAGCACAGCAGGGGTGCCCGGCATGTCTATGCCTCGCGGACGCGCTTCATCGACCGGGACATGCTGCCTTTGTACGAAGCCGTGTCATGGCCAGTCGTGAAACCGGAAGAGCAGGAAAGGCAGGACGCGGTGAAGTCGGTACGGATCGATATGGCCGCCCGCCTGCGTGGTATGTGGTCGTAAGGGAGCAACGCGGATGTGTAATCTCTATTCCATGACCTCGAACCCGCAGGCGATCCGGGAGATTGCGAAAGTCCTTGAGGATCGCACGGGCAATCTACAGCCGCCGCCCGAGATCTATCCGAACACGATGGCGCCGATCGTGCGGAATGGTGAGAACGGCCGTGAACTGGTCATGGCGCGCTGGGGCATGCCGACACTGCCCGGCTATCTCAAGGGACACAAGGTCGATCGCGGCGTCACCAATATCCGGAATCCGATCTCGACATGGTGGAAACGCTGGGAAGACATGCAACATCGCTGTCTGGTGCCGCTGACGGCGTTCTCGGAACCGGAGCGTCTGCCTGACGGGAAATCGCGGCCGGTGTGGTTTGCCCGCAGCGACGGAGAACCACTGGCTTTCTTTGTCGGGATCTGGTGCCGGTGGACGTCCGTGCGGAAACTGGCTGACGGGGAAACGACGGACGACCTGTTCGGGTTTCTGACCACCGAGGCAAACCAGGAAGTGGGCGCGATCCATCCGAAGGCCATGCCGGTCATTCTGACACAACCGGGCGAACTGGATGTGTGGATGAACGCCCCAGCGGCAGAGGCTCTGCGGCTTCAGCGACCTCTGCCGAATGGCGTGCTTGCTCGTGTCGAATCCCAGCCTCTTTCAGAATAAGGGAGGAGAGACAGACTCCCCCCTCTTATCAGAAGAGTATCTAGGTTTTTACAGGTGGATCTTCAGATTGCGAGCGTACGTTTGATGACGTCGCAATAGGCGTCCATGAAGCGTTTTGAGAGAGCGGCGTCCGGAACAAACATATCGAAGACGTGGTAGGCACCGGGCACAACGAAGACTTCGACGGGAACGCCTGCGGCCATCAGGCGGGTGGCGTAATCGAGGTCTTCGCAGAGAAACAGGTCCATGGAGCCGAC
>NZ_CADP01000268.1 GCF_000285295.1 Komagataeibacter europaeus LMG 18890 | reverse complement strand
GCAACCGGTTCCGGAAAGACCACGTTGCAATTCGGGCTCGCCATCGAAAAACTCATGGACCCGACCGTATACTGCGACATGGCAACCGGCGAGGAGCCCATCGAGTTCCTGCTGGACGACCTGCGACCGCCTTCAGGCTCGCGGATCAGCCAGACGGAGATCCGCCCTCCTACCCTGACTTTTCCCACGTTCACCCGCAGCCTGACACGCCGCGAGATGAGCGATGGCATCATCACGGAATGTCGTGACGGCGAGACCATGAATGCAGCCATCAATATCGCCATGATGGGCGGTATCCTGGGCACGACGCTGCATGCAGACAGCGTCTCCCTCATGATCCAGCGCGCGATCGCGCTCTGTCCGCCCTCGGAACGTGACAACCTCGTCTCTGCCCTCGCTCAGGCGCTCCGGTTCTGCATCAACCAGCGCCTTGTACCCCGCAAGGGCGGCGGGCGTGTTGCGATCCGCGAATTCCTCACTTTCGATCGTGATCTGCGCCGCAAGCTCACCCGGACCGAGCCGACGGACTGGCCCGACGTAGTGGCCGACGCGGTCGAGGCGCAGGGCCAGTCTTTCGGAAAGGCCATCCGCAAACTGCTTGATGCCGATCTGATCACCGAAGACACCGCTCTGGCGGAAGAAAGGAGAGACGCGTGATGTGGCGTGCAACGGCCTATCCTGTCCGGGTTTTCATTCTCGATGCCCGCAGCTGCTTTCCCATTCTCATCTCCGTGACACACTGGAGCCTCACCACCCTGCTGATCGGGGTCTTCGGCGTGGTGTTTTTCGGGACGATCTCGTTTTTCGGGCTGACGCTGCCGGCCGCGATACGCTCCATGCGACGCTTCCTCATCGGGCCGGTCCGCACCGCCCTGCCGACATGGCAAAGGAGGCGGTTCTCATGAGCACGATCGATCTGGCGGCGATCAGTGCCGCGCAGACACGGCTTCTGGCCGAAATCGGCAAGCCGATTGAACTGCTGGACCGTGGCACCGGAAAACGGGTGGTCGTATCACCGGCTGACTCCGCACACCCTGAAGCCTATCTGCCCGTTTTCCTGATCAGCGCCGAAGCCCTGTGGCTGGAACTGACAGGGACAGGCTTTGCCCTTGATGTCAGCAGGACACCCGACAGCGCGCTCGGCTATGCCGTCCGCAAGGTCCGCGCCGGTTCATTTACGGTCGTGATGTTATGTCTGATTGATGTCACGATGAGGCTTGCGCAGATGGAAGACGCGCTGGTCCTCAATCATCTGATCGACTTCTGGGGCGAAGCCCATGGCCGGATTGCCGATGTCACGCCGACCCTGCAGGGGGCGACATGATCCCCCGCCTCGCTCTGGCGGCACTCGGGGTATTTCCCTTTTTTGCCCCCAGCACGACCGCCCGCGCCGCGAGCATCCAAGAAGATGGCCGCCAGATTGCAGCCTGTCTGGAGGCTTCGGCAAAAATCTCCGGTGTGCCCCGTGGCGTGCTGCTCGTCCTCCTCTATGTCGAGGCCGGCCGTCCCGGAATGGTCAGCCCGAACAGTAACGGCACGGCGGATCTCGGGCCGATGCAGGTCAACACGACATGGGTCGATCGCATCGCGAGGCGATGGCACAGCACGCCCGCGCAAACATATGCGGC
>NZ_CADP01000269.1 GCF_000285295.1 Komagataeibacter europaeus LMG 18890 | reverse complement strand
GCAACCGGTTCCGGAAAGACCACGTTGCAATTCGGGCTCGCCATCGAAAAACTCATGGACCCGACCGTATACTGCGACATGGCAACCGGCGAGGAGCCCATCGAGTTCCTGCTGGACGACCTGCGACCGCCTTCAGGCTCGCGGATCAGCCAGACGGAGATCCGCCCTCCTACCCTGACTTTTCCCACGTTCACCCGCAGCCTGACACGCCGCGAGATGAGCGATGGCATCATCACGGAATGTCGTGACGGCGAGACCATGAATGCAGCCATCAATATCGCCATGATGGGCGGTATCCTGGGCACGACGCTGCATGCAGACAGCGTCTCCCTCATGATCCAGCGCGCGATCGCGCTCTGTCCGCCCTCGGAACGTGACAATCTCGTCTCGGCCCTCGCTCAGGCGCTGCGGTTCTGCATCAACCAGCGCCTTGTGCCCCGAAAGGGCGGGGGGCGTGTTGCGATCCGCGAATTCCTCACCTTCGACCATGATCTGCGCCGCAAGCTGACCCGGACCGAGCCAACGGACTGGCCTGACGTCGTGGCCGACGCAGTCGAGGCGCAGGGCCAGTCTTTCGGAAAGGCCATCCGCAAACTGCTTGATGCCGATCTGATCACCGAAGACACCGCTCTGGCGGAAGAAAGGAGAGACGCGTGATGTGGCGTGCAACGGCCTATCCTGTCCGGGTTTTCATTCTCGATGCCCGCAGCTGCTTTCCCATTCTCATCTCCGTGACACACTGGAGCCTCACCACCCTGCTGATCGGGGTCTTCGGCGTGGTGTTTTTCGGGACGATCTCGTTTTTCGGGCTGACGCTGCCGGCCGCGATACGCTCCATGCGACGCTTCCTCATCGGGCCGGTCCGCACCGCCCTGCCGACATGGCAAAGGAGGCGGTTCTCATGAGCGCGATCGATCTGGCGGCGATCAGTGCGGCGCAGACACGGCTTCTGGCCGAAATCGGCAAGCCGATTGAGCTGCTGGACCGTGGCACCCGAAAACGGGTGGTCGTATCACCGGCTGACGCCGCACATCCTGAAGCCTATCTGCCCGTTTTCCTGATCAGTGCCGAAGCCCTGTGGCTGGAACTGACAGGGACGGGCTTTGCCCTTGATGTCAGCAGGACGCCCGACAGCGCGCTCGGCTATGCCGTCCGCAAGGTGCGCGCCGGTTCATTTACGGTCGTGATGTTATGTCTGATCGATGTCACGATGAGGCTGGCGGAGATGGACGACGTCCTGGTCCTCAATCATCTGATCGACTTCTGGGGCGAAGCCCATGGCCGGATTGCCGATGTCACGCCGACCCTGCAGGGGGCGACATGATCCCCCGCCTCGCTCTGGCGGCACTCGGGGTATTTCCCTTTTTTGCCCCCAGCACGACCGCCCGCGCCGCGAGCATCCAAGAAGATGGCCGCCAGATTGCAGCCTGTCTGGAGGCTTCGGCAAAAATCTCCGGTGTGCCCCGTGGCGTGCTGCTCGTCCTCCTCTATGTCGAGGCCGGCCGTCCCGGAATGGTCAGCCCGAACAGTAACGGCACGGCGGATCTCGGGCCGATGCAGGTCAACACGACATGGGTCGATCGCATCGCGAGGCGATGGCACAGCACGCCCGCGCAAACATATGCGGC
>NZ_CADP01000270.1 GCF_000285295.1 Komagataeibacter europaeus LMG 18890 | reverse complement strand
GAACCTTGTCGACAAATAGCGGGTCCGTCGACAGTTTGAAGGTTTCGGCCCGATGCGGCTGCAGACCGAAGGCGCTCCAGATCCGGCGGATGGTCGTATGCGACAGGCCGATCTCGGCAGCCATGGAACGGATCGACCAGTGGGTCGCGTCTTTGGGCGTTGTGTTCAGCGTGCGCTCGATGACCTGCGTAACCTGCGCGTCCGACACCGTGCGGGGCCGGCCGGCACGATATTCGTCGGTCAGGCCTTCAATGCCATCTTCGACAAACCGCCGCCGCCATTTGCCGACGGTGTGCTCATGTACCCCCAGGCGTGCAGCGACTTCCTTGCTCTGCAAGCCTTCGGCGCAGAGCAGAACCATCCGGCAGCGATCCGACAATGACCGCGGCGCCTTGTGACGCCGGACCTGCCCTTCAAGAAACGTCCGCGCCTGCGGACGCAGTACTACCTGACCTGCCTGTCGTCCCGCCATCGTTCTGCTCCCGTCAGTGCGACAGGAATATCATATAATGATGCTTATTTCAGTTCCAGGTGACTAGAAGCCGTCCGTACTTTGGTAAAAATCTTTCAACACCGTAATAATAATAACGTCCGCTATCATTATATTACCCGCAACAAAATGAACTTTGCACCTGAAGATTATATGAATCTTACTTCACACGAGATTCACTATGACTACAGTGACATTTTTTTCATCGACGGCTTCAAATGTTCTATCAACTGTTTGAGGGAGGCATCATGCCAGGATGGAAAAGTGAGCAAACACATTATCCTGAACCACTAGTGAGATCCAGTAAGCTCATTCCATCGGAAAATGCCATAAATGCATCAACGGCCTGTACTATGAGATGGCGAAACTGACAAGCATTGCCCAGTATACACTGGTTATTGCCAGATGGGTGACAGGCGCCAGGGGATTCTTTTTCAGTTTCCATGAGCCGCATAATATGACCGACGTTGATGTTTCTGGCAGACACAGCCAGACGGATGCCACCAGTACCTCCCCGGGTACCTTGTACGATCCCGGCATGACACAGGTGTTGTACAACTTTCACAAGATGATTGTGCGAAATGCCCTGCAACTCAGTGATGTTCCTGACGGTAACACGCGAATCAGGATTACACGCCAAGTGGATCAACACACGGAAAGCGTAGTCGGTACGCAGCGAAAGAGGCATCAACCCCACCACCCATAGGCACGTGTTGACTGATTTTCCCAAGCAGCCTCTAAGAGCCCGATCCGAAAGTTTTCCAAGCTTGACAATGCCTTGCTGTCCGTCGTGTGAGCATGCGGATCGAGGCGATCAATGTCCATGCGGTTGAGGAAGCAATGGACTTTTCCCAATCTTTGGCGAGCCGCCTGCACCGTCCCAGCCAGGCGAATGTCCGTTCAACCACCCAGCGGCGAGGCAAGATCTGAAAGCCCTTCGCCGTATCGGACCGCCTGATGATTTCGACCGTCCATTTTCCCATGGAGGCGAGCGCGGATCGCAATTTGTTGCCAGCATAGCCGCCATCAGCAAAGATGTGGCGCAGCCAGGGAAAGCGCCTGCGTATTGCCGCCAGAACATCAACCGCCCCATCACGGTCCTGGATGTCGGCGGCATGAACGAGGAGAAAGATC
>NZ_CADP01000271.1 GCF_000285295.1 Komagataeibacter europaeus LMG 18890 | reverse complement strand
CGCTGCCGATCGGGCCCGGCCTCGACCAGCGCCTTCAGTTCGGCCTGCTGTGCCCCGTTCAAACGGCAGGCTGGTCCCGGATGCTGATAATCGCGCAGGCCATCCGGCCCTTCAGCATTGAAGCGGTGGACCCAGTCCCGCAGCGTCTGGCGGTCCATGCCGCCCACGCGGGCCGCATCCGTCCGGCTCGCCCCGTCACGGATTGCTGCCAGGGCCAGAAGCCGGCGCGCAGCGTTCGCCTGCCGGCTACGCGCCGCAAGTCGCCTCAGATCAGAGGCCGAATAGTCATCCCGTAGCTTCACCGCCCTCGTCATCAGCCAGATCCTCCCGCATCAAGAGAATCAGAGCCAGCGCCGTTTGTCACTTCACACACGAGTCAGTGGCTACGTCCTTTGGTATAACTCAATTCCCGATGACAGGATTCTACCACAGGCTCCCAATGTTCTCTGCCGAAGCAAGAAAAACTCAGTCTTCCTGTTGAGATATCAGCCGGATCTGGGCGATCATTTCATCGGCTGTGATCTCTCCGCACTGGCGGGCATCCATGATTGCGGTGAGCGAGCGTATATCTGTGCCCACCTTATGTAACGATAACGTAATAATTATCTGCGGGCTTCCTGTGGCCGGAAAACTCATATCCCTCCCTTCCCCTGCTTCAGCGAAACGTCCTGATCCCATCGAACATGGACATTGTCGATGACGCACAGGGTTCTCGGGCGCTGCGGTCACCAGAAACACGTGGACACAGACCGGAACGGGCCTGATGATCCGGCCTGGGAGGAACACCATCATGGAAACAGGTCATTCCGATCGGGAAGCCGAAAAGAACGAAGCGACACGCCGGGCACTGGCCCAGGCTGATGCCGGATTGTTCATCAGTGATGAAGCGGTGAAGGCATGGGGGGGTCGTTTGCGGGAGGGGGCGAAATCCTACGCTAAGGATTTAGGCCAGCGATATTCGCCGGTGAGGTTGATGTGTTCCCATCCCAGCGGTGAGACATGGGCGAGGAGATCAGGCGGGATGATGATGCCGTCCACGGC
Source organism: Komagataeibacter europaeus LMG 18890 (assembly GCF_000285295.1). GTDB lineage: Bacteria > Pseudomonadota > Alphaproteobacteria > Acetobacterales > Acetobacteraceae > Komagataeibacter > Komagataeibacter europaeus. The sequence continues at coordinate 582 of NZ_CADP01000271.1, read as the reverse complement.
GCGTCTGTCCACGACCTCCCCGAGTTTCATGGTGTTCCAGAAGATGATGATGGCGGCGAGCAGGTTCATGCCGGCAATACGATAGTGCTGCCCTTCGCCTGAGCGGTCGCGTATCTCACCTCGACGATGGAAGCTGATGGCGCGCTTGAGGGCATGATGGGCCTCGCCCTTGTTGAGACCGATCTGAGCCTGGCGCCGGAGACCGGCGTCGAGAATCCAGTCGATCATGAACAGGGTGCGCTCGATGCGACCGATCTCCCGCAATGCGAGGGCCAGCTCATTCTGGCGCGGGTAGGAAGCGAGCTTGCGAAGAATCTGGCTGGGGGCGACGATGCCCGCTGCGATCGTTGCCGTGACGCGCAGGATGTCGGGCCAGTTGCGCTCGATGAGCGGTTCATTGATTTTGCCGCCAACCAGCGCTCGCACATTGGCGGGCGTCGCGTTGGGCGTGAAGGCATAGAGTCTTTTCTGAGAGAGATCTCGGATACGCGGTGCGAACCTGTAGCCGAGCAAGGAGCTGGCGGCGAACACATGATCGGTAAAGCCACCCGTGTCGGCAAAATGCTGGCGGACGCGGCGGCC
>NZ_CADP01000272.1 GCF_000285295.1 Komagataeibacter europaeus LMG 18890 | reverse complement strand
GCGTTCTCCATGATGCCGTGGGCACGCAGTGCGTCACCGTGGCAGAGGGGATCCATTCTCTTCCGCAAACCCGATGGTTCAATCTGGCCCTATGATCCGACCGGGGGCGGGCTACGCCCATCCGTCGTAGACATTATCATCGCCCCGCCTGGCGGCGGAAAATCCGTTCTGGCCAATACCATTCTGCTGGGCTTGATCCTCAGCAGCGCCGCGATCAGCAGCCACGGCACGAAGCTCCCCTATATCGGCAAGCTCGATATCGGGCCGTCCTCGCGCGGACTGATCGAGATGCTGCGCAACGCGCTTGGCCCCGAACGCCAGCACGAGGCGGTTTACGTCAAGATGCAGGCAATCCCGGGCTTCGAGGTCAATGTCTTCGATACCCAGGTCGGACTGGAATATCCTCTGCCACTCGAGCGCGTTTTCCTGCAGAATTTCATCTCGCTCCTTGCTACGCCGCTGGATGGCAGGCCGTGGGAGGGCATGGACCATCTGGTAGAGGACGTGATTGATGAAGCCTACCGCCTCTGTACCGGGGTGCAGGGGGGCACGCCCAAAATCTACACTCCGGGGATCGAGCCCGACGTCGATGCCGCAATAACATCGCTGGGCATCAGCCTGCCCCACCATGCGGGAGAGGACGATCCGACATGGTGGCGGGATGTCGTCGATGCCCTTGTCAATCTCAGGGAATACCGCCTTGCAGGTTTTGCCCAGCGCCATGCAGTACCGGTCCTGCAGGATCTGCTGATTGCGGCCCGCAGCCCGGAAATCGAAAAACGCTATTCCAAGATCACCCTGGAAACTGGAGAAAGCCTGATCGACACGTTTGATCGCTACATCATGAACGTGATCAAGAATTTTCCCATGCTGGCGTCCCCGACAAGGCTGGATATGGGGGACGCGCGCGTGATCGTTCTCGATCTTGCCGAGGTGGCACCATCCGGCTCTCCCGCGGCCAACCGCCAGACAGCGCTCATGTATATGCTTGGCCGCCATATCCTGGCCCGGAATTTCTTTCTCCATCCCGATTATGCCGACGACCCGCATATGCCCCCGTCCATGCGGGACTATCATCTCGCCCGCTTCACTGAGATGTATGAAACGACGAAGCGTGTCGACTTCGATGAGTGGCACCGTACCGAACCAGCGCCCCAGGTAGACAAGCAGGCTGTCCGCGACGGCCGCGAGGGGCGCAAGCACAACGTCCAACTCGCCTTCATTTCACAGAACCATACCGATTTCAGCGAGGACCTTTACAAGATATCAACCGCCCGATGGGTCCTCAAATGCGGTGATCAGGAGACGGCAGACAGCCTTATCCGACGCTTTAAGCTGTCCGATGCCAGCGCCTATGTGATCCGCAACGCACTGCCGGGTCCGGGAAAGAATGGTGCGCCGTTCTTCGTGGACATGTCGGCCGGAGAAGCAAAGTATGAACAGCTTCTGGTGAACGTCCTGGGGCCAATCGAACTCTGGTCTTTCTCGACGACGCCTGGCGACACGGCGCTCCGTTCGCGCCTTTACAAACGGATCCACTTTGCTCGAGCCCTGCGGATGCTCGCCACCGTATTTCCCTCGGGAACAGCAAACAGCGAGATCGAACGCA
>NZ_CADP01000273.1 GCF_000285295.1 Komagataeibacter europaeus LMG 18890 | reverse complement strand
CCCGCGTCATAGCCCGAAAGCCCGCCGCTTTCCGTGGTTTTTACCGACTGGCTATCAATCACGCCCGCGCTTGGAGAGGCTTCACGCCCCTCAATCTCGCGCAGGCTCATGACCAGGACCGTATTCATGACTTCGAACAATCCGGCATCACGCCAGGCGTAAAAATAGCGCCTGACGGTCGAGACCGGCGGAAAGCATTTCGGCAGCAAACGCCACGCACACCCGGCCGAGGCTATGTAGAGCATCGCGTTGACCACCTCGCGCATATCCGTCGTGCGGGGGCGACCACCCCGTTTCGCCGGGGGTATAAATGGCATGATCAGAGCCCACTCTTCGTCCGTCGTATCCGATGGATATCGCATTCCTTCCCGGCTATGTTCACGTCGGGCAATACCAGTCCATGTCACCATTCACTCCATCTCTTCGTAAAGACGGATGAATCACAACAGGCTGGTATTGTTCAAAAACTTTCGGATCGGGCTCTTACAGGCGACACAGTAAGTGCAGTATTGCTAGCCTTCTGTCGTGGCGAACCGGTCGCGGTAAAACATACCATAACCGACCCCGCAATTACCGGCAGAACAACGCCAGATCAGCCAAATATTATTGTAGTTATCGGAGAATCTGCTGTAGCAAACAGGCATAGCTTTGAAGGATATACGAAATATAATGATACACCCTATATGTCAAGCCTACAAAAAACGGGAAAAATCTGTGTCATAGGTCATGTACATTCAGCAGCAAACGTCACTCACAATGCCGTTCCGATGCTACTTTCATTCTTTGATGCTGACCATCTAAATAATTTATATTCAGAAAAAAATCTGATCGAAATGGCACAGGACCAGAATTACTTCACTGCATGGTTTGGCACCCAGCGCGGAACATCGTCTTACGCCCGTCCGTTTGGCTATCTATCTGAATTCAGTAATTTTGTTATTCGGCCAGATATAAACAATTCAGGTAACCGCATATCCTGGCAGGATGAATCCCTTTTGCCTGTCATAGAGCAGACATTTTCCCAAGGTCATGAACGTGGTCTATACGTCATACATCTAACAGGCAGTCATTTCGCATATAAAGACGATGTAACGGAAGAAGATGTAAACGCACTTCCAACCTTGCAGTTACCCACAAATCTGCTGTTCTTGAATTTTGTGCTTGATGCAGATGAATCTGTTGTGATTCCTTTTCTGTCACCTTTATGCAGGCGGGGTGTGAGAATGGTACAGGATTGGGTCATACAGGAAATATCCGGATCTGACCTTGGCGACGAGCGCCTGAACAGGCGTCTGGGCACGATGCTCGCGGCACTTGCTGAACGACCGGGCAAGTCTCTCCCGACGGCATTTCAGGATTGGTCTGCGACCAAGGCAGCATATAGATTTTTTGCAAATGCAAATGTAAGCGAAGACAAAATCCTTGAAGGGCATTTTTCTGCTACCGCCCAGCGTTTCGATGCGACTGCAGGGCCAGTCCTGATCCTGCAGGATACAACGGAGTTTTCCTTCACCCGAGCATCTCCCGAAAAGATCGGGTTTACCAAGGTCTCTACGGGAGGCAGGGAAAAAA
>NZ_CADP01000274.1 GCF_000285295.1 Komagataeibacter europaeus LMG 18890 | reverse complement strand
AGACCATCTACCGGCGGCACCCATCCAAGGAAAACCTGTTCAAGACGGTCATTGCTGAACTGGGGAACAGTTTCCTGCTGGCTGTCTCCCCTTCGGATGAGATGGTCTCCAACGATCCGCTGCAGGCGCTGTACAAGACCATGCGGATGCTGCTGGACCTGATCCTCAGCCCTGAGACGCTCTCGCTTAGTCGCACTTTCATAGCGGAAGGCTGGCGTTTTCCTGATCTGGTGGACCATGCCGGTGCCCATATCTTTGACCCGCTGGAAAAACTGACCTGCAAGCTTTTGACTGCCGCCTCCCGCGCGGGCCTGCTGAAAGAGGGATGCGAGCCTGAAGAAACCGGCCAGATGCTGGCCACGCTCTGCCTTGGCGGCCCGCATCAGCAGATGCTGTTCGGGCGCAGGGTGCTGAGAACGGCAAGGGAGCGGGACGACTATCTCGATCATGCCTGGCGTGCCTTCATGACGGGCATACTGGCGACACCTGTCGCCACGCCCGCGCGTGGCACAGGGCGGCGGAAGCGCCTGTAATCTACCGCAAAGTAAGATTTTACGAGGTGTAAGGCGGCCTGATCCATTCCCGTTTGCAAACAGACCGCTTTCCTGTCTGCGGTTATTTCCGTTTCCTGTCCTGTGGGGCCTTGGTGTCAAATCCGCCCCCGATCGCCCTGTACATATCAACCGATGCATCAAGGCTGGACAGGAGCGCAGTCGTATGCGCCTGTTCCGCCTGCTGGGCCAGCACCTGAGCGGACAGCACGTCCAGCCTGCTGGCATAGCCATGTTCCAGTCGCAACTGCGTCAGCTCCACGGTTTTTTCGGCCGCCGTTTCCTTGTCCCCATCGCCCTGTTCGCGCGCGTGGGCGTTATTCTGTTCCAGCAGGGCGTCATGCACCTCCTTGAACGCCGTGCGGATGCTCTGTTTATACAGGATGACCTGCTCGTTTTTCTCGGCCCGCGCCAGTTTGACGCCGCTGGCCGTGCGGCCAAAATCCATCACCGGAGCCGCCATGGAGGCCGCCAGCGTCCATGACCGCGTGGTGGCGCGATACAGATTGTCGATATCAATGTTGTTCACCCCCGCCAGGCTGGCCAGCGAGATTGTGGGGAAATAGGCCGCGCGCGCAAAGCCGATATTGAAGTTGCTGGCGATCAGCGTCTGCTCATGCATGGCGATGTCGGGCCTGCGTTCGAGCAGGGTGGACGGGATTTCGGGCGGGATCGGGATGGGAATGGTCAGTTGGTCAATGTTTTTGCCGCGCTCCATCGCCTGTTCGATGATCTGCTGGGGCGCGCGGCCCAGCATGACGGCCAGAGCACTTTCCGCCTTGCCGCGCTGGTCCTCCACATCCGGCAGGGCGGCCTGTGCCGCGTCGCGCTGCTCGGTCACGTTCTGCATTACCAGCGCGTCCACCGCGCCCACCTCATGCTGGCGCTGCACCAAGGCAAGGAGCGCTGTCTGGGTCTCGATGGTCTGTTGCAGGATCTCGCGTTGCCGGTCTAGCGCGCGCAGGCTGAAATACAGCTTGGCGGTGGCGGCTGCGATGG
>NZ_CADP01000275.1 GCF_000285295.1 Komagataeibacter europaeus LMG 18890 | reverse complement strand
TCGGTAATCCACCCTTTTCCAATCGCACCGTGCGTGGCCCGGAAGGCCTGGGGCGGCTTGGCCTGAGCCTGCATGATTTTTTCATTGCCCGATCCATCGAAGCACTCCGCCCGGGCGGCATCGCAGTTTTCGTGACGTCCCGCCATACGCTGGACAAGACAGACAGCACCGCGCGCCGGACCATCGCCGAGATGGCTGACCTCGTGGGGGCGGTCCGGCTTCCGGCCGGGGCGATGCGCGATGATGCCGGCACGGACGTGGTGGTGGACGTGCTGGTGTTCCGCAAGCGCAAGATCGGCGACATGGTCGACGATGAGACCTGGCTGGAGACCGACACCCTTGCGGATAGCGACCAGGGTAACTGTCCGCTCCTCGTCAATCGCTACTTCCTCGACCATCCGGAGCAGGTGCTCGGTCGCCACGGCTGGACCACTACCCAGTTCGGTCCCGACTACACGTGCAACGCGACTGACGGCTTCAGGCTCGATGTAATGTTGCCCGAGGCCCTGAGCCGGATCGGGCAGGACGTGCGCTTTCCGGAACCCCTGGACCAGCGCATTGTCCGGCCGGCAGGATCCGGTGTGCTGGTCGGCACGGCTGCCGATGGCGCCCAGCTGAAAGAAGGCTCCTACTTCGTCACGAAAGGTGTCCTGCAACAGATCTGCGACGGCCAGGCCGCCACGGTCGCCATCAGGAAAGGGGATCAGAAGGACGGCCTCTTCCAGAAGCATGCCCGGATCATTACCGCGCTGATACCCGTCCGGGATGCGGCACGCGCGGTGCTGCGGGCACAGATGGAGAACCTGCCCTATGGACGCCTCCAGGGTGATCTGAAGCATGCCTATTTCAGCTTTGTCCGACAGTTCGGCCCGATCAACCTGATGAATGTGACAGTCAGGATCGATCCGGAAACCGGGGTCGAAAACGAAACCCAGCGGCGGCCAAACCTGACGCCATTTTACGATGATCCCGACGTCTGGCTGGTCTCGTCCATCGAGGAATACGACGAGGCGTCACAGTGTCAATCGGCACTCAAAAATAACCCCTGATCGGCATGCAATATTAACCCCCTGTTGAAGGGCCGGCCTGTCTCCTGAAGCCGTAGGCGTAAGGAGACAGGCCGGGGCAGGTATGGATCTGGAGAGAGGTTCAGTTACGGTTCCTGAACCGCCAGCTTTCGTTCCCTGTCTCGATGATGTCGCAGTGATGGGTCAGACGGTCGAGCAGTGCCGTGGTCATCTTGGCGTCGGCGAATACACTGGCCCATTCACCGAAGGACAGGTTCGTGGTGACAATGACCGAGGTCTGTTCATAAAGGCGGCTGATCATATGGAACAGCAACTGTCCGCCAGACTGGGCAAAGGGCAGGTATCCCAGTTCGTCGAGGATGACAAAGTCCAGTCGGCCGAGTTGTTCGGCCAGCCGACCCGCCCTTGCCGCCCGACTGTCAGCCTCAAGCCGGTTGACCAGGTCCACCACGTTGAAGAACCGGCCACGCCGACCTGTGCGGATGCAGCTCCGGCCAATGGCCGTGGCCAGG
>NZ_CADP01000276.1 GCF_000285295.1 Komagataeibacter europaeus LMG 18890 | reverse complement strand
TGACTGGCACGAAGCGCATCGTCGGGCGGGTCACCGCCTCGCAGATCGCCTCGGCGTCAGCGGCATCAGTTTTACCCCGCTTGACGTAGGGCTTCACATAGACCGGCGGCATCATCCTGACCGTATGTCCGAAAGCCGCAATCGAGCGCGCCCGGTAATGCGACGTGCCACACGCTTCCATACCGACCAGGCATGGCGGGAGTGTTTCAAAAAACCGGAGAACTTCACCGCGCCGTAAGCGACGGCGTACGAGAATGTTCCCAAGACTATCGATCCCATGCACCTGAAAAACATTCTTGGCCAGGTCGAGGCCAATCGTCGAAATCGTTCCCATAAGTGGCTTCATGCGTTGCAGACGGTGACGATTTCATCCTCGCACATTTCGTGCGGGGGCCGTCCACAACATCACCTCCGAGTAAGACACAGAAGGCGAGAATGGTCGCTCGACCTTCTCAGGTTTCTCCGTCCCCGGTATGAAAATCTGGGCGCCATATTCTATCGAGCTCGCCTTGTAGGAGATGGTTTGGCAGTTCTGGAGGCGCGAAACGCCGTGGAAATTAGATATCAGATATGATATCTTGTACCGGAAAACATGGTATAAGAGATCAAACGTGATATATTACATGTTACCGAAAACAGCGGCTGAGGTGCATGATGAGATAGCGATATCGGCTCGTGCGCGCCGGTTGGCAAAGAACATCACGCAGGAAGATCTAGCTGAGCAATCGGGAGTAGCCATAGCGACGCTTCGAAGATTTGAAAACGGGGGTGCTGTGAGTTTGGCAACGCTGCTAGCAATAGCTGAGGCGCTCGGGACACTTGACGCTTTTTCTGATCTTTTTCCCATGCCAGAGGCTTCTTCCCTGGATGAACTGGATGAGTTTAGTCAACTCCGTCGACGCGCAGCGAAGCAGAGGACGCGATGATTGAAAGACTTTCTGTTGCGCTTGATTTCGGTGATGGAGAAAAGCCTCTACAGGTGGGACAGCTTGGCCGGGATCCTGAACGTCGAAGCATAGCTTTCGAGTGGGATGCCGGATTTGCGGCAAGTCCTCTTCCTCTCTCTCCGGTGCTTTGTCGGTCATATGATCAGTTGTTGAGGCCAAACAGCGGTCGGGGTGCAAGTCTTCCTTCCCTGTTTGAAGATAGTCTCCCAGATGGTTGGGGACGTCTCCTGCTTGATCGGGAAATTGCGGCGAGAGGTATCAGCCGAACCACAATCGGAGATATCGAGCGCCTCGCTTATGTCGGGCGCTATGGTAGCGGGGCCCTGACATACGCCCCTGAAACAGACAGCCTTCCGAATGAGAGCATTGATCTGGGCTGGTTCGAAGAGATCATACCACAAGTGGTGAATGGTGCGTCCGCAGCGGATCTTTCGCGGCTCCGTGTCATGTCCGGTGGCAGTCAGGGCGCGCGGCCCAAGTTTGTCGCGCAGATCAATGATGATATGCATTCCTTGCGCGATCACCGTCTGCCGCTCGCTTCCGGCTGGACTCAGGTATTGATCAAAGGGCGTGCATCATCTGATCC
>NZ_CADP01000277.1 GCF_000285295.1 Komagataeibacter europaeus LMG 18890 | reverse complement strand
CTGTTGATTTTCACTGAGAACTGACCCGGGTAGGGCGGAAATTTTCATCGAGATTTGACCCATGCCTTCACACTCCCCGGCAGCATCTGCTGGGAGTTTGAGGAGTGATTGACATGGAGCTTCTGAGTGTGATCCGTCGGTGGCACTGCCGGGATCATCTTCCGATCCGCGAGATCGAACGCCGGACGGGACTGTCACGCAATACGATCCGGAAATATCTCCGGGCACAGAGTATTGAACCGCGGTTCCAGGTACCCGAACGTCCCAGCCGACCGGACCCGTTTGCTGACAGGCTGAGGGGATGGCTGGTCCTGGAAGCCGCCCGATCCCGCAAGAACCGGCGTACGGCGCGACGACTGCATGAAGACCTTGTGGCGCTGGGTTATGATGGGTCCTACGGACGGGTGGCCGCTTTCATCCGGCAGTGGAAACACGAACAGCCCAGGCACGCCAGACAACGGGTCGGGGTGTTTTCGTGCCCCTGTGCTTCCAGCCTGGGGAAGCCTTCCAGTTCGACTGGGGCGAGGACTGGGCGATAATTGCCGGGCATCGCGTCAAGCTGCAGGTTGCCCACACCAGACTGTCCTTCAGCCGCGCCTTCAGAGACTATCCTGAATTTTGTGCGGTGTGGTGATAAATTGCTCGAAGAGGAGCCCCCGCATGAGCATTGATAAAGACCTCCTGGACCGCCTGGTGGAAGGACGTTCACCCGGCGACCTGTTTGGCAAGAACGGCATACTCTCGGAATTGACGAAGGCTCTGGCGGAGCGAGCGCTTAACACGGAGATGACTCTTCACCTTGATGAGGAACGCGCCGATGGTGCACCTGACGAGGGTAATCAGAGGTGATGTTGTGGACGGCCCCCGCACGAAATGTGCGAGGATGAAATCGTCACCGTCTACAACGCATGGAGCCATGTGTGGACGGCCCTGACGATGCAAGTGGAAAGTATGATTTTGGTGGTCGGGTGCAGCCATGTGTCCGGCCTGTTTGCGCAGCCCGGGGGCTGCTGGCCCTGATGAAGTCCGCGGATTGGATTCCTGATCACCTCTGCGCGCTTTTGCTGCGCTTGGTCCCGTCGGGTTTATCCTCTCCCCGGCCTGACCGGTTCGCCATCATATATCACCACTCCGCACATTCACCTTCGTCGCTTCTGGTGTTCGACGAGGGCAAATCTCTGAATTCTTTCAGGCGCTCCTGGCGCTGTATGCATTGCCCGTTGTGAGAAGTGCCCAGACAATCCTGGCAGTCTTGTTGGCGAGAGCGACAGATACGACACGCGCCGCCTTCTTCTCGAGCAACTTTGCGGCCCATTGACGACTGGCGTTTTCCTTGCGTGCAAGACGGATCACCGCCGTGGCGCCCAGCACGAGCAGGCGTCTGAGATAGCTATCCCCCTGTTTGCTGATGCCAACCTGTCGTTCCTTGCCACCACTGCTGTGACTTTTGGGCGTCAGACCGAGCCACGCAGCGAATTGACGGCCTGACCGGAAAGTCGAGGCATCCGGAACGGCCGCGACGATCGCGCT
>NZ_CADP01000278.1 GCF_000285295.1 Komagataeibacter europaeus LMG 18890 | reverse complement strand
GGGTTTACGAATTGGGTGTCAAAGCCATCCGTTTCTCCGATCACGCCGAGCCACACCCGCCATGTCCGACGATACGAGCCAGCCGTTCCTGTTTCCAGCCATCCGACACAAGAAAATCACGGCTGATTTTGATGGTGGCCGGATCACCTCGGATGGTGGTGTCCTGTTGCTGGCTGCCGCCGAGCGGCGGATCGGCATGGCCGATCGCCTCGCCCGGCTCATAGCCGATCCACGCAATCCGCGACGGGTGACACACGGGGTGGCCGATATTCTGCGCGCCCGTATGCTGGCCATTGCCTGCGGCTACGAGGACGCCGACGACCTCGATCACCTGCGGTGCGATCCGGGTTTCAAGCTCGCCTGCGGACGACTGCCCGATACGGGTCGGGATCTGTGCTCGCAACCCACGATCTCGCGTTGGGAGAACGCCCCGACTTTGCGCGAGGTCATTCGCCTGACCTATGCCCTGGTCGATACATGGTGCGACAGCTACGCCCGGCCACCCGCCGCGGTGACGCTCGACATCGACGATACGGTCGATGTGGTGCACGGTCATCAGCAACTCGCCCTGTTCAACGCGCATCATGACGAGCGGTGCTTTATGCCGATCCATGTTTACGATGCCGCCACGTCGAGGCCGGTTGCCATTATCATCCGCCCGGGCAAGACCCCGTCCGGACAGGAAATTCGCGGTCACCTGCGTCGTCTGATCCGCCGTATCCGCAGCCACTGGCCCAACACCCGGCTGACCATTCGTGGGGATGGTCATTACGGACGTCCCGAAGTCATGGCCTGGTGCGAGGCGCATGACGTCGATTACATCTTCGGCCTGCCGGGCAACAGCGTGCTGCACCGGCTTCTCGAACCCTCGGCCGATGACATCCGCGTCCGGCGTGCCGAGACGCGGGCGCAATCCCTGCGCGGCTATGCCGAAATCCGTTATGGCGCGAAATCCTGGAAGCAACAGCGGCGCGTGGCCGCCCGGATCGAAGCCACGACGCTGGGCCTCGACATACGCTGCGTGGTCACCAGCCTGCGAGGCGGCAACGCCGAATGGCTCTACGGTGCCCTCTACTGTGCCCGTGGACAGGCCGAAAACCTGATCAAGCGTCACAAGGGCCAACTGGCATCCGACCGCACAAGCTGTCGATCGCCACTGGCCAACCAGGTCCGCCTGGTGCTGCACACTGCCGCATACTGGCTGATGCTCACCCTGCGGGACGCCATCCCAGCCCCACAGCCGCTCGCCTCGGCCGAGTTCACCACGTTACGAAATCGTCTTCTGAAAATCGCCGGGCGTATCCTGGAAACCGCGACCCGTGTCCGTATCGCGTTTGCCGCCGCCTGTCCCGAAGCGGCGCTGTTCCGCAGTCTCGCCATCTCGATGCAGGCTGCCGGCCCGTGACAGACGGGGCTATCGCCCCCGAACGCGCCCCGTCCTCGCAACCCCAGCCGCAGCCATCCACCGTTTCAAAATGACACCGCCTCAACCCGGTGCGATCCCGCGCGCCCAAACCATAGAA
>NZ_CADP01000279.1 GCF_000285295.1 Komagataeibacter europaeus LMG 18890 | reverse complement strand
AAAAATCCCGTTGCCCACGCCATGAACTATTTTCTCAGACGTGCCGATACATTCACACGATTCCTCACTGACGGCCGGATCTGCCTCTCAAACAATGCAGCAGAACGCGCCCTGCGCGGCATCGCCCTGGGCAGGAAAGCCTGGTTGTTCGCCGGGTCCGATCGTGGCGGAGAGCGCGCCGCCGCCATGTATTCCCTGATCGTCACCGCGCGCCTGAACGATGTCGATCCCCATGCATGGCTCGCTGATGTCCTGGCACGGATCAATGACATCCCCAATCCACGCCTCCATGAACTCCTGCCCTGGCACTGGAAAGCCCACCAGCAGGTCCACAATACCATCGCCGCCTGAATACGCCCGCGTCTCTCGCCGGATGATTACTATCTCTATATACCTCTTGGCGGTAGTCATCGTGGCTCGGTGCGTACATCCGCCAACCTTCTGATTACCATGCTGCTGGGTGGCCTGTGGCACGGCGCCGCCATGAAATTTGTCATGTGGGGCGCATTGCATGACGGTGGTCTGGTGCTGGAACGCCCTTTTTCCGAGCGTCTGGAAAATACACGGGGCATTTTCCGCGTCATGGCCGTGCTGCTGACATTCCATTTCGTCTGTCTGACATGGCTGTTTTTCCATGCGGAAGATATGGAAAGCGTCTGGCTTTATCTGCAGTCCATAACACCCCTGAAACTAGGAAGTTTTGCACAGGTCACGCCCTTTACACTTGGCCTGATCGCTATTGGCATCGGTCTGCATTTTGTGTCCAGGAACATGCCTGAACGCATTGCGGCGTTCCCTGTGGTGCAACGTGCGCCGGACTGGGCGCTTGCGCTTGCGTTCGGTATTTGTGTGTTGATGATTGACGCCGCAGGACCAAGCGGTGTCGCCCCTTTCATATATTTTCAGTTCTGATGGCCCATTCTTCCTCCCCGCCCCCCGCGCGTCGTCTGCTCACAATCGTGCTGGTCGCAGCCGCAAGCGGTGTCATTTTCGGATCTGGCCCCATTCTTGCCTGGACCGAGCAGTTGCCGCTAACCATGCCGTACCAGGCGGTGCTGCAATCTGCGGCAGATCGGTGGCATACCATCGCTGCACGTCTAAGTGTCTGACCGAAAATGAGTTGAGTGATTTCAGTGGATTATGATTCATGGGTTTGCGATAACCTGATGAGATCAAGATGGCCTGGACTGAAATCACCCGCGCGCAGTATCGCCGGGACGACCTGGAGTATGCAAGCGACCTTCGCGATGCGGAGTGGGCGCTGATTGCGCCTTTGATGCCCGAGAAGAAACGACTGGGGAGACCACGACGTACGGATTTGCGCCGGGTCATGGAGGCGATCCTCTATATCGTCACTACGGGTTGCCAGTGGCGACAATTGCCTCGTCATTTTCCCGCCTTCACGACCGTGCAGGGCTATTTCTACCGTTGGATCCGCGAGGGACGATGGGAAGCGATAAACCATATTCTCGTGATCCTGTCGCGTGAGCAGGACGGGCGAGACG
>NZ_CADP01000280.1:224-1497 GCF_000285295.1 Komagataeibacter europaeus LMG 18890 | reverse complement strand
TACTGAGCATGTAGCTGTCGAAGCGACGATAATTGGCCGACCGCTCGATCCACACATCGCCGGAACGCAGCTTGTTGCGCAAATGCGCGAGCGTCGCGATTTCCCACAGACGCCGGTTGGGCTTGTCATCCTGATCGATAACGATCTTCTGCCATTCCTTGCGAAACGGCATCGGTGCGTCGCCAGGTAAATCGCGTTTGCCTGCTCTGTTGAGGTTCCGCAACAACGTGATCGCAGCCAGGGTCTTGGCGCCTCCTCTTCCTGCCTGGAATTCCAGCGTTTCCAGCAGATCGGGCGCGAATTTTCGAAGGGTAATATAACGCTCCGCAGCGGCTGTCAGAGGATCGAGGTCGGCAGTCCTGGCGATCGCCCCAACCTCTGACCTTGCTTTCAACAGGGTCGCCCATCCGACCGTGGCATCCAGAGTTTCCATGGGATCTCTGCCGTCGCTGGCCGCCTCGGCCAAGGCATCGATGGTCGCCTGAAACAGGCGCATCAGGCGTGCGACGTTCTTCGACGTTGCCGAAAAGCTGCGGGCCTTTGTGTTCCGTGCCCGGGTAAAGATGCTGCCGACCAGCTTGTCAGCCATGTCCAGGGCGCTGTCCGTTAGGCGTTCCTCAGCATCGATCAGGAAAGCGACGAGCGTGGCGTAACGGCGTGATGGCGTGTAGCGCTCGATCATCGAGGCCGGAGATATCCGGCCTTCCCGGACGTATTGGTGAAAACGGTCGATGTGAATGCGCTTGGCGACGACGGGATCAATGCCGATCTGTCGAACCTGTCTCAACAATTCCAGAATGCGCTTGATGTGATCCGGCTTGACGGCAACCGGTATGGTCTTGAGCGAGGCAAGTTGGCTGATGCTCCCTTCAGGCGTTGTGGCGAAAAGCCGATCCAGCGCCGTGACCTGATCGCCTGTGAGGCCCTGCGTTAACGCCTGCGCGGTCTTCCGTCGGGCCCGCGCCCGTCCCGCAATGCTGGCGCGTTCGATGGTTGAAATCGAAGGGAGTGCGATTTTGGCATGGCGTAGCGCGTCCATCACGGCCCGGACGATTACGATGCCGCTGTCCGTGGCCCAGGCTGCGTTTGCCGCAGCCTCGATCATGAACGGGATATCGGCTCTCTGGGGCGCGCGCAGGCCAAGGATCGTCATCAGATCGCGGGCATGATCGGTCATCGTCTGCTCCCGCGCGGCGTAATCGGCGAGGTCGCTGCCGGAAAGCTCAAGTTGGTCTGCCACGAAGGCGACCAACGCGGATGGCGTCGATCCGAC
>NZ_CADP01000280.1:0-166 GCF_000285295.1 Komagataeibacter europaeus LMG 18890 | reverse complement strand
GCAACGCCCATCTGGGTGCGTCGCCTGCGCCGGGAACCGATGATATCCAGATCCGATGGCTCGAAAGTGTAAAGGCGGACCAGACTGTCCCGGTCTGTCGGGATGGCGAGCATCTGATCCCGTTCCTGGGCTGTCAGCAGGTGATGTTTGAGCCTGGTCACGCTGT
>NZ_CADP01000281.1 GCF_000285295.1 Komagataeibacter europaeus LMG 18890 | reverse complement strand
CGATTTCATCCTCGCACATTTCGTGCGGGGGCCGTCCACAACATCATCTCTCATAACTGGATTCAATGTTTCCCGCCCTATCTGCGCAGCCCGGCGCAAAGGGACGTAAAATTGTCGGCGCAAGCGTTATCAGGGCCCATTACAACAGCCTCTTTGTCTTCGCGATAAAACGCACTAACAGAAGAGATCAGGACATGTGCTGACCAGCCATTCAGGTATAGTCACGCCTCGACGCACAATCTGACCACTTTCGATTTCAAGGACAGGCTCCGGCGTAACACCTGAATTATCGGAGATAACGACACGATCAGAAAGGGCAATGACGGTCGGAAGATTGACGAGGCTGCCGATATATCGTCTGCGAATGGCCTCCGGCTCAATGAAATGTCCACCACCCGCAGCACGTGCCCTGACGCGCTGAACATTCATTTCAACCGAAGCCAGAGCAATATATCGCAACTCGACATGATAGCCGGCCATCTGTGCCGCCTTGATACGACGGATTATGGAGTGGCCGGATAATGTCGTTTCGAGAGAAATCGATTTTCCGGTTGCCAGAGATGCATTGAATATCTCGATGGCTTTTCGCCCGGCCTCCCGGTCGGCATCGCGCGGGCTAGCCGGATTGATCCCCCGTGCTATCTGGTCAGGATCAATGACAACATCGACGGGCTCAATGTCAGCGCTTGTGCCAACCCGCAGACTACTTTTGCCGGAGCCATTCGGTCCTGCATAAATCAGTAATCGAGTCACGAGGGATAGGGAAAATCTTCGTCGCGGAACTCTTCCAGCAGAGCGAGGCGTTCAACCCGACCACCTGGATATTCACGCACAACCCACCCGTTCTGGACATAGGTCATGATTTCACCACTGGCTGCCCGGACTTCGCGCGCCCGCTCGCCGGCAATGCGGATCGCCTCGAAGCTGGCCCATTCATAGCCAGGTGAATCCTGAGTTTTATATTCGGACATCACGATCTCCATATCGATCACTAAATCTTCGAAACCAGCTTAGCACAATCTGAGCATTGTCACCAGGAAAGAGAGGTGATGTTGTAGACGGCCCCCGCACGAAATGCGCGAGGATGAAATCGTCACCGTCTGCAACGCATGGAGCCACCTATGGGAACGATTTCGACGATTGGCCTCGACCTGGCCAAGAATGTTTTTCAGGTGCATGGGATCGATAGTCTTGGGAACATTCTCGTACGCCGTCGCTTACGGCGCGGTGAAGTTCTCCGGTTTTTTGAAACACTCCCGCCATGCCTGGTCGGTATGGAAGCGTGTGGCACGTCGCATTACCGGGCGCGCTCGATTGCGGCTTTCGGACATACGGTCAGGATGATGCCGCCGGTCTATGTGAAGCCCTACGTCAAGCGGGGTAAAACTGATGCCGCTGACGCCGAGGCGATCTGCGAGGCGGTGACCCGCCCGACGATGCGCTTCGTGCCAGTCAGGTCACCGGCTCAGCAGGCAGCGTTGCTTCAGCA
>NZ_CADP01000282.1 GCF_000285295.1 Komagataeibacter europaeus LMG 18890 | reverse complement strand
GATCGCGGACGGACACGGAAAAGCCATTGGTTTCGCTCTGGCACCCGGACAGGCCCATGAACTGCCACTGGCGCCAGCCATGCTCGACGATCTCCCCTCTGTTCCCCTGTGGGTCGTGGCGGACAAAGGCTACGCGTCAGACGCCTTTCGTGAACGGATATGGGACATGGGAGCCCGACCGGCCATTCCCGCGAAACGACGCGATGCGCCGGTCGCCTGTCCCAAATGGGCCTATCGATGCCGACATCTTGTGGAGAACCTCTGGGCTCGTCTCAAGGAATGGCGCGCTGTCGCAACCAGATACGAAAAAACAGCAACCTCGTTCCTCGCGGTCATCCACATCGCTGCCGCCGCAGACTGGATCAAGTGCTAACAGGCCCTAAAGTGGAACTGCTCTATCGCGCCCGGAACTGGGACACACGGGCAGGCACGGTCGAACTGGCGATCCCGAAGCTGCGCAGGGGCAGCTACTTCCCGACCTTCCTTGAACCCCGGAAAACGGCGGAAAAGGCTCTACTGGCCGTGATCCAGGAAGCCTATGTGCAGGGCATTTCCACCCGATCGGTCGACGATCTCGTCCGCGCCATGGGTGCCGGCGGGGTCTCCAAAAGCCAGGTCAGCCGGCTGGTCGGCGAGATCGACGAACGGGTCAACTCCTTCCTGTCGCGCCCGCTTGAGGGCGAATGGCCATATCTGTGGATCGACGCCACGTATCTGAAAGTCCGACAGGGCGGCCGGATCGTCTCGATTGCTGTGATAATCGCTGTGGGAGTGAACATGGATGGTCGCCGTGAAGTGCTGGGCGTCGCCACAGGGCCGTCAGAAGCGGAAACATTCTGGACCGATTTCCTGCGCTCCCTGGCCGATCGCGGCCTGCGCGGCGTGAAGCTGGTGGTCGCCGATGCTCATGCCGGGCTGCGTGGCGCTGCCGGTCGCGTGTTCAATGCGAGCCTGCAACGCTGCCGGGTGCACTGGATGCGTAACGCGCTTGCCCATGCCCACGCGAAACAGCGTCCTGCCATCACGGCCCTGCTACGCACGATCTTCACGCAGGAAACCGCCGAGGACGCATCGCGCCAGTGGGGGGACGTACATAAAACGGGCACAGATATACGCTAAGGATTATCGGTGATTGTGATGGCTTGCCGGAGCGGGCGGAGTTTCCCTTCTGGGATGTCGGCGTCGGTCCAGAGGTAATCCCCGGTCAGGTTGATATGCTGCCACCCCAGCGGAGAGAGATGCTGGAGCAGACCAGGCGGAACGGATCGTCCTTGATGTTCGAGATGCCGCATTGCGGCTCCGAGATAGGTGGTGTTCCACAATACGACGGCGCTGGCGACGAGATTGAGCGCGCTCGCCCGATGTCCCTGGGCTTGCAGTCCGTGATCGCGGATCCGGCCGGTGCGATGGAAAAAGATGGCGCGCTTGAGGGCGTTCTGGGCCTCTCCCTTGTTCAACTCGCGGGTGGCGCGGCGGCGTTC
>NZ_CADP01000283.1 GCF_000285295.1 Komagataeibacter europaeus LMG 18890 | reverse complement strand
CGGTCACGCCACCGCCGTGCCCATGCTGTGGTGGTCCGATGGTCGTCATCCAGATCCTTCCCCGATGGTGCCAGCCCCGAGGGCCGCCACGGGCGACTGATCCGGCCGGGGGATCACCATGACAGCCCGCAGATACGACAGCATGACCGATCCCGATGTCGGAGTGGCATCGCTCCGACAAACCGTATCTCCTGTACGCATCACTGGAAAACCCGGGAAAATCGCTGCCTACACTGCCAGTTCTGTCATCGCGTCATGCAGATCCGGTCACAAAAACCCGTTCCAGTTCCACACACGCACCTTTATGCTCTGGCTCAGGCTCTCCCCCGGGTAGCGCCAGTTGCAAATTCCCCATAACTGAGTCCCGGTGTCGCGGGTTCGGTCTTCCCAGACTTTCGTACGCCTCGCGGCGCCCGAAACCCTTCAGGGGAGCGGAAGGTCGGCTCCCGGGAAATAACAACATATAACGGCCATATATCAGCAATATTTTTTAAAAGCTTCATATTTCCGATTAATTGGGGCCTGTTGGGAATTATCGTGAATTGATGATTGCTGCGGTGAGATGAATCATCGCTGAGAATGATCTGTCTGTCTTGTCGCTCCGCATGGCGATGCGCTTGAACTCCTTAAGCTTGCAGAAGAAGTTCTCGATGAGATGGCGTGCTTTGAACAGGGCTCCATCGAACGGGCGCCTGTCGAGGCGGTTTTTGCGCTGGGGAATGACGACGCAGGCCCCTTGCGCCCGGATGGCGTCCACGATCCAGTGGACGTCGAAAGCCTTGTCAGCAAGAAGTCCCCCGAAATCCGCCGGTTCGAGAAGCGGCGCAACCCCGACGGTATCATAATGCTGGCCGGGGATCAGGGTGAAGCGGACCAGATTGCCCAAGGCATCGGTCATGGCGATGATCTTGGTTGACCATCCCGTCACACTGCGTCCTATCGCCTGACTTCGGGTCCCCCTTTTGCGCCTTGGCCGTGGCGGTGAACCCGGACCACCGTGCCATCGATCATCGCATATTCCATGTCCGCCTCGTCAGAGACAGCCTCGAAAATCTTCTGGAAAACCCCGGCTTTCATCCAGTCGCTGTAGCGGGAATAGACCGAGTTCCAATGGCCGAAATACGTCGGCAGGTCCCGCCATGGACTGCCGGTCCGGGCAATCCACAAGACCGCTTCGATAAAGAGGCGGTTATCTTTCCCACTGCGTCCCCGATCTGTCTTCTTCCCAAGACACAGTGGTTCCATCTTCGCCCATTGGGCATCTGTCAGTATGAAGCGCTCCATATGGCCTTTGAATCATATTCAGAGACTTCAAAAAAGCATAATTCCCAACAGACCCTGTAATATTCTGTTTAAGAATGATAAATTAATTTTTGGAACAAAGCGAGAAATTTAAATGAACACCTTAGTGTCTGACCGAAAATGAGTTGAGTGATTTCAGTGGATTA
>NZ_CADP01000284.1 GCF_000285295.1 Komagataeibacter europaeus LMG 18890 | reverse complement strand
GTCTTGAACAGGTTTTCCTTGGATGGGTGCCGCCGGTAGATGGTCTGCTTGCCCACTCCCGCCACGGCCGCGATCTGTTCGACCGATGTGGCGGCGTAGCCCTGTTCCCCAAACAGTCGGGTGGCGGTTTTCAGGATCAGGGCATCCAGTTCTTCCGACATCCGGCTGTCGGGCCGACCTGAATTTTTCCTCTTTCTGTCCTGATCCGCCATTTGACCTCCTGTGAGCAGTTTCTCCCGATTATAGGGGACGAAACCGTCTCGCAAGGGCTTTTGACAGGATCGGCATCTCACCCGGGGCAGAAGAAGCACCATCATATCGGCCCGAATTCCGTGAATACAGGCGCGCGTGGAACAGATACATGCGGTGTTCAATATTGAGCTCCAATCTGTGTGAAGCCCAGCGCCACGCCACTGCTTGCGTAAGTCAATCAAGGCTACCCCGCCTCGTGAGGAATTGTTGACGGACAGATGGGAACGGAACAATTCGGTACCGTCTCGTATCGAGCGCGACAACGACATATGAAGGATCATGTAATCATGGCAGCAGACCTGAATCTGGAGCAGACAGTGCGTGACGCATCGCGGACGCTGCAGGATCACGCGGAACACGTATTTTCACGGCACTCCGATCGTGTTGAGAAGCAGTTGAAGGAGCAGATCAGCGCCCTTCAGTCTCAACTGGAAACGCATGAGCAGGCACGGCATGCATCACATCTGCGGTTCTATCTTACGGTTGCCGGGGTCATCGCTCTTTCGGCGCTGGTTCATTTCCGCCACCGCAAGGCAAAGTAATCCTGCCCACTAAGGATGGAATAATTTATCTCAGATCTTATTGTTATCGGCTTTGACACCGAAGATGGTGCTACTGCTGCCCGTACCGAGTGCGCGGCACTGGAAAAAGAATATCTGATCGACCTTGCGGATGCCGTGGTTGTCCGTCGCACCAGCGACGGCAAAGTGCATCTGGATCAGTCGGTCAATCTGACGGCCCTGGGTTTTTCGGGCGGTCTTGCGACGGGTGCGTTCTGAGGCACGCTGCTCGGCCTGATTTTCCTCAACCCGCTGGCAGGCTTCGTGGTAGGGAGCATGACCGGCGCTGGCGTGGGCACGCTGGAGGGCCACTTCAGTGACTACGGAATCAGCGATGATTTCATCCGGGAGGTGGGCCAGCAGGTCAGGAACGGCACATCGGCACTGTTCATTCTGGTGCGCAAGGCACAGCCTGAAAAGGTCGTCAGTGAGTTCCACAAGCTGGGCGGACATCCCCATATTATGCAAACATCACTTTCTCCTGAAGCTGATGCGAAACTGCGCAGCCTGATTGGCTGAAATCGTAATCGTCCGACGCTTCCAGTCTCAGGCTGGACGCGTAGGACTGGCCTGTCTGATCCATGGCATCCTGTCCGGGTGTGACAGTACATCTTCACAAGGGGCCATCC
>NZ_CADP01000285.1 GCF_000285295.1 Komagataeibacter europaeus LMG 18890 | reverse complement strand
GGATGGCCCCTTGTGAAGATGTACTGTCACACCCGGACAGGATGCCATGGATCAGACAGGCCAGTCCTACGCGTCCAGCCTGAGACTGGAAGCGTCGGACGATTACGATTTCAGCCAATCAGGCTGCGCAGTTTCGCATCAGCTTCAGGAGAAAGTGATGTTTGCATAATATGGGGATGTCCGCCCAGCTTGTGGAACTCACTGACGACCTTTTCAGGCTGTGCCTTGCGCACCAGAATGAACAGTGCCGATGTGCCGTTCCTGACCTGCTGGCCCACCTCCCGGATGAAATCATCGCTGATTCCGTAGTCACTGAAGTGGCCCTCCAGCGTGCCCACGCCAGCGCCGGTCATGCTCCCTACCACGAAGCCTGCCAGCGGGTTGAGGAAAATCAGGCCGAGCAGCGTGCCTCAGAACGCACCCGTCGCAAGACCGCCCGAAAAACCCAGGGCCGTCAGATTGACCGACTGATCCAGATGCACTTTGCCGTCGCTGGTGCGACGGACAACCACGGCATCCGCAAGGTCGATCAGATATTCTTTTTCCAGTGCCGCGCACTCGGTACGGGCAGCAGTGGCACCATCTTCGGTGTCAAAACCGATAACAATAAGATCTGACATGAATTATTCCATCATTAGTGGGCAGGATTACTTCGCCTTGCGGTGGCGGAAATGAACCAGCGCCGAAAGAGCGATGACCCCGGCAACCGTAAGATAGAACCGCAGATGTGATGCATGCCGTGCCTGCTCATGCGTTTCCAGTTGAGACTGAAGGGCGCTGATCTGCTCCTTCAACTGCTTCTCAACACGATCGGAGTGCCGTGAAAATACGTGTTCCGCGTGATCCTGCAGCGTCCGCGATGCGTCACGCACTGTCTGCTCCAGATTCAGGTCTGCTGCCATGATTACATGATCCTTCATATGTCGTTGTCGCGCTCGATACGAGACGGTACCGAATTGTTCCGTTCCCATCTGTCCGTCAACAATTCCTCACGAGGCGGGGTAGCCTTGATTGACTTACGCAAGCAGTGGCGTGGCGCTGGGCTTCACACAGATTGGAGCTCAATATTGAACACCGCATGTATCTGTTCCACGCGCGCCTGTATTCACGGAATTCGGGCCGATATGATGGTGCTTCTTCTGCCCCGGGTGAGATGCCGATCCTGTCAAAAGCCCTTGCGAGACGGTTTCGTCCCCTATAATCGGGAGAAACTGCTCACAGGAGGTCAAATGGCGGATCAGGACAGAAAGAGGAAAAATTCAGGTCGGCCCGACAGCCGGATGTCGGAAGAACTGGATGCCCTGATCCTGAAAACCGCCACCCGACTGTTTGGGGAACAGGGCTACGCCGCCACATCGGTCGAACAGATCGCGGCCGTGGCGGGAGTGGGCAAGCAGACCATCTACCGGCGGCACCCATCCAAGGAAAACCTGTTCAAGAC
>NZ_CADP01000286.1 GCF_000285295.1 Komagataeibacter europaeus LMG 18890 | reverse complement strand
AGACGGACAGGCGAAGCCCCATGCCCATGTGATGCTGTCCACGCGGCGGATCGAAGTCAGAACCGGAGAGGCTGTGCATGGAAGACGAGACGGAATCCCGCATCCTGAACGAGGCGGCAGGGGCGCATATGACCTCGCGCCGGATCCTGGACCTGATGGAGCAGAAAGGGGAGGACGATCCGCTCAAGCTCATGATCCGTCTGCTGACAGAGATCCGGGAGACGTAGCGTGGCATCCTGCTGAAGCTCTCGACGCTAGAGAAGCGCTTGCGACGTCTGGAAGAACAGCGCGACTGATTGCTGCGGCACGGTTGCGGCATGGAGGCCTGGAGCAGGGTCTGCCTTCCATCGGGTTCGGTGCGAAAGAGCGTTCGTGGAATGACAGGGATCTGCTGCTGACGTGGCGGGAGCGGTGGGCATCGCTCGCCAATGAACGGCTGGCCGAGCTGGACCTGGATGTGCGGATCGATCATCGGTCGTTTGCCGCACAGGGGATCGACCTTGAGCCACAGAACAAGATCGGACCCGCAGGGTCACGCCGGCCGGAGCGCGGTGAACCGTGTGAGCGGGTTGCCGACCATCTGGAGATCGCACGGCGCAATGGGGAAAGGTTGCTGGCCGAGCCGCATGTGGCGCTGGAGGCGCTGACGCGACAGCAGAGCACATTCACCCGTCAGGACCTGGCGCGGTTCGTGGACCGGCATACGGCGGATGCAGAACAGTTCAGTGCTGTCATGGTTCGGGTGGAGGCGTGTCCGGAGCTGGTCGCCCTTGGGAAAGACGGGCATGGGCGGGAGCGGTTCTCCACGCGCGCGATGATCGGGGTCGAGCAGCGTCTGGAAGAAGCGTCGCTCGCGATGGGGCAGTCCCAGGGGCATGCGGTGCCGCTGGCGGTGCGTCGGGCGGCGATGGCGCGGGACGGGCTTGGGGACGAGCAGGCGCTGGCGGTGGGCGAGGTCACGAAGTCCCGCGACCTGTCCGTGGTGGTCGGGTATGCCGGGACGGGGAAGAGCACCATGCTGGGTGTCGCCCGCGCGGCATGGGAAGAGGCCGGGTACCGGGTGCGCGGGGCGGCGCTGTCGGGGATCGCGGCGGAAGGTCTGGAAGCGGGGTCCGGGATCGAGAGCCGGACGCTGGCCTCCCTGGAGCGTGCGTGGGCGCGTGGGTTCGACCTGCTGGAGCGCGGGGACGTGCTGGTGGTGGACGAGGCCGGCATGGTGGGGTCACGGCAGATGGAGCGGGTGCTCTCAGCTGCGCGGGATGCCGGGGCCAAGGTGGTTTTGGTGGGCGATCCCGAGCAGTTGCAGGCGATCGAGGCTGGTGGTGCGTTCCGGGCGGTGGCCGAGCGGGTCGGGTCTGTGGAAATCACCGCCGTGCGCCGGCAGCGTGAAGGCTGGCAGCAGGCGGCCACGAAGGAGC
>NZ_CADP01000287.1 GCF_000285295.1 Komagataeibacter europaeus LMG 18890 | reverse complement strand
GCGCGCCGACTTCGGCCATCTGCAAGTCAAAAAGGCCGCAGCGTACTAGGTAATCCCCCCATTTTTAGTGGGGCATTGAATGAGAATTCAGGCAGCTGTTTTTAGTTTCTGGGCGGGGGTTAGCCCGCTGTTCCCCATGTTGGGTCTGTCATGGTTATATGTCCAGAGCCATTGTGTTGCGACCTCCTGCACGTCCTGAATGCTTTCAAACAAATACTGCTCCAGCCATTCCTGCCGGACAGTTCTGTTGTAGCGTTCAATATAGGCGTTCTGCTGCGGATTACCCGGTTGCGTATAGATCAGGGTAATCCCCTGTTTTTCGGCCCATGAAACCAACGTATGACTGACATATTCAGGGCCATTATCCATTCGGATGGCCTCAGGCCTGCCACGCCACTCCATAACCTGTTCCAGACAGCGGACAACCCGACAGGCTGGCAGGGAAAAATCAACCTCGATCGCCAGTCCTTCACGATTGAAGATGGGGTGGACGGCCTCCATGCGGCATCAATGTGCCATGCTGGGGTCGGAATGACCATTCAGAGGAGACCGCCCGGATGAAAATTACCATGATCGGCCTGGATATCGCCAAGTCCGTTTTTCAGGCGCACGGCACAGATGCAAATGGAAAATGTCTTCTCAAGCGAAAGCTCGGGCGCAGTGAGGTTGCCTCATTCTTCGGGAAACTCGAGCGGTGTCAGGTCGTGCTCGAAGCTTGCGGCACATCGCATCATTGGGCGCGCGTCATCCGCGATGCGGGTCATGACGTGAAACTTATTCCGCCGGACATGGTCAAGCCGTTCGTCAAACGTGGCAAGAAAAACGACGCTGTTGACGCCGCAGCCATTTGTCTTGCGGCACTCCATCCCGACACGCGCTTCGTCCCGATCAAAAACGAAGAACAGCAAAGCCTGCTCTCGTTACACTCAACGCGCACACTATTGGTCAAACAGCAGACGATGCTGGTCAATGCGTTGCGCGCGCTTGCAGCGGAATTCGGCTTGATCGTGCCGTTGGGAAACAGTCGCCTGCCCGATCTTCTGGCGAAAATCGAGACATCACCCGATTTGCCCGACGTCATGAAGCAGACCGTCATTTTGCTCTTCGAACAATACGGAAAGTTGAGTGAAAGCATCGGATGCCTGGAAAGGCGAATCCAGGCGCACGCCAGGCAGGACGAAGATGCCCGTCGTCTTTTGACAATACCCGGCATCGGCCCGATGACCGCGTCCTTGATCGTGGCATCTGTCACGGATATCGACACTTTCGAAAGTGCGCGGCACTTCGCGGCCTGGCTTGGACTTGTGCCGCGGCAGCACTCGTCCGGCGGAAAGGTCCGGCTGGGCAGGATTACGAAAACGGGCAACCGGGAAATAAGGAAGCTGCTCGTTCTGGGG
>NZ_CADP01000288.1 GCF_000285295.1 Komagataeibacter europaeus LMG 18890 | reverse complement strand
GATGCGACCATCCACCGTATTCTCTAACAGATGAGCCAAATTCTCGCTCAGGGCTGGTGTTATGCGATGGGCGATACGATCTTCGATCCTGCGTTCGGCCTTGACCAGTGCATCGGCACAAAGGCGCTCAATCGTTGAGAAACCGGGAAGGATTGTGCGGGTGCGGCGACACTCTGCAACGAAGCGACGGGCAAGATCCTCATTCGATGTCGCCGCCTCGGCTTCCCGAGCGATCCAATCGCGCAAATCCCGTGCGCCCCGCCCCGAAAAGGAGCGATAGCCGTAGATCCGGCGTAGGTCCGCCAGATGCTCATGCCGGGTCTCCTCGCGCGCGGCATAGAGGAGTAGATCGTCACGGCTCAGCCCGAGCTGGGCCGCGATGAAATCCGATACCTGTG
Organism: Komagataeibacter europaeus LMG 18890; assembly: GCF_000285295.1. Taxonomy (GTDB): domain Bacteria; phylum Pseudomonadota; class Alphaproteobacteria; order Acetobacterales; family Acetobacteraceae; genus Komagataeibacter; species Komagataeibacter europaeus. Next base: position 972 of record NZ_CADP01000288.1, on the reverse strand, counting down.
CCGGGATCAGCTCGCCAGGGGTGAGTACCCGGCCCGGGTAGCGCAGGACGCACAGTTGCAGCGCGAAGCCGAAACGGTTGTGGGCGCGCCGGCGCTGGCGGATATGCCCGAGATCCTCATCGCTAAGGGTATAGTGCCGCAGCAGATCACCTTGATCGACCGGTAAGTGAAACAGCGCCTCGCGCTGTCGATCGGTCAGGGTCACGCGACGCGGCATACATGCTCCTTATTCTTTCCAAGGTAAGGTTTGAGATAGTTTGATTGCGATGCTGGTTAAGATACACAATAGTGCAAGCTTATGTGCTCATGTTCGTCACCGCTTCAAACCAACGTTTAAGAAACATGCTGATCGGATATGCCCGCGTCTCCAAAGCCGATGGTTCCCAATCCCTCGACCTCCAGCACGACGCCCTGCGTGCCGCCGGTATCGAGCCAGGTAATATTTATGATGATCGTGCATCCGGTAGCCGCGATGATCGGCCCGGCTTAGCTGCATGCCTCAAATCCTTGCGCGACGGCGATGTGCTGGTGGTCTGGAAACTCGATCGCCTCGGGCGCTCGCTCGCCCACCTGGTCAACACCGTGAAGGATCTGTCAGACCGCAGGATCGGCCTGCGTGTGCTGACCGGAAAAGGCGCTCAGATCGACACCACGACCGCATCCGGCCGCATGGTGTTCGGTATCTTTGCCACTCTGGCCGAGTTCGAGCGGGATCTGATCCGCGAGCGCACCATGGCTGGCCTTGCCGCAGCCAGAGCGCGCGGACGAAAGGGAGGGCGAAAATTCGCCCTGACCAAAGCACAGGTGCGTCTCGCCCAGGCCGCCATGGCGCAGCGCGACACGTCTGTTTCCGATCTGTGCAAGGAACTCGGGATCGAGCGCGTCACTCTATACAGATATGTCGGACCGAAGGGCGAGCTCAGGGATTATGGGAAGCGCGTTCTCAGCTTAGCGTAGGATTTCGCCCCCTCC
>NZ_CADP01000289.1 GCF_000285295.1 Komagataeibacter europaeus LMG 18890 | reverse complement strand
ACAAGACCAGAAGTATTCAGCAAGGCGTCAGTCGCCGGGAGCTTACAATGTGCGGTATGGTCGGACAGGACAGGAGCGAGGTGTCCGGTCCTGAGATGCTCGTGAAGCACGAAGTCCGGCAGGCTGACGATACCCAGTCCCGCTTCGGCCATGCTGATCAGTGGTTCCAGCGCCGAGGCAACAACGGTTGCCGGGGGGGCAATGGCCCCAGCCGGGTGATCCTGCCGCAGTGGCCATGCTTCCAGTTTTCCGGTTGTGGGATATCTGTGGCGCAGACAGACATGATGCACCAGATCAGCCGGTTCGATGGGTGTGCCATGGCGCTCCAGATAGATAGGACTGGCAACCAGCCGGTGATGGAACGTGCCGACGACACGGGTCATCAGGCGTGAGTCCGCAGCATCGCCAGTCCGGAGAACCACATCGAAGCCTTCGCCGATGACATCCACGAGACGATCGGTGAAATCAAGATCGGGCTCGATCTCCGGATAGGCCTGGATAAAGGCGTTGACCGCCGGCATCAGCAGCATGCCGACCAGGGGGAGGCTCACGCGCAGACGTCCCGATGGTGTGGCGTGTGTATCGGCCAGTTCCTGTTCTGCAGCCTCGACCTCTCCCAGAATCCGACGGCAACGTGCCAGAAAGAGATGACCTTCCTGGGTCAGCGTGATCGTGCGCGTACTGCGATGAAACAGCCTCACGCCGAGACGCCCTTCAAGACGGGCAATGGCCTTGCCGACCGCAGAGGCAGATAGGCCCAGTTGCTGACCGGCGGCCGTGAAGCTGCGTGTTTCGGCCGCCTGAATGAAAATGGGAAGAGCGCCCAGACTGTCCATCGCATGATCTGTCAATCGGCACTCAAAAATAACCCCTGATCGGCATGCAATATTAACCCCCTGTTGAAGGGCCGGCCTGTCTCCTGAAGCCGTAGGCGTAAGGAGACAGGCCGGGGCAGGTATGGATCTGGAGAGAGGTTCAGTTACGGTTCCTGAACCGCCAGCTTTCGTTCCCTGTCTCGATGATGTCGCAGTGATGGGTCAGACGGTCGAGCAGTGCCGTGGTCATCTTGGCGTCGGCGAATACACTGGCCCATTCACCGAAGGACAGGTTCGTGGTGACAATGACCGAGGTCTGTTCATAAAGGCGGCTGATCATATGGAACAGCAACTGTCCGCCAGACTGGGCAAAGGGCAGGTATCCCAGTTCGTCGAGGATGACAAAGTCCAGTCGGCCGAGTTGTTCGGCCAGCCGACCCGCCCTTGCCGCCCGACTGTCAGCCTCAAGCCGGTTGACCAGGTCCACCACGTTGAAGAACCGGCCACGCCGACCTGTGCGGATGCAGCTCCGGCCAATGGCCGTGGCCAGG
>NZ_CADP01000290.1 GCF_000285295.1 Komagataeibacter europaeus LMG 18890 | reverse complement strand
TTTTTTCCCTGCCTCCCGTAGAGACCTTGGTAAACCCGATCTTTTCGGGAGATGCTCGGGTGAAGGAAAACTCCGTTGTATCCTGCAGGATCAGGACTGGCCCTGCAGTCGCATCGAAACGCTGGGCGGTAGCAGAAAAATGCCCTTCAAGGATTTTGTCTTCGCTTACATTTGCATTTGCAAAAAATCTATATGCTGCCTTGGTCGCAGACCAATCCTGAAATGCCGTCGGGAGAGACTTGCCCGGTCGTTCAGCAAGTGCCGCGAGCATCGTGCCCAGACGCCTGTTCAGGCGCTCGTCGCCAAGGTCAGATCCGGATATTTCCTGTATGACCCAATCCTGTACCATTCTCACACCCCGCCTGCATAAAGGTGACAGAAAAGGAATCACAACAGATTCATCTGCATCAAGCACAAAATTCAAGAACAGCAGATTTGTGGGTAACTGCAAGAGTCGCCGGGTGCTTACTGAAAATCGAGCTTTGACTCTCCAACTCTTTCGCGAAGGTCAGAGAAACGCATCAAGCCGATGCAGCAGTTCTGCCGGTGCTTCTTCCTGCGGACTATGACCACAGTCGATCGCATATCCCCGCACGTCCACGGCTTTTTCGCGCCATGTCTCGACAACATCATATAACGCGCCCACGGTGCCACGTGCAGCCCATAGAGCCAGTAATGGGGCCTCAATCCGTCTGTCTGCATCAGCTGCATCATGGACGAGATCGATGCCTGCCGCAGCGCGGTAGTCTTCGCATGCTGCATGACGCATTGTCGGGTCGGCGTAGCATCGACGATATTCGGCCATGACACGCGGATCGACCGATCCTGGTATCTTGATCTGTCCTGCAATGTGGCTTTCGAGAAAGAAGTCCGGATCCCCACTGATCAGCCTTTCGGGCAGGGGGGCAGGCTGGATCAGAAAAAACCACCAGAAATAGCGTCGGGCGAATTCCATATTGGTCCGGGCATACATCGTTGCTGTCGGTGCGATATCGATCAGCACCAGTTTTTCCACCGACTGCGGTGCATCCAGCGCCATACGGTGCGCCACCCGTCCGCCCCGGTCATGCCCGACAACCATGAACCGTTCAAATCCAAGCTGGTGCATGACGCCAACCTGATCAGCCGCCATGGTCCGCTTGGAATAGTTGGCGTGATCCGTCCCACCTTCAGGCTTGGCGCTATCACCGTAACCCCGCAGATCTGGGGCCACGATGGTAAAGCGTTTCGCCAGTGCGGGCGCAACCTTATGCCAGGTCAAATGCATCTGCGGATGACCATGCAGCATGAGCAGCGGCGGTCCGTTTCCGCCGGTAGCCGTGCGGATCCGCACGCCATTCACCT
>NZ_CADP01000291.1 GCF_000285295.1 Komagataeibacter europaeus LMG 18890 | reverse complement strand
ACCGGTCAAACGGGATGAAGCTGCTCATCTCACCACCTTACAACCTCACCCCTTCACAGGGTACCCCAACCCGACAGGCTGCTAAATCGACATAGAGACGACCTGCGTTGTCGCGCCCTATTTCGCATTTTTAGCGTTATAGAAGCGTTCTCGGCTCACGTTTACGGATTGCCTCGACGGTTGTGATAACTTTCGCAAAAGCCTTTCCATGCCGCTTTAAGCTTGGAACCATGCAGCTTGCCAAGTCGCTCACCGAGATGGTCTCGGAATGCATCGGCAATCAGGTCGATATCCCAGCCCCCGCCAGAGGAACGCGCTATTCTAGCGAATATCTCTTGGTCGGCTCCAAACTGGAGAGAACCGGCTGGAAACATTAGCTGCCCATCGCTTTTCGCAGCTGCGGGTCGTACTACTTGATTGCGTTGTGTTTCTAATTCGCGTGTAGTTGTTTGATGATCTATGACCTTTGGGGTTTCCTTAGGTTGGAAAACAATCTCGAGTTCTCTTACTGCTCTTCCTTGTCTTATTTCCGTCCACTCGACCGTAAAATGCGCCAGTTCGTCGATTTCATTCTTGCAAACGGTCAATACTTTTCGCCGCAACTGAGCAAAGTCTTTATAGACGTTAGGTGAGATCCCTAAGGCAGCACGAAATGCGATGACGTCACCTTTCCACACGGTTTGACGTCTCTTCACGCGCAAGGCCCCGATTTCGTAAAGTTTAAGCGCGTAAGCCGAACGAAAACCCAATACAGCGGTGCGGTTCATGACCGCATAGGTCTCAGACTCTTGGATTAGTCTTCGGGCATCAGGAGTAAATTCCCACTCGATCCAACCGACTTCTTTTCCAGGCTCTGTGTCTTCAACTTCTTCCCTTGAAGAGGCAATCAGAGAAAATCGTCGCGTCGCTTTTTTACCTCGCCAGGAAATGTCGTCTTCGGCAAATAGAGTACCATGCAGTTCTTCAAGCATGTCACTTATGCGTTCGTTACCTTTGTGACCCCGCCTGATGTCTGCTTTGCGCATGCGGTGGACCACTGGCTTCCAAGCATCGCCACCGGCTACAAGGATCATCAACGCGAGTAGACGTGATGCAGTCAGGCTTAGCGATTGGCCTCTGACGAAACGTATCTCCACAAGGTGGCCAGGTTTGGCGAACTCGTCGGCACCCTTATGCTGTAGAGCGCGAGCAACACGCATGGCGCGCTTTGGAGCTTCATCACTTTCGGATGCGTATTGCATGGGCGGGTTATCCAGCACCTAACGGGACGAACGATTCGTATCCTGACCTTAGAATGAGAATAAGGTCAGGTGAAG
>NZ_CADP01000292.1 GCF_000285295.1 Komagataeibacter europaeus LMG 18890 | reverse complement strand
CCTCGACGGTTGTGATAACTTTCGCAAAAGCCTTTCCATGCCGCTTTAAGCTTGGAACCATGCAGCTTGCCAAGTCGCTCACCGAGATGGTCTCGGAATGCATCGGCAATCAGGTCGATATCCCAGCCCCCGCCAGAGGAACGCGCTATTCTAGCGAATATCTCTTGGTCGGCTCCAAACTGGAGAGAACCGGCTGGAAACATTAGCTGCCCATCGCTTTTCGCAGCTGCGGGTCGTACTACTTGATTGCGTTGTGTTTCTAATTCGCGTGTAGTTGTTTGATGATCTATGACCTTTGGGGTTTCCTTAGGTTGGAAAACAATCTCGAGTTCTCTTACTGCTCTTCCTTGTCTTATTTCCGTCCACTCGACCGTAAAATGCGCCAGTTCGTCGATTTCATTCTTGCAAACGGTCAATACTTTTCGCCGCAACTGAGCAAAGTCTTTATAGACGTTAGGTGAGATCCCTAAGGCAGCACGAAATGCGATGACGTCACCTTTCCACACGGTTTGACGTCTCTTCACGCGCAAGGCCCCGATTTCGTAAAGTTTAAGCGCGTAAGCCGAACGAAAACCCAATACAGCGGTGCGGTTCATGACCGCATAGGTCTCAGACTCTTGGATTAGTCTTCGGGCATCAGGAGTAAATTCCCACTCGATCCAACCGACTTCTTTTCCAGGCTCTGTGTCTTCAACTTCTTCCCTTGAAGAGGCAATCAGAGAAAATCGTCGCGTCGCTTTTTTACCTCGCCAGGAAATGTCGTCTTCGGCAAATAGAGTACCATGCAGTTCTTCAAGCATGTCACTTATGCGTTCGTTACCTTTGTGACCCCGCCTGATGTCTGCTTTGCGCATGCGGTGGACCACTGGCTTCCAAGCATCGCCACCGGCTACAAGGATCATCAACGCGAGTAGACGTGATGCAGTCAGGCTTAGCGATTGGCCTCTGACGAAACGTATCTCCACAAGGTGGCCAGGTTTGGCGAACTCGTCGGCACCCTTATGCTGTAGAGCGCGAGCAACACGCATGGCGCGCTTTGGAGCTTCATCACTTTCGGATGCGTATTGCATGGGCGGGTTATCCAGCACCTAACGGGACGAACGATTCGTATCCTGACCTTAGAATGAGAATAAGGTCAGGTGAAGCGGAAATTGGGGATCTTAGCGCCTTCTCGCGGCCGCGTATGGTGCTGAGAAGTAAGGTTTCTTATGAAGATTTCTATAAACACGACCGCAGCGTGCTGCGGGGGATTCTGATTCTATTCAAGTGATTCTGATTCAAGACAAAAAATACTAGGAAAACCAACGACT
>NZ_CADP01000293.1 GCF_000285295.1 Komagataeibacter europaeus LMG 18890 | reverse complement strand
CCTCGTGCTCCCTGTCTGCAACCTGCACGGCATGCAGCTCCATCTCGCGGAGATTTCACGCACGGTCGCGCAGGGCGCTCACGCCGTCCTCATTGTGGATCAGGCCGCATGGCATACCAGTCAGAAGCTGGATGTTCCCTACAATATCACCATTCTCCCGCTGCCTCCCCGGGCTCCTGAACTGAACCCGGTGGAAAATCTCTGGCAGTTCCTGCGCAATACATGGCTCTCAAACAGGATCTTCAGAACCTATGACGATATCGTTGATATCGCCTGCCATGCCTGGAACCAGCTCGTCAATCAACCATGGCGCATCATGTCAATCGGACTGCGCAATTGGGCTCATGGGTTATAGCAATCAACGGTTGGTATAATCGCAAAAGCATTTTGAAATTCATTGTAATCTACCTTCTTTCCTTTGCATTAAGCTTGTTCGTTGCCTATTATTCCGCATGGGGCGCAGGAGGGATGAGTTTTTCCCGCTCCGTGTATACTTCTCTGACAGGTGCCTTTCTGCCCCTGCTCCTGTTATCCCTCGGTCGTATAGCTGGAACATTTTTCTTTATAATATATGGCGTCTTAGTTACGTCCTATATTTACCTTATTATGCAATATGGCCTCATTACCGCCAATGTGCTTGAAGCGATGTCAGGCACGAATTTTCATCAATCGCAATCCGTACTTACCGGCCTGCCATGGTCTCTGTTTGCGGCGGTAATCCTGATCCCGGTCATAAGCGGATGGTTCGGATGGCGTAATGCACGCTTTCGTCCTTTGCTAATGGGGATAACAGGCGCGCTTGTCATCCTCCCATTATGCAAAGAGATTCCCATCCGATCAGGATTTGCAAAAATCCATGGTCTGCCTAGCATGATAGCGTTAAGATTCTATCGCTATGTTCCCGGCATTAGAGCCCGATCCGAAAGTTTTCCAAGCTTGACAATGCCTTGCTGTCCGTCGTGTGAGCATGCGGATCGAGGCGATCAATGTCCACGCGGTTGAGGAAGCAATGGACTTTTCCCAATCTTTGGCGAGCCGCCTGCACCGTCCCAGCCAGGCGAATGTCCGTTCAACCACCCAGCGGCGAGGCAAGATCTGAAAGCCCTTCGCCGTATCGGACCGCCTGATGATTTCGACCGTCCATTTTCCCATGGAGGCGAGCGCGGATCGCAATTTGTTGCCAGCATAGCCGCCATCAGCAAAGATGTGGCGCAGCCAGGGAAAGCGCCTGCGTATTGCCGCCAGAACATCAACCGCCCCATCACGGTCCTGGATGTCGGCGGCATGAACGAGGAGAAAGATC
>NZ_CADP01000294.1 GCF_000285295.1 Komagataeibacter europaeus LMG 18890 | reverse complement strand
GCATGGCATACCAGTCAGAAGCTGGATGTTCCCTACAATATCACCATTCTCCCGCTGCCTCCCCGGGCTCCTGAACTGAACCCGGTGGAAAATCTCTGGCAGTTCCTGCGCAATACATGGCTCTCAAACAGGATCTTCAGAACCTATGACGATATCGTTGATATCGCCTGCCATGCCTGGAACCAGCTCGTCAATCAACCATGGCGCATCATGTCAATCGGACTGCGCAATTGGGCTCATGGGTTATAGCAATCAACGGTTGGTATAAGACCGCCTCGATAAAAAGACGGTTGTCCTGCCCGCTGCGCCCCCGATCCGTTTTCTTGCCAAGGCACAGCGGTTCCATTTTCGCCCATTGGGCGTCTGTCAGTACGAAGCGATCCATACGGATTTTGAATCACATTTGGTGACTTTGAAAAAGCACAATTCCCAACAGACCCCAAAAAGCTTCGAAAAATGCCGTAATCGCTGCGCCACGGTGAACCGGATGGATGGGGAAGAAATACGTCCCACATCCATGCCGGTCCGACGGCGTAATCCGTGTCACCCGGTGTCCCGTCATGGCATGCGGCATCATGGCCCGTTCGGACAGCAGATACGGAAAATTAAATATTTCCCTGATTATATTATCAATAACTTATTGATATTTATATATTTACACCATGGTCCTTATGGCACCAGATGCATACCTCACGTTTACGTTACCTATTTCCGGGTTGCGATCATGCCCCGGTCTATATATCGATGAATATAGATGGTGCCCCGGCAACTACCGGGGTGTGGCCAGAAGACGGTCCGGTTTGAAAGGGGATCATGTCCACGCGAAATGATTGCCGTGCGAACGGGACAGTCATCCAGACCAGATCCATGCCTATGTTTTGGGTTTATACTACGGGCTATCACCTTTGACCTATATGAGCCCATTTTCTGAGGCCGATGGATCGGATGGTCTGTGGCAGGGCGGTGAGGTTGTTCCATGCGGTGCATGCGGCTTCGATGATGTGTTCGATGCCGCTGAACACGGTGTTGGACAGCCAGTTGGCGCGTAGGAACTGCCAGATATTCTCGACCGGGTTCAGTTCGGGCGCGCGGGACGGCAGGAAGATCAGGCTGACGTTGCGCGGCAGTCTGAGTTTGGGTGTCGTATGCCAGCCGGCACGATCGAGCAGGACGACGGCATGCGCTCCGCGTGCGACGCAGCGTGAGATTTCCTCGATATGCAGTTGCATGCTGGCCGTGCCGGTGAACGGCAACACCAGGCCTGCCGCCTTGCCGAGTGCGGGGCAGATGG
>NZ_CADP01000295.1 GCF_000285295.1 Komagataeibacter europaeus LMG 18890 | reverse complement strand
CTTCACCTGACCTTATTCTCATTCTAAGGTCAGGATACGAATCGTTCGTCCCGTTAGGTGCTGGATAACCCGCCCATGCAATACGCATCCGAAAGTGATGAAGCTCCAAAGCGCGCCATGCGTGTTGCTCGCGCTCTACAGCATAAGGGTGCCGACGAGTTCGCCAAACCTGGCCACCTTGTGGAGATACGTTTCGTCAGAGGCCAATCGCTAAGCCTGACTGCATCACGTCTACTCGCGTTGATGATCCTTGTAGCCGGTGGCGATGCTTGGAAGCCAGTGGTCCACCGCATGCGCAAAGCAGACATCAGGCGGGGTCACAAAGGTAACGAACGCATAAGTGACATGCTTGAAGAACTGCATGGTACTCTATTTGCCGAAGACGACATTTCCTGGCGAGGTAAAAAAGCGACGCGACGATTTTCTCTGATTGCCTCTTCAAGGGAAGAAGTTGAAGACACAGAGCCTGGAAAAGAAGTCGGTTGGATCGAGTGGGAATTTACTCCTGATGCCCGAAGACTAATCCAAGAGTCTGAGACCTATGCGGTCATGAACCGCACCGCTGTATTGGGTTTTCGTTCGGCTTACGCGCTTAAACTTTACGAAATCGGGGCCTTGCGCGTGAAGAGACGTCAAACCGTGTGGAAAGGTGACGTCATCGCATTTCGTGCTGCCTTAGGGATCTCACCTAACGTCTATAAAGACTTTGCTCAGTTGCGGCGAAAAGTATTGACCGTTTGCAAGAATGAAATCGACGAACTGGCGCATTTTACGGTCGAGTGGACGGAAATAAGACAAGGAAGAGCAGTAAGAGAACTCGAGATTGTTTTCCAACCTAAGGAAACCCCAAAGGTCATAGATCATCAAACAACTACACGCGAATTAGAAACACAACGCAATCAAGTAGTACGACCCGCAGCTGCGAAAAGCGATGGGCAGCTAATGTTTCCAGCCGGTTCTCTCCAGTTTGGAGCCGACCAAGAGATATTCGCTAGAATAGCGCGTTCCTCTGGCGGGGGCTGGGATATCGACCTGATTGCCGATGCATTCCGAGACCATCTCGGTGAGCGACTTGGCAAGCTGCATGGTTCCAAGCTTAAAGCGGCATGGAAAGGCTTTTGCGAAAGTTATCACAACCGTCGAGGTAATCCGTAAACGTGAGCCGAGAATGCTTCTATAACGCTAAAAATGCGAAATGGGGCGCGACAACGCAGGTCGTCTCTATGTCAATTTAGAGGTTTCTCAAAAATTGCAACGTTGCAATTTTCCAGCGACAA
>NZ_CADP01000296.1 GCF_000285295.1 Komagataeibacter europaeus LMG 18890 | reverse complement strand
TTGTCCCAAATTGCAATGTTGCAATCTCTAATATGTGGCAAAGAAAATTTCGAAAAAAAAAGCTCACTAAAGATTAAAGCGAAAGTGACCGGGTAACTGAAGGCCTGATGTGGTTGCTTATTTTGGCAGCGCCACCGAGATGCTCGACTGGAAGCTATTGCATTCGGCTAGGGGTGGAATTCAGTGTTCCGCTGTTCTCATTGATGCAGGGACAAATATCCCCCACGAGGTCAGGGTAAGCATTTGTACCTTGCCTCCCCCCAAGAAGTCAGGATAGCGACGTGCGCTGATTGGCATCCCCCATAAGGTCAGGATACCTCGTACATCTTATCACATGCTCCCCCAAGAGGTCAGGACACTCATCTTTTCGGTTTTTATGTTCGCTACCTACCTGTCAGGTTGTGAGACGTCATTGGGATGATGTAGGGTGGGCAATACCGCGTTACTCTTCATGGTTTTCTTCCGTTTGCAGGGAGACTGAATGATGCTTCAGATCCATCCACAGGCACGTACGACACCGGCCGTCCGGGCTGACATAGCCCGCTCATCGGAATCGACATCCGTGCTCGCCAGACGCTACGGGATCAGCGAGGAAACTGTCCGCAAGTGGCGCAGGCGTGGTTCAGACGCCTGCCAGGACCGCAGCAGCCGTCCCCGGAAACTGGCCTGGAAAGCCTCGGAGGAAGAGCGCGCCATTGTCTGTCAGCTTCGGCGTTCTACCGGTTTTGGCCTGGATGACCTATGTGGACGGCCGGTTCGATGCAATGGATCACATTTGTTATCTCTCTGCGTTTCTCTAAATCTTGTTTTCTCGGTGGAATGCATCGCTGCTCGCAGGATGCGGGGATCCGGTCAGGTGCGCCCTTATGTCCGGCCTGTTTGTGCGACGTTTTTCGCTGGCCATTATGGGTGTGCGCTTGCGTGTCAGGCACCAATCTTGAAAACGTGCTCGATGGCACATGTCATCCAACGGTATCGCCTGAACTGTTCCTGAATTACAGTCTTCCCATCACGCTGGTCAGTGCATTCTGCCGGATCTACCGGGGCGAACCCCGGCATCCATCGTCTTGGCAGCGCATGTCAGATTACAGCGACATTGCGGCCGGCCGGACGATAGATCTCTTTGCGCGACAGGAGAGCCCAGACGATCCGGGCCAGTTTGTTGGCAAGTGCGACGGTTGCAAGACGTGTTGGGCGACGCTCCAGAAGCTTGCAAAGCCATGCCCCTGCGGCGCTTGTCCATTTCTGCGCGCGGAAGGACATGGATGTCGCCCC
>NZ_CADP01000297.1 GCF_000285295.1 Komagataeibacter europaeus LMG 18890 | reverse complement strand
GGAAAAATCCACGCAAAATACTCAATGCCGTGAATAAGATGGGCTAACAGCCATCGTGCTTTGAAGTATTTGCTTCTGACGGTCGCACACCAGGAAAAACCCTACTGGGGGTGGAGTGAAGACCTGTGGGTTGAGATTATCAATAATAGTCCTGTTCTGAAAAAAACCGGAATGGTACCGCAGTTGATTGCAGTCGCTTATCTTCTGTGTGGTTTTCGAAGCGTGTACAAAATTCAACGCAATGTGGCGACGGCTGTCGTTGCCCGATTGGTTTTTGGAGCGGAGATTGTTGATACAGAATGTGAGCGTCTGTTCTCGGCCCTAACCCGTGTCGGCTTCGTCTGTCAGACCGTTCGGCCCCTCGTACCATCAGTATTTGCTGCAGTTGCATTACAAGGCGAGAATCCAAAACTTGAAAGTTTTGATAGGAAGATACTGGAACATACACGAGAGTGTTACACAGGAAATCATATCGCCAAGCGGATTGGAATATTGTCAAACGGTTTGGCCGCAATGGGGCTTACATCGAAGGTTATTAATTTCCGGGCATACCAACCTCGTCATGGAACTGAAACTGATAATATCAATCCTGAGTGGATGACATGGTGCCGACGTTGGTTGGAAACAACAACCTTGCGAGAAGGGTCGAGGCGAGCAGTTTACAACACTCTGACCCGTATCGGAATCTGGTTGGGTCGCGAGCATCCTGAGGTCACAGGACCAGAGCAATGGACGGTATCGGTATGTGCCGACTATCTCGCCGCCGTCGACAGGTTACGTATTGGCGATTGGGGCGGTTCCACCTTTGATTATCGTCTGATCCCAACAGTTGGCCAGCCTCTACAGGCTCCAACGAAAGTTGCTTATTATCAGGTTATGCGTCGGTTTTTATCTGATATTCAGAGTTGGGAATGGGCGCAGCTCCGGTGTAATCCGCGATATCATCTCTCGACACCGAAGAATATTGCGAAATATCTTGGCGTAAATCCTAGGACCATAGATGATGCTTCTTGGCTGAAACTGACCTGGGCCAGCTTCAACATTGAACCAGACGATCTTTCTCCTGACTGTTTCTATCCATTCGCCCTGTTGCAGGCAATCGCCGTGGTGTGGACACATGCAGGCCTTCGGAGCAATGAGATCGCCCGACTTCGGGTCGGCTGCACGCGCGAGCAATCAGAGGATGTGGTTGATCAGTCTGGCAACGTCGTTCCGGCAGGGCAGGTCTGCTGGCTTGATGTTCCGGAAGGTAAAACTTCGGTCGCGTACACTA
>NZ_CADP01000298.1 GCF_000285295.1 Komagataeibacter europaeus LMG 18890 | reverse complement strand
TAGTGTACGCGACCGAAGTTTTACCTTCCGGAACATCAAGCCAGCAGACCTGCCCTGCCGGAACGACGTTGCCAGACTGATCAACCACATCCTCTGATTGCTCGCGCGTGCAGCCGACCCGAAGTCGGGCGATCTCATTGCTCCGAAGGCCTGCATGTGTCCACACCACGGCGATTGCCTGCAACAGGGCGAATGGATAGAAACAGTCAGGAGAAAGATCGTCTGGTTCAATGTTGAAGCTGGCCCAGGTCAGTTTCAGCCAAGAAGCATCATCTATGGTCCTAGGATTTACGCCAAGATATTTCGCAATATTCTTCGGTGTCGAGAGATGATATCGCGGATTACACCGGAGCTGCGCCCATTCCCAACTCTGAATATCAGATAAAAACCGACGCATAACCTGATAATAAGCAACTTTCGTTGGAGCCTGTAGAGGCTGGCCAACTGTTGGGATCAGACGATAATCAAAGGTGGAACCGCCCCAATCGCCAATACGTAACCTGTCGACGGCGGCGAGATAGTCGGCACATACCGATACCGTCCATTGCTCTGGTCCTGTGACCTCAGGATGCTCGCGACCCAACCAGATTCCGATACGGGTCAGAGTGTTGTAAACTGCTCGCCTCGACCCTTCTCGCAAGGTTGTTGTTTCCAACCAACGTCGGCACCATGTCATCCACTCAGGATTGATATTATCAGTTTCAGTTCCATGACGAGGTTGGTATGCCCGGAAATTAATAACCTTCGATGTAAGCCCCATTGCGGCCAAACCGTTTGACAATATTCCAATCCGCTTGGCGATATGATTTCCTGTGTAACACTCTCGTGTATGTTCCAGTATCTTCCTATCAAAACTTTCAAGTTTTGGATTCTCGCCTTGTAATGCAACTGCAGCAAATACTGATGGTACGAGGGGCCGAACGGTCTGACAGACGAAGCCGACACGGGTTAGGGCCGAGAACAGACGCTCACATTCTGTATCAACAATCTCCGCTCCAAAAACCAATCGGGCAACGACAGCCGTCGCCACATTGCGTTGAATTTTGTACACGCTTCGAAAACCACACAGAAGATAAGCGACTGCAATCAACTGCGGTACCATTCCGGTTTTTTTCAGAACAGGACTATTATTGATAATCTCAACCCACAGGTCTTCACTCCACCCCCAGTAGGGTTTTTCCTGGTGTGCGACCGTCAGAAGCAAATACTTCAAGGCACGATGGCTGTTAGCGCGGTCGAGATTGCTGCGATACAGGATGTCCGTCAGAGGC
>NZ_CADP01000299.1 GCF_000285295.1 Komagataeibacter europaeus LMG 18890 | reverse complement strand
CGGACTGGCGCACGTATCTCGTCCGGACATGGGGCAAACCGCATCACCCGGTAGCTGCAGCCCTGCCTCGCACAAAGGCGGAAGTGTCACACTGGAACCAGTGGGTGGCCGAAGGCTGGGCAGATGGAGAAAAGCAGGCGACCGAGATCTTCCTCTCTGACCTGTCGCGTCTGCAGCGCGACATTACCGGCATGGCCCGCTACCGGGTGCTGCTGAACGCCGGGCGCGTCGAAGAACCGCGCGTCGTGTTTGAGCATAAGGATGCGGTGGGGGGAGGAGACACCCTCCACCTCAATGACCGCACGATCCGGATCGCGAGCCAGCCCGGGCTTCAGGGCCACATCCGTCGCGGAAGCGATTACGGTTATCCGGAGCATTGCCGATGAATATCATCATCCCCGTCACGACCGACGAACCCTGGCCGGATGAAGGCAGGAAAGCGTTTGCCTGGGTCGAGGAACGACGGCGTAACGCGCCGGGGCTGGACTCCCTCCTGCGCTGGGCGCATGGCCTCGGCGCCTCGCGCATCGACATCAAGACGGGCCATCCGGTCACGATCAAGGTGCACGGCGTGATCCGCTACGCCACATGTAAAGCGACGGACTCCCTCGCGCTGGCGGATATCGTCGGCCATGTCTATGCCTCTGACGGGATGGCCATGCTTGGTGTCGGCCATATCCTCGATACAGCCTATAGCGTGGCACTGGACCGCAAGGTCAATCTGCGTTTCCGGATCAATCTTTCACCCATTTCGGTCAAGCGGGGCAGCGGCGTCCACATCGTCATGCGTCCGATCCCCGCCCGCCCCGCAAGCCTTGACCAGCAGATGGTCGAGCAGGAAATCCGGGACACGAACAGGCTCAAAAGCGGCATGGTCCTGTTTGGTGGGGCAACCGGTTCCGGAAAGACCACGTTGCAATTCGGGCTCGCCATCGAAAAACTCATGGACCCGACCGTATACTGCGACATGGCAACCGGCGAGGAGCCCATCGAGTTCCTGCTGGACGACCTGCGACCGCCTTCAGGCTCGCGGATCAGCCAGACGGAGATCCGCCCTCCTACCCTGACTTTTCCCACGTTCACCCGCAGCCTGACACGCCGCGAGATGAGCGATGGCATCATCACGGAATGTCGTGACGGCGAGACCATGAATGCAGCCATCAATATCGCCATGATGGGCGGTATCCTGGGCACGACGCTGCATGCAGACAGCGTCTCCCTCATGATCCAGCGCGCGATCGCGCTCTGTCCGCCCTCGGAACGTGACAA
>NZ_CADP01000300.1 GCF_000285295.1 Komagataeibacter europaeus LMG 18890 | reverse complement strand
TTGTCACGTTCCGAGGGCGGACAGAGCGCGATCGCGCGCTGGATCATGAGGGAGACGCTGTCTGCATGCAGCGTCGTGCCCAGGATACCGCCCATCATGGCGATATTGATGGCTGCATTCATGGTCTCGCCGTCACGACATTCCGTGATGATGCCATCGCTCATCTCGCGGCGTGTCAGGCTGCGGGTGAACGTGGGAAAAGTCAGGGTAGGAGGGCGGATCTCCGTCTGGCTGATCCGCGAGCCTGAAGGCGGTCGCAGGTCGTCCAGCAGGAACTCGATGGGCTCCTCGCCGGTTGCCATGTCGCAGTATACGGTCGGGTCCATGAGTTTTTCGATGGCGAGCCCGAATTGCAACGTGGTCTTTCCGGAACCGGTTGCTCCGCCAAACAGGACCATGCCGCTTTTGAGCCTGTTTGTGTCCCGGATTTCCTGTTCGACCATCTGCTGGTCAAGGCTGGCGGGGCGGGCGGGGATCGGACGCATGACGATGTGGACGCCGCTGCCCCGCTTGACCGAAATGGGTGAAAGATTGATCCGGAAACGCAGATTGACCTTGCGGTCCAGTGCCACGCTATAGGCTGTATCGAGGATATGGCCGACACCAAGCATGGCCATCCCGTCAGAGGCATAGACATGGCCGACGATATCCGCCAGCGCGAGGGAGTCCGTCGCTTTACATGTGGCATAGCGGATCACGCCGTGCACCTTGATCGTGACCGGATGGCCGGTCTTGATGTCGATGCGCGAGGCGCCGAGGCCATGCGCCCAGCGAAGGAGGGAGTCCAGCCCTGGCGCGTTACGCCGTCGCTCCTCGACCCAGGCAAACGCTTTCCTGCCTTCATCCGGCCAGGGTTCGTCGGTCGTGACGGGGGTGGTGATATTCATCGGCAATGCTCCGGATAACCGTAATCGCTTCCGCGCCGGACGTGGCCCTGAAGCCCCGGCTGGCTCGCGATCCGGATCGTGCGGTCGTTGAGGTGGAGGGTGTCTCCTCCTCCCACGGCATCCTTATGCTCAAACACGACGCGCGGTTCTTCGACGCGCCCGGCGTTCAGCAGCACCCGGTAGCGGGCCATGCCGGTAATGTCGCGCTGCAGACGCGACAGGTCAGAGAGGAAGATCTCGGTCGCCTGCTTTTCTCCATCTGCCCAGCCTTCGGCCACCCATTGGTTCCAGTGTGACACTTCCGCCTTTGTGCGAGGCAGGGCCGTGGCTACCGGATGATGCGGTTTGCCCCATGTCCGGACGAGATACGTGCGCCAGTCCG
>NZ_CADP01000301.1 GCF_000285295.1 Komagataeibacter europaeus LMG 18890 | reverse complement strand
CCTCGTGCTCCCTGTCTGCAACCTGCACGGCATGCAGCTCCATCTCGCGGAGATTTCACGCACGGTCGCGCAGGGCGCTCACGCCGTCCTCATTGTGGATCAGGCCGCATGGCATACCAGTCAGAAGCTGGATGTTCCCTACAATATCACCATTCTCCCGCTGCCTCCCCGGGCTCCTGAACTGAACCCGGTGGAAAATCTCTGGCAGTTCCTGCGCAATACATGGCTCTCAAACAGGATCTTCAGAACCTATGACGATATCGTTGATATCGCCTGCCATGCCTGGAACCAGCTCGTCAATCAACCATGGCGCATCATGTCAATCGGACTGCGCAATTGGGCTCATGGGTTATAGCAATCAACGGTTGGTATGAAGCGTTCAGCCAGTTCCGCACGGTAGGCGTACTGTTCCAGCAGACGGGAATGGACGATCTGTCCATCGGGGGCAAAGGCCAGCTGCCGCATGGCATGTTCCTGTGACCGCGCGATCAGCGCGCGCGCCTGCGACACCGACAGGTGATGGCGCTGCCCGCGCGACGGCCCCCGTTCCCCCCCGGTCATGCGGATGACCCAGCCAATGGTTGTTCCCTGCCCCAGAACGGTCACCAGAATGACCACGAAGGTCGCGATCTGCATGATATCACGGTTCGGCATTTCGGCAGGCAGCGCCAGCACGATGGCAAGGCTGACCACGCCACGCATGCCGCACCATCCCATGATGGCGACGAAACTGAAGAATGGCCGCCATCCCGGCCGCCGGCCGCGCGACAGGAACGCGACACGTATGCCTTCGGTCATCCTTGCAGTTACCCACAAATCTGCTGTTCTTGAATTTTGTGCTTGATGCAGATGAATCTGTTGTGATTCCTTTTCTGTCACCTTTATGCAGGCGGGGTGTGAGAATGGTACAGGATTGGGTCATACAGGAAATATCCGGATCTGACCTTGGCGACGAGCGCCTGAACAGGCGTCTGGGCACGATGCTCGCGGCACTTGCTGAACGACCGGGCAAGTCTCTCCCGACGGCATTTCAGGATTGGTCTGCGACCAAGGCAGCATATAGATTTTTTGCAAATGCAAATGTAAGCGAAGACAAAATCCTTGAAGGGCATTTTTCTGCTACCGCCCAGCGTTTCGATGCGACTGCAGGGCCAGTCCTGATCCTGCAGGATACAACGGAGTTTTCCTTCACCCGAGCATCTCCCGAAAAGATCGGGTTTACCAAGGTCTCTACGGGAGGCAGGGAAAAAA
>NZ_CADP01000302.1 GCF_000285295.1 Komagataeibacter europaeus LMG 18890 | reverse complement strand
TATAGCGCGACAGGTAGGCCAGCACCGCTTTGGGACCGGCAAAAGGCGGTTTGGCGTAGACGACCCAGCGCCTGCTGCGCACAGGAGCCAGATACCGCAGAAAGGCACGACGCTCTGCCAGAGGGGCAAGATGGCCCCGGAAGACCAGCCGGTCGGCATCGAAAAGTGCGCGCAGCCGGGTCAGGAACAGGCGGCGGAACAGTTTGCCCAGCACGCGAACGGGCAGCAGGAAGGCAGGGCGTGACGAGATCCAGCGCTGGCCATCGGGCGAGAGACCGCCACCCGGCACGATCATGTGCACATGGGGATGGTGGGTCAGCGCCGAACCCCAGCTGTGCAGCACGGCGGTGATGCCGATGCGGGCACCCAGATGCCGGGGATCGGCGGCGATCGTCATCATCGTCTCCGAGGCGGCCTGGAACAGCAGGGCGTAGAGAACGGCCTTGTTCTGGAGCGCGATGTCGGCGATCCGCGCCGGCAGGGTGAAGACGACATGGAAATACCCGACCGGCAGCAGATCGGCCTCCCGCTCGGCCAGCCATGTCCGCGCGGCGTTCCCCTGACAGCGCGGACAATGACGGTTGCGACAGCTGTTATAGGCGATCCGCCAGTGTCCACAGTCCCCGCAGGCCGCGACATGACCACCAAGGGCCGCCGTGCGACAGTGTTCGATCGCCGACATGACCTTGAGCTGCTGCAGGGGGAGACGGCCGGCATGGGCTGACCGCCAGGCAGGGCCGGCAGCCCGGAAGATGTCCCCCAGTTCGAGGGAGGCGGACATGACCGCCCCCGCCCGGGGATCAGCCGTCGGGCCTCGCCTGCGTTGTCGCCAGTATGCCCAGTCTGTCGAGCGGACTGATGACGGCCCGCACGGTCCGTGTCGCAACTTTTGTATAAAGGGCCGTGGTCTCCAGGCGGGAATGACCCAGCAGAACCTGGATCACTCGGACATCGACACCATCCTCAAGCAGGTGCGTGGCAAAGCTGTGCCGCAGGGTATGATACCAACCATTGTTTGGCCTGACTCACGGGGTACCCATCGGTTTAAAAATGTGATTCATAGGATGCAGACCATTCTCTGAAGGAGGCATTCTGGATGGGCAGCCCTCTATCCCTGCGTGACGATCATGATAGTTCGGAGTTGCGACGCCTTGCGCGCAGAAGCCGGCATGCGGGTCAGTCGCGTCGCCTGTTGGCGCTTGCGGCGATTTATGATGGCGCCTC
>NZ_CADP01000303.1 GCF_000285295.1 Komagataeibacter europaeus LMG 18890 | reverse complement strand
CGGGATACTGGAAGAGCGTCAGATCCGCATCAGCATGGATGGGCGCGGTCGCTGGCTGGACAACGTGTTCATCGAGCGCCTGTGGCGGTCGCTGAAATACGAATGCGTCTACCTGTACGCGTTCGAGACCGGATCAGAGCTGAGGGCCGGGCTTGGCAGATGGATCGCCCTTTATAACGAAAGGCGTCCGCATACGGCGCTGGCTGGACGAACGCCCGATGAGGCGTATCATAACGTGCCGACGCCATCTGGTCCTGGGTTAACCCCGGACCAGATGGCCAACAGCAACGCCGTCAGAAGGGCGGCATAACAACAACCGGGTATAGCTTATCAAGCCCGCAAAACTGTCCGAACGGACGGGACCACCTCAGACGGACTGGCTTCACGACCCATCCGCTCCCGATCGAGCATCAATTCAACATCGTGGATCGTCTGAAACAGGAAACGCCGCGCCAGTTCCCGGAACCAGCCATAGACCGTTCGCCAATGCCCGAAATGGATCGGCAACATTCGCCAGCCACAGCCCGAGCGGACCAGATAGCGCACCGCGTTGATCACTTCGCGGAATTCAATTTCCCGCGGACGTCCCATGCGCCCAGGCTCAGGCATCAGTGGCGCGATCCGCG
This sequence comes from Komagataeibacter europaeus LMG 18890, assembly GCF_000285295.1. Classification (GTDB taxonomy): domain Bacteria; phylum Pseudomonadota; class Alphaproteobacteria; order Acetobacterales; family Acetobacteraceae; genus Komagataeibacter; species Komagataeibacter europaeus. The sequence goes on along the minus strand of NZ_CADP01000303.1, from coordinate 596 downwards.
CCCATTCCTCATCCGTCATGTCAGACGGATAGCGCTTCGTCTTGCGGGTGATACTGGCCATCCGGCCTCTCTGCTCTGGCGTCCACATCCAGGGCTTGAATCACACCCTCACCGAATTTCCAAACAGGCTCTCACAGGCCATGATCTTCGTCGCCATGGGGGCCAATCTCATCCGAAGAAACGCTCATCCATGACTTTCCAAACAGGCTCTAACAGCCTGTCGGGTTGGTCATTTTGAGGGTTATAAGGCCGAGGCTGACCCGGCTTATGCCGCCTGAAGCCGTGCCATTCTTTTGCAGTTGTATGCGAGAGCGACGAGTGTCCATTCGGTCGTGACTTTTGCAAGGCTGCGCAGACTGAACCTTCTGAAGCCCATGATGCTTTTGATAATTCCAAAGACCGGCTCCACGGTCTGTTTTCGTAGTCTGTAAACATCTCCGGCTTCTGTGGTTTCCAGTCTCGCCTTCATGGCGAGCCGCCAGGGTTCGGTTATCCGGCGTGGCTCCTTTGCTTCGGGATGGGGTCGGAAGTCGTAAGGCCTGCGGGCACAGGGCCGTCCAATGGCGACCAGCGGATCAATGCCCTTTTCCTGCAGT
>NZ_CADP01000304.1 GCF_000285295.1 Komagataeibacter europaeus LMG 18890 | reverse complement strand
AGATTGCGGGCGCGGAGCGCCAGATCCCGCTTATCGAGGCGGATATTGCCAGCCGTCAGCCCACGAAGGGGGATGCGTTCGTACTGCGTCGGGACAAGGGGGATGTCAGCGAACGTGAGAAGGCCGGATCATGGCTCCTGTCCCAGGTCCGCCTGGCGGCAAAGAACGGTGAGGCAGGGGTCTGGAATCTCGGACGCATCGGTGGGTTCGCCGTCATGTGCGAAGCTGGGCCTGGCCGTCGCGTGTACTACGAAAAGCGCGCGGTCGACGTGACGCTGTTTGTGGAAGCGCGCTCAGGTCGCATTGAAATCGCCGTCGAGGATGACACGAAGGGCCTTGGGCTGACCTCGCGCCTCGAACATGCGCTGCTTCGGATCGATGACGCGCTCCGTGACGCAATCCGGATGCGGGAGGAAGCGCAGCGTCGCCTGCCATCCTACCGGGCCCGTCTGGACCTGCCGTTCGCGGAACAGGCGATGCTTGATGAAAAGCGCGCTGAGCTGAAAGCGCTGGAAGACGATCTGGCGGCGACCGCAACCGATGAAGACCCGGTGCATGACGACACCGAGGACAGGGATAAGGAAGAAGAGGCGGCAGCCTGAGAAGGGCTGCCATCTCCGGCCAGGCGCCGCAAGGGGTGGCGCCTCCCCGTGCTCGGCGTCTGCGCCGCCTGCGCGCGGGTCCGGTGCCGCCGCTGCACGGCGCCCTTGCCCCGCCAGCCCGGTGCTGGCCGCCGGAGTGCATCAGGAAAGGCGTCCTGAGAACACGGAGTAAAAACCATGGAACTGCGCGAAGTTGATCCGAAAACCCTGCTCGACAACCCCGAAAACCCGCGGAAATCCGCGCCCAACGAGGCGGAAGAGCGCCAGCTGGCGCTGAACGTCAAGGCCGTCGGGATCATCCACCCGCCCCTGGTCCGCGAAACTCCTGACGGCCTGATGATCGTTGCAGGGCATCGCCGCCGGCGTGCCGCGGTCAAGGCCGGCCTGAAAACCATTCAGGTGACGGTGGCAGGCGATGATGCGGAACTGGACCGGATGCGTGCCGCATCGGAGAACATGATCCGTCAGCCCATGACCCAGGTTGAACAGTGGCGGGTTGTCGCCAGGCTCCGGGAGGAAAAAAAGTGGAATGACACCGCGATCTGCAAGGCGCTGATGCTCACACCGGTGCAGCTGAAGCAGATCGGCCGCCTGTCTG
>NZ_CADP01000305.1 GCF_000285295.1 Komagataeibacter europaeus LMG 18890 | reverse complement strand
AAGATGTCACCGAAATCCTTGAATTCATCGCGGCAAAACTGAAAGTCGTCGAAACGGCACGGCTGAAGAAATCCTGCCGTCATTGCGAAACAATGGTGCAGCCTGAAGCGCCATCGCGCCCTGTCCCACGGGGCATGGCTGGTCCCGGGCTCCTGGCCCATATCCTGGTCTCGAAATTCGATGACCATATCCCGCTTTATCGTCAGAACGAGATCTTTGCCCGTCAGGGTGTCGAAATCCCCCGTTCAACCCTGATCGACTGGTGTGGTCAGGCCGTTGCCGTTCTGCGTCCTCTCACAGATATGATCCGTCAGGAGGTCGTGGGGGCAGACCTGCTTCATGCCGATGATACGCCCATCCAGGTTCTTGATCCCCGCCTGCGTCAGGCTGGTAAACCACGCGGTGTGAAGGAAGGGCGGATCTGGACCTATCTGCGCGATCCCCGCCCATGGGGCGGGAGTGATCCACCCGCCGTTGCCTACTGGTTCTCTCCCGATCGCAAGGGGATCAATCCCCAGACCCATCTGGCACAGTTCCGTGGTATTCTGCAGGCTGACGCCTACGCCGGGTTCAGGGACCTGTATAAACCCGATGCAACGGGAACCGTGCGCGTGCGCGAAGCGGCCTGCTGGGCCCACCTGCGTCGGGCATTCCATGATGTCTGGAAAGGCAGCGGCTCGACAATTGCAAGGGAAGCGCTTGAGCAGATCGGAGAGCTCTACGATATCGAGCGGCAGATCACCGGGCATCCCGCCAGGCACCGTCTGGCTGTCCGACAGGAAAAAAGCCGCCCCCGCGTTATAGCGTTCCATGCCTGGTGCGAAGCACAGCTCACCCGCATCCCCGGGAAGGGGGAACTGGCAAAAGCGATCCGCTATGCGCTCAACCGGTGGGCCGCCTTTACCCTGTTTGTGGAAGATGGTCGTGTCGCCATTGACAATAATCCTGCCGAACGAGCCATACGGCCCGTATGCGTCGGCCGAAAAAACTATCTCTTTGCCGGTTCCGATGCCGGTGGGGACAACATCGCTGATGCCATGACCCTCATCGAAAGCGCAAAACTCTCAGGCCTCAATCCGCACGATTACCTCGCCGACGTCCTGGCCCGTATCAACGAGCACAAAATCAACCGGCTCCAAGAACTGTTGCCATGGAACTGGAAACCCGTGACAGATCTTCACAAACAGGCCGCATGATCAA
>NZ_CADP01000306.1 GCF_000285295.1 Komagataeibacter europaeus LMG 18890 | reverse complement strand
TTACGGCATCATAGCTTCCTTCATATCCTTCCTCACGCAGCAGTTCGAACAGACGGATGAGGCTCAGCCGTTCGCGGGCCGGACGCGCCACGTTCTCCTCAAGAAGAGCGCACAATCTTCCCTCCCATGGACCAATCCGGGGAAGAGGCTGTCGTTCTCGGTGATAGTCAAAAGACGTCTGTCCCGACCGGATCACCTTGCGTACCGTCTGCCGCGATATCCCAAGGTCCCGGCAGATCGCCTTGATCGCCTTTCCTTCGACAAAATGCGCGCGACGGATCTTTCCAATTGTTTCCACAACAAGCATCCCAAACCGGGCCTCCATTCAGCATGAAGGCCATCGTGAACCCGTTTCTCAGAAAGGGGTCGTTTTTAGCTGCCTGTCCCCCTTCCGAAGGGGTCACTTTTCCATGCCGCTTAACATCCATCCGCCACAACGCGCCATCCACCGCCTGTTGATATTCGCCCAGCATGAAGCGCCTGCGTTCGCGTTCCGGCAGGGCCTCAAGCTGCGCCATGTATTCGGGTGACAGGTTCGCGCGGTTGCCATCGGGGTTCAGGCGCATGGTGGCGTAGCGCGCGCGGTCCAGCGGTGCTGCGGATGTGGGGTCCACCCCGTCCTCGAACACGCGGTACAGCCAGTGCGCGGTGGTGGGGGGATTGGCGTCGATATATTCCTTCAGCGCCAGGGGTGATTTCTGCGCCAGCCGCGTCAGCAGCATGTTGCGCGCGCCATAGGTGATCTGGCTGGCTTCGTTCAGGTAGACGGTGGCGAATTCCAGCCCCATAATCTTTTCCGTCCGGTCGTCCTTGCAGTTACCCATAAATTTTTTCTTCTGTAATTTGATAGGAGAGAGCACCTGTAACGATATCTGCCAGGCGAGACATTCCTCTCCAGATAACAGTTGTTCCGGGCGGAGCATCGGAAGCGCGATCAAGGTAACCACCCAGTCTGGCGACTGCCCGGATGTAAAAATCCAGGTCTGGTGAAGTGCTGAGTTTGCGTATGGGTGTGAACTGTTCGAGTATTTGGCGTTCCACATCTGTAAAAACGGTAGAAGGCGACGTCCCTGGTAATTCACGCCTGAGCATTGTTATCCATGAGATACGCCAGGCCACCACGCAGCATAAGGCGATACAGTTTGCGAGCCGGCCTGCGGTCGTTAGGCGGAGCTCTTCAAGCTT
>NZ_CADP01000307.1 GCF_000285295.1 Komagataeibacter europaeus LMG 18890 | reverse complement strand
TTTTGGCGTCCAAAGCCGATCTTTGTGAAGCAGGGCGTTTGCGAGGACAACGAGCTTTCGCATGATTGCGGTAATGGCGATCTTGGCGTGTTTTCCCTTTGCGATAAGGCGATCGTAAACACGCTTGAGGTCTGGGTTGAACCGCATGGCGACGATGGCCGGCATGTAGAGAGCTTGCCTTACGGTGGCACGACCACCCTGGATGAAGCTGCGGCCTCGCCATGTGCCGGACTGGCGCGTGATGGGTGCCAGCCCGGCCAGTGCAGCTGCCTGACCTTCTTCTATCATGCCGAGTTCGGGCATGTCGGCCAGAAGCGCATGAGCCGTGACCGTTCCCAGTCCCGGAATACTGGCCAGCACGTCCCGGCGCCGAGACAGATGCGCATCTTCCGCCACGAGCGCGTCAGTTGCCGCATCGAGGGATGTGACCTGCGCCTCGATCTGCCGCAGGCGATGACGCGCGTGGCGCTGCAGCAAGCTGATCGTGAGGGTCTTGAGACGATTGAGCGTTGCCGTGCGGTCTCGCATCAAACTGCGGCGCGCGGCCACCAGTTCGGCCAGACGGTTCTGTAGATCCGTGCGGACTGGACGCGCCACCGGATCCAGCAGGGCACCATAGCGTGCCAGCATCAATGCATCGACGCGATCTGTCTTCGCGAGTTTGCCGGTGGCTTCAGCGAAACGCCGCGCCTGTCGTGGATTAACCTTAACCAGCGGGATACCAACGGCCGCCAGGCGTTCCTCCAGTGTGCGGTGATAGGGGCCGGTTGGCTCGAACACCACCCGGGCAACGGCTTTGATGTCGCCGATCCAGCGCAGAAGCGCGGTCTGGCCCTTGCGGGTGTTGGCGACACGGACGGTATCACCGCCGGGGTGACGGGCAGCGTCGAGATGATCCTTGGATACATCGATCCCGATTGTGATCGATGCGGGTGGCAATTCGGCCTTGGAAGCCGCAACTGGATGCGTCATCTTTTCCATGTCCTATGCTTGTCATCCGAGGCCGAACCTCGGGTATCCGTTCAGGGCACAAGGAAAAGAAGGGGTGGTCATACTCTCAAGTCGACCCATTACGGTCTGCCTGTTACCGACCCGTCCCCTTCCTGATTTTTCCGGGGTGGCCACCCCGGAAAAATCAGTCCTTTGTCGCACGCAGCGACACGGAATGCATAAGACAAG
>NZ_CADP01000308.1 GCF_000285295.1 Komagataeibacter europaeus LMG 18890 | reverse complement strand
CCTGAAAAGGGAGCGGCCGCAGGCCTCGTGCTCCCTGTCTGCAACCTGCACGGCATGCAGCTCCATCTCGCGGAGATTTCACGCACGGTCGCGCAGGGCGCTCACGCCGTCCTCATTGTGGATCAGGCCGCATGGCATACCAGTCAGAAGCTGGATGTTCCCTACAATATCACCATTCTCCCGCTGCCTCCCCGGGCTCCTGAACTGAACCCGGTGGAAAATCTCTGGCAGTTCCTGCGCAATACATGGCTCTCAAACAGGATCTTCAGAACCTATGACGATATCGTTGATATCGCCTGCCATGCCTGGAACCAGCTCGTCGATCAACCATGGCGCATCATGTCAATCGGACTGCGCAAGTGGGCTCATAGGTTATAGCAATCAACGGTTGGTATTACTTCTTTTTCCGCCGGGTGTGACGCGCACGGTCGCATACAGGACGCGTACGCCCCCCTGTATGATTGTCTTCTGGCAGAACTGTTTTGCATAGACACAAGGGGAAACCGGTCATTCATGCTGAACATGAACAATGCGTGCCCTGATATGTAGAAATTATTTCATAAGATAAAGTGTTTTACATCAGGGCACATGGAATGGGGCAGCCGGGACCGGGTCCCCTGCCCCTTTTCTCCCGATAGGAAGGACAAGCCTTTTCATATATATCCGGCTTCAGGCCGCATGCTGGTTTACACTTATCCCGGCAATGCGCGTCAGTTTCTGGTCAGCAGATTTTTCTTCCGCAAGTGTCTGTTCCAGAACGCGCGCGCAGTCGTTGCGACCAAGTTGTCGGGCATAAGCGATCAGGCTGCCATAACGGGTTATACCAACCGTTGATTGCTATAACCCATGAGCCCAATTGCGCAGTCCGATTGACATGATGCGCCATGGTTGATTGACGAGCTGGTTCCAGGCATGGCAGGCGATATCAACGATATCGTCATAGGTTCTGAAGATCCTGTTTGAGAGCCATGTATTGCGCAGGAACTGCCAGAGATTTTCCACCGGGTTCAGTTCAGGAGCCCGGGGAGGCAGCGGGAGAATGGTGATATTGTAGGGAACATCCAGCTTCTGACTGGTATGCCATGCGGCCTGATCCACAATGAGGACGGCGTGAGCGCCCTGCGCGACCGTGCGTGAAATCTCCGCGAGATGGAGCTGCATGCCGTGCAGGTTGCAGA
>NZ_CADP01000309.1 GCF_000285295.1 Komagataeibacter europaeus LMG 18890 | reverse complement strand
CGTCTCGCCCGTCCTGCTCACGCGACAGGATCACGAGAATATGGTTTATCGCTTCCCATCGTCCCTCGCGGATCCAACGGTAGAAATAGCCCTGCACGGTCGTGAAGGCGGGAAAATGACGAGGCAATTGTCGCCACTGGCAACCCGTAGTGACGATATAGAGGATCGCCTCCATGACCCGGCGCAAATCCGTACGTCGTGGTCTCCCCAGTCGTTTCTTCTCGGGCATCAAAGGCGCAATCAGCGCCCACTCCGCATCGCGAAGGTCGCTTGCATACTCCAGGTCGTCCCGGCGATACTGCGCGCGGGTGATTTCAGTCCAGGCCATCTTGATCTCATCAGGTTATCGCAAACCCATGAATCATAATCCACTGAAATCACTCAACTCATTTTCGGTCAGACACTAAGGTCTGCGTCTCACCGCGCAACATCATTTCCAATGGTTGGAAATTACAGGAGAACGATCATGGCAGTTATTTCCGGTGACGGTGTTTTCTCTCACGTTTTTCTTGGGGCAGTGGATACTGCGGTATCCGCGAAATTCTATGACGCCGCGCTTGCGGCTCTGGGCATAAAAAACCTGGGGCCGTTCGGGCATGGGTGGATTCTGTATGGCCGCGAAAAGCCAGCCTTCATCATTGCACGTCCAGGCAACGGTGAAGCGCCCTCAAGCAACGGTGTCACCATCGGTTTTGCAGCAGCGACACCCGCCGAAGTGGAGGCTTTTCATGCCGCAGGTCTTGCCAATGGGGGAACCGATGAAGGCGCACCCGGCCCGCGAAGCCACTTACCGGCTTGCAGTTACCCATAAATTTTTTCTTCTGTAATTTGATAGGAGAGAGCACCTGTAACGATATCTGCCAGGCGAGACATTCCTCTCCAGATAACAGTTGTTCCGGGCGGAGCATCGGAAGCGCGATCAAGGTAACCACCCAGTCTGGCGACTGCCCGGATGTAAAAATCCAGGTCTGGTGAAGTGCTGAGTTTGCGTATGGGTGTGAACTGTTCGAGTATTTGGCGTTCCACATCTGTAAAAACGGTAGAAGGCGACGTCCCTGGTAATTCACGCCTGAGCATTGTTATCCATGAGATACGCCAGGCCACCACGCAGCATAAGGCGATACAGTTTGCGAGCCGGCCTGCGGTCGTTAGGCGGAGCTCTTCAAGCTT
>NZ_CADP01000310.1 GCF_000285295.1 Komagataeibacter europaeus LMG 18890 | reverse complement strand
GCCGGGTTTTCAAGGCAGACAGCATCTCCTGTGTCAGGCGGGCTTTTTGTCCCCCGCCATGACGATCCACAAGGCCATCCAGACCATCCGCATTGAAACGCACCACCCAGTCACGGATACTCTGACGGTCTGTCCCGGCAAGCAGGGCCGCCTCGCCGCGTGAGGCGCCATCATAAATCGCCGCAAGCGCCAGCAGGTGACGCGACTGACCCGCATGCCGGCTTCTGCGCGCAAGGCGTCGCAACTCCGAACTATCATGATCGTCACGCAGGGATAGAGGGCTGCCCATCCAGAATGCCTCCTTCAGAGAATGGTCTGCATCCTGTGAATCACATTTTTAACCCGATGGGTACCCCGTGAGTCAGACCAAACAATGGTTGGTATTAAGCTGGGCTGGCGTAATACCCGGATTGAGGCTTTGCAGGTTTTTTACTGTTGTGCCTGTATTCCTTGCGATATGCCACAGATTGTTGTTCGATGCCGTAACCGTAACTTTCTCGATCCTGGCATTAGGATCGACAACGGTATCCATCCGGAAGTTTGTCATCCTCATAAGCAGATATCCGACCCCGGCACGAATGTTATCGGCTGGATTGGCCCGGGCAGAGCCAACTGTCAGGCGTCCTTTCCACGCAGGTGGCACAATACGGTCGCCACCCTCCTTTCCAGACAGCAGCGAAGTCAGTCCCGGATCACCCGGATTACCAATCTGCATGGGCTGACGGTTCCATGCGGGGCTGTGTGCGCCCGTCCCTGCCCAGCTAATCGCCTTGATCCAGCGCCAGTCCAGCGGATGATAGCCAGGTGTATTGGGGTCTGTTGGGAATTGTGCTTTTTCAAAGTCACCAAATGTGATTCAAAATCCGTATGGATCGCTTCGTACTGACAGACGCCCAATGGGCGAAAATGGAACCGCTGTGCCTTGGCAAGAAAACGGATCGGGGGCGCAGCGGGCAGGACAACCGTCTTTTTATCGAGGCGGTCTTATGGATTGCCCGGACCGGCAGCCCATGGCGGGACCTTCCGACGTATTTCGGGCATTGGAACTCGGTCTATTCCCGTTACAGCGACTGGATGAAAGCCGGTGTTTTCAAACGGCTTTTTGAAGCGGTCTCTGACGAGGCCGACATGGAATATGCGATGATCGACGGCACGGTGGTCCGGGTTC
>NZ_CADP01000311.1 GCF_000285295.1 Komagataeibacter europaeus LMG 18890 | reverse complement strand
GCACTCGGCAAGGCGGCAGGCCTGGTGTTGCCGTTTACCGGCACGGCCAGCATGCAACTGCATATCGAGGAAATCTCACGCTGCGTCGCACGCGGAGCGCATGCCGTCGTCCTGCTCGATCGTGCCGGCTGGCATACGACACCCAAACTCAGACTGCCGCGCAACGTCAGCCTGATCTTCCTGCCGTCCCGTGCTCCCGAACTAAACCCGGTCGAGAATATCTGGCAGTTCCTGCGCGCCAACTGGCTGGCCAATACCGTCTTCGACGGCATCGAGCACATCATCGACGCTGCCTGTTCCGCTTGGAATAATCTTGCCGCCTTGCCTGACACCATTCGATCCATCGGTCTTAGAAAGTGGGCTCACACAGGTCAGTGCCCATAACCGTTGGTATGACATACCTGATGCCGTGGCTGATTGGCGCTGCCGTTGTCTACTGCTTTGGCCCCGCACTGGCGCTGTGGTGTCTTACCGGCAGCCCGTCCGGGGATGCCTGAACGCAGCATGGTGCTGGAACGGACAGGTTTATTGAGCCACGGACCTGTGTGATCCGGTTGCTGCCGTTCCCGAGGCCACGTCGGCCGACCTGTTTTCGATCAGGCTTTTACACCCTGTAGCCATCCGCAGGATTAGAGATCTACATGCCGGACGGGCGGGCAAGCATCCGCCGCAGCCCATCGGCACACAGAACGGGTTTATCCAACCCATATTCCCGCATGTGACAGACTGCACCCTGCCCGTCAGTGCCTGACAGAAGGGGGCGGTAAACCCTATGCGGGGTCACGACACGAAAGTGTACTTTACGTACGCTTAGAGTGAACCCAACAAGAACGTTGAGGCTGTTCTGCTGAGAGTTCGATAGACAGTTGGCCGAGAAATAGAAAACAGTTCTGAAAGATCGCTGATGGAGTAATCGCCGGTATCATACATCCGGCGAAGCTCTTTTTGCTGACGTTCAGAAAGCTTGGGTTTCTTTCCGCGTAGTTTACCTTTGTCGCGTGCAACGGCCATCCCTTCACGAGTACGCATCCGGATCAGATCGGCTTCAAACTCCGCGAAAGTCGCAAGGATGTTGAAGAACAACTTGCCCATTGGATCAGACGGATCGTGAATACTGTTCCCAAGTTGAAGCTTCACGCCACGGGATGCCAGGCTGTCGCCAATAA
>NZ_CADP01000312.1 GCF_000285295.1 Komagataeibacter europaeus LMG 18890 | reverse complement strand
CCTGCGCAAATGCAGCTTCAATGGCTGTCCGGTTCGTCCGGCGGAACGTCGCAATCGTGTCGTGATCCGGATGCAGGTTCGCCGCCACGAAGCGCACCCCGATGTCGCGATATGTCGCCCGCTCGATCCGGCGTGAGGAAAACAACCCGTTCGCATAGCTGAAGATCAGAAGGGCCAGCATCAGACGCGGATGGTACTGTGCCTTGCCACCCGTGCGCGCTGGCACGCAGAACGCACGCATCGGAACCCGCTCGACGGCTGCGACAATGAAATGCGCCATATCGTCAGCAGGAAGCCACGACTTCAGATCAGGCGGCAGAAGATACGGCTGAGACCGGTCAAACGGGATGAAGCTGCTCATCTCACCACCTTACAACCTTACCCCTTCACTGGGTACCCCAACCCGACAGGCTGCTAAGCCGGGCAACCATTTACCGGCATATCAGTAAAGGGACTTTCTCCAGACCACGCAAACTGTCCAGCGGCACAATCCGCTGGCATTCCGGCATTATCGAGGACTGGATCAATACCGCCGGAACATCAGGCGCCTGATCGGCGTTTTGTCGCAATCAGTTCCCTGAGACTGACCTGACCTTCACTGACCAGTTCAGTTCAGCCCAGACCTGCGCCAGTTCACGCCGCCGCTCCAGATAGATCCGCCCGATTGCACGCGCCTTCCACTTTATCCTCGAGCGAATGGGCCAGCATCACATCGATCACCTGCCGGTCACTTCTGAAACGCTCGTTCATGATGGTACACATGGTCCCCATTTTTCGGACAGGGCGATAAGCTATCATCTGGCCTGAACGAGGACGGGTTTTATGGGCAAGGTTACGCGGAAACGGTATGCGGCGGAGTTCAAGTCACGGGTTGCGCTGGAGGCGATCCGTGGGGAACTGACGCTGGCGGAACTGGCTTCGAAACATGGGGTGCATCAGACGATGATCGCACAGTGGAAACGGCAGGCGATCGAGGGGATGGCGGCGACCTTTTCCGGGAAGACGGTGGCTGAGCCGCCGGTCAGCCCAGCTGATGTGGAGAAACTGCACGCGAAGATAGGCGAACTTCTCGTGGAACGGGATTTTTTACGCGATGCCTCTGCTCGGTTTGGCGTGATCAGAGGCGGCAGATGATTGACCCGAAGCGAGCGCGTCT
>NZ_CADP01000313.1 GCF_000285295.1 Komagataeibacter europaeus LMG 18890 | reverse complement strand
AAGGAAGAAGAGGCGGCAGCCTGAGAAGGGCTGCCATCTCCGGCCAGGCGCCGCAAGGGGTGGCGCCTCCCCGTGCTCGGCGTCTGCGCCGCCTGCGCGCGGGTCCGGTGCCGCCGCTGCACGGCGCCCTTGCCCCGCCAGCCCGGTGCTGGCCGCCGGAGTGCATCAGGAAAGGCGTCCTGAGAACACGGAGTAAAAACCATGGAACTGCGCGAAGTTGATCCGAAAACCCTGCTCGACAACCCCGAAAACCCGCGGAAATCCGCGCCCAACGAGGCGGAAGAGCGCCAGCTGGCGCTGAACGTCAAGGCCGTCGGGATCATCCACCCGCCCCTGGTCCGCGAAACTCCTGACGGCCTGATGATCGTTGCAGGGCATCGCCGCCGGCGTGCCGCGGTCAAGGCCGGCCTGAAAACCATTCAGGTGACGGTGGCAGGCGATGATGCGGAACTGGACCGGATGCGTGCCGCATCGGAGAACATGATCCGTCAGCCCATGACCCAGGTTGAACAGTGGCGGGTTGTCGCCAGGCTCCGGGAGGAAAAAAAGTGGAATGACACCGCGATCTGCAAGGCGCTGATGCTCACACCGGTGCAGCTGAAGCAGATCGGCCGCCTGTCTGTCATCCTGCCTGATATTCTGGCATGGATCGAGGCGGGCAAGGGTCCCGGCAATCGTGAACTGGCGAGCATTGCCCTTGCGTCCACCGCGCTGCAGGAACAGGTCTGGGGCCATTTCGGGTTTCCGGTTGGCTCGTTGCCGCCCGAGGATGTCGAAGCCTGCGAAGATGAGGGCGAGCAACTGCCCGACGGAAATTGGGAACCCGGTGCTGCCATCCCCGATTGGGACCGGATTGCATCAGCCCTGCGGCAGGACCGTTTTTATGCAATCGAGGCCTCGTTTGATGACGCCATTGCAAAAAGCTGCCGGATCGCCTGGCAGGAGGATCTGTTCGGTGAAGCCGGGAAGGACGGCCGTTATACCGATGACGGTTTCGCCTATGAGAAGGCGCAGCGCCAGTGGCTGGGTCAGAACACGCCTGAAGACGCACTGATCGTGCAGAGCGACGAGAACGGCGAGCCGGTTTTCGAACCCGGCATGGTCCGGATCTACTGGCAGCGCGAGGGCGCCA
>NZ_CADP01000314.1 GCF_000285295.1 Komagataeibacter europaeus LMG 18890 | reverse complement strand
AGACGGACAGGCGAAGCCCCATGCCCATGTGATGCTGTCCACGCGGTCTGTGGACGAGAACGGGTTTGGTGCGAAAGAACGCTCGTGGAATGACAAAGAACTCCTGCTGACATGGCGGGGGCGATGGGCGTCGCTCGCCAATGAACGGCTGGCCGAGCTGGACCTGGATGTGCGGATCGATCATCGGTCGTTTGCCGCACAGGGGATCGACCTTGAGCCACAGAACAAGATCGGACCCGCAGGGTCACGCCGGCCGGAGCGCGGTGAACCGTGTGAGCGGGTTGCCGACCATCTGGAGATCGCACGGCGCAATGGGGAAAGGTTGCTGGCCGAGCCGCATGTGGCGCTGGAGGCGCTGACGCGACAGCAGAGCACATTCACCCGTCAGGACCTGGCGCGGTTCGTGGACCGGCATACGGCGGATGCAGAACAGTTCAGTGCTGTCATGGTTCGGGTGGAGGCATGTCCGGAGCTGGTCGCGCTCGGGAAAGACGGGCACGGGCGGGAGCGGTTCTCCACACGGGAGATGATCGGGGTCGAGCAGCGTCTGGAAGGGGTCGTTTGCGGGAGGGGGCGAAATCCTACGCTAAGCTGAGAACGCGCTTCCCATAATCCCTGAGCTCGCCCTTCGGTCCGACATATCTGTATAGAGTGACGCGCTCGATCCCGAGTTCCTTGCACAGATCGGAAACAGACGTGTCGCGCTGCGCCATGGCGGCCTGGGCGAGACGCACCTGTGCTTTGGTCAGGGCGAATTTTCGCCCTCCCTTTCGTCCGCGCGCTCTGGCTGCGGCAAGGCCAGCCATGGTGCGCTCGCGGATCAGATCCCGCTCGAACTCGGCCAGAGTGGCAAAGATACCGAACACCATGCGGCCGGATGCGGTCGTGGTGTCGATCTGAGCGCCTTTTCCGGTCAGCACACGCAGGCCGATCCTGCGGTCTGACAGATCCTTCACGGTGTTGACCAGGTGGGCGAGCGAGCGCCCGAGGCGATCGAGTTTCCAGACCACCAGCACATCGCCGTCGCGCAAGGATTTGAGGCATGCAGCTAAGCCGGGCCGATCATCGCGGCTACCGGATGCACGATCATCATAAATATTACCTGGCTCGATACCGGCGGCACGCAGG
>NZ_CADP01000315.1 GCF_000285295.1 Komagataeibacter europaeus LMG 18890 | reverse complement strand
GGAGAAGATACATGGCGAATGACATGAACTATCAGGCCGCTCGTGAAGCAGACGCGCTTCATAGAGCGACAATTCCTCATGCGGTCTCCGCACGGTTTATCCGTGCTCGCCGCGCTCTTCACGTCACGCTCTCCAACGGTGTTGAGATGAGCGTGCCTGTGGGTCTGATACAAGATCTGCAGGACGCTTCCCTGAATGATCTGGCCGAGATCGAGATCACTCCGCTGGGTAATGGCCTTCACTGGCCCCGTCTCGACGCCGATGTTCTGGTCGAAGGTCTGATCCACGGTATCTACGGTTCCCGAAGCTGGATGGCAGCACAGATGGGACGCGTGGGCGGATCGTCCGCCAGCCAGGCAAAGGCAGCGGCGGCACGCCGGAATGGTGCTAAAGGCGGTCGGCCAAGGAACGTCGCGTAAGATAGTCACCGCCTTTCAGGCGGTAGGGAACTGTCGTGCCACGTCTGCTCGCTGCAACGACCATTCTTGCCGAAAGGGTGGACCGTATCGGTCTACCCTTTGGCTGAAGGGGCTCGGGTTTTCCAAGCCCTTTGGGCATGCCCGCACCAACGGTGCAATGGTGTATGAAGAGCCGCTACCTATGGGTAGGCGCAATGTCGGCCTTGGGTATGTCGATGGGTCGTCGTAAGGGTAGCCGTAGGGTCGTGAAACGGTCGTTCCATCAATGCATCAGGGATAGTCGTGACCATTGCACTCTGCGTCACCTTCCTGCGGTGTGCGAGAGCGTCCCCCTTATTGCCCGGGTTGTGGCAGGGGGAGCGGGTTATCCGTGCCGAGGCTGGCGGCCCATGCCTTCATGTCCCGTTTCTCCCGGTCTGGACCTTCAGGCCAGTTTCGGCCTGCGTCCGCGTTTCTTCTCTGGCAGGCGTGTGACCGGCACCCCAGTTCCTGATGTTTCCGAAGGGGCCGGTGTCTCCTTGACGGTCCGCCCCAGTCCGATCTCCTGTGCCAGGGCAGAACGTCGGGCTGCATAGGATGGGGCGGTCATCGGGTAGCTTTCCGGCAGGCCCCATTTCTCCCGATACTGCTCGGGTGTCATGCCATAGACAGTACGAAGATGGCGCTTGAGCATCTTCATTTTTTTT
>NZ_CADP01000316.1 GCF_000285295.1 Komagataeibacter europaeus LMG 18890 | reverse complement strand
CGGTCGAGCTCCGCCTGTGCAAAATAAGCTGAAGCTTTCTTGAGAATCTCATTGGCCTGACGCAGTTCACGGACCTCACGCTCCAACGCCCTGATCCGTGCCGTCTCGGCCGTGGTCGGCCCTGGTTACGCACCCGCGTCCCGCCGGGCCTGCTTCCACCAGTCGTGCAGGCTGTCGCCCGAACAGCCAAGCTTGCCACCAATCTCGCGACAGGCCACCGATAGGCTCGGGTAATCCGATCGATGCTCGTCCAGAAGGCGCACCGCGCGCTCACGGAACTCAGGCGAATAACGTGATGTCTTCTTCTTCTCTACCATAGGGCTCATCCTCCGAGAGTTTTACTCTCCGGTAAACCCGGGGCAGTTCATAGGCCAAAAAACTGCGCCCGTTGATCGGTCCGTCGAGAACGCAGGGTGCGGTGATCCGGTCATGACGCAAGGCAGCCAGAAAGGTCAGTGTCTTCCAGTGGCTATGAGGGACTCTGGCTCTCAGTCTCTCACCTTTGCGGCAACGGCCGTGCGTGCGCGTCATGTTGGTCTTAGCCCAGGTTTCGTCGATAAAGACCAGACGGGTGGGATCTATGTTGGCCTGATAGCGCTTCCAGAACCTGCGCTTGCGCGCGACGTCAGGCCGGTCCTGCTCGCAGGGCAGCACGCTTTTTTTTGAAGCTGATCCCTTCGGATTGGAAAAAGCGCGAGAGCATGCCTGTGTCGGCCTGAACGCCACGCTCCTCGCGCAGTCGGATCGACAGCGCCGCAAGGGTGATATCAGGTTCGGCATCAATGATGGCCAGCAGCCAGGCCCGTTCAGGTCTGGTTTTCGAGGGACGATGCCCGCCCGTGCCGGCGCAGCACCGATCTCCGATGCGTCTTGCGCGCTGCACCCATTTGATCGCCGAGGCATCGCTCACGCCAAAACGGCGTGCCGCTGCCCGGCAACTCATGCCGTCTTTCCCCACCGCATCAATCACGCGGTCTCGTAAATCCTGCGAGTAGGCTTTCGGCATGAAGGCTGGCCTCCTTCGCCAGTCTTCATCTTGAATCACATCAGACGCCCTTTGGGAATCCTATGATTCAAGCTATTCGCAGC
>NZ_CADP01000317.1 GCF_000285295.1 Komagataeibacter europaeus LMG 18890 | reverse complement strand
TCAGCATCTTGCTTTTGTTATTTGATCTTTCTCCAAGCATGCCAAGTCCGACTACGTCCTGCGCTATTGAAAGACCATCCTCCCTGCCAGACGTAAAACTATAAATCCAGACTTCGTAACCATTTTCATAGGTTTTCTGCCCCGGTTCACCGTAAATCTGATGCACCTGAGATGAAGTTGTTACACCATCATGAATATTCTGATCAACTTCCGCAATGGTTGTTTTTTTTATGGAAGCATCACCCGTGGACGAACAGGCACCCGTGCCTGCAATTATCGCCATCACGATGGCCGTTCTGATGATCTTCATCCTGCAATCTACCCTCTCGGCTACATATCATCGACATACCTCATTGTGTCCCATCGATACAGATTGTTCAGCGCACACCAGATGCTTGGTAAAACTGTCAGCAACATGGATAGCTGCCGGTAATCCCCTCATGTTCGGAGCAAAAAACAGAAAAGAGACACTTTTCCGGGCGTCACCTAATTTCATGAGTTCATCGTTGCAACTTCCCCAAATAAGAAGTTGGTGTTTCTGATAACGCCGAGGCCGTCATCCTACACTGTTCCTGGGTAACGGTCGCGCTCTCAACAAAAAGGTTTACTCCTGTCCCACGCAATTCTGCGCGTCAATCCGGCGACAGCATACCCCAAAAGAGGACACGAATCTCCTCTCGGGGCCTGCATGAAATAAAAAGCAACGCAGCCAATTTTTGCTGCAGCAGTCGCAAGATGATCTTCGAAGCTACTCCCATTATCCGGATAAGATCATGAAACATTCTCTGCTCATTTTTCTTTTGCCCATGGCGCTCAACGCCTGTGCGCAGAGCCTGTCGTCACCTTCTCCCATTGCGACGACCGGCATGGCCAATCCTGAACTGGCCTTGCAGCGGTCAATAGCAGAGACCACGACTGATCTTCGGGAACTTGGCAGCATCCGCCCGTCTCCGGTCGTGGCATCTGCCAACCAGCCCCTGCTCCCCGATGACCTGACCCGCCGGATCTGGTTCGTATGGGACGGCCCCCTGGGCAAGGCCGTCGCAAAACTCGGCCAGGAGATTGGCTATAGCG
>NZ_CADP01000318.1 GCF_000285295.1 Komagataeibacter europaeus LMG 18890 | reverse complement strand
CGAACCTTCGATCGGTCGGCATTTCATGACATGACCGGTTTCGCGATGCCAATTGCACATCATGTGACCCAGCCATCCCGCATGGCTGCGATCCTGATTGACGAGATGCGTCGCCGAAGCATTCTCCTGCCGTCGGTCACTGTCATTGAAGCCTTGGTGCGCCGTGCTCGCCAGCAGGCCGATCACCTTGTCCATGACGTCCTTGCAGGGGATCTGCCGCCGGAAACCCGTTGTCGTTTGGACAAAATGCTGGAGCGTCGTGGCGATCGCAGTGCCTCCTCGCTCTCGTGGCTGCGTAACCCGCCCCTGTCACCAGCCGCGCGCAATATCCTGCGATTGCTGGAACGCCTGGAGTATGTACGATCCCTGAACCTCGACAGCGCTCGCGCCACGACCATACCGCGTGTGGCCTTTGACCGTTTGAGCGAAGAAGCTGCCCGGATTACGCCCCAGCATCTGGCCGAGCTTCGGTCATCCCGTCGTTACGCCATTCTGGTGGCAGCCGGGGTCCGACTTGAGGAGGTTCTAACCGACGCGACCCTCACAATGATGGACAAACTCCTCGGAAGCATGATGCGCCGTGCCGAGCACCGGATCCGTGACAAAGCGATTGTCACCATGCGATCGTTGCAGGCCCAGCTTCGTCTGCTGACAACCTCCTGCCGTCATCTGATTGAGGCGCGTGATCAGGGTGTTGATTCACTGTCTGCCATTACGGGAATTGACTGGCCCCGCCTCCAGGACGCCATCGGCAGGGCTGAAACCCTGACAGCTCCAGAGACCATTGATCGCACGGCCGAACTGATCAACCGGCATCGCTCTCTTCGTCCTGCCATTGGTCCATTCCTGAACGCGTTCCAGTTTCAGGGTGGTCGCACGGTACAGGGATTACTGAAGGCGGTGCAGATCATTGGAGACCTCTATCGGACCGGTAAACGCCGCTTGCCTGACTCCTGTCCGATCCGTTTCATTCCGCCTTCCTGGCACAGCTTTGTCAGGCCAGAGGGAACAGTCATACGACAGGCCTACGAACTCTGTGTTCTGACCCAGCTGCGCGAGCGTCTGCGTGC
>NZ_CADP01000319.1 GCF_000285295.1 Komagataeibacter europaeus LMG 18890 | reverse complement strand
GGGGGGGGGGGGGGGGGGGGGGGGGGGGGGGGGGGGGGGCCCCCCCAAGAGGCGGTGATTTAGATCGAAATTTTAAGTCTTATATTTATCCACAATTTCGTTAGAAATTATCGGACAACTACCGGAAAAACCTATCGGTTTAGATAACGGGAATCATATCGGTTTTAGGGGGGTGGTGATTGCACCGTGCCTATGGGTGGTGATTGCACCGTGTCTACGGGTGGTGATTGCACCGTATTAGGGTGGTGATTGCACCGGGATAACTTTTCTATTCACAGAGAGAGGCCTTCTCCTAGAAACAGTGGCAATCGCACTATTTTTTGGTGGCTTTGAGCAGAAGGGGTCGTTTGCGGGAGGGGGCGAAATCCTACGCTAAGGATTTAGGCCAGCGATATTCGCCGGTGAGGTTGATGTGTTCCCATCCCAGCGGTGAGACATGGGCGAGGAGATCAGGCGGGATGATGATGCCGTCCACGGCGCGTCTGTCCACGACCTCCCCGAGTTTCATGGTGTTCCAGAAGATGATGATGGCGGCGAGCAGGTTCATGCCGGCAATACGATAGTGCTGCCCTTCGCCTGAGCGGTCGCGTATCTCACCTCGACGATGGAAGCTGATGGCGCGCTTGAGGGCATGATGGGCCTCGCCCTTGTTGAGACCGATCTGAGCCTGGCGCCGGAGACCGGCGTCGAGAATCCAGTCGATCATGAACAGGGTGCGCTCGATGCGACCGATCTCCCGCAATGCGAGGGCCAGCTCATTCTGGCGCGGGTAGGAAGCGAGCTTGCGAAGAATCTGGCTGGGGGCGACGATGCCCGCTGCGATCGTTGCCGTGACGCGCAGGATGTCGGGCCAGTTGCGCTCGATGAGCGGTTCATTGATTTTGCCGCCAACCAGCGCTCGCACATTGGCGGGCGTCGCGTTGGGCGTGAAGGCATAGAGTCTTTTCTGAGAGAGATCTCGGATACGCGGTGCGAACCTGTAGCCGAGCAAGGAGCTGGCGGCGAACACATGATCGGTAAAGCCACCCGTGTCGGCAAAATGCTGGCGGACGCGGCGGCC
>NZ_CADP01000320.1 GCF_000285295.1 Komagataeibacter europaeus LMG 18890 | reverse complement strand
CGGGGTCGGTACATAGAACGGGCACAGATATACGCTAAGGTCGGATGCTGAGGGTATATGACGGAAAACAGGTGTTTTCCGTCATTTTTTTCTTGCCGGGAAAAGATAGCCGCCAAGGTAGCAAAAACCGCACGACAAACCATGTCGCTTTGCATTACTGTGCGGAAACTCTTCTGATGAGGTTTGTCGTACATGCTGGTCGGTTATATGCGAGTGTCCTCAGCCGACGAACGCCAGTCAGTGGATCTCCAGCGCGATGCGCTGATCGCGGCTGGCGTCGATGCACGCCACATTCATTCCGACAAGGCCTCTGGTGCCCGCGACGATCGCCCTGGCCTCAAGACGTGCCTCGCCTGGCTCAAGGAAGGGGATACGCTGGTGGTCTGGAAACTCGACCGTCTGGGCCGTTCTCTATCGCATCTTCTCGATATTATCGGAGATTTTCGGGAGCGTGGCATCGCTTTCCGATCCTTGACCGAACATATGGATACGGCAACCGCGCAAGGCGAGTTGCTGTTCTCGATGTTCGGCGCACTCGCCCAATACGAACGCGCCTTGACGCGCGAACGGGTCATGGCGGGGCTGGCGGCCGCCAGGCGCCGGGGTCGGCGCGGCGGTAGGCCGCCCGCGATCGACGCGGAGAAGATCGCGGCGATTACCGTCGCCCTCGAAGGCGGCGCCAGCAAAGCGGCTATATGCCGCAACTTCGGTGTACCGCGCTCGACGCTGATCGACACGCTGGCGCGGATTGGCTGGACGCCTCCCGGCAGAACCTGACAGATGCCGCGCCGTTCCGTTCTGACCGAGGCGCAGCGCCTGTTGCTGCTTGCCCTGCCCGAAAACGAGGCCGACCTGGTGCGCTACTGGACGCTCACTCCCGATGACCTGCGTGTCATTGTCAGTCGGAGAAGGGCGCACAATCGGTTGGGCTTTGCTATCCAGCTTTGCGCGCTGCGCTACCCGGGGCGGCTGCTCCGGCCGGGGGAGCTGATCCCTCAGATCCCGCTCGCCTTCATAGGGGATCAACTCGGGA
>NZ_CADP01000321.1 GCF_000285295.1 Komagataeibacter europaeus LMG 18890 | reverse complement strand
GATCCATTGTCTGCTGGACGACAGGACGGGCTACTTGTTCCTGCCCTTCTGGAAGCCGAACCGCAACTCGCTGTCACGCTCTGCTGGCTCAGGAAAATGCAGAACCTCCTCTGTAAAAAGGAGGACACCAGAAAGGAAGGCGATCTGAAGGCCCTGCTGGAAGAAGGGAAAACGACGCTGCTATCGCGTTTGATACCTGCGCTTGAACGGGATGCTGCTGCCATTGAAGCTTCTCTCGTCACACCATGGACAACCAGCCCGGTTGAAGGACAGATCAGCCGATTGAAAATGATCAAGCGAACCATGTTCGGAAGAGCAGGCTTCGAACTCCTCAGGGCTCGTGTCCTCCAACCCGCATAATCAAAAACATCATCACGAAAAGTGCGGAAGAACCGAGAACTGACCCGGGTTTTTCATCAGGAATTGACCCAGCCAGCTGCTATTTCAGGCATAGTCGGGCGGGCGGTCAAGAAGAGGATCTGTCCTTTCTGTTTTTTGAGGCGGCGGTGCTGGCGCGGAACCTGTAGCTGTCATTTCCTGTCTCGAGGATATGACAGTGATGGGTCAGCCGATCGAGGAGCGCCGTCGTCATCTTCGGGTCACCAAAGACGTCTCCCCATTCACTGAAGCTCAGATTGGTTGTGATGATGACACTGGTGCGCTCGTAGAGGCGGCTGAGCAGATCGAACAGCAGGGCGCCGCCAGACGCGCTGAAGGGGAGATAACCGAGTTCATCAGGGATCACGAGATCCAGGCGGAGCAGCCTGCCGGCAATCTGCCCGGCCCGGTTGGCGGTCTTTTCCTGTTCGAGCGCATTGACCAAGTCGAACGTTGACCAGAAGCGCGCCTTCTTGCGGTGATGGGTGATCGCCTGGATGGGCAGCGCGGTCGCCAGGTGGGTTTTCCCGGTTCCCGGACCGCCGATCAGCACGACATTTTCAGCACGCTCGATGAAGTCCCCGCTATGGAGCTGGCGGATCATGGGCTCGTTGACCTGCGTATCGGCAAAGGAGAACCCGGACAG